>NZ_JBVHUJ010000004.1:0-109075 GCF_055565415.1 Streptomyces sp. NPDC028711 | reverse complement strand
CGCCTGGTTCGAGGACTACCTGGAGGCAGAGGCGACGGCCGCCGGGATCCACGCGTACGAGAACCAGCTGATCCCCGGACTGCTCCAGACCCCGGACTACGCACGAGCGGTCTTCAACTGCGCCAACCCGCCCTGGGACGACGACGAGCGGGAGTCCATGATCGAGACCCGTATGGCGAGACACGCGGTGTTCCGCCGAAAGCCGTTCACGCTGATCAGGTTCGTCCTGGAGAAGATCGCGCTCACCCGCCCCATCGGCGGACCGCAGATCCTCAAGGACAACCTGATCCACATCCTCGATGTAGCCCGTCTCCGCAACGTCGAGATCCAGGTCATGTCGGAGAACCGGGAGACACACGCCGGTCTCAGCGGCCCGTTCACGCTCCTGGAGACGGAAGGACGCAAGGAGCAGCTGGTCTATGTCGAGGGGCAGAGCGGGAGGTACTTTCTCACCGAACAGCCCGAGTTGGGTGATGCCTTTGCTCGATACGGTTCGCTGCGGGCCCAGGCACTCACGCCGGAAGAGTCAACAGAATTCATCGAACAGGTGGCACGGAAACTATGAGCAACGACCTCAACTGGTTCAAGAGCAGCTACAGCGGCCCACAGGGCGGCGATTGCGTCGAGGTCGCCATCTCATCCGCCCCCGACTCCGTCCACGTCCGTGACTCCAAGGACACCGCCCTCCCCTCCCTCTCCGTCTCCCCCGGCGCCTGGGCCGCCTTCCTCGACCGGATCAGCTGACCCAGGCGCCCGGGGCACGGCGGCCTCAGCGGTTCGCGAGGCGGTTCAGGTCCGTCTGGGTGCCCTTGAAGACGTCCGCGTTCACCGGGGCCTTGATGGCGTCGAAGAGCGCGGACTCCGTGTACTGCCACATCAGCCAGCTCGACGAGCCCGCCGGCAGCGGCGGCTCGGTGATCGTCTGGCGGTAGTCCGCGAGCTGGAGGCCGTACCCGGCGAAGGCCGTCGTCGAGCCCATGCAGTCGTCCAGGAACGACTTCTGGGTGTAGATGATCGGCTTCCGGCCGAACGCGGCCTCCACCCGGTCCAGCCAGGCCGTCACATCGGCGACCGAGCCGTACACCGGGCAGCGGCTTGTACCGTCGTCCATGCGCTCCAGGTCCAGAACGGGCGGCAGGTCCCCGGGGCGGTGGCCGGTGTAGCCGGTGGCGCGTACGGCGGCGATGAAACGGTCCGCCTGCGCAGGCCCCGTCGGCGCCGTCGCGGCCGTGTAGAAGTGGTACGGGGCGACCGCGAGGCCCGCCTGACGCGCCGCTTCCAGGTCGGTGGCGAGGTACGCGTCCGTGACGTTGAGGCCCCGCGTGGCCCTGACCGTCGCGAACTCGACGCCCTCCGCGCGCAGTCGCTTCCAGTCGATCGCCGCGCCCCCGGGGTGCTGGTACACGGAGGTGTCGACGCCGTCGACGGCGTAGCCCGCCGGGCGGGGCGGTTCACAGTAGGTCCCGCGCGCGGACCAGTCGGCGAGCGCGGCCCAGGTGTTCGGGCCGACGACCCCGTCGGAGCCCAGACCGGCGCACTGCTGGAACTGGACGGCCCGGGTCTCGGTCTCTCCGCCGAAGTCACCGTCGACCGCCAGCGGCGGGTAGTAGTCGGGGTTCATGGTCAGGTTCAGCCGGCACTGGGCCTCCTGGACGTCCACGCCGGTCGCACCGCGCCGCAGGGTCGGTTGTGCGTCGGAGTATCCGCACGCGGCGGCCGTCGGCCGGTCCGGGGCGCGGTGCGGGGTCGCGCCGACCGCCGTCGCCGTCGTCGCCGTCGTCGCCGTCGTCGAGGCGAGCAGCAGCGCGATCGACGCTCCCGTGAGGGTGAGTAACTCTCGGAGCTTGGTTCGTCCCATCGGTTCTCCCTGTGACTCGTGTGATTGCCGTGGCGTGCGTGTCGAGTCGTCGCTCGACGACATGCGGGCGGGCCCCCAACGACGGGACTCACCAAGGTCGTTCTGGCACATTGGGACGCCGGGGCGCCGGGGGCGTTCCGGACCTCGTCAGGAGTTCGTCTTGAATCGATTCACCGAGGCAGAGCGGTTCGCGTCCCGGCTGCGTGAGTTACGCCGGCGAGCCGACTACAGCTACGAGACCCTCGCCCAGAAGACCGGCATCAGCCGTTCCAGCGTCCACCGCTACTGCACCGGCTCCTCCGTGCCTCAGGACTACGGACCCGCCCACCGCATCGCCGTCACCTGCGGAGCGACCCCCGCCGAGCTGCGCGAGCTGCACCGGTTGTGGGCCCTGGCCGACGCGGAACGAGCCGAAGCCGCCGAACCGGCGGAACCGGCTGAACCGGCCGAACCGGCTGCACTGACAGAACCGGCCGGACAAGGCTCCCCCGAGGAGGAGGACACGCCGGCGTCGCGGCGGTCCCGGCGGCCGCTCGTCCTCTCCCTCGCCGTCGCCGGGCTCGTCCTCGCCCTCACCGCCTGGGGCGTCTCCGCCCTCTCCTCCCCCACGGAGGGCGGCGCACCGGACGGGCGGCTGCTGTTCTCGGACACCTGCGGGCCCGTGATCAGCATGGGGCAGAACGACGCATGCGTACGGGACGTGCAGCAGCGGCTCCGCGACCACGGCGCCCGCATCGGTGTCGACGGCTCCTTCGGGCCGGAGACCCTGCGCCGGGTCACGGCGTTCCAGGTGCTCACCGGCCTCGTACCGAACGGGGTCGTGGGAGACCCGACGAAGAAGGCCCTCCACGAGTCGACCGTCCGCATGGAGACCTGGTCGCCCGAGAAGGTGCGCCAACGGGTCCGCGAGGTGTTCACGGAGGCCCCCGACGACGCCGTGGCCATCGCCGACTGCCAGTCCTTCCTCGATCCCCTGCACATCCTCCCGAACACCAACGGCAGCAGGAACTGGGGGCTCTTCCAGATCTCCGACGCCCGCCTCGCCGAGCTGGGCGGCACGCCCGCCCAGGCATTGGATCCAGAATGGAATATCCAGGCCGCCCACAAGCTGTGGAGCCGCGAACGCGACTTCGGTGACTGGCCCCACTGCGAGCGCGCCCTGAAACCGACCCCGGTCACGCCCTCGGCGTCCGCGTCAGGCTGACGACGAGCGCGCGCCCGCCTCACCTCCCCCGTGAAGAGGTGAGGCAGGCGCGTGCGGATCAGCCGATGTAGTTGGCGAACCGCGCGAACGCGGCCTTGGTGCCGGCCCCGGCGATGCCGTCGATCGGACCCGTGTAGTCGAAGCGCGCCTTCAGGAACCGCTGCAGCGCCTTGATCGTGTTGGGGCCGGTGATCCCGTCGATGGAGTCGTTGTAGTCCCAGTGCGCCCTCAGGAAGCGCTGCATCGCCTTCCAGCTCTCGGTGCCCAGCTGCCCGTCGATGGCACCGTTGTAGTCCCAGCTGGTACGCGCCAGCCAGCGCTGGATGTTCTTGGCCTGCGTCTCGGTCAGGCCGAGGTTGTTCGTCGCCAGCGTGCCGAAGGCCTCCGCGCTCACCGCCTGCTGAGGCGCCTGCGGGGCTGCCGCGAAGCCGGTGCCCGCCGTCGCGAGGGTTCCCGCCGCCAGGCCGGCGACGGCGGTGGCACTGACGATGGCCCTCGTCAGAACGCTCGGTCGCATGTGCTTTCCCTTCATTCGGTGACGCTGCCCGTGTCGAACGAGAACGACGCTGGCAGGACGTCCCGAACCGCCGCAACGCACAGCGCCCCCCTGGGACGGTGGGACGGTCCCAGCCCCCTGAACAGGGCGAATGCCCCGCCCGCTGGGACGGGGCCGGGACGCGGACCTCGCGCGCGTGTCAGGCGAGGGTGGCGAGCAGGTCGTCGCAGGCCTGTTCGCAGGAGCGGCACGCCTCCGCGCAGACGCGGCAGTGTTCGTGCATCTGCGCGTGCGTCTCGCATTCCTCGGCGCACGCCTTGCAGACCATCGCGCACGCCTGGAGCATCGCGCGGGCGACGTCGGCGTCGTAGCCGGTGTGACGGGAGAGTACGGACGCGGTGGTGGTGCAGATGTCGGCGCAGTCCATGTCGGTGCGGATGCACTTGGTCAGGTTCCCGACCGCGCCTTCGGAGAGACAGGCGTCCGCGCACGCGGTACACGCCTGGGCACAGGCGACGCACTCCTCGATACAGCGGGTGAGCCTGGCCCGGTCCATGTCGCCCAGGTCGGCCGGGAAGGTGGCGAGCATGTCCTTGACGGTGGTGGTGCTGGTCATGGCAGGTGCCTCCGGGATCCCGGCAGAGGCCGACGGACCCCGGACAGGCCGCCGTACCCCCGCCCTGTCCCTCCAGCTAACCCCTTCCGGCGCGGACCTGCCTGGGCAGAGACGGAGAGCCTCGCCGTTCACGGCGTACGAACGCACATGACAGCAGAACGCGTTGATCGTCTACCCTGACCGCCGTCGGAGCCGGTAGTGCTCCACAGGGGCCTGGAAGACCAGGGAAGACAAGGGGACCGGGGATGGGGACGACGGATGTGCAGGCAGGAAACGTGACGAGACCGGTCGCCCAACCCGGCCGGGGCCGGCGTATCGGCTGCCTCGCGGCCGCGATCGTGGCCGTGCTCGCGCTGGTCGGCGGCCTCGTCTCCGGCGTCCTGATGATCACCGGGAACATGCCCGGCGACTCGATGGACACCGCCTGGGAGACGCCGACCGACTCGGCGGCCGCCGAGCACGGCAACGGCAGCTGGCAGGTCGGCGACATCCTGGTACACAGCCGCTTCGACGCGGTCACCGGCTACGGCATGCGGACCGGGAAGCAGCACTGGCAATACGTGCCGCCGGGCCGGTCCGAGATCTGCTCCACGTCCACCCCCGACGACTCCGTGCTGCTCCTCGTACACGGGGAAAACATCACAGCCCGCCAGGCCGAGGGCTGCGCCGACATCACCGCGCTCGACCTGAAGACCGGAAAGGAGCTGTGGAGCGGCTCCCGCAAGGCCTCCGCCAAGGCCACCGCAGGCGGTCCCTGGAGCGACACAGTGGCCGCGGGCGGCGGACTCGCCGTCGTCCTCGACACGTGGACGGACGAGCTCGGCAAGGCGGTCGCCGATGGGCGGAAGGCGATCCGCGCCGTCAATCTGCGAACCGGCGAGCGCCGCTGGTCGGCCACCCTTCCGAAGGACTGCCGGCCGTTCGCCGTCGGGGCCGCGAAGCGCAGGGTCGTCGCGGTCCTCAGCTGCGGGCAGGAGAACCGGACGGAGCTGACGGCCGCCGTCCTCGACCCGGCGACCGGCACGCTGCTCCACAACGAGCCGCTGGACGCGCGCCGCCCGGTCGCCTCGCTCTCGTCGTCGTCCTCGGTCCGGACGGCATTCCTGTCAATCGACCCGCTGGTGGTGTCCGTCCGTCCCTTCTATGACACCGAGTCCGGCACCGGCGCCTTCTTCTCCTTCGGCGCGGACGGTCGGCGGCAGTCCCGGATCGAGATCTCCGGCGAACACGGGAAGATCGTCGCCGCCAAGCCCTCCAAGGTCGCCGTCGACGGCGAACGCCTCTACGCGGTCGCCGAGTTCGGCAAGTCCTCCACCAGCTCCCGGGTCGTCGCCATCGACCTCAGGACCGGCCGCCTCGCCTGGCAGGCGGACTCCGGCCGGGGTGACACGGTGGCGCTCGCCGTCCACGACGGCAAGGTCACCGTCCTGCACCAGGACCGGGGCAGCTTCTCCGAAACGCTGTACGTCCTGGACGGTGCCACCGGCGAGGAACTGGACGACCGCGCCTTCTCCGTCGACGTCGACCACGACGACGGCTGGCTGGCCGGCCTCTTCGACCGCGACGGGCTGCTGATCGTCTCCCGCTACGACACCGAAGGACCGGGCCGGCCGTTCGCCGCGTACGAACGCTGGTGACCGAGGCGGTGGGGCGCGAGGTCGCCCGGTACGACGGAGGCCCCCACCCCGGCGTACCGGGGTGGGGGCCTCCGCTTCACGCGGTCGGAACGATCAGAAGGTGCCGTTCAGGCCCCACCAGTTGACGTCGTCCACGACAGCCGCGTTGAACGTGCCCGTGCCCTTGCCCGGGTAGAGGACCAGGCAGCCCACGCCGTCGCACTCGGCGGAGGTGTAGCTGCTGCCGCTGACCGTCGCCAGGTCGTTGCGGCCGTCGGCGTTGAAGTCGCCGACCGCGAGGAACGAGGCCATGGGGTTCCAGCCGGAGCCGATCAGCACGCGGGCGCCGAAGGTGCCGGTGCTGGTCGCCGGGTAGAACCAGAGCTTGCCCGTGGCGCCCTCGCGGGCGATCAGGTCGGCCCGGCCGTCGCCGTTCATGTCGCCGGGGGCGACCAGCGCGTTCATCGCGTTCCAGCCGCCCGAGCCCATGAGCTTGCGCGCACCGAGGGTGCCCGCCGAGGTGCCCGGGTAGAGCCACAGCTTGCCCGTGGACTTCTCGATGGTGAGGAGGTCCGAGCGGCCGTCGACGGTCAGGTCACCGAAGGCGGTGAGCTTGTCCATGGCGTTCCAGCCACCGGAGCCGATGAGCTTGCGGGCGCCCAGCGCGCCCGTACCCGTGCCCGGGTAGAGCCACAGCTTGCCGGTGGCGGTCTCGCGGGCGATGACGTCCTCGCGGGCGTCGCCCGTGAAGTCGCCGTGCCGGGTGAGGGCGTTCATGGCGTTCCAGCCGCTGCCGAGCAGCTTGCCCGTACCGTCGCCGGGCAGGAACCAGAGACGGCCGGCCTTGTCGCGGGCCATGACGTCCGGCTTCTTGTCGGCGTTCAGGTCACCGAAGCCCGCCACCTTGGTGCCGGTCGCCGCGTGCCACTCCGGGTACGCGGGAAGGACGCACTCGCGCTCGGTGGGCACGAACTTCAGCGAGCTGACCGAGTCGCTGCCGGGGCCGCCCCACTCGCTGCCCGACGGGCTGGAGGGAATCACACCGGCGCCCGCGTCGTCGCCGTAGTTCGGGTCGTCGTAGAGGCAGGCGAACTTGCTGGTGCGGTTGACGACCGAGCGGAACGTGTTGTCCCACGTCCCGAGCGTCGCCGTGTTCACGTTGGTCTTGTACATCGTGCCGGTGCCGTTGTCGGTCTTCCAGGCGCAGAAGTAGCCCGACGGGCAGTCGCTGACCGCGGCCTGGGCGGGTGCGCCCGTACCGAGAAAGCCGGCCGACGTGAGCCCCAGCGCCGTGGCCACCGTGGCCAGGCGCCGCAGCATGGATGTGCGCATGCATGTCCTCTCTGAGGCGGCGCGGAGAAGACCTCGGACGCGCCGCGAGAGGGAGACGCTATCCGGTCGCACGGACCCCTCCGACACGAGGGTCCGTGCGCGCCCGGAATGCGCGGCCTGGAGGAAAACACCCCTTTTGGGGGCCCCTTACGGCGTGAGGACGCCGTTCAGGAAGGGCTCCACGGTCTCTGCCCAGGCCTCCGGGTGCTCGTAGTGGAGGAGGTGGCCCGCGTCGGGGATCTCCGCGTACGCCCCGTGGGGCAGCACGCGGACCATCTCCTGGGCTTCGGCGCGACCCAGCTCGCCGTCCAGACCCCGGACGACGAGGGTCGGGCAGCGGACCTGGGCGAGCGAGTCCCAGTGGGCGTCGTGCACCCAGGTCGCGCGGGAGGTCAGCATCTGCGCGGGGTCGAAGACCGGGCGCCAGCCGTCGGGGTGCGCGGCCATGACCTCGGCGAAGAAGGCGCCCCTGGCCGGGTTGGGGCGCTCCACCCAGGCGTCCTCCTCGCCGAACCAGCGGCGGACGGCGTCGAGGGACGGGAAGGGAGCGGGCCAGCTCCGGAACCAGTCCTGCCAGGCGCGCTGCGAGGCGGCGCCGAGGGCCGAGGCCCGCATGTCGCAGATGACGAGGGCGCGGACGAGGTCGGGGCGGTCGGCGGCCAGCTGCCAGGCGGTGAGGGCGCCCATCGAGTGGCCGACGAGGGTGACGGGGCCCAGGCCGAGCTGCTCGACGGCCGCGGCGGCGTCCGCCACGTACGCCTCGCGGGTGAAGGGGCCTCCGGCCGGCTTCTCGCTGGCGCCGTGGCCGCGCTGGTCGAGGGCGACGACGCGGTGGCCGCCGGTGAGCCGGCGGACGGCGGGGGCCCAGTGGGCGGCGTGGCCCATCAGGCCGTGGAGCAGTAAGACGCCGGGGGCGGCGGCCGGGACGGTGAGGGGACGGGCGGGGCGTGGCACGGGGCCGGAGCCCGCGCCGGGGCCCGCGCCCGGGGTCGCCTGGCGGGCGATCCGTGGGGCGGTCGTCGTCCCTGGTCCGGGCGTGAAGTCCCAGGCCGCGAGGCGTACCCCGTCGGCCCCGGTGACGTCGAGTCGTCGCGCCATCCCTGGCACCCCCTCTGATTCCCGTCTGACCCCGCCAGATGTCTGCCGTCCGGCCGCGCCAGACTATCGAACTCGCATTCGAAAATGCGCTCCTGCCACGCAACACCCCTCGTTCGAGTGACACGGCTCAAGGATTGGCAGCCGCGGCCGAGGGGAGATCTTCAACGGGAGGCGGACCGCTCGGGGAAACCGGTCCGAAGGGAACGACCTTGAGAGCTCGGGGCTCCAGGTCGGAACAGGGGAGGACAGGCCCCGGCGCCCCAGGGCGCCGGGGCCCTCTGCCGTCCGGGCCCCTCCGCCCACCGGGCCGGGCGGCATCCGGCGTACGGAATCCGTCCGTCGCATGGCCCCACCCCTCCCCGGCACCGCACCGCTCAGCCCAGCGTGGCACGGCGAGGGCGCGCGCGGGGCCATTCCGGCGTAAAGCGGGGCGCACGGCGGGAGGTTGACACGTAATCGAGACGCGTGAGGGGCGTCCCGCCGGTCGGCGGGACGCCCCTCACGCGTCTCGGTACAGCCTCAGCGCTTCGCGACGAACACGTGCGCCGCGACCTCCGCGTCCAGCTCCGCGGCCTCGCCGCTGCTGCCCACGAGGACACCGCCCGGGGACTCCGTCACCGACACCACGGAACCGGGCTGCACGCCCGCGCGCCGCAGCGTGTACATCAGCTGGGCGTCCGTCTGGATCGGCTCGCCGATCCGGCGCACGACCACCGTCTTGCCGCCGCTCGCGTCCAGCTCCGCGAGGGACACCATCGAGTCGTCGAGGAAGGCCTCCGCCTCCGCCTTCTCGCCGAGCTCCTCCAGACCCGGGATCGGGTTGCCGTACGGCGACTCCGTCGGGTGGCGCAGCAGCTCGAGCACCCGCCGCTCCACGGCCTCGCTCATCACGTGCTCCCAGCGGCAGGCCTCGGCGTGCACCTGCTCCCACTCCAGGCCGATCACGTCGACGAGCAGGCACTCCGCGAGGCGGTGCTTGCGCATGACGCGGGTGGCGAGGCGGCGGCCCTCGTCCGTGAGCTCCAGGTGCCGGTCGCTGGCCACGGCCACCAGGCCGTCGCGCTCCATCCGGGCGACCGTCTGGCTCACCGTCGGGCCGCTCTGGTCGAGCCGCTCGGCGATCCGGGCGCGCATGGGGACCACACCTTCCTCCTCAAGCTCGAGGATGGTGCGGAGATACATCTCCGTTGTGTCGATCAGTCCGGACATACGTGCCCCTCGATGAGTCGTGCGCTGGCCCTGCCCCAATTCTGACGCATCGGGCGGACAACCGGGCCGCACCGACCGAAGGGCGGTATTGACAGAGCAATGGTCCAGACCGCACCGTGATCGGCGACCACGACGAGAAGGAGCCACCGCCATGGGCGAGAGCAAGCTGGCCGGACAGTTCTTCGACGCCGCGATCGGCCTGCTCAAGGAGGTCCGGGACGGGGACTCCGAGGAGATCGCCGCCGCCGGAGCCGCGATCGCCGAGGCCGTCGCGAACGGCAACCGGCTCTTCGCGTTCGGCGCCGGCCACTCGTCCCTCGCCGCCCAGGACGTCGTCTACCGGGCCGGCGGACTCGCCCTGATGAACCTGCTCGTCGTGCCCGGCGTCGTCGGCGTCGACGTCATGCCGGCGACGCTCGGCTCCGCCCTCGAACGGGTGGACGGCCTCGCCGGAGCGGTCCTGGACTCCTCCCCCGCCAAGGCGGGGGACGTCCTGATCATCATCTCCCTCTCCGGACGCAACGCCCTGCCCGTGGAGATGGCGATGAACGCCCGCGCCCTCGGCCTCACCGTCATCGGCGTGACCTCCGTGGCGTACGCGACGGAGACGAAGTCCCGGCACGTCTCGGGGACGTACCTCAAGGACCACTGCGACATCGTCCTCGACTCCCGTATCGCCGTCGGGGACGCCGAACTCACCCACGAGGGCATCGAGGCCCCGTTCGCCCCCGCCTCCACCGTCGTCACGAGCGCCCTCATGCAGGCCACGATGGCCGCCGCCGCCGAGGACCTCGTCCGGCGCGGCATCGAGCCGCCGCTGCTGCGCTCGGGGAACGTCGACGGCGGGCACGAGTGGAACGGCCGCGTGATGACGGAGTACGGCGACCGGATCTTCTACCGGCACTAGGCCGTGTCCGGCCCGGCCACCAGGTCCAGGGTCGACGCCACTCTCGACGCGACCGCCTCCGCGAAGACCACGTCCTCCCGTTCGAAGGGGGCGCGGCAGGCGGCGCGCAGGAAGGTCAGGACGCCGAGGGTCCGGCCGCGGGAGCGCAGGACCACGCAGACCGCGTGCGCCGCGTCGCCCGGCCACTGGTGGGCCTCCGCCCACACCTCGGCGGTCCGGCCCGCGCTCGCCCGTACCGTGCCGAGCCGGTCCCAGGCCTGGAGCGCCGGATGCCTCGGGCCGTACCGCAGCGGGATGCCGCCGCCCACCACCGGCGAGGCCGGTCCCGGGGCGCCCGCCGGAGTGGCGAGCGCCCGGGTCAGGCGCCGCTCGCCCGCGATCCGGTCGACCAGGGCGTGGTCGGCGAACCCGGCCAGGGCGAAGTCGAGCAGCACGGTCGCCGCCTCCGCCGGGTCCTCGCACTCCGCCGCCGCCGCGCCCGCGCGGTGCAGCTGGCTCCACCGGAACCGCAGCCGGTCCGCGTCGCGCGCCGCGAGCCGCTCCTCCGTCACGTCCTGGAACAGCCAGGCCACACCCAGCGGCACCGGCTCCTCCGCCATCGGCGACGACAGGCGCAGGAAACCGCTGCGCCAGCACCGGCGCCGCTCCCCCGTCGACGTCCTGAGCGTCACCCACACCTCCGCGGGCGCCGGCGGCGAGCCCTCCGCGAGGACGTGCTGCAGCGCGCCCTCCAGCTCCTCCGCGCCCTGCACGACGACATCGCCGAGCGGGCGCCCGAGCAGGGACGTACGCCCCGTACCGAAGGCGCGCGCCGCGTGGCCGTTGACCATGGCGGGGCGGAGATCGGCGTCGACGAGGACGACCCCCCAGGACGCGTCCTCGAAGAGCGCCTCGCTGAGCGCCACCGAGCGTTCCAGGTCGAGCTGGACATGGACCTCGCTGAACGCGCAGTACACCCCCGCCGGGCTGCCGTCCGCCCCGCGCACCCCGGCGGCCTGGCTCCGTACGAGCACCCGGCCGCCGTCCTTGCGGAGCAGCGCAAGTTCGTGGACCTGCCGCCCGGGGCCCCGCATGGCCCCCATCACCCGGCGCAGGGTCTCCTCGGCGTCCGCGCTGCGCGCGGCCCACCCCTCGAAGCCGCGCCGCCCGACGGCCTCTTCCGCGGACCAGCCGAGGATCCGCTCGGCCTCGCGGTTCCAGTGCGTGATCGTCCCGTCGGCGTCGAAGGCGCAGAGCGCCGCGTCCATCCCGTCGAGCAGCGCGGCCAGCAGATCGGCCCCCGCCCCGGGAACGGGAACGGAAGCGGTTTCGCTCGTGGATCCCGTGAAAGCACTCATGCCGCACCCCCCATGCTGCGGCCATTCAACTGGAACGTGACGCAGAGCACATCAGGTTCACCGAAATCGTTGCATCGCGGAAACGGAGTCGCACAGACGCGTACGCGCGCGTGCTCAAGGCGCCAGGCGCTCCACCCGCCACGTCTCGCCCCGCGTGTCCCCCGGGCCGTCCTCGCGGACGTAGCGGAGACGGTCGTGGAGGCGGTTCTCGTGGCCCTGCCAGAACTCGACCGCGTCCGGGACGACCCGGAAGCCGCCCCACTCCGGCGGGACCGGCACCTGCGCCTCCGCCGGGTAGCGGGCGGCCAGTTCCTCGTACCGCCCGAGGAGTTCGGCGCGGGAGGCGATCACCGAGGACTGACGGCTCGCCCAGGCTCCGAGCTGCGAGCCGTGCGGGCGGGTGCGGAAGTACGCGACCGTCTCGTCGCGGCCGACCCGCTCGGCGCGGCCCGTGACGATGACCTGGCGGGCCAGCGGGTGCCAGGGGAAGAGCAGCGAGCAGTACGGGTTGGCCGCGAGCTCCGCGCCCTTGCGGGAGTCGTAGTTGGTGAAGAAGACGAATCCGGCCTGGTCGTAGTGTTTCAGGAGGACCGTGCGGGAGGACGGCCGGCCGTCGGGGGTGGCCGTGGAGACGATCATCGCGTTCGGCTCGTGGATCGCCGGACTCGTGGCGGTCTCCTTGAACCAGCGGGCGAACTGCGCGATCGGCTCGGGTGCGAGGTCGGCCGCCGAGAGTTCGGTGGTGCGGTACTGCTCGCGCATGTCGGCGGGGTCCAGGGCGTCGTTCGCGGCGTTCACGGCGTTTACGCGGGGATCGTCCACGGCGTCTGTGAGGGGATCGTTCGCGGGATCGGTCACGGGATCGGTCACGAGGACCATCCTGCCGCAGCGCCTCATTCTGCCCGGCACCCCGTGCCGCCAATCCTCACTCGCCGGATCGGCGCAGTGTGCCGGATGTCACGCTTCCCCGCATCATCGGAACCGTACAGACTCTTGGGCTGGACGACTGTTGAATCCCCACCATCGACCACCACCTGGTTGATCGATCATCGATAGAGGAGCCGCCTGATGTCCGACTTCGTACCCGGCCTCGAAGGCGTCGTCGCGTTCGAGACGGAGATCGCCGAACCCGACAAGGAAGGCGGCGCCCTCCGCTACCGCGGCGTCGACATCGAGGACCTCGTCGGTCAGGTGTCGTTCGGCAACGTCTGGGGCCTCCTCGTCGACGGCGCCTTCAACCCCGGACTCCCCGCCGCCGAGCCGTTCCCCATCCCGGTGCACTCCGGCGACATCCGCGTCGACGTCCAGTCCGCGCTCGCCATGCTCGCGCCCGTGTGGGGCCTCAAACCGCTCCTCGACATCTCCGTCGAGCAGGCCCGCGACGACCTCGCCCGCGCGGCCGTCATGGCCCTCTCGTACGTCGCCCAGTCCGCCCGCGGCCAGGGCCAGCCCATGGTCCCGCAGAGCGAGATCGACAAGGCCGAGTCCGTCGTCGAACGCTTCATGATCCGCTGGCGCGGCGAGCCCGACCCGAAGCACGTCAAGGCCGTCGACGCCTACTGGACCTCCGCCGCCGAGCACGGCATGAACGCGTCCACGTTCACCGCGCGCGTGATCGCCTCCACCGGTGCCGACGTGGCCGCCTCCCTCTCCGGCGCCGTCGGCGCCATGTCGGGCCCGCTGCACGGCGGCGCGCCCTCGCGCGTCCTCGGCATGATCGAGGAGATCGAGCGGACCGGCGACGCCACCGCGTACGTCAAGCAGGCCCTCGACAAGGGCGAGCGCCTGATGGGCTTCGGCCACCGCGTCTACCGCGCCGAGGACCCCCGCGCGCGCGTGCTCCGCCGTACGGCCAAGGAGCTCGACGCCCCGCGCTACGAGGTGGCCGCCGCGCTCGAGAAGGCCGCCCTCGAGGAGCTGCACAGCCGGCGCCCCGACCGGATCCTGGCGACGAACGTCGAGTTCTGGGCGGCCATCGTCCTCGACTTCGCCGAGGTCCCGGCGCACATGTTCACGTCGATGTTCAGCTGCGCCCGTACGGCCGGCTGGTCGGCGCACATCCTGGAGCAGAAGCGCACCGGACGCCTGGTCCGCCCGTCCGCCCGCTACACGGGCCCGGGCAAGCGGGACCCGCGCGACATCGAGGGGTACGGGGACATCGTCGGTTAGCGGATGGAGGGCGGGGCGGATGAACGCCCCGCCCCGCCCACTCCGACGAACGGGCCGCTAGACCAGCTGGGCCTGTGGGCTCGGCTGGGTCGGGCGGCCGTCCGGGTGCAGGAGGAGCTCCGCGTGGTGGCGTGCCGCCACCAGCGGGTGGGCCCGGAGCTTGCCCTTCAGGGCGTTGAACCCGTACTCCGCGAACAGCGGGTTCGCCGGGTCGGCCGTGACGCCCGGCGCCGTCGCCGCGTGCGGGAAGGCCAGCGGCGCGATCCGGGCGTCGAGCCGCGGGTTGTAGAAGAAGGGGACGGAGAACCGTTCCGTCGCCCCGGGCGGCGAGACCACCCGGTGGTTCGTCGCGAGGAGGTAGCCGTTCGTGGCCACCTCGAGCAGCTCGCCCAGGTTCACCACGAACGCGCCCGGCAGCGGCGGCACGTCATGGAAGTTCCCGTCCTCCCGCTGGACCTGGAGCCCGCCCACCTGGTCCTGGAGCAGCAGCGTGAGGAAGCCGTAGTCCTTGTGCGCGCCGACGCCCTGGTCGTCGCCCTCGCCGCTGCTGCCGGGGTAGCGCACCAGCTTCAGCTGCGGGTGGGCGCGCGGGCCGAAGATGTCGTCGTAGAAGTCCGCGGGCGCCCCGATCGAGGCGAGCAGCTCGTGAAGGAGCCGCTCGGCGACGCCGCTGAGCCGGTCGATCCAGTGCAGGGCGGCGGTGCGCAGCTCGGGGAGCGCGGCCGGCCACTGGTTGGGGCCTTCGAGCCACCAGTACGGGGCCTCCCAGGGCGCGGGGTGGTGCGCGGGGCGCTCGGCGCCGATGTCGAGCTGGTCGCGCCAGTCGCGGGCGCCCTGGGTGCGCTCGTCGCCGATGCGGGTGTAGCCGCGGAAGTGCGGCGAGTTGAGGTTGTCGAGGGCGAGCCGGTCGGCCTCGGGCAGCGCGAAGAAGGCGTGCATCGCGGAGGTGAGGGCCCGGGTCTCGGCCTCGGTCACGCCGTGCCCGACGAGCTGGAAGAAGCCGACGTCATGGGCGGCCGAGTGGAGCTGCGCGCGCAGGAGCCTCCGGGCCTGGGGGTCACGGTCGGCCGCCGAGAGGTCGACGATGGGGAGCTGGGACGGGTACGAGCTGTTCGTCATGGGTGCATCCGCGGGGTCTACGGGTGCCCGGGGCGGCCGCCGAGGGTGGGGCGGGGGCCACGGGTGCCGGTCGGCTTGGGCTCGGACGAGGGACCCAGGGGGCGCGGTGGTGGTGCGCCCGGGAGGGTCAGGCGGAGCGGCGACAGCTCATGCTCGTGACGCGGACGAAGTCCACGTGGCGACGGCGTACGAGCGTAGGCATGCGACCAGAGTACTGCGGGCCCCGGAGATCGACTGTGGCCCGGGTCACGTCCGGCGCATCCGCCTCCGGGTCTGTTCAAAGTGCCGGGCGTGCGCGAAGATCGCCGCCACCGCGTGGTGCGTACACGCCAAGCTTCCCGTCGCAGCATCCCATCGCAGGAGGATGTCCATGACCCGCCGCACCTCTCGTGGCCTGGTCGCCGCGGCCGTCGCCACCACGGCCGTCGCCACCGCCGCGCTGTTCCCGTCGGCCGGAGCCTCCGCCGCCTCGCTCCCCCAGGCGCGTGTCTTCATGGTCAACCCGGTCCAGTCCACCGGCGACCAGTCGCTCACCGACCACAAGGACGCGGTGAGCGACGTCCCCGCCTCCGCGTACGCCCTCGTCACGCTGCGGAACCTCGACGCGAGCGGTGGCCTCTCCGGCCGGTGGGCCGACGTCCGCTCGGAGACCGGCAAGCCCGCCACGATCGCCGGCGCCACCGCGTACAACCGCTCCGACGACCAGTTCGAGCAGGTCATGGCGTACTTCTGGGTCAACGAGGCACAGGAGTACCTCCAGGGCCTCGGCTTCGGCACCGAGCTGCCCGGGGCCAACGACCGCGTGCAGCCGGTCCGGCTCAACCAGTGGGGCGCCGACAACTCGTACTTCACCGACAAGAAGGCCGAGATCCGCTTCGGCAAGGGCGGCGTGGACGACGCCGAGGACGCCGAGGTCATCGTCCACGAGTACGGCCACGCCGTGCACCACGCCCAGGTCCCCGGCTTCGGCACGACCGCCGAGTCCGGCGCGATCGGCGAGGCCTTCGGCGACTACCTGGCCGTGGCCGTCGGCACGCACGCGATCGAGAAGTACGGCTGGCCGCTCAAGGCCGACCAGGCCTGCGTCGCCGACTGGGACGCCACGGGCTACAGCGAGGCCCCGCACTGCCTGCGCCGCCTCGACGGCACCAAGACGTACGCGGACCGGGAGGGCGAGGTCCACGCCGACGGCGAGATCTGGTCCCGGGCGCTCCTCGACATCCGCACGTCCCTCGGGGCGCGGACCGCCGACCGGATCATCGTGAACGCGCAGTTCGGCTTCGCGCCCGACACCAGCTTCGCCGACGCGGCCCGCAAGACGGTCGAGACGGCGCAGAAGATGTACGGCACGTCGGCGGCGAGCGCCGTACGCGCGGCCTTCCAGGCGCGGGAGATCCCGGGCGTCTAAGGAAGCAACGCCTCGTTCACGAGCCGCGCCCACTGGGACACCACCCGTTCCCGGCGGGCGCGGTCGTCCGTCAGGAGCGTGGCGAGGCCCAGACCCCGCGCCATGTCCAGGAGGCCCTGCACGGTCTCGCGTACGCCCGGCCGGGACTCGTCCGCCCCCAGGACCTCGACGGCGATCCGGTGGGACTCGCGGCCGACACGGGCCTCCAGCTCGGCGACCCGGTCGCGGAGCTGGTCCTCGTTGGCGGCGGCGACCCACAGGTGGAGGGCGGCCCGGAAGAGGGGGCCGGTGTAGAGGCCGACGATGCCGGCGACGGCCTCCTCGCGGTTGTCGGCCGGGAGGGCGCGCAGGGCCTGGGAGCGTTCCTCGGCGACGTACTCGACGGCCGCCGTGAACAGGTCCTCGCGGGTCGGGAAGTGGTGCTGGGCGGCGCCCCGGGACACCCCGGCCCGTTCCGCGACGACGGCGACCGTCGACCCCGCCCAGCCGTGCTCGGCCAGGCAGGCCACGGCGGCCTCGAGCAGCCGCTGCCGGGTGGCGCGGCTGCGGTCCTGCTTGGGGTTCCGGTCCGGCCTGGGATTCCCGTCCTGCTTGGGGTTCCGGTCCGGCTTGGGTGCGGTCAGAGCCGCCATGCGGGGTCCCGTCGTTCGAGGAAGGCCGTCATCCCCTCGCGCGCCTCGGCGGAGGCGAAGAGCGTGGCCGAGGTCCGCACCAGGTCCTCCGCGTCGCGTTCGAAGGTCTCCAGGACTCTAGCGCTGACCAGCCGCTTCGCCTCGCGCAGGCCCTGCGAGGAGGCGGCGCGGAGGGAGTCGAGGATGCCGGGCAGGTCCTCCTCGCCCGCCGTCACAAGGCCCAGGGCGACGGCCTCGGGAACGCCGAACCGCTCCCCCGTCAGGTAGTAGCGGGCCGCCGCGCGCGGTTCCAGCTTCGGGAGGAGCGTGAGGGAGATGACGGCGGGCGCGACGCCGATCCGTACCTCCGTGAGGGCGAAGTCCGCGCCCTCCCCGGCCACCACGATGTCGCAGGCGCCGAGCAGCCCGAGGCCGCCGGCCCGGGTGTGACCGCCCGCGGTGACATGGCCGACGACCGGCTTCGGCAGCTCGACGACCTGTCGGAGCAGGTCCACGAAGACGTACGGGCTCGGCGGCGCCTTCAGGTCGGCGCCCGCGCTGAACGTGGTCCCGGTGTGGGTGAGGACCACCGCCCGGACCGCCGGGTCCTTGCCGCAGGCGGCGAGCGCGTCGGCGAGTTCGGTCACGAGCGGCGCGGAGAGCGCGTTGCGGGTGGCCGGGGAGTCCAGGGCGAGGGTGGTGATCCCCCGCTCCTCGGTGACGGCGACCAGGGTCATGTGCGGTCCCTCAACTCTCGGTCTCGGAGCGCGGCCGGTACGGCTCAAGAAGACCTTGGCAGCACTTCACCGAAAGAAACAAGCATGCATGCCTGATTCGAGGGGGCGCGCGGACCGGGGTTGTACGGGCCCGATACCGGATCGGCGGTCCGATGAAAAGGTTGTACGCGAAAGATCTTCATTTCCGGCGCCCGCAGGCCTTACGATCCGGACGTTTTCGGGACCCCTGCCTCAAGGTCCCCTTCCCCCGCCACGTCCCAGGAGGGACTTTGCACCACACGCACCGCCCGCGCCGAAGCCATCGGCTCGCGGCCTGCACGGCGTTCGCCCTCACCGTGGGCCTGGTGTCCGCAGGACCGGTCTCCACCGCCGTCGCCGCCCCCGCCGGAGCCACCGCCGCCGCGAAGCCCCGGTTCGACCTGGACGGTGACGGTCGCGGCGACCGGATCTACCGTTCGGCCGCCACCGGCAAGCTGACGATCGTCCTGTCGAAGACGGGCACCAGCGCGCCGTTCACGATCAGCCATGACGACGCCGAGGGCGCCGACGGCATGGAGATCCTGCCTGCGGACGACCTCTGGGGCACCGACACCCCGGACCTGCTGACCCTCCGCTCCGACGGCTCGCTCCGGCTGCACGCCACCACGAGCCCCACCGCCACCGACCGCGGGGCCGTCTGGCAGGGCAACGGCTGGCAGATCTACAACAAGGTCCTCGCCCCCGGAGACCTCACCAAGGACGGGTTCCAGGACCTGCTGGCCCGTACCCCCTCCGGCACGCTCTACCTGTACGTCGGCAAGGGCAGCGTCGTCGACTACACGGGCCCCTTCAAGTCCCGGATCAGGATCGGCGACGGCTGGCAGGCCTACGACCAGCTCGTCGGCGCCAACGACGTCGACGGCGACACGATCGCCGACCTCGTCGCCAAAACGCCGGCCGGCGACCTCTACTTCTACAAGGGCACCGGCTCCGCCACCGTCCCCTTCAAGCCCCGCGTCAGGGTCGGCGGCGGCTGGAACGACTACAACCAGGTCATCGGCGCCGACGACCTCAACGGCGACGGCAGGGCCGACCTGCTGGCCCGCACGCACAGCGGCGCGTTCTACCGGTACCTCTCCGCGGGCGGCGGCACGTTCACGACCCGGACGTACTTCGGCGGTGGCGGCCAGAACCTCTCGTACTACCTCGGCCAGGGCGGCGTCCCCGCCTTCGGCAAGCACAGCCTCTTCACCGTGAACGCGGCGGGCACCGCCTACACCTACGGGACGCTGACCAACGGCACCCTGACCGCGGCCAAGCAGTACGGCCAGGCCGGGGCGTACGGCCAGGAGCACTGGCGGATGACCAGCACCCACGCGCTGGACTCCGCCGACCGGGCCAACGTGCTGACCTCGTACAACCCCGGCCTGATGAGCGACCGCGGCGGCGAGGTGTCCACCAGCGCGGACTTCTACCAGAAGTACGCCGAGACGGTCTCCGTCGGTGACGTCAACGGCGACGGCAGGGCCGACATCCTCGGTCTCGACCCGTATGGCGCCCTGTTCCTCCACCCGGGCCTGAAGTACCAGAACCCGCCGCGCGTCGGCGCGGGCGTGAAGGTCGCCACCGGCTGGCAGACGGACCTCCTGGTCGGCGCCGGGGACATCACCGGTGACGGCCGCCCCGACCTCGTCACCCGGGACGGCGCCGCCCTGTACGTGCACCCGGGCACCGGCTCGGCCACCGCGCCGTTCGCGACGCGCGTCCTCATCGGAAAGGGCTGGGACGGCTACGCGCACCTGGCCGGACCCGGTGACATCAACGGCGACGGCCGCGCCGACCTGGTCGCCGTCACCCCGGCCGGTGACGTGTACCGCTACACGGCCACGGGCCTGCGCGGTACGTCCACCTTCAGCGCCCGCGTCAAGGTCGCGTCGGGCTGGAAGTACGACCACATCAGCTGACGGCGCGGGCCCCGGCTCCCCTCGACAGGGAGACGGGGCCCGCGGTGGGCTCTCGGGCCCGTCAGTTCTCGCAGGCCACGCCGTCACCGTCACGGTCGAGGTGGCTGCCGTAGCCGGGCTCGCCCGCGCGGATGGGATCGGCTCCGGCGTCCCGTACGGCCGTGCAGTTGCGGTAGTACACGCTGTCGCCGCCGGTCGTGCCCTCGTCGGCGTCCTGCGTGGGCTCCGGCGCACGGGTGCGCATCGGCTCCGGAGTGGGCGTCGGCCGCCGCGTGGTGGGCGCGGGCTTCGGAGTCGGCTTGCGCAGCACCTCGTTCGGCGACTTCGGGCAGGGGACGCCCGGCCCCGTCAGGTACACCACCGGCACCGCGGACGCGAGGGCGGCACCCGCGTCCGGGCGCTGGAAGCAGACCGTCCAGGTGTCGTAGTCGGCCGGAAGGTCGACGTCCTTGTAGGCGCCGTAGGCCCGGCCCAGATTCTCGGAGATGAACCGCTCGGCGTCCGCGTAACTGCCCCCGACGAGGCGGGGCATCGCCACGACCGTCGGGGTCGGGCTCGGAGTCGGGGTCGGCGTCGGGGTCGCGGTGGGGCTGGGCGTCGCAGAGGCCGTCGCCGACGGCTTCGGCGCCGCCTTCGCGTCGTCCTTCGTCTCGTCCGCCGAGGGGACGAGGAAAGGCAGCAGGAACCACAGGCCGGACAGCACGGTCGCCACGATCTTCTGCGACTGCTTCCAGAGGCTCGTCCAGGCGAGGGCTATGCCCCCGGGCGGGAAGATCACCAGCAGGACGATGATCAGCGCGGGGTGCTGCCACCAGCGGCGTCGCGGAGGCGCGTACGGGTGGGAATGCGGGGGCGGATACACGTACGTCTCTCCCGGGAAGCGTGAACTGCGCGTGTACGAAGTGGCGAGATCGTACACAGTTCGTTCACGAACGGCGCCTCTCCGTCAGCAGATCGAGACGCCGGCCCGCCCCCGCCCTCCCTCAGTACGACTTCGGCAGCCCCAGGGAGTGGGTCGACACGAAGTTCAGGATCATCTCCCTGCTGACCGGGGCGATCCGCGCCACCCGGGACGCCGTGATCAGCCTGGCCAGGCCGAACTCCTTGGTGAGACCGTTGCCGCCGAGGGTGTGCACGGAGGTGTCGACGGCCTTCACGCACGCCTCCGCGGCCGCGTACTTCGCCATGTTCGCCGCCTCGCCCGCGCCCAGGTCGTCGCCCGCGTCGTACAGCTTCGCCGCCTTCTGCATCATCAGGCGGGCCAGTTCCAGCTCGATGTGGGCCTGGGCCAGGGGGTGGGCGATGGCCTGGTGCGAGCCGATGGGCGCCTTCCACACCTGGCGCTCCTTCGCGTACGTCACGGCCTGCGCGAGCGCGTACCGGCCCATGCCGATCGCGAAGGCGGCCGTCATGATCCGTTCCGGGTTGAGGCCCGCGAAGAGCTGGAGGAGGCCCGCGTCCTCGTCGCCGACGAGGGCGTCCGCCGGCAGGTGCACGTCGTCGAGGGTCAGCTCGAACTGCTTCTCCTGGGCGGCGAGTTCCATCTCGATGTGGCGGCGCCCGAAGCCGGGGGTGTCACGCGGGACGATGAAGAGACAGGCCTTGAGGTTGCCGGTACGGGCGTCGGACGTCCGGCCCACGATCAGGGTCGCGTCCGCGATGTCGACGCCGGAGACGAAGACCTTCCGGCCGTTGAGGACCCAGCCCTCCTCGGTACGGGTCGCGGTGGTCGTGATGCGGTGCGAGTTCGAGCCCGCGTCGGGCTCGGTGATGCCGAACGCCATCGTCTTCGTTCCGTCCGCGAGGCCCGGGAGCCACGACCGCTTCTGCTCCTCCGTACCGAAGCGGGCGATGACCGTGCCGCAGATGGCGGGCGAGACGACCATCATCAGGAGCGGCGCCCCGGCGGCGCCCGCCTCCTCCAGGACGATGGAGAGTTCGGCCATGCCGCCGCCCCCGCCGCCGTACTCCTCGGGCAGGTTCACGCCCAGGTAGCCGAGCTTCCCGGCCTCCGCCCACAGGGCCGCCCGGTCGAAACCGGCGCCGTGGCGCCGCCCGAGCGCGGAGACGGCGGCGCGGAGTTCGGTGTGTTCCTGCGGCTCGATGTCGGTGCTCATACGGGGTCTTCCTCCTGTGCTTCGGTCGAGACATCGGTCTGTACGACGGCGAGCAGGGCACCGACCTCGACCTGGCGGCCGGGGGCGGCGTGGAGCGCGGTGAGCGTGCCGGAGGCGGGGGCGATGACGCGGTGCTCCATCTTCATGGCCTCCAGCCAGAGGAGCGGCTGCCCGGCGGCGACCCGGTCGCCGACGGCGAGGCCGTCCGCGACCCGGACGACGGTGCCGGGCATGGGGGCGAGCAGGGAGCCGGGTTCCCGCTGGTCGGCGGGGTCGGGGAAGCGGGGGCGGGCGGTGAGCCGGTGCGCGCCGACGTGGACGGCTTCGCCGTACCGGGCGACGTCGAAGTCCCGTACGACACCGGCGATGTCCAGGCGTACGCGACGGGGCTCCGCCGACACGACCCGCACGCCCTCCGGGGCCGTGACCTCGTACCCGCCTCCCCGGCTCGGCCGGTAGCGGACCTCGTGCTCCCCGTACGCCTTCACCTGGTCCTGCGAAGGAAGGTTCCGCCAGCCGCCGAACCTGCCTCCGGCCCCGGCGGCCTCCGCGAGCGCGGCGGCGACGGCCGCGTACGCCTCGCCGTCCCGGGGGCGGGTCAGCGCCTCCAGGTTCCGCCCGTAGAACCCGGTGTCCAGCCGGTCGACGTCCCGGAACTCCGGGTGCCGCAGCGAGGCGACGAGCAGGTCCCGGTTGGTGGTGGGCCCGTGGATCACCGCCCGTTCAAGGACGTGGGCCAGCTTGCGCACGGCCTCGGCACGCGTCGGCGCGTGCGCCACGACCTTGGCGAGCATGGCGTCGTAGTGCACCGGCACGGTGTCCCCCGAGGCGTACCCGGTGTCGACGCGGACGCCGGGCCCGGCCGGGAACTCGAACCGGTGCAGGACACCCGTCTGCGGTGTCCAGCCCGTGGCGGGGTCCTCGGCGTAGAGCCGCGCCTCGACCGCGTGACCGGTCTCCGTCACCTCCTCCGGCACACAGGACGACAGCGGCGCGCCCTCCGCGACGGCGATCTGGAGGGCGACGAGGTCGACGCCGTACACGGCCTCGGTCACCGGGTGCTCCACCTGGAGCCGGGTGTTCATCTCCAGGAAGTGCCAGCGGCCGTCCTCGTAGAGGAACTCCACCGTTCCCGCGCCCACGTACCCGACCCGCGACACGGCCTCCCTCACGCGCGCGTGGAGCTCACCGGTCCCGTCGGTGCGCAGGCCGGGGGCGGGCGACTCCTCGATCACCTTCTGGTGGCGGCGCTGGAGCGAGCAGTCACGGGTGCCGAGCAGCAGGACGGCGCCGTGCGCGTCCGCGAGGACCTGCACCTCCACGTGCCGGCTGTTCTCCACGTACGGCTCGACGAAGACCTCCCCGTCCCCGAAGGCACTCGCCGCCTCCGCCGACGCGGCCGCCAACTCGCCTTTCAGATCGGCCAGTTCCCGTACGATCCGCATGCCCCGGCCGCCGCCGCCCGCCGCCGCCTTCACCAGGACCGGAAGGTCCCCCTCGGTGACCTCGGTGAGCGGCTCGGCCCCCATGAGCTGCTTCGCCCGGGTCTTCGAGGCCATCGCCTCGATCGCCTCCGGCGGCGGCCCGATCCACACCAGCCCCGCGTCGAGCACGGCCCGTGCGAAGGCGGCGTTCTCGGAGAGGAAGCCGTAGCCGGGGTGGACGGCGTCCGCGCCCGCCGCGAGCGCCGCCTTCACCACCAGGTCGCCGCGCAGGTACGTCTCCGAGGGCGCGGCCCCCGGCAGCCGTACGGCCGCGTCGGCCTCCCGGACGTGCAGGGCGCCGGCGTCCGCGTCGGAGTACACGGCGACGGTGGCGATGCCGAGCTCACGGCAGGTGCGGAAGACACGGCAGGCGATCTCGCCCCGGTTGGCGACGAGGACGGAGGTGATCAGCCGGGGTGCCTCGGAGGTGATCAGCGGGGGTGCCTCGGAGGTGGTCAACGTAGGTGCCTCACATTCGGAAGACGCCGAAGCCGCCGCGCGCGCCCTCGACCGGTGCCGTGTGGATCGCGGAGAGGCACAGTCCGAGGACCGTGCGGGTGTCGCGGGGGTCGATGACCCCGTCGTCGTAGAGCCGCCCCGAGAGGAACATCGGCAGCGACTCGGACTCGATCTGCGCCTCGACCAGGGCGCGGAGACCGGCGTCGGCCTCCTCGTCGTACGGCTGCCCCTTGGCGACCGCGCTCGCCCTCGCCACGATCGACAGGACCCCGGCGAGCTGCTGCGGGCCCATGACGGCGGACTTGGCGCTCGGCCAGGCGAACAGGAACCGGGGGTCGTACGCCCGGCCGCACATGCCGTAGTGCCCGGCGCCGTACGACGCTCCCATGAGGACCGACAGATGGGGGACGCGGGAGTTCGACACCGCGTTGATCATCATGGCGCCGTGCTTGATGATGCCGCCCTGCTCGTACTCCCTGCCGACCATGTAGCCGGTGGTGTTGTGGAGGAAGACGAGCGGGATGTCCCGCTGGTTGGCGAGCTGGATGAACTGCGCCGCCTTCTGCGACTCGGGGCCGAAGAGGACGCCCTGCGCGTTGGCGAGGACGCCGACGGGATAGCCGTGCAGGCTCGCCCAGCCGGTCACCAGGCTGGGCCCGTACAGCGGCTTGAACTCGTCGAAGTCGGAGCCGTCGACGATCCGGGCGATCACCTCGCGCGGGTCGAACGGGGTCTTGAGGTCGCCGGGCACGATCCCGAGGAGTTCGTCCTCGTCGTACTTCGGAGGCTCTCCGGTGACCGGATCGGGATGCGCCTTGCGGTGGTTGAGGCGGGCGACGATCCGGCGGGCCTGGCGGATCGCGTCGGTCTCGTCGACGGCGTAGTGGTCGGCGAGCCCGGACGTCCTGGCGTGCATCTCGGCACCGCCGAGGGACTCGTCGTCGCTCTCCTCCCCCGTCGCCATCTTCACGAGCGGCGGACCGCCGAGGAACACCTTCGAGCGCTCCTTGATCATCACGGTGTGGTCGGACATCCCGGGGACGTACGCGCCGCCGGCCGTCGAGTTGCCGAACACGACCGCGACGGTGGGGATGCCGGCGGCGGAGAGGCGCGTGAGGTCGCGGAAGAGCGCCCCGCCGGGGATGAAGATCTCCTTCTGGGAGGGGAGGTCGGCGCCGCCGGACTCGACGAGCGAGATCACGGGCAGCCGGTTGGCGTACGCGATCTCGTTGGCCCGCAGAGCCTTCTTCAGCGTCCACGGGTTGGAGGCGCCGCCGCGCACGGTCGGGTCGTTGGCGGTGATCAGACACTCGACGCCCTCGACGACCCCGATCCCGGTGATCAGGGAGGCGCCGACCGTGTAATCGCTGCCCCAGGCGGCGAGCGGTGACAGTTCGAGGAACGGCGAGTCGGGGTCGACGAGCAGCTCGACCCGCTCACGGGCGAGCATCTTGCCGCGCTTCCTGTGCCGGGCCGTGTACTTCTCGCCGCCGCCCGCGAGGGCCTTGGCGTGCTCGGTGTCGAGGGCGGCCAGCTTGTCGAGCATGGCGGCGCGGTTGCTCCGGTAGTCGGGTCCGCCGGTGTCGAGGGCGGAGGCGAGGACGGTCACAGGGGTCCCTCCGGTACGTGGTGGGGTACGGGGGCGGTCACAGGAGCACGTCCGGTACGTGGTGGGGTACGGGGGCGGTCACAGGAGCACGTCCGGTACGTGGTCGGGTACGGCGGCGGTCACAGCAGCCCCTCCGGTACGTCGATGTGGCGCGCGCGGAGCCACTCGCCGAGGGCCTTCGCCTGGGGGTCGAAGCGGGCCTGGGAGGCGACGCCCTCGCCGAGGATCCCGGCGACGGTGAAGTTGAGCGCGCGGAGCCGCGGGAGGACGTGCCGGGCGACGGTCAACCCGGCGGTCTCCGGGAGGAGTTCCCTCAGCCTGTCGACCGTGAGCGCATGGGCCAGCCAGCGCCACTCCTCGTCCGTCCGCACCCAGACGCCGACGTTGGCGTCGCCGCCCTTGTCGCCGCTGCGGGCGCCCGCGATCCGGCCGAGGGGCACGCGCCGGGCGGGCCCGTCGGGGAGCGGCTCGGGAAGGTCCGGTTCGGGTACGGGCGCCGGCTCCGACGTCCGGGGCGGTACGGGGATCTCCCTACGGGTTCCGTCCGGGAGCACGGCCGTGTGCGGGACCTCGGCGGCCGGTACGTACGCGGACTCGCAGACGCCGTAGGGGGCGCCCCTTCCGGGTGGGGCGGTGACGTGGAAGCCGGGGTAGCTCGCCAGGGCCAGTTCGATCGCCGCGCCGGTGAGTGCCCGGCCGACGGCCTCGGGGCCGGGGTCACGGACGACGAGCCGGAGGAGGGCGCTCGCGGTCTCCTCGGTGTCGGCGTCGGGCCGGTCGGTCCGGGCCAGCTCCCACCGGACCTCCGCCGGGCGGGACGTCGCGAGGGCGTCCTCGATCTGGTCCCGCACGAGCCGGGCCTTGGCCTCGATGTCGAGGCCCGTGAGGACGAACACCACCTCGTTGCGGAAGCCGCCGAGCCTGCTGATCCCGACCTTGAGCGTCCGGGGCGGTGCCTCACCGCGTACGCCGTCGATCCGGACCCGGTCGGGGCCCTCCTGGGTGAGCCGTACGGTGTCGAGCCGGGCGGTGACGTCGGGGCCGGGGTAGCGGGCGCCGGCCGTCTCGTACAGGAGCTGGGCCGTGACCGTACCGATGTCGACGAGGCCGCCGGTGCCGGGGTGTTTGGTGATGACGGCGCTGCCGTCCGCGTGGAGCTCGGCGACCGGGAAGCCGGGACGGCGGAGGACCTCCGGGTCGTGGTCACGGAAGAAGGCGTAGTTGCCGCCGGTGGCCTGGGTGCCGCACTCCAGGACGTGCCCGGCGACGACCGCGCCCGCCAGCCTGTCGTACTCCTCGGGGCCCCAGCCGAAGTGCCACTGCGCGGGCCCGGTGACGAGGGCGGCGTCGGTGACGCGGCCGGTGACGACGACGTCGGCGCCCGCGGTGAGGCAGGCGGCGATCCCGGCGCCGCCGAGATAGGCGTGGGCGGCGAGGGCGCCGTCCGTGGCGGGCAGCCGGTCGCCCTCGACGTACGCGATCCGGGTCGGCAGCCCGAGCTTCGCGGCGAGGGCGCGCAGGGCGTCGGCGAGCCCGGCGGGGTTGAGGCCGCCGGCGTTGGTGACGATCCGGATCCCGCGCTCGTGGGCGAGGCCGAGGCCCTCCTCCATCTGGCGCAGGAAGGTCTTCGCGTATCCGGCGGCCGGGTCCTTCAGCTGGTCGCGGGCGAGGATGAGCATGGTGAGTTCGGCGAGGTAGTCGCCGGTGAGGACGTCGAGTTCGCCGCCGGGCCCGCCGCCGGTGAGCATCTCGCGGACGGCGTCGAAGCGGTCGCCGTAGAAGCCGGAGGCGTTGCCGATACGGAGGACCATCAGGCCCCCTCGGGAGCGCGGCCCGGTCCCGCCGGGCCCGCGAAGGCCTGGGCGATGGTGAGCCAGTGCGTGGCGTCGGGTCCTTCGGCGACGAGGGCGGTGTCGTCGCGGTGGACCCGCTGGGTGACGAGAAGGCAGAAGTCGAGCGCGGGGCCCGTGACCTTCTGGGCGGCGCCCTCGGGCCCGTACGTCCACAGCTGCCCGTCCGGCGCGAGGAGTTCGACCCGGAAGGGTTCTACGGGCGCGGGGAGGCCCCGTACGAGGTAGGCGTAGTCGCGGGCGCGGTGGCCGATCCAGGCGACGTGCCGGAGGCGGGCGGTGGGCACGCGGACGACCCCGAGGGCGTCGGCGACGTCCTGGCCGTGCGCCCAGGTCTCCATGAGCCGGGCGGTGGCCATGGCGGGGGCGCTCATCGGCGGCCCATACCAGGGGAACCGGGCCCCGGCGGGCACCGCGCGCAGAGCCGCCTGGAGCCGTTCGCGGCCCTCGCGCCAGCGGGCGAGCAGCTCGGCGGGCGGCAGCTTCGCCCCCTCCTCCGCGCCCTCGTCGACGAAGCGCTCGGGGGCGGCGAGCGCCTTCTCGGTCTCGGCGGCGAAGGCCTCGGCGTCGGTGGCGGCGAGGAACGCGGCGCGGTCGGTCCAGGCGAGGTGCGCGATCTGGTGCGCGACGGTCCAGCCGGACGCGGGGGTGGGCGCCCCCCATCGCTCCTCGCTCAACTCGCCGACCAGCCGGTCGAGTTCGCCACTCTCGTCACGCAGGTCGTCGAGCACGGCGACGGGGTCGGACACGGTGCGCTCCCCTCGGGGGACGGGCGTTCACGGGCCTTCGCCGAGGAGCATGACAGCGACGCCAGAAACAATCAAGCGCGCTTGCTTTAGTTCTGGAGGCGGGTACGGGCCCGGAGAAGCCCCGGGCCTACCGCACGAGCGTCTCGAAACCCTCCGCGTCGCAGTAGGCCACCACCCGCGACTCGGCCGCCTCGTCCCCGGCCGTGACCGCGAGCGAGGTGTCGTCGATGATGTCGCCGCCGTCCCGGCCGAGCCCCTCCCGGTCGAGCACTCCGGCGGCGATGACCGCCGAGCGGCCCAGCACATCGACATCGGCGGCCCCGTCGGGGCCCGCGGCGTCCCTCGCCTTCTGCCAGAGCCCCACCTTGGTGCAGTAGTCCGACCGCCACGCCTCGGCCTGCTCGTCGTCGCGCGACGAGCAGCCGCTCACAGGACGGCGGCGACGGCCACCGCACCCACCACCGCGCGGCTCCCCTTCCGTACGACGCCCATCCCCTAGGCACCGACGCGACGCGGCCGGGGCACCAGCTCGCCGCCGCAGTTGGGACACACCGACGCCATGGCGTCGGCGCAAGCGACGCAGAAGCTGCACTCGTACGAACAGATCCGCGCGGGCCCGTCAGGCGTCAGGGCCGCCGTCTCGCAGCGCTCGCACCGGTCCCGCATCTCCAGAGCCACGGTCGGCCCCCTCTCTCGTACGCCCACGAACACCCCATGGTCCACGGACGCCCCGACCGCTCTCCACCGCCCCGGCGGCCAATGATCGACGGAATCGGGTCAGTGCCCCCTCGCCTCAGGGCTCGGGGGCGGGTTCGGGATCTCAGGTGCTCACGGGCTCAGGAGCTCGGGAACTCAGGGACTCAGGAACTCAGGAACTCAGGAACTCAGGAACTCAGGAACTTCACCGAGTAGAAGTGGTCAGGCGCCCACTGACCGGGCTCGAGAAACGTCACCACGTCACCGATACGGCAGTCCGTACCGTGGAACAGCGCGGCTGTTCGGTCGGTGTGGTTGGACAGCTCGTTGGCCTGGCCCGGCATGTTGTAGCAGTGATCGTCCTGAGGGTCGGGCTTGTGGTATCTCCACCCGTCCACGTGGTAGGTGAAGGATCCGCGCGCCGCCTGAGCGGTCGTCGAGAACCCGCCGCACAGGACGGCGGAGGCGGCGACGGCCGTGACCAACACCTTTCCGAGGTACTTCATGAGATCGCTCCTCCGGGTGGCACCTTCTGTTTCCGACGGAGGTCAGTGTGTCCGCCCCGGCCGCGCGAGCGGCACGGCTGTCACCCGAACGGTGAGGGGAGAAACGATCCCCCTTCACCCACCGGAGCTACCAGCCGCTCCGTAAACCCCGCCCCGTTTACGGCGGCCCCGCGCCACCGGACCGGGGCGGTGCCTGACATGGCGGAACGGATTCCCGGCCCTCGGGGCGAAGACTCCGGGACTACTGCTGCGCCCACCACGTCCCCACCGCCCCGGTGGCCGTGGTGACCAGGGCGACGAGCCATCCAGGGATACGCTGGACGGTCACGTGCAGCCCTCCGACACGGAGTTCGAACTGCGGGCGTTGCGTGCTCCTGTCCCCGCCGCGAGTCGTAGTCACCATTCACAGTCCTCTCACTGGGCTTCGAGCCGTTCGGTTCGCATGTCCTCCGGCTCCTGTCGCGCGCCGTTGCGGGAGAAAAGGACACAACGCCACGACGCGACGTGGGGTGTCCGGCCGGGATCAACGTTATGCAGGGATGAGAGACGACCGGGTCGGTACGGGCCAAGTCCGCGCCCTGCGCAGGGGGTTCGGGGACACCGTGACCTGGAACGACTCAGGCGTGGTGGTGCGCTTCGAGCTGATCCCGGAGGGCTTCGCCGCCCCACGGCGTATCGCGCTGATTACGGGCTCAGCCTATTCCCCCCTCCCCCCGCCGCGTCTGTATCCGTATGCGTACAAAGCAGGGGACGGAACTTTGACACTCTGGCCAGCGTCTCGACGCGGTGGGCTCACGGCAGGTGCGATTCGGCACGGAAGGAACGCGTCTGACCCGCGGTGGAAAGGGCGCCGCTGCCACGCGTCCGGCCGTTTCGGTGTGCAGGTAGTAGCGCTGGAGGCTGCGCAGGGTCAGGGGTACGTACACGCGCATGCACACGCGCTTCGCCCCAGCGCCTCGTGGGGCCTCTGCGTCAACCGACCAGGCAGAACGGGTGGCCGGCCGGGTCCGCGTACACGCGCCAGCTCCGCGTACCGCCCCCCTCGTCCAGGACGGTCGCGCCCCGCGCCAGGACCTGCTCATGGGCGGCGTCGAGATCCGCGACGCCGAAGTCGAGGTGGAACTGCTGGGGGCGTTCGGGGTCCGGCCACGCCGGCGGGCGGTGGTCGGCGACGCCCTGGAAGCAGAGGACGAGCCCGCCGGGCGTGTGCAGCGTGGACCAGGCCTCGTCGAGGGACCAGCGCCGGTCCGGCCGGTCGACCTCCCCGCCGAGTACGGCCTGATAGAACTCCGCGAGCTCGCGGGGCGCGGGACAGTCGATGACGACGCACTGCAGTTCAGCGATCATGCGCGGATCCTAGGGGGCCTTCCCCGCGGGGCGGTGCGGGCCCCAGGGGCGGCCGCACCTCCCCTACGGCGCGCCCCTGACCTGGCTGCGGACCGCGCCCATGCTGGCCGCTATGACGAGGGCGATGGCGAGGGCGTCGAGGGCGGACAGGGCCTGGCTGAGGACGAGGAAGCCGGCGGCTGCCGCGATGGCCGGTTCCAGGCTCATCAGGATCGCGAAGGTGGGGGCCGGCAGGCGGCGCAGGGCGAGGAGTTCCAGGGTGTACGGCAGGACCGAGGACATCAGCGCGACGGCGAGGCCGAGGCCGATCGTCGACGGTACGAGGAGCTTGTCGCCCGCCTCCACGATGCCGAACGGCAGGCTGAGGACGGCGCCGAAGGCCATCGCGAGCGCCAGCCCGTCCGCCTGCGGGAAGCGCCGGCCCGTACGCGCGCTGAACACGATGTACGTGGCCCACATCGCGCCCGCCGCGAGCGCGAAGGCCGCGCCGAGCGGGTCGAGGCGGTCGAAGCCGCCGCCGCCCAGGAGGACGACACCGCCGAGGGCGAGTCCGGCCCAGAGCAGGTTCATGAGCCGGCGGGACGCGATCACGGAGAGCATCAGCGGGCCGAGCACCTCCAGGGTGACGGCGGCGCCCAGCGGGATCCGGTCGGCGGCCTGGTAGAAGAGGATGTTCATGCCCGCCATGGCGGTGCCGAAGGCGACGACCGTCCCCCAGTCGGCGCGGCCGTAGCCGCGCACCTTGGGCCTGCAGACGATCAGGAGGACGGCCGCGGCGAGCACGAGCCGCAGGGTGACGACCCCGAGGGCGCCGGCGCGCGGCATGAGAAGGACGGCGACGGCGGAGCCGAACTGCACGGAGAGCCCGCCCGCGACGACGAGCGCCACGGGCCCGAACCGGTGACCGGCCCACCCCGGTGCGGGGGCGCCCGCCGACTCGGCACCGGCCACGGCCGCCGCCGGGGTCACCTCCTTGACCGGACTGTCCACCGATCTCTCCTCCGTACTCTCACGACTGTCACGCACTAAGTTCAGCCTACTGTACTCACAGTGCAGCACAATGCACTGCCGAATAACCGGACCCTTGACTTCCCTTCTCACGCTACGAGTCCCCGCGCGGCGCCGGAAATGCCGATTGCCCTGCGGTTATGCTCCCGACGCATGAGCATCGAGCTACGCCACCTCCGCTGCTTCCTCGCCATCGCCGAGGAATCCAGCCTCACCAGGGCGGCCGCCCGGCTCCACCTCACCCAGCCCGCCGTCTCCCGCACGCTCGCCTCCCTCGAACAGCACCTCGGCGCCCGGCTCGTCGACCGCTCCACCCACCACCTCGCCCTCACCGCCGAGGGCCGCGCCTTCCAGAGCCGGGCCGAGGCCGCCCTCGCCGCCTTCGACGCCGCCGTCGACCCGGCGCGGCTCCGCCACCGCCCCCTGCGCCTCGGGCACGCCTGGTCGGCCTTCGGCCCGTACACCACTCCCCTGCTCCGGCGCTGGCAGCACGCACACCCCGAGACCCCGCTCGAACTCCTCCGCATCGACGACCGCACCGCGGGCCTCACCCGGGGCGAGGTGGACGCGGCGCTGCTCAGGGGGCCGGTGGAGGCGCCGGGCCTGGTCACCGAGGAGCTCACCACGGAGGAACGGGTCGCGGCCGTCCCCTCCGACAGTCCGCTCGCCGACCGGACGCGGCTCACCCTCGACGACCTGGCCGGCGGAACCGTCGTCCTCAACACCGTCTCCGGTACGACCACCCTCACGCTCTGGCCGCCCGCCACCCGCCCGGCGGCCACCGTCACCGTCGCCAACACCGACGACTGGCTCACGGCCATCGCGGCGGGCCGGGGCGTCGGCGTCTCGTCCGCGTCCACCGCGGCCCTGCACCCGCACCCGGGCGTCACCTACCGCCCCCTGCCCGACGCGCCACCCCTGCCGGTGGTCCTGGCCTGGCGAGACGCGTTCCCGCACCCGGCGACCGGGGCGCTGGTGACGATGGCACGGGAGATCGTCACGGCATCCGGTGGAGAAGCCGGTCGAGGAGCCGGTGCTTGAGGACCAGGTTGCGCGGCCTCAGGCGTCGTCCGGCACCGGCGTGGCCTGGTGGTAGTACATGCGCCACCCGGAGTCGTCATCCGTCTTCCGCCAGATCGAGCTCCTCCGGGCCCGCCTGCCGTCGATCACGGTCTCGAACGTCAGGTGCACGATCCCCGGCGCCAAGACGGTGCCCGTCATCTCGGTGGGCACGTACTGCGGGCCGTCCTCGGCCGCGCCCTGCATGTCCGGCAGCGACGAGACCATCGACTGGCGGTCCCACCGACGCCCCGAGGCACCCACTTCCACGTACTCCGGATCCAGGAGTTGGTCCACCCGCGCCCTGGACGACCGCACGGCCGGGCTCATCAACTGCAACTCCCGCTCGATGGCCTCGGCCACACCGCTTTCCATGTCCACGTTCATTCGCGCATCCTGCCTCAGCCGACCTCGGCGTTCACGTCACTTCGCGGGGCCCCAGGCCGCTGTCCAGCGCCTCCGCCAGCACCTCCGCCAAGTGCCGGCCCCGGGCCTCCGTCAGGTGTCCGATCTGGGTTCGGCACGAGAAGCCGTCCGCCAGGACGGTCGTGTCCGGGGCGGCCGCTCGCAGGGCCGGGAGCAGCTGGTCCTCCGCGCAGGCCACCGACACCTCGTAGTGGCCCGGTTCGAAGCCGAAGTTGCCCGCAAGGCCGCAGCAGCCACCCGCGAGTTCGCCCGTGAGGCCCGCGCGTTCGCGGAGGCGGCGGTCCGCCGCGTCGCCCAGGACCGCGTGCTGGTGGCAGTGGGTCTGGCCGGTGACCGGGCGGTTCACGCGCGGCGGCTCCCACTCCGGCGCCAGGGTCTCGAGCGTCTCGGCGAAGGTGTGGACCGACGCCGCCAGGCGGGCCGCCCTCGGGTCGTCCGGCAGCAGTTCCGGCAGGTCGGTGCGGAGGGTCGCCGCGCACGACGGTTCCAGTACGACCACCGGTCCCGCAACCCCCTCCAGTACGTCAAGGGCCCGCCGCATGACCCTCCGTGCCGCCCCCAGCTGCCCCGTCGACACATACGTGAGCCCGCAGCAGACCCTGCCCTCCGGCAGCGTCACCCCCAGGCCCGCCTCCTCCAGGACGCGGACCGCCGCCCTGCCCACCTGCGGCGCCAGGTGGTCCGTGAAGGTGTCCGGCCACAGCGTCAGGTCCGGCGGGCGCATCGATCCCCGGTCGGCGAACCACGACGTGAAGGACCGTTCCGCCACGCGCGGCATCGTCCGCTCCGGCGTCACCCCCGCAAGGCGTGCCGCGAACGGCAGCCCCATCGCCGGGTTCAGCGCCCGCCCGAAGAGATCAAGCCAGCGCGGCAGCCGGCCCATCGTCCAGTGCGAGCGCGGCCTGCGCAGGAAACCCGCCGGTCCCGCGTAGTGCCGGTCGAGGAACTCCGCCTTGTACGCGGCCATGTCGACGCCCACCGGGCAGTCGCTGCGGCAGCCCTTGCAGGACAGGCACAGGTCGAGCGCCTCCCGGACCTCCTCCGAGCGCCAGCCGTCCGTGATGACCTCGCCGAGGGCCATCTCGTGCAGCAGCCGCGCCCTGCCACGCGTGGAGTGCTTCTCCTCCCCCGTCGCCCGGTAGGACGGGCACATCACTCCCGGCCCCGAACTCGGCCCGTCCACCCGGCACTTGGCGACCCCGACGCAGCGGGCCGCCGCCCGTCCCACGCCCACCAGCGGAAGGCCCGTGAACCGCAGCCCCTCGTCCAGCGGCTTCGGCCGCACGAGCATCCCCGGATTGAGGCCGCCGTCCGGGTCCCACACGTCCTTGACCGCGCCGAAGAGACCGACGAGCTCCTCCCCGTACATCTTCGGCAGGAGTTCGGCCCGCGCCTGCCCGTCGCCGTGCTCCCCGGAGAGCGAGCCGCCGTGGGAGACCACCAGGTCCGCCACCGCCTCCGAGAACGCGCGGAACTCCCGTACGCCCTTCCCCGTCCACAGGTCGAAGTCGATCCGGACGTGCACACAGCCGTCCCCGAAGTGCCCGTACGGGACACCCCGGAGACCGAAATCGGCCAACAGCCCACGGAACTCGCGGAGGTACGCGCCCAGCCGGACCGGCGGCACCGCGCAGTCCTCCCACCCCGGCCAGGCCTCCCGCCCGTCCGGCATCCGGGTGGCCGTCCCCGCCGCGTCCTCCCTGATCCGCCACAGCGCCCGCTGCCCCGCCGGATCCCTCACGACGGCCGCGTCGAGCGCGTCCGCCGCCCTCACCAGACGCCGGGCCGCCGCGTCCCCCTCGGCCTCGCAGAACAGCCAGGCCCCGCCCCTCGGCAGCCCTTCCGCACCCCGTACGAGATCGGCCGCCATGCCCTCCACCGTCAGCGGGCCGTACTCCAGGAGCCCCGCCGCCGCCTCGGCCGCCGCGCTCTCGTCGGCGTACCCGAGGACGACGAGCACCGGCTCCTCCGGCAGCGGGACGAGCCGCACCGTCGCCTCCGTCACGACCCCGAGCGTGCCCTCGCTGCCGCAGAACGAGCGGGCCACGTCGACACCCCGCTCGGGAAGCAGCGCGTCGAGCGCGTACCCCGAGATCCGGCGCGGGAGACCCTCCGGGTAGCCGGTCCTCAGCAGGGCCAGGTGGTCGCCGACGAGGTCCAGGAGTCCGGGCGGCGCGCCCCGCCCCTCCCGCCCGAGCGTCAACCTCGCGCCCCGGTAGCTCACCGTCTCCAGCGAGCGCACGTTGTCCGCCGTGGTCCCCCAGGCCACCGAGTGCGCCCCGCAGGCGTTGTTGCCGATCATGCCGCCGAGGGTGCAGCGGCTGTGCGTGGACGGGTCGGGGCCGAAGGTCAGCCCGTACGGCCGCGCCGCCGCCCTCAGCCGGTCGAGGACGAGCCCCGGCTGGACGACCGCCGTCCGTGCCTCCGGATCCAGGGAGACGAGGCCCGTCATGTGCCGTGTGAGGTCGAGCACGACCCCCGTCCCGGTGGCCTGGCCCCCGATGGACGTACCGCCGCCGCGCGCGACGACCGGCGTCCCGTGGGCCCGGCACACCTCGAGGACGGCGGCGACGTCGTCGGCGTCGCGCGGCGCGACCGTACCGACCGGGACCCGGCGGTAGTTGGAGGCGTCCATCGTGGCCAGGGCCCTGGCCGTGGTGGAGAAGTCGACGTCTCCCGCGACGGCGGCACGCAGGGCGGCGGCGAGGCCGGACGGGTGTTCCTCGTGTGTTCCCACAGGCCCAGGATGTCTCAGAGCTCGTCTCATCGGGCGGACATCCGGAGACCGGCCCCTTCCCGACCCGATACTCTCCGCCTCGTGGCTGATATCCAGATTCCCGCTGACATCAAGCCCGCCGACGGCCGTTTCGGCGCGGGCCCCTCCAAGGTGCGTACGGAGGCGCTGGACGCCCTGGCCGCCACCGGCACCTCTCTCCTCGGCACGTCCCACCGCCAGGCTCCCGTGAAGAACCTGGTCGGCGAGGTACGTACCGGCATCCGTGACCTCTTCTCGCTCCCCGAGGGCTACGAGGTGATCCTGGGCAACGGCGGCTCCACCGCCTTCTGGGACGTCGCGACCCACGGTCTCATCGAGAACAAGTCGCAGCACCTCACCTTCGGCGAGTTCTCCTCCAAGTTCGCGAAGGCCGCCAAGCTGGCCCCGTGGCTGGCGGAGCCGACCGTCATCTCCTCCGACCCGGGCACCCACCCGGAGCCGGTGGCCGAGGCGGGCGTCGACGTCTACGCGTACACCCACAACGAGACCTCCACCGGTGTCGCCGCCCCGATCAAGCGGGTCGCCGGCGGCGACGAGGGTGCGCTCGTCCTGGTCGACGCGACCTCCGGCGCGGGCGGCCTCCCGGTCGACATCACCGAGACGGACGTCTACTACTTCGCCCCGCAGAAGTCCTTCGCCGCCGAGGGCGGCCTGTGGCTCGCGGCCTTCTCCCCGGCCGCCCTGGAGCGGGCGAAGAAGATCCACGAGTCCGGCCGGCACGTCCCCGAGTTCTTCTCGCTGCCGACGGCGATCGACAACTCGCTCAAGAACCAGACGTACAACACCCCGGCGCTCTCGACCCTCTTCCTGCTCAACGAGCAGCTGAAGTGGATCAACGGCCAGGGCGGTCTCGACTGGGCCGTGGCCCGGACGAAGGAGTCCTCAGACGCGCTGTACGGCTGGGCCGAGGAGTCCAAGTACGCGTCGCCGTTCGTCACGGACGCGGCGAAGCGCTCCCAGGTCATCGGCACGATCGACTTCGCGGACGACATCGACGCGGCGGCCGTCGCGAAGGTGCTGCGCGCGAACGGCATCGTGGACACCGAGCCGTACCGCAAGCTGGGCCGCAACCAGCTGCGGATCGCGATGTTCCCGGCGATCGACCCGGCGGACGTGCGCGCCCTGACGGCCTGCGTCGACTACGTGATCGAGAAGCTGTAACCCACCCCTTTCTCGAACGAGGGCCCGCGCCGGACACGACCGACGCCGGGCCCTTCGTCGTGTCCGGCCACGGCTCAGCGGCTCAGCCCGACTGCGCCTTCACGTGGTCGATCACGGTCAGGAACTCGGCGGTCGGCGAGAACTCCACGAAGTCGACGTCCTCAAGGGCCTCGGGGGCGTGGCCGGGACCCCAGTAGTAGGCCTGTCCGGCCTCGTAGATCTCCTCGCCCGACGCGGTCCGCATCCTGATCCGGCCGTTCAGGACGTATCCCCAGTGGGGGCACTGGCACAGATCGCCTTCGAGGCCCTTCAGTGCCGGGGCCATGTCGGTGCCCTTCGGGAGGTGGACGAAGGCGACATTCATGTCGCCGCCGGCCTCCTGCGTACGGAAGTCCACACCGCCGCCTTCGATGGCGACGGGGGTGTCCTCGCGAGTGAATGCCGTCATGGCTCCTCCACGGCTCGTCCCCGGCCTGTCCGGTCAGGTGCGGTCTCCTTCCAGTCTCGACCCGGGGCCGCGCCCGGTCGACACGGGGACTGGGGAAGTGGCGGGGCGGTGTCAGTCTCTTCGCAGGAGGCGCTTGATGCCGAAGACCAGCACGAAGGCGCCCGCGAGGACCAGGAAGCCCACCGTGGCGCTTCCTCCCTCACCGTCGGCGGCCGGTGACTTCGGTGACTCGGGCGCGCCGCCCGGGGTGTCCGCCGGTCTGTCCGAGGGGCGCGGCGCGGTCTCCTGCCGGTCCACTCGGACGACTCCGCTGCTCGGGCCCTCCGAGCCGAACATGAACGCCGAGCCGTCCGTCGTGTACGTCACCGACTCCGCCTGCCCCTGGAAGGGCGCTCCGACGGAGGTGCCGTCGCCTTCCGTACGGCCGTCCTTCCACACGTACTCCCTGGCGCTGAAGTAGCCGCGCAGGACGAGCCTGCCGCCGTCCGGGGAGAAGGCGCCGTCGGTCACCCACGGCACCTCGCCGACGCGCCGGAACACGTTGGTCCCGGAGGAGGAGAGCCGCTCGGGGCCCGCGTACAGCCCGCCGCCGTCCTCGTTCTTGCTGGCGATGTACACCCGGCCGGTCTTCGGATGGACCATCAGGGCCTCGGCGTTGCGCGGCCCGTCGGCGTACTTCACGACGTACTGCTTCGCCGCCACCTTCTGGTCCTTCAGCGCCTTCGGCTCCGGGAAGCGGTAGATCCAGACGTGGTCCCAGGAGCCGTCGAGGTTGTCGCCGATGTCGCCGACGTAGATGTCGCCGTCCGGTCCGACCGCGATGGCCTCCATGTCCCGGGGTGTGCCGACGCCCTGCATGGTGAGCGTCGCGACCGTCTCGCCCGTACGGGAGTCGATGCCGTAGATCAGGGGCGCGTCCTGGTCGTTGTGCGTCCAGTAGATCCCGGGGTGGGCGCGGCTCGCGGCGAGACCGCTGGACTCGGTGACACGGGAGTCCTCGATCGTGAAGTCCTGGTCGGGGTCCTGCCCTTGGGCACGGGCATGACCGGCCGGGAGCAGCACGAGGGCCACCGCCACGCCGAGGGCACACAGAGCAGATCGCATGTCCCCCAGCCTGCCACGGTGCGGGGGCGGGAGACCGGTCCGCTGCCCCTGAAACCTCCCTGACCTGCGCGGGGGCCGGAGTCGGGGCCGGAGTCGGGGTCGGAGTCGGGGTCGGAGCCCGGGTCGGACTCGGAACGGGGTCAGGGCCGTGGGAAACCCGGTTGACCGGCGCGGGAGGCGCTGTCATGGTCGCGATCATGCCTACCTTCCCCGCTCCCGACGGCACCGTGCTCGCCTACCACGCGTTCGGTTCCGGCTCCGGAGAGCCGTTGATCTGCCTGCCCGGCGGTCCGCTCCAGGACTCCGTCTACCTCGGTGACCTCGGCGGCCTCGCGGTCCGCCGCCCGCTGATCCGGCTCGATCTGCGGGGCACGGGCGCGTCGGCGGTGCCGGACGACCCGGCCTCGTACCGCTGCGACCGGCTCGTCGAGGACGTGGAGGCGCTGCGCGTGCACCTCGGCCTCGACACCGTCGACCTCCTGGGCCACTCGGCGGGCGCGAACCTGGCCGCGCTCTACGTCACCCGGTACCCCGGGCGGGTCGGCCGGCTCGTGCTCGTCACCCCGGGCACGGCGGCCGTCGGGCTCGACACCGCCCCGGAGGAGCGGCTCGCGGCGGCGCGGCTGCGGCGGGACGAGCCGTGGTTCGGGCCCGCGTACGCGGCTCTGGAGGACGTCACGGCGGGGCGGGGCACGGCCGAGTCGTTCGGGGCGGTGGCTCCGTTCTTCCACGGGACCTGGGACGAGGCGGCGCGGGAGCGGCACGCGGCCGGGGAGGGGCAGCGGAACGGCGAGGGCGCGGGCGTCTTCGCGGGTGAGGGTGCCTTCGACACGGCGGCCACGCGCGCGGTGTTCGCGGAGTTCGCGCGTCCGGTGCTCGTGGTGGCCGGGGAGGGGGACGTGAACACGCCGGTCCCGACGGCCGCCGCGTACGCGAAGCTGTTCCCGCAGGCCGCCCTGGCCGTCCTGGACGGGGCGGGGCACTTCCCGTGGCACGACGACGCGGAGCGGTTCGCGAAGACGGTGGACTCGTTCCTGAACGGATAGTCCCGGAAGCCCGGGGCTGAGCGGTTGGTGGCCCGTGTCCCGGATCACGTCGCAGGTCCGAGACGGCGTCCGCGATGATATGACCATGCGTTTTCTGTTCGTCGGCGACAGCATGACCATCGGACGCGCCGGCGACTGGACCTGGCGGTACCGCATGTGGCGGCACCTGGAAGCGACGCTCCCCGGCGCGTACGAGATCGTCGGCCCCCGCACCCGGCTGTACGAGCCCGCCGCCGACGCCCCGGTCTCGGACGCCTACGCCGATCCCGGCTTCCCCGCCCCCGCCCGGCGCCATCTGGCCGGCTGGGGCGAGGGCTGGCTGCACATGGCGCCGGTCATCGGCGAAACGGTCACGGCGACCGGGGCGGACGTGCTCCTGATCTCCCTCGGCCTGATCGACCTCGGTTTCTACACCGACAGCGACCAGACGCACGCCAACGTCCGGGCGTTCGTCGCAGCGGCCCGCGCCGCGAACCCACGCGTGCGGGCCGTGCTCCTGCCGGTCATACCCAACGTCCGCGCCGGGTACGACGCCCCCTTCGCGGCCGAGTGCGCCCGCTTCAACGAGCTCCTCGCGAAGGCGGTCGCCGACCTGGACACGGCCGCGTCGCCGCTGCTCCTGGCGACGGTCCCGGAGTCGTACGACCTCGGCACCGACACCTACGACGGCACCCACCCGGGTCCCTCCGGCGAGCACAAGCTGGCCGCCGCGTTCGCCGACGCGATGCACCAGGCGTGGGGCCTGGGCGGCCCGTACGGACGCGCCCGGGAGCTCACGCGGCCCGCGTGAGGCGGTTCGCGAAGGTGGAGAGGGTGTAGGCGCCGATGCCGAGGACGACCTCCAGGGCGTTGCGGCGGGTGTAGCCGGCCTTCTCGAAGGCGGCCAGGTCCCCGTCGCTCACCGCACCCGAGGTGGCGAGCACCTGGAGGGCGAACGTCCGCACGGCGTCGAGCCGTTCGGGCTCGGGCGCCGGGCCGAGGGCGGCCATCTTGGCCTCGTGCATGTCGACGCAGAGGTGGCACTGGTTGCGCGTGGCGACGGTCAGGATCACCGTCTCGCGGGCGTGCGGGTCGAGAGTGGTGGACTCGAAGATCTGACTGAGCTTCAGGAAGCCGTCGAGGGTCTCGGGGGACTCCTTGAGGAGGGCGACGGCGTTGGCGGTGCGGGCGGACAGGTCCACGGACAAGGCGTCTCCGATGCGAGCGGGCCGGACGAGAGGATAGGATCGACAACATGGTTGACCATGCCGACAGGGAGAAAGTAAACCAGGTTGTCGATCAGGGCAAGGGGATAAGCGGACCAGCCGACGGGCCCGGGTACGAACTCCCCCTGCTCCTCTTCGGCGGCTTCCGCACCCTCATCGACCGGCTGCACACCCGCCTCGCCGCCGAGGGCCACCCCGACCTGCGCCCCGCGCACGGCTTCGCCATGCAGGCCATCGGCGCCCACGGCGCCACCGCCAGCGACATCGGGCGGCGCCTCGGCGTCTCCAAGCAGGCGGCGGGAAAGACCGTCGACCGGCTGCTCACCCTCGGGTACGCCGAGCGCGCCGACGACCCCGCCGACGCCCGCCGCAAACTCGTCCACCTCACCCCGCGCGGCTACGAGGCCCTCGCCCGCTCCGCCGCGATCTTCGACGAACTGCGGGCGGAGTGGGCGGCGACCCTCGGCGCGGACCGCGTACGGGACATCGAGGCGTCCCTGCGGAACGTCGTCCCCGCCGAGACGGCGTTCCGCCTGGACGCCACGAGCTGGCTGGGCGGCGCCTGAGAAGCGACCGACTCCTGAGGAGCGACCGGCCCTTGAGGCGCGACCGCCCCTCAGGAGCGACCACTACCAGGCGAAGGCCTCCGGGGAAGGCCCCGGGCCCGGGAAGATCTCGTCGAGGCCGGACAGGAGCTCCTCGCTCAGCTCAAGCTCCAGCGCACGCAGCGCACTCGTCAGCTGCTCGGGCGTCCGGGGGCCGACGATCGGGCCCGTCACGCCCGGGCGGGTGAGCAGCCAGGCGAGAGCCGTCTCCCCCGGTTCGAGACCGTGCTTGTCGAGCAGGTCCTCGTACGCCTGGAACTGCGCCCGCGCCGCCGGGTCGGCGAGCGTGGCCGCCGCGCGTCCCTCCGTACGCCGCTTGCCCTCGGTCTCCTTCCTCAGGACACCGCCGAGCAGGCCGCCGTGGAGCGGCGACCAGGGGATGACCCCGAGGCCGTACTCCTGCGCGGCCGGGATCACCTCCATCTCCGCGCGCCGCTCGAACAGGTTGTAGAGGCACTGCTCGCTGACGAGGCCGACCGAGCCGCGCCGGGCGGCGGTCTCGTTGGCCTGGGCGATCTTGTAGCCGGGGAAGTTGGAGGAACCGGCGTAGAGGATCTTGCCCTGCCGGATCAGGACGTCGACCGCCTGCCAGATCTCGTCGAAGGGGGTCGAGCGGTCGATGTGGTGGAACTGGTAGAGGTCGATGTAGTCGGTGCCGAGGCGCTTGAGGCTGTCCTCGACCGCCCGGCGGATGTTCAGCGCCGACAGCTTGTCGTGGTTGGGCCAGGCCTCGCCGTCGGCGCCCATGTTCCCGTAGACCTTGGTGGCGATGACGGTCCTGTCGCGGCGGCCGTCGCCCTTCGCGAACCAGGAACCGATGATCTCCTCGGTCCGGCCCTTGTTCTCACCCCAGCCGTAGACGTTGGCGGTGTCGAAGAAGTTGAGCCCCACGTCCAGCGCCGTGTCCATGATGGCGTGGCTGGTGGCTTCGTCCGTCTGGGGACCGAAGTTCATCGTCCCGAGGACGAGTCGGCTGACTTTGAGTCCGGTGCGTCCGAGCTGCGTGTACTCCATGGGCGTCAAGCCAACTGCTTCGAGTGCGCTCGAAGCAAGGGGGTTCCCACGAGGTGGCGGACGAGGGCCGGCCGCGGCGTACGGCGGCCCGCGAGCGCCCGCTGAGGCGTCCGGCGGCTACAGGCCGGCCACGGATGCCACCGCGATGATCGCGAACATCAGTACGAGCACGCCGGCCATGATTCGGTTACGGGTCTTCGGATCCACCCTTCGAGGTTACCCGGCCGCCCCGACGGGCCCTTCACCCCGTCCCGTCCGCTCCCTCCAGCGGCCAGCCGTCGACCTTCTCGTACCTCGGCTGCTCGCCCGGCACCCCGCTCACCGGCAGGTTCGACCGGACCAGGGCCAGCTCGCCCACCTGCCACCGCGTGCCCTCGAAGCCGCCGAGCACGTCGAGGAAGGGGTGGAGGTCCACCACGCCCGTCCGGGCCCTGGCGACCGTCACGTGCGCCTGGTAACGGCGGTGCTCCTCCATCGGGACCCCGGCCCGGCGCGCGGCGGCGTCCGCGCGTTCGGCGAGCAGCCGCAGCTCGTCCAGGCCCCCGGCCGCCCCGGTCCACAGCGCGCGCCGCCCGAAGTGGCCGCCGCCGTGCAGCCGCAGCGGGAACGGCGGGGTGCGGTGCGCGGCCCTGGCGAGCCGTACGCGCAGCTCCGGCAGCAGCTCCTCGTCGACCTCGCCCATGAAGGCGAGCGTGAGATGCCACCCGGGCCGCGAGGTCCAGCGGAGCCCCTCGGCCCCGGGCAGCCGGTGCAGACGGTCGACGACGTCTCCGAGCTCGTCGAGCCTGCTGGGCGGCGGCAGGACGCCGGCGAAAAGCCTCATGAGGCGAGTGTGGCAGCGGTTAGCCTCGCGGGCATGAAGATCAGCATCAGGAAGGGCCGGGCGGAGGACCTCCCCGCGATACTCGGCGTCTTGGACAGTGCCGTGGTCTGGCTCAACGGCAAGGGGATCACCGCCCAGTGGGGCACGGAGCCGTTCTCGGCGCGCCCCAAGGCGGTGCGGCAGGTCGAGGACACCATGGGCGCGGGCGATCCGTGGATCGCCGAGATCGACGGCGTACCGGCGGGGACGATGACGCTGACGCCGTTCCCAGGGCAGTACGTCGAGCCGGCGGGCGAGCCGGAGGTGTACGTACGGCTCCTCGCGACGGACGTGCGGTTCCACGGGCACGGGGTGGGGGCGGCGCTCCTGGAGCACGCGGCGGCGGAGACGCGGCGGCAGGGGGTGTCACTGCTGCGTGTCGACTGCTTCGCGGGCAGCGAGGGCCGCCTGATCACGTACTACGAGAACCAGGGCTTCACCCGGACGGAGACCTTCGCGGTGGGCGAGTGGGAGGGCCAGGTCCTGGAGCGGCGGGTCTGACGGGTCCGCGACCCGGCCGCGTGCCCACGGAGCAGCGGCTGGGCACGCGGCCGGGCTGGGCACACGGCCGGCTCGGCGGGCGAACCGGCTGCCCACGCGGACAGCCGGTCACACCGCCAGCCGGTCACACGGCCAGCGGGTCACGCGGTCACGCGGACAGCCGGTCGCCGGTCATCCGGTCCCGCGATCATCCGGTCCCGCGATCAGCTGGTGAAGTACCCCGCGTGCAGCCCGATCCAGCCGACGATCCCGCGCTCATCGAAGACGCGCAGCGCCCCGTCGGAGGAGACCTCCCAGCGGACGGTGAAGGGACCGGTGACAGTGCCGGCGCCGGTCGTCTGGCCCACCATGCCCTGGCTGCGGTTGGGGCGGAGGTGCGGCGGGAGGATCAGGATCGTGTCGCCACTGGTCCACGCCTTGCCGTCGACGCGGCTCACCCGGAGGTGGAGGTCGACGCGGTTGCCCGTCTGGCGGTACTGCGGGAGGTAGGTGCCGGAGGCGGCGTAGAGGGTCTTGTCCCACTCCAGGGACGTCCACGGGACGTGGTCGCCGGTGCCGTCGGTGGTGCCGGTGATGCCGTAAAGGGCCATGTGTCGGGTTTCCTGGGTGGCGAAGCCGAACACGAGCTGCGGCCCGTCGGGCGTTCGGCGGACGGTGATGGCTTCGGTCTCGCGGTGGACCAGGTGGAGAGCGGTGGCGTTGAAGGTCCGCTCGATCACGTGGCCGGCGGTGACGTCGTAGACGTTCCACCAGGAGTTGCCCGGGCTGGGGTTGGTGGCGCTGTAGGCGCTGCCCTCGTTCTGGTAGACGAGGTTCCCGTACAGGCACCAGGACTGGGTGCGGTACTTCGCCGGGAAGCTGCGCTGCGGGGTGAACTCGCGGCGCTTGAAGGCCGCGAAGTCGTAGACGCGGTACTCCGCGACGCCGGACGACACGTGGTGCACCGCGATGCGGCCGTGGTCGACGTCCAGTGACGGGGTGATCCGGGTGGCCCCGGGGACGGGGTCGAACACCTCGACGAGCCCGCTCCCGGCGTCGACGATGGCGTCGGGCGTGAACGCGACCCGGCCGATGTGCTTGCCGTAGGCGAATTCGTCGGTGTCGGGGTTCCCGTCGCTGGTGACGGGGTCCGCGTCGGTCTCCAGCCAGAGCCAGGGCGTGCCGTCGACGTGCTCGACGCCGAGTCCGCCGCCGTGGCCGAAGCCCCTCAGGTACATGACGGCGAGGACGGTGCCGTCGGGCGCGAGCTGGTTGACGCAGAGGTGGCCCAGGCGGTTGCGGTCCTCGCCGGGCACACGAGCGGGCTCGTCCTTGAGCTGGCGGTTGCCGCTGATGAGCTGTACGGCGTAGGCCAGGCCGGTCACCGGATCGAAGGCGACCTGCTGGTGCACCCTGGTCTGGGCGAGGAGGAGCTCCTTGCCGTACAGGTCGACGGGCTCGGCCTTCAGGTCGAACCTGTGCCCCGGGGGCAGGCTGCCGGGCGGCAGGCTCCCGGCGACGGCCGCCGACGCGGACGCGGTGTGGGTGCCGGCCGCGGGCGCGGCCGCATGGGCGGCGCCGACGGGGGCGAGGGCCGGGGCGAGGGCCGGGGTGGCGGCCATCGCGGTCAGGAGGGTACGGCGGCTCAGCGGCATGACGGAACGGCTCCGATCCGTCGCTGCGGCGGTGCGGTGGCGGCCGCCGGAGCCTTCGACGAGCCGGGGCCTCGGCGGCGGCTCGGTATGTGGGCGGAACGTAGGGACATGGGCGTGTAAGCCCCCCTTTCAAGATCACTCACCTGCACGGTGCCGCGATCTTCGCACACGTGAGCGAGGGATCAAGGGAGTGATGCGGGGGGCTGGCGGGTGGCCGGAGCGGAGGCAGAAACTCCACTCCCGCCCTGGTGAGGCGGAGCCAGAGCCTCCACCTCTCCGGGGCGGGGCGGGCAGAACCCACGCCCCGCCCCCGGGAGTCAGGCCGCCGTCGCCAGCCGCTCGCGCGCCACGAACCGCACCTGCGGGTGCCCGTGGTGCCAGGTCCAGGCGACCCTGAGGCCGCCGACCCTGGCCAGGACCAGGCCCACGAGGACCGCCGCCGCCAGCGAGATCGCGCCGCCCGTGGCGAAGCCGACACGGGCGCCGTACGTGTCGGTGATCCAGCCGAGGAGCGGCGCGCCGATCGGGGTGCCGCCGGCGAAGACCATCATGTAGAGGCTCATCACCCGGCCCCGCATGGCCGGGTCCGTCGCCATCTGGACGGCGGAGTTCGCGGTGATGTTCACCGTGAGGCCGATCATGCCGATCGGCACGAGCAGTACGGCGAACAGCCAGAACGTGGGCGACAGGGCCGCCGCGATCTCCAGGACGCCGAAGACGCCGGCCGCGAGGACCAGCATCCGCAGCCGGGTCGAGCCCCGCCGGGCCGCCGCGAGGGCGCCCACGAGGGAGCCGGCCGCCATCAGGGTGTTGAGGAAGCCGTACATGCCGGCGCCGACGTGGAAGACGTCACCGGAGAAGGCCGTGAGCCAGATCGGGAAGTTGAACCCGAACGTGCCGACGAAGCCGACGAGGACGATCGGCCAGATCAGGTCCGGCCGCCCGGCCACGTACCGCAGTCCCTCCCGCAGCTGGCCCTTGCCGCGCGGCGCGCGCTCCACCTTGTGGAGTTCGCTCGTCCGCATGAGCAGGAGGCTGACGAGGGGCGCGAGGAAGGACAGGCCGTTGAGGAGGAAGGCCCAGCCGCTGCCGACCCCGGCGATGAGGACACCGGCGACCGCGGGGCCGACGAGCCGCGCGGACTGGAAGTTCGCGGAGTTGAGCGAGACGGCGTTGCGGAGCTGCTTCGGGCCGACCATCTCGGAGACGTACGCCTGCCGGGCCGGGTTGTCGACGACCGTCACCATGCCGAGGAGGAAGGCGATCAGGTAGACGTGCCAGACCTGGACGTGCCCGGAGAGGGTGAGGACGGCGAGTGCGAGGCCGCAGAGGCCGAGGGCGGCCTGGCTGAAGAGCAGCAGGCGCCGCTTCGGGTAGCGGTCGGCGATGACACCGCCGTACAGGCCGAAGAGCAGCATCGGCAGGAACTGCAGGGCCGTGGTGATGCCGACGGCGGCGGCCGAGCCGGTGAGGCTCAGGACCAGCCAGTCCTGGGTGATGCGGGCCATCCACGTACCGGTATTGGAGACGATCGCTCCGGTGAAGAACAGCCGGTAGTTGCGGATACGGAGCGAGGAGAAGGTTTCCCCCCGCCCGCGGGTCTTGAGGGTGGGTTTGTGGACGGGTGCGGAGTCTGCTCCGGGTCCCGTACTCAAAGTGCGTCGCCTCCTTGGCGCGTGGATTACAGGTGGGCGAGCTTCTCCAGGACCGGGGCGGCGGCGCGCAGCTTGGCCCATTCGTCCTCGTCCAGGCCTTCGGCGAGGGTGGCCAGCCAGGCGTTCCGCTTGCGGCGGGACTCTTCGAGCATGGCCTCGGCCCGCTCGGTCTGGCTGACGACCTTCTGCCGTCGGTCGTCGGGGTGCGGCTCGAGCCGGACCAGTCCCTTGGCTTCGAGCAGCGCGACGATGCGGGTCATCGACGGCGGCTGGACGTGCTCCTTGCGGGCCAGCTCGCCGGGGGTGGCGGAGCCGCAGAGCGCGAGGGTGCCGAGCACCGACATCTCGGTGGGGCTCAGCGACTCGTCGACGCGCTGGTGCTTGAGGCGTCGGCCGAGTCGCATGACGGAGGAGCGGAGCGCGTTCACGGCCGCGTCGTCGTCGGCGGTGCCGTGGGACAGGTCAGGCATGTTTGTTAGCCTAACTCATTACTCTCGCTAAATACCAACGGGAACGCGCCGACGTCACGCGGATCACACCCGTATCCGGCCCCGCAGGTGGCAGCACAGCGCAGGCCAGATCACACTCCGGCATCCATGTATCACCCAAACGAGTGAGTCCGATCCAGAAAGTGACGCAAAGATGCCCCGGCTGCCCCGACCCTGAACGGCATGGGATCGACAGTGCTCAGCCTGCGCATCGACGGTGAGCTGCTCGACCGGCTCAGAAGCCACGCCGCGAAAAGAGGAATGAGCGTCCAGGACTATGTCGTCCGGACGCTCATTCGGGAGGATTTCGACGAGCGGTTCCAGACCGCCGTCGACGAGACGGAGAAGTTCTACGCGGAGGAAGGGGAGGACGGCGCGGACGGCCCGGGGGCCGCCGCGCCCCCCGATCACGTGAGGCCGAGCGCCGGCATCGCGTAGTAGAAGACGAAGACCGCCGACACGGCGTACATGGCCACCGGCACCTCACGGCCCCGGCCGGCCGCGAGGCGCAGCACGCTGAACGCGATGAAGCCGATGCCGATGCCGTTCGTGATCGAGTACGTGAACGGCATCATCACCATGGCGAGGAACGCCGGCACCGCGATGGTGAAGTCGCTCCAGTCGATGTCCTTGACCGAACCGGCCAGGATCAGGAAGCCGACCGCGAGCAGCGCGGGCGTCGCCGCCTGGGACGGGACCATCGTGGCCAGCGGCGTGAGGAACAGCGCCACCGAGAACAGACCGCCGGTGACCACCGACGCGAGACCCGTACGGGCACCCTCGCCGACGCCCGCCGTGGACTCCACGAAGCAGGTGGTGGCCGAGGAGGAGGTCGCGCCGCCGGAGGCGACGGCCAGGCCGTCCACGAGGAGGACCTTGTTGATGCCGGGGAAGTTGCCGTCCCTGTCGATCAGCTTGGCCTCGTCGCCGACGCCGAGGATCGTGCCCATGGCGTCGAAGAAGCAGGACAGCAGCACGGTGAAGACGAAGAGGACGCCGGTCAGGTAGCCGACCTTCTCGAAGCCGCCGAAGAGGCTGACCTCGCCGACGAGGCCGAAGTCGGGCGAGGCGACGGGGTTGCCCGGCCACTCGGGGGTCGTGAGGCCCCAGGAGGGAACGGTCGCGACCGCGTTGATCACCATCGCCACGATCGTCATGACGACGATCGAGATGAGGATCGCGCCCGGCACCTTGCGGATGATCAGGGCGAGGGTGAGGAGCGTGCCCAGGACGAAGACCAGGACCGGCCAGCCGGTGAGGTGACCGTCGCCGCCGAGCTGGAGCGGGACGGTGGTGTGCGCGGCGTCGGGGATGCGGGAGACGAAGCCCGAGTCGACGAGGCCGATCAGCATGATGAAGAGGCCGATGCCGATCGCGATGCCCTTGCGGAGGCCGACCGGGACCGCGTTCATCACGCGCTCGCGCAGACCAGTCGCGACGAGCAGCATGACGACGACACCGGCGAGGACGACCATGCCCATCGCGTCGGCCCAGGACATCTGCGGCGCGAGCTGGAGCGCGACGACCGTGTTGACGCCGAGGCCGGCGGCGAGGGCGATCGGGACGTTGCCGATGACGCCCATGAGGAGCGTCGAGAACGCCGCCGTGAGGACGGTGGCGGTGACGAGCTGGCCGCCGTCGAGCTGGTGCCCGTACATGTCCTTGGCGCTGCCGAGGATGATCGGGTTCAGCACGATGATGTAGGCCATCGCGAAGAAGGTGGCGAAGCCGCCGCGGACCTCGCGGGCGACGGTCGAGCCGCGCTCGGAGATCTTGAAGTAGCGGTCGAGACCGGAGACGGGGCCTTCGGGGCCCTGGGGTCCCTCGGGAGATGTGGCCTTGGCGGTGGCCGTGGTGCTCATGGGGGTGGGTTCCTCTTCGGAGCGGAGAAGTCCGTTTTAAAGGGATCTTTTGGCGGTTCATACGAAGGAAACCCGCCAGAGGCAAACCGTTTCAGTATGAACACATGAGCGAGCCAGCGTCTATCTCCGCGCGTAGACCATGCGTGGGTACGATTTCGCGCCACCTAGACTGGCCCCATGGCGAAGTGGACACCGAAGCACGAGGCACCCGAGCCCCTCGAAGGGCCCGTCGTCGCCACCATCACCGGCGGAACGATCCTGTGGTTCGTCCTCTTCGTCGTCCAGGTCCCCTTCTACGGCTGGTTCGACGACCGGGACCTCACCTGGTGGGTGTGGACCTGCCTGGCCGGCGCGGGCCTCGGCCTGATCGGCATCTGGTACGTACGGAAGAGGGACGCGGCGATCAAGCGGCACGAGGCGGCGGCACGGACGGCGGGGCCGGACGCCCAGGCGCACGGGGCGTAGCCCGGAGACCCGGCGCCCGAGGCCGCCCGGCGCCCGAGAGCCGGCGCCCGAGACCCGGCGTCCGAGGCCCAACCCCTGAGACCAGCCCCCGAATCGCCCCGGCCGCGTAGCACCCGGGGACCATTCCCCTCCTCCCCCGGTCTGATCTTCGCCTTCCCCGGCAGGTGAACGCCCCGTTCCGGTCGTACCGTCGAAAACATGACTCAGCGGGCGAAGATCGACACGGACGGCAGTGAGACCGAGGCGGCCCGCCCGCCCGTCGTGCACCGCGCCGCCGGGCTCACCTCGGCCGAGGTAGCCGAGCGCGTCGCGCGCGGCGAGGTCAACGACGTACCGGTACGGAGCTCCCGCTCGGCGACCGACATCGTCCGCGCCAACGTCCTCACCCGCTTCAACGCGATCATCGGCGTCCTCTGGGTGATCATGTTCTTCGTCGCCCCGATCCAGGACAGCCTCTTCGGCTTCGTGATCATCGCCAACACCGGCATCGGCATCATCCAGGAACTCCGCGCCAAGAAGACCCTCGACGGACTCGCCGTCATCGGCGAAGCCAAGCCGACCGTCCGCAGGGACGGCGTGACCGCCGAACTCTCCACCTCCGAGATCGTCCTCGGCGACCTCATCGAACTCGGCCCCGGCGACAAGGTCGTCGTCGACGGCGAGGTCGCCGAGGCCGACAGCCTGGAGATCGACGAGTCCCTCCTCACCGGCGAGGCCGACCCGGTCGTCAAGAAACCCGGCGACCCGATGATGTCCGGCTCGTTCGTCGTCGCCGGCGGAGGCGCCTTCACCGCCACCAAGGTCGGCCGCGAGGCGTACGCGGCGCAGCTCGCCGAGGAGGCCTCCCGCTTCACGCTCGTCCACTCCGAGCTGCGCTCCGGCATCTCCACGATCCTCAAGTACGTGACGTGGATGATGGTCCCGACGGCGATCGGGCTGATCATCAGCCAGCTCGTCGCCAAGGACAACAACTTCAAGGACTCCGTCGCCCGCACGGTCGGCGGCATCGTCCCGATGATCCCCGAGGGCCTCGTCCTGCTCACCTCGGTCGCCTTCGCCATCGGAGTCGTACGCCTGGGCCGCAAGCAGTGCCTGGTGCAGGAGCTGCCCGCCATCGAGGGGCTCGCCCGCGTCGACGTCGTCTGCCTGGACAAGACGGGCACGCTCACCGAGGGCGGCATGGACGTCACGGAGCTCCGTCCCCTCAACGGCGGCGACGAGACGTACGTACGGAAGGTGCTCGGCGCCCTCGGCGACTCCGACCCGCGCCCGAACGCCTCCCTGCAGGCCATCATCGAGGCGTACCCGGACACGGTGGAGTGGCGGTGCACGCAGGCACTGCCGTTCTCCTCGGCCCGCAAGTACAGCGGGGCGTCCTTCAGCGAGGGCGACGGCGAGAACTCCACCTGGCTCCTGGGCGCCCCCGACGTGCTGCTCGCGGCCGACGACCCGACCCTGAGCGAGATCGACCACCTGAACGAACAGGGCCTGCGGGTCCTCCTCCTCGCCCGTACGGCACACGAACTCGACGACCCGGAGGTCGCCACCGACGCCCGCCCCACGGCGCTCGTCGTCCTGGAACAACGCCTCCGCCCCGACGCCGCCGACACCCTCGCCTACTTCGCCGACCAGAACGTCGCGACCAAGGTCATCTCGGGCGACAACGCGGTCTCGGTCGGCGCCGTCGCCGCGAAGCTGGACATGGCCGGCGCGGCGAACACGGTGGACGCCCGCACCCTCCCGACCGACCGGGAGGAGATGGCGAAGGTCCTCGACGAGAACGCGGTCTTCGGACGGGTCAACCCGCAGCAGAAGCGGGACATGGTGGCGGCGCTCCAGTCCCACGGCCACACCGTCGCCATGACGGGCGACGGCGTCAACGACGTCCTGGCCCTGAAGGACGCCGACATCGGCGTCTCGATGGGCTCGGGCTCGGAGGCGACGAAGGCGGTCGCGCAGATCGTCCTCCTGAACAACAGCTTCGCGACGCTGCCGTCGGTGGTGGCGGAGGGGCGCCGGGTCATCGGCAACATCACGAGGGTCGCCACCCTCTTCCTCACCAAGACCGTCTACTCGGTCCTCCTGGCGGTCCTGGTGGTGGTCTCCCAGGTCGAGTACCCCTTCCTCCCCCGCCACCTCACCCTCCTCTCCACCCTCACCATCGGCGTCCCGGCCTTCTTCCTCGCACTCGCCCCCAACAAGGAACGGGCCAAGCCGAACTTCGTACGGCGGGTCATGCGGTACGCGATCCCCGGCGGCGTCATCGCGGCGGCGGCCACCTTCACCACGTACCTCCTCGCCCGCCACCACTACCGCGGCGAAGGCGCCCTGGAAGCGGAGACGAGCGCGGCGACCCTCACCCTCTTCCTGGTCTCCATGTGGGTCCTCGCGATCATCGCCCGCCCCTACACCTGGTGGCGCCTCACCCTGGTCGCCACGATGGGCGGCGCCTTCCTCCTGGTCCTGGTCGTCCCCTGGCTCCAGGACTTCTTCGCGCTGAAGCTGGTGGGCACGACGATGCCGTGGGCGGCGGTCGCCATCGCGGCGACGGGAGGCCTGCTCCTGGAGCTCGCGTGGAGGTGGGTGGACCGACGGTTCCCGGCGGGATGAAACTCCGCACCCTCCGGGCGAGATGTCCGTTATCTATGTGAGCACTACATCCAGCACCACGCGGGAGTAAACCGATGCCACGCACGATTCCTGTCACCCTGGCCGCCCTCGTCGGGGCTGCCCTGCTCTCGGCGGGTGCCCCCGCGAGCGCCCACACCACCGAGCCGGCACCCCGCGCGGCGGCGAACGAGCTGAACTGCCGCACGTGGGTCAACGGCTACCGGGGCTTCGCGGACTGCACCAACAACACCAACCGCGCCATCGCTTTCCGAGCGACCATCGTCTGCGGCTGGTGGCCGGACACGTACGGCCAGTGGGTCACGCTGAACCCCGGTCAGCGCGGCACGTCCTCGGGCGAATGCGGAGGCGGTACGGGGGCGGGCAGCGCTTCCTGGGTCGAGGGCTGACCGTCCCTGACCGACCGCGGTTCATCTCTCCGAAGCCCCGGGCCGAAACGGCTCGGGGCTTCGGCCGTGCACGGTTACGGGTGGACGCACCCGGCGACGAGTGAGGCTCTTGGGGCGGTCGTGACTGGCGGGCTTCTGGTGGGACCGCCCTCTTTCCGAGAGTCGCTCCTTCCGGCGGCGCGTCAAGGGCGCTCCCTGCGGTCGCGTCGCTGCGCGATGGCCTCCGGCCACCCTTGACCCACCACCTCCAGGAGCGAAAACACTCTCGGAGGGCGGTCCGGGGGCCGGGGTCACCGGAGCCCCGGGCAGCGGCCGGGGCCGGACGGCGCCTGTCGGGCCGGTGAGTGGGGGCTGGGTTCGTAGCGGGGGTGGGTGGATCCGTCCCCGTCGGTTCGGGGTGCGCGAAAGTGGAATGGGGCAGCCGGACGGCGCTCAGCGTCTTGCGGTCGTGGTCGGCCGGGATTCAGGCCCCGCTGGTCCGTCTGAGTGGGTGGGAAGTCCGCGAAGGAGCACAAGCCGGGGCTAACGTGCTCCTACTCGGGGTAACCAGCCCCAAACAGGCCGAATCAGGGGAGTTACCGCGAGTAGGAGCACGTTAGCCCCCGGACGCACCTCCCCAAGCCCCGCTCCACCCACCGGGGATGACCAGCGGGGCCTGAAGCCCCGCCATCCACGACCGCAAGACGCTTAGCGCCGCCGGGCCGCCCCATTCAACTTCCGCGCACCCCGAGCCGGCCGGGACCGACGCACCCGCCCACGCTGCGAACCAAGCCCCCACCCACCCCGCCGCACCCCACAAACCAACCGGAGCGATGCCCGGCCCTCGCTCTGACCCGCAGGCGCCCACGGAGCGCGACAAAAGTCCCGCCCCCCGCGAGGACCCGTCCCCCGGGCCGCCCTCCGAGAGTCGTTCCGCGCCTTCCGTCACCGGGTCAAGGGTGGCCGCAGGCCATCGCGCAGCGACGCCGAAGGCGCCCTTGACGCGGTGGCGGAAGGTGCGACTCTCGGAAAGAGGGCGGCCGCACCAGAAGCCCCCGAAGCCGGATCACCTTAAGGACCTCGGAAACCCACCTCAGGCGGCGCGGCGGCAGTCGGAACAACCGGCGTCCGGGTCGTGGCTGCGGAAGGCCCGGTCGCACCCGTCGCAGTTGACGAGCGGCGCGGGACCGTCGGTCACGGACGACGGGGGTACGGCGGCTAGCGGGGGCGGCAGGAGCGCGGAGAGCCGGAACTCGACGAACCGGCCCGGATGATGGATGGGCACGTGGGAGGGCGGGAGGGCGGCCGTGAGAGTACGGATCACCTGCTCAGGACTCGCGTCCCTGGCCAGCCACGCGTCGACGCCGGGCGCGAGCCGCACGACGTCCCGCCAGGAGAGCAGCAGCCGGGAGTCGACGGTCCGGAGGCGGGAGAGGATCCCGGCGGCGGGGGTGTGAAGGCCGGAGGCCTTCGGGGCCGGTACGGGCCGGGGTGCGGGATCCGGCGCGGGCCCCGGTCCGGGACCGGTATCGGGCTGTACGGCCATGGGCTCGGGCTCGGGCTCCGGCTGTACGGGCTCTGGCGCGGCGGCTGACCGCCGGCTCCGCCCCGCCCCGCAGCCGGGCTTGTCGTACGACACCGTCCGCGTGGCGAACCGCCCGCCGCCGAGCGCAACCCGCCGCCGCTCCACGTACCCCTCGGCCACCAGTTCGTTGAGTGCCCGCCGGATGGTGATCTCGCCCTCGCGGAACCGCAGGGTGAGCGTCTTGACGGTGACGTCGGCGCCGTCGGGGAGCGACTGGAGGTAGACACCGAGCCCGATGGCGACGGCCGACAGGCGCTGATGCTGGGCGAGATGGTTGCCGACGACGGTGAACCGGTCGGCGTGCCGGTGACGCACGTGGATGACCCCGGAGCGAGGCGCGTCGACGGGAATCTCGAACGGAACGGGGTACGCGGAATCGGCCGCGTTAGACTGCGGATCAGCCATGGGGAAGCGCTACTTCCTACTTGGTCAGGCCCTCGCCAGGATGCCAGTCCTGTCGGGGGCCAACTTGTCATATGCCGCTATTACGGCTGACCGTAGCGCACGCGCAACCCCACCTGTTCGCGTACCGGACGCTCTTCACCCGATCGTGTGGCGAGGGGAGTTGGGGGACGGAGGGGGTGGGTTGGAAGAGTCCTCTCCCGTTAATTACAGGGCGTCGAGCAGAACCGGGACGCGCGATGGCACGACCCGGTGAGGGCGGATGTCAGCGCGGGTGGGCCTCCCGATAGCGGTTCGGCTCAGGTGCTCATGGGGCGAGCGCGTTCGAGTACCTCGCGCGCGTGGGCGTTGCCCAGGTGAGGCCGAAGGACGGAGACCATGGTCTTCACCCGGTCGTCGCAGCGGCCGGACTGCACATGCGGGTAGTCGTCCAGCACGCGGTTCCAGTCGGCGCACGCCTCCTCCAGACGCCCGAGCTCGAGTTTCCGCTCTGCAAGCATGGCGTTGTACCGCACCCGCGTGCGGCGGTAGACGGGCTCTCTCAGCCGATCGGCCAGCTCCAGCGACTCGATCGCACCGGAGACGTCGCCGAGTTCGTAGCGAACCTGCCCCACGTGGTAGTTGAGCGCGGACGGGTCGTAGGACCCGAAGGCCTTCGCCCTCGACTCCGCCCTGTCCATGGCCCGCTCGGCCTCCTGGATGCGCAGCAGGGCCCCGATACGGTCACCGGTCTGCGCGGCGGCGTGGGCCTGCTGCCCCGCGAGGAACGCGAACATGCGGGGGCCGGCCTGCGGGGCGGCCGCAGCTGCGGCGTCGGCCAGGCGCACGGCGAGAGGCCCGTGCCCGAGGTCCACGGCCTGCACGCTCATCCCACGCAGGGTGGTGCAGTAGGTCAGGTGATCACCAGCCGCGCCGGCCAGCTCGAGCGCCTTGGTGTAGTACCGCTGGGCCAGTCCGTCCTTCCGCTCGTCCATCGCCATGTACCCGGTGAGGTAACAGTGATCGGCTGCCGCAGAGCGCAGGGCGTTCTTCACGGCGTCCGAGGCGGTCGCCCGGAGCGCGGGAACAATGGTGTTCACGAGAAAGGCCGCCGCCATGGGACGGGCCATCCGACCACCGAACTTGTCGTCCAGATCGCTGACATGCTCGGTCATGGCGATGATCGCCTCGACCTCCGGATGCCCGATCCGCGTGTGGGGGTCGGCCTGCACCCTCCCCAGCCGGTCCCGCACGTCGGGCCACCCGGGAATGGACGCGGCGGCCGAGAAGACTCCGGCACCGAGCACCCCCCTGCGCGATGGGTCCATGTCCGCACTCCCGAGGTCGGCCAGACCCGCCACGGTATCCGGTGCGTCCTCGGACAGGCCGGACGCAGGGGCGAACCCGGCGGCGTGCGCGCTGACGGGACGGCCAAGCCTGCGAGCGAGAGCCTCCAGGATCAGTGGGCGGACCGGCTTCCGGGGGAGAGTACCTGCCAGCCAATGGGCCACTGCGGATTCGTCGTACTGGAACGGGAGGCCGACCTCGGACCCCACACGGGCGATGGCACGGATGAACTGCCCTCGCGACCAGCCGGTTTCCTCGAAGAGTGCGGCCAAGTCGATGTTCGGCGTACGCACCTTCATGGCTGCCCCCTGAACTTTCACGGCTTTCACGGCCCGCTGCCTCTCCCACAGTACTCACGGTGGGTGTCAACGAGTTGACTCAGCATCACATCGATCGACCGAGGCTGTTCCCGGTCGGAGAGGAGCGGGCAATGAGCGCGCCACACCTGCCTCGCAGAACGCCCGGGTCCAGCGGAAGGACGTACATCGCGTCCGAGCCGGCCCCTGGCGCCCCAAGCCGGGCGCTCCGCATGCGCGCGGCTGTCGGCTGGGTGAAGTTCATGCGCCGGGCCGAGGCCGATGACCTGAGCGCGGCGAAGACGTGAACCCGGTCGGGCCCGACGGCTACGAGCAGCACCCCTTGCTGCACAGCCGAGTCCGTGACATCGCCAGCAAGGGGGAGGGCGAACTGACGGCCGTCACCCACGAACTACACGGTGACGGCCGGACCGTCCGCGTCGCCCACATCCGGCCGGCGAACGGCGTCGAGTGGACCACCTCGGCCGACAACATCCAGGCCGCGCTCCAACCCGTCAAGCACTGACCCAACCCCCCTTGGAGTACCCCTTGTTCCACCACACGGACCGACTCCCGACCGGAACGCCCCCGCCCATGGGCCACGCCACCCCCGTCTTCGGTGCGTTCGACTTCGCCGTGGACCGGGCGGGGGCATGGTGGTTCCTGGAGTGCAACCCCTCCGGGCAGTGGGCGTGGATGGAACCGGAGACGGGACTGCCCATGGTCGCGGCCATGGCCGACCTTCTGGAACGGAAGACGACATGAGCGAGGACGAGACCCTTCGGCGGAATCTGGCCGACCGGCTCGCCGCCGACGGTCACCTCCGTTCAGGCCGATGGCGTCGGGCCGTGCTCGACACGCCCCGCCACGAGTTCCTGCGCGGCGGCTACTTCCGGCGGGTCGACGGCGACGGCCCCACCGGCTGGGAGCCGGTCATGCCGGACGATCCGGCGTGGCTCCCGGCCGCGTACTCGGACGAATCGCTGGTGACCCAGATCGCGGGGACGATCGCCCCCGGCGACATCCGGGGCCGGATCCTCCGGACCCCGACCAGCTCCAGCACCATGCCCGGCCTGGTCCTCCGGATGCTCGAAGACCTCCGCGTGCGCGACGGCATGCGGGTCCTGGAGATCGGCACCGGGAGCGGGTACTCGACGGCCCTCCTCTGCCACCGGCTCGGCGACGACCTGGTGACCTCCGTGGAGGTCGACGAGGACGTGTCCGTTCGGGCCCGCGCCGCCCTCGGCGTCACCGGGCACCTGCCACGGCTGGTCGTCGGGGACGGTCTGGCCGGGGATCCGGGCGGGGGCCCGTACGACCGGATCGTGGCCGCCTGCGGAGTTCTGCGGATCCCCCCGGCCTGGCTCGCCCAGACCAGACCCGGCGGCCAGATCCTGGCGACGGTGTGCGGCTGGATGTACTCCTCCGAACTCGCCCGCCTCACCGTCGAGAGCGACGGCACCGCTCACGGCCGGCTCCTCGGCGGCCAGGTCTCCTTCATGCTGGCCCGGCCCCACCTCCCGCCGCCCGTGGGGGTGCTCCCCAACCTCGACGACGGCGAAGAGCGCGAGTCCGCCCTCGGCCCCGACGTCCTGGACGACTGGACCACCCGGTTCGTCGCCCAGCTCGCCGCCCCGCGCGCCCAGCTTGTCCGGATCGCCGTGGACGGCGGCGAGACCAGGCCCGTACTCCTCGACGTCGAGACCGGGTCGTGGGCCGCCCTCCGCCACGACGGCAAACGCTGGACCGTCCGCCAGGGCGGCCCGGACCACCTGTGGAGCCGGATCGAGGATCACGTGTCCCGCTGGCAGCGGGCCGGTTCACCGACCCTCGACCGCTTCCGGATCACAGTCACTCCGGACGCGCAGTCCATCACCTGGCCGAGTTGATCGGCGAACGGAAGGAGTAGGGCGGCGCGTCCGGCACCCGGTGAGGCCGAAGGTCCTTGGGGTGGTCGTGTCCGGTGGGCTTCTGGTGGGACCGCCCTCTTTCCGAGAGTCGCTCCTGGAGGCGGCGCGTCAAGGGCGCTCCTTCGTCGCGTCGGCTTCGCCGATTCCGCTGCGCTCCACCCTTGACCCACCACCTCCAGGAGCGAAAGACCTCTCGGAGGGCGGTCCGGGGGCCGGAGTCACCGGAGCCCCGGGCAGTGACCGGGGCCGGAGGGCGGCCATGGGGCCGGTGGGTGGGGGCTGGGTTCGTAGCCGGGGTGGGTGCGTCCGTCCCGGTCGGTTCCCGGTGCGCGGTTGTTGAATGGGGCAGTGGGCTCCGGCTCAGCGGGCGCGCGTACCGGATGGCCGGGCTTCAGGCCCCGCTGGTCATTCCCGGTGGTCGGAAGGCCGAGAAGAAGCGAGAGCCGGGGCTAACGTGCTCCTACTCGCGGTAACCAGCCCCCAAGAGGCCGGATCAGGGGAAGTTACTGGGAGTACGAGCACCTTAGCCCCGCACCCGCGGCCGGAGACACCTCACCACCCAGCCAGACAGACCAGCGGGGCCTGAAGCCCCACCAGTCCACGACCGCACGACGCTGAGCGCCGCAGGGCCACCCCAATCCACTTCCGCGCACCCCCGGCCGGCGGAGACTGAACCACCGGCTCCGGCCACTGGCCAAGCCCCCACCCACCCCGCCGCACCCCACAAACCAACCGGAGCGATGCCCGGCCCTGCTCTGACGCGCGGGCGCCCACGGCGAGTTGAACGCCACCGCCCCCCGCGTGGACCCGTCCCCCGGGCCGCCCTCCGAGAGTCGTTGCGCGCCTTCCGGCGCCGGGTCAAGGGTGGGCGCAGCCCATCGCGCAGCGACGCCGAAGGCGCCCTTGACGCGGTGGCGGAAGGTGCGAATCTCGGAAAGAGGGCGGCCGCACCAGAAGCCTTCACCGACCCTCCGCCCCAGGGCGTACCGCAGTGCGGGCAGGTGTGGTCGTGGGCTCAGACCGTCTCCAGGAAGGGGTAGTCCGTGTAGCCTTCCGCGCCCGGTGCGTAGAAGAGTTCCGGCCTCGGCTCGTTCTCGGGGTGTCCGCCCTGCCAGCGTTCCACCAGGTCGGGGTTGGCGATCAGGGCTCGGCCCACCACCACGGCGTCGGCATGGTCGGCCTCTATCCGCCGCATCGCGTCCTCGCGGGTGGTCTGGCCCCCGAGGAAACCGCTGTTGACGAGCAGCCTGCCGTCGAAGCGCTGCCGCAGCTCCTGCACCAGCTCGCCGCCCGGCTCCGCGTGCAGCACGGAGAGGTAGGCCAGGCCCAGCGGACGCAGCTGGTCCACCAGGGCGCCGTAGGTGGCCAGGACGTCGTCCCGGTCGGTCTCGAAGGTGTCCCCGATACCGATCTCCGGGGAGATCCGCAGCCCGACCCGCTCGGCTCCGACGGCCTCCGCGACGGCTGTGACCACCTCGGCGACGAAGCGGGCGCGGTTCTGCGGCGAGCCGCCGTATTCATCGGTGCGCTGATTGGCCGCCGGGGAGAGGAACTCGTGGAGCAGGTAGCCGTTGGCACCGTGGATCTCCACGCCGTCCGCTCCCGCCTCGATGGACCTGCGGGCCGCCGCGACGAAGCCCTCCAGGGCCGTCCGGGTCTCGGCGGCGGTCATCGCTTCCGGCACGGGGTAGGGCTGTTCCCCCTTCTCCGTGTACGTCGTGCCGTCGATGGCGATCGCGCTGGGGGCGAGGACGCGACGGCCGCCGTTGATGTCGGGGTGGGTGGCACGGCCGCCGTGCATGATCTGCAGGAAGACGCGGCCGCCCTCGGCGTGCACCGCCTCGAACACCCGCCGCCAGCCCGCCGCCTGCTCGTCGGTGGCGATGCCCGGTGCACCGACCCACCCCTGCGACGCGGGGTCGGGGTAGGTGCCCTCGGTGATGATCAGGCCGACGCTCGCCCGCTGCCGGTAGTACTCGACCATCAGGTCCCCGGGGATGCCGGAGGAGCCGGCCCGGACCCGGGTCAGAGGTGCCATGACGATGCGGTTGGCGAGTTCGGTCTTCCCCAGGGAGACGGGGGAGAAAAGCGACGGGGCGGACGAAAGTTCCGAGACATCCACAGACATGGAGATCCTTAGCGATGCGGGAGGAAGCGGGATGAAGGTCATTCCGCTTCTTCACTGTAGCCCATGTACGCGCGAACGCGAACATGAAGCCGGGCGTACCCTTCCCTCATGGCCAGTCGCACCTCGTCCCCGCTCGTCCACCCCGACATGGACGACGTCGACCTCTTCAAGATCATGAGCGCCCTGGCGGACGAGACCCGGCTCACCATCGTCGTCACCCTCGCCGCCTCACCCGGCCTGGCCTGCAGCGGCTTCAACCGGAACGTCACCGCGTCCGTACTCACCCGCCACTTCCGCGTCCTGCGGGAGGCCGGTGTCATCCGGCAGCACGACGTCGGTACCCGGCGCATCAACACTCTGCGCAAGGAAGAACTGGACCAGCGGTTCCCCGGCCTTATCGACCTCGTCCTCAAGGAGAGCGTCGGCCGGGTGGAGCCCTATACGAACTGTGACAGCGAGTGACGCCTCACAGCGAACCGCTGTAGGCCCCCTCCGTCCGCGTCCTGGCGCTTGCCGTCGCGCCTTGCCGGGGCTCGCTTCGGCGCCCTTCCGCGTGGGATGATTTTGTCGTCATATCTACCCGAGGGGGCGTAATGTCCCGCATCGAAGAGACCATCGACATCGCTCGTAGCCCCGAGGACGTCTTCTCGTACGTGACGGATCCCGCGCACCTCCCGGAGTGGCAGGAAAGCGCCCTCTCCGCGAGCAAGCTCAGTGAGGGTCCGCTCGGAGTCGGTTCCCGTATTCACATGAAGCGCCGCATCGGGCGGCGTGAGATGCCCATGACCATGGAGGTCAGGGAGCTCGTCGCTCCGCGGAGCTGGCGCTTCCATGGCATCGACGGGCCCGTCCGCGGTGACGTCAGGGGCACGATCGAGCCGCTCGACGACGGCCGGCGGTCCCGGCTGACCCTGTCGCTCGACTTCGAGTCGCACGGCATCGGCAAGGTCCTCGTGCCGCTCGTGGTCAAGCCGCACGTCCGGAAGGAGATGCCTCGGAACGAGGAACACCTGAAGGAGCTCATGGAGGCGGGCGCCTCTTAGGGCGCCCCCGTCCCCACGCGTCAGTCGAACCAGCGGTCCCGCGCCAGTTCCGTCGTCCTCGACGGGTCCTCCAGGAGGGCCGCCACCTCGAAGCGGCGGGGCCACTGGCCGGCCGACCAGGCCAGGCCCGCCGCCACGCCTTCCAGGGTGGAGGCGTGGACGACGCCGTCCGGAGTACGGCGCCAGTCGAGTTCCACCCCGCCCGCGTGGAGTTCCTCGTGCTCGACGTACGAGGAGGGCGTCGCGGGTCCGAGGAGGGCGTGGACCGAGGGCGCGACCTCGTGTTCCTCGCCCACCGTCGTGACCTCCGCCTCCACCGCCTCGCTGAGCCGGCGCACCTGGAACAGTTCCGCCAGGTCCGCCGCGTGGGACGGGGACACCGGGAGCAGCGGCAGGCCGCCCGTCAGCGGCAGGAGGTCCGGGGCGTCCGCCACCAGCGCCTCCGAGGCGTCGACCACGACCAGCTCGCCGTCCACCACCGCCCGCAGTTCGTCCGGGAGCGTCACCTGGTCCGGGTCCAGTTCGGCCAGGGCCGTGTACAGGGCGTGGAGTTGCGTGGCCGACACCTCCCGCGACGGATCCGCCAGGCGGGTCAGGAGTTCCGCCGCGCCGCCCGGCTCGTCGAGGAGGGCCGGGACGGACGTGCGGACGCCCAGGGCCCGGAGGACCTGTTCGTCCTCGAAGCCGGTCGCGTCGGCGGAGTCGTACAGGCCGGCGAGGAGGGGGTCCGAGCCCGCCGCGCGCAGTCCCGCCGGGCGGCGGCCGTCCAGGACCGGGTGGTCGCGGAGCCACCACGCGGTGTACGGGCGGACGGTCTCCGTCGTGCCGTCCGGCAGGAGGACCCGTACGGGCTGGGTGAGGGCGTCCCTGAGGGGTGGCTGCGCGAGGAGCGCGAGCGCCTGCGGCCAGGCGTCGTCGGCGACGAGGTCCAGGTCCCGTACGGCCACGATCTCCGTCGCCACCGGCGGTACCGGCGATTCCGGCAGCCGGTCGAGGACGTCCTCGCACCACACGTCGACGGCGTCGAGGAGTCCGGCGTCGTCCGGCTCGGGGTAGTCGCCCTCGCGGGGTTCGACCTCGTCCGGGTCGAGGAGCAGGTCGGTGGCGCGGACGAGGGCGAAGTTCGCGAGGACCCCGCAGGCGGCGAGGGGCTGTTCGCCCCAGCGGGCGGCCAGGTCGGCGTCCACGTGGGCGAGTTCGTCCTCGCGCATGACGGCCGCGAAGGGGGAGCCCGGCAGGACCAGTTCGCTCGCCGGGGAGAGTTCGCCGTCCTCGTCGGGGAGGGCGAGCGCGCCGAGCCAGGGTTCGTCGCCGGGGTCGAGTTCCGCGTCCCTGACCAGGGCGAGGACCGTGTCCGCCAGCTCCTCCGCGTCCAGCGCGTCCTCGTCCCAGATCTCGCCCGCGTCGAGGGAGGCCGCGACCGCCGCCCGTACCTGCGGGGTCGTCAGGACCGCGCGGGGCGTGGCCGGCAGGGCACCCAGCTTCTCCAGGAGCGGGTGGGCGGCGTCGGGGTGGGCGACCTTCAGACCGAGCCGGGTCAGTTCGGCGGGGGTCCGGTCCTGCGGCAGGAGGACCTGGCGGGGGCCGATGGCCGTACGGATCCGGGCCCCCTCCTCCTGATCCGGCGCCGCCAGCGGGACCGGGAGGCCCGACAGGCGGTCCGGGTCGACGCCGGCGAGGGAGTCGTAGAGCCGCCACCACCACGTCGGGGGCCTGTCCACCCCGGCGAGGCGGTCGATCGCCTCGGTCAGGGGTACGCGGCCGATGCCGAGCGTGCGGAGTTCCGGCCGCCGCTCAAGGCCCGCCGGAAGGAGCGTCGGGAAGACCTCGGCGAGGACGTCGACGGTGTCCGCGCCCGCGCCCTCCGCGACCTCGGCCTCGATGGGGCGGAGCGCCGGGAGTTCCTCGGACGGGGCGGCGGGCGCCAGGAACGCGACCCTCGGCAGCCGGTGCAGGATCGCCTCGCGCAGCGCCCCGTCGAGGGGGCCCTTGCCGAGCGGGCCGGGGACGAGGGCGAGCGTGGCCGTCGTCACCGGCCGCCAGTCGGCGAGGAGTTCGGCGTACGCGTCGGCGGCGCGCTGCACGAGGAAGTCGGTGAGCGGCCCGGGCGCCGGGTGCCGCCGCGCGGTGTCCAGCGGGAGGGACGCGATGAGGAGGGCGGGGATGCCGAGCGGCTCGTCGGTGGGCGTGGGGGCGTGCACGACGGGGCTCGTACGGGGGTGCAGCGGGGCGCCCTCGGGGTCCACGGGTACGGCCCAGGTGACGGACCAGTGGGGGCGGAGCCGCTCCTCGACCGGGCGGTCCCTGAGCAGTCCGGCGTCGAGGGGGCCGCCGTGGGAGACGGTCCGCCAGCGGTGGGTGCCGGTGGCGGAGTCGTCGACGCGGACGTAGCCGTCGTCCTCGGAGCGGCGGAGGGTCCGTACCCCTTCCGCCGTCTCGACGACGATCTCGGCGAGGCCGGGGAGCGTGAGGAGCAGGGCGTCGTCGACGGAGGCGAGGAGCCGTTCGGCGAGGTCGCGGGCGGCGGTGTCCCGCAGGGGCAGGACGACGACGGTGTCATAGCCGTCGGGGGCGGTGCCCTCGGCGGGCAGCGGGAGCCGCAGGAGGGGTACGTGGCCGTCGCGGCGGCGCAGTTCGTCGCCGAGGCCGGGGCTGTGGCGGGCGGTCTCGGCGGCGAGTTCGCGGGCCTCGGCGAGGGACCAGCGGACGCCGCCGTGGCGGCCGAGGACGGCGGGTTCGTCGGTGACCGCGAGGACGGCGGCGAAGCCGACGCCGAAGCGGCCGACGGCGCCCTGGGTCTGCTCGCGCTTGGCGGAGGCGCGGAGCGTGGACAGCGATTCGGCGCCGGCGGCGTCCAGCGGGGCGCCGGTGTTGGCGGCGGCGAGGACGGCGGGGCCCTCGTGGTCGGCGGGGTGCAGGGTGAGGCGGAGGCGGCCGGTGACGCCGGCGCGGTGGGCGGCGTCGGCGGCGTTCTGGGCGAGTTCGACGACGAGACGGTCGCGGTAGCCGCCGAGGGCGAGGTCCTCCTCGGCGTTCGCGTCCTCCCTGAACCGTGCGGGGGAGGCGCCCCAGGCGTCGAGCACGCCCCGCCGGAGCCGTGCGGTGCCGAAGGGGTCGGTTCCGTCGGTCGACGTCCGGACGCTGACGCTCACGTCTGACTCCACTCTGCGGGGGCACCCTGCGGGGGGCTCGGTTCGGTTCCGGGACCCTGAGGCCCGGGGCCCGAAGGTACCGCGCGGCGGGGGGCGGGGGTTGCGGGGGCACGGGTGGGGGGCGGGGCGCGCGGGGGCATTCGGCGGGGCGGCGCGGTTACCGGGGGCGGGTTGCCGGTGGCACGGTTGCGGGTTGCCGGTCGCGCCGGTTGCGCGCCATCTGTTCCGCAGGGGGCGTGGGCCCCCCGTACGGAGCCTGGGGGCACAGCCCCGTACGGCACCGCGCCCGGGGTGCGGGTTCAGGCGCGGAAGCCTAGGCCCGGCAAGGGGCGCCGTCCGTTGTGCCCACCCTCCCCCAGACTCCGTCCGGGGGGACCCCCACGCCCCAGCGGAACGAATGCCCACAACGGGGGGCGCGCCGCCGCCCCCGGGACTTACGAGTGGCCCAGGTCCTCTGAGGTGTCGTCCGGTTCCGTCGTCGAGCCGGAGTCCTTGGCCGGGCGGAGGGGGAAGGCGTCCACGGCCGTCGAGTCGAAGACCGGCGGCGCCGGCCGCGGCGGCTTCGGCATGATCGCGGCCTCGGAGTGCCCGCCGCAGCCGTACGCGAGGGAGACGACCCGGCCGTCGGCCGGGGAGAACTCGTTGGCGCAGACGCCGAACGCCTGCTTCAGGGATCCGGCGAGCGGCACCAGGAAGGCGCAGGACTCGCAGGAGGCGGGCGCGGCCTGCGCCATCGGCGTCGCGGCGCCGAAGGCCTCGTCCCAGCGGTCGGCCGCCACGTGGAGGCCGTACCGGGAGAGGACTCGGGCCCGCCGCATGCCGAGTTCCTCGGCGACCGCGGCGACCGTCCCCCGCGCGGGGGTACGGGTCACGATCTCGGCGTCCTCCGCGTCGAGGTGCTCCTCCAGCTCCTCCGACACCACGGAGTTCGGCGGCGGCGCGTCCTCGCCCGTGTAGCCGGGCTCCAGGCGCAGGTCGTCCTGCTCGGTGGGGAGGAGGTCGCCGGGGCCCATGTCGCCGGGGCGGAGCCGCTCGCTCCACGGCACCCACTCGGGGGCGAGGAGGGCGTCGGAGCCGGGCAGCAGGACGGTTTCGTCAAGCGTGACGTTCTTGGCACGGGAGGCGCGGGTGACCGTCACCGCCCAGCGCCAGCCCCGGTAGCCGGGTTCCTTGGACTCGAAGTAATGGGTGACGACGCGGTCGCCCTCGGCGACCACCCCGACGTGTGCGCCGACGACGCCGGGGGCGGCCGCCTCCTCGGCGGCCTCCCGCGCGAGGTCTAGTGCCTCGGCGCACAGGCGGTCGGGGATACACGTGGCTCGCGGGGTACGCGGGGTACCGCTTCGCGTCGTCGCAGCACTCACAGGTCTCGCTTCTCTCCTACGCCGTCTCACGGGTGCGCCGGCCGAGGGGCGGGAGCGAAGCCACGGGCGGCGGGCGGAGCGGACCTGTGGGCCGCATCGACGTCCGCGCACCCGACTTGTCTCGCGTGTCTCGGGCACACCTATCGTCATCCATTCTGCGGGATGCCGAAGAGGCGCGCGGCCGAGAGCTTCCGCCGGTGACGCGCTACGCACGCTACCCCGTTCGCGGGCCTCCGCCCACCTGCCCGCCCCAAGTGGCCCGGATCACGGACAGCCGGAGACCTTCCGGGACGACCCGAAGACGGCTCGGGGGCGACCCGAAGACGACCCTAAGACGACCCGGAGATCGCCCGCCGGGGACGTTCCGGAGCGAGGCCGGAGAGGGTCGCCCGGGACGTTCCGACCCGGCTCCCCCGCCGCGCCACGGTTCGTCCGGCGTGCCGGTGGGGCACTATGACGGAGTGGCAGCCGCACGGTCTCCCGCACGATCCGAAGATCATGCCGGACCGCTCAGCCGAGCGGGCCGGTCCGTCGGGCGTGCCCTGCACCTGCCGTTCACCGGGACCGCGAAGGGCATCAGGAAGGCCACGCACGCGCATGGCGCGGGTGAGTCGGGGCTCGGGAAACTGATCGAGCTGCACGCCGTGAACGGCGCCGGGGACGTCATGATCACCGTCGCCCTCGCGTCCACCGTCTTCTTCTCCGTGCCGACCGACGAGGCCCGCGGCCGCGTCGCCCTCTACCTCGCCATCACCATGGCCCCCTTCACCCTCCTCGCCCCGGTGATCGGTCCGCTCCTGGACCGGATCCCCCACGGGCGGCGGGCGGCGATGGCCGGCGCGATGCTGACCCGCGCGGTCCTCGCGATCATGATGTCGGCGGCGGTCGCCACCGGCGGCATCGAGCTGTATCCGGCGGCGCTCGGGGTCCTGGTGGCCTCGAAGGCGTACGGCGTGGTGCGCAGCGCGGTCGTGCCACGGCTGCTCCCACCGACGTTCTCGCTGGTGAAGGCGAACTCACGGGTGACCCTCGCGGGGCTCCTCGCGACCGGGATCGCGGCGCCCGTCGGGGCGGGGCTCCAGATGCTCGGGACGCCGTATCCCCTGTACGGGGCGTGCGCGCTGTTCCTGCTCGGGGCGTTCTGGGCGCTGCGGATGCCGCCGAAGGTGGACTCGGCGAAGGGCGAGCGGCGGGCGCACCTGCTGACGCACGGCGAGCGGAAACCGAGCCTGCGGACGGTGGGTCCCTCGGTCCTGCACGGCCTGGAGGCGAACGCGGCACAGCGCATGCTGTCCGGTTTCCTGATCTTCTTCCTGGCGTTCCTGCTGCGCGAGCACCCGCTGTCGGGGCAGAGCGCCGCCGTCTCGCTCGGGATCGTGGGCGTGGCGGCGGGCGTCGGGAACGCCTGCGGTACGGCGGTCGGCTCGCTGCTCCGGGACCGGGGGCACGGCCCTGAGGTGATCATCGCCACGATGATCAGCGTGGTCTGCGGTACGGCGATCTGTACGGCGGTGTTCTTCGGCGGGGTGATGGTGGCGGTCCTGGGCGCGGTCGCGGGCATCACGCAGGCCCTGTCGAAGCTGTCCCTGGACGCGCTGATCCAGCGGGACGTGCCGGAGGTGGTGCGGACCTCGGCGTTCGCGCGGTCCGAGACGGCCCTGCAGATGGCGTGGGTGGTGGGCGGGGCGATCGGGATCGCGCTGCCGCTGAACGGGACCCTGGGCATGTCCGTCGCGGCCGGTTTCCTCGCCCTGGGCGCGCTCCTCGCGGTCCGCGGCCTCCTCGCGGCGGCCCGCCGCCGCCCCGGCTCCAGGGGCCGCCCCAAGGCCCCGGTGGCCTAGGCGGCGCCCGGCCTGATGGGCGGGGATGCCCCTCGTCACCCGCCGCACCTTCCGGGACCGGAGGGCGGCACGCCGTACCCCCGCGTGGCGCGGACGCGGCGGCCCGATAGCCTTCGGCTCATGACCGTTGCGTTCTTCTCCGGCTCGCGCCGCCGGGCCGCCGTCGCCCTCGGGGCCGTCTCCGCCGGGCTCCTCGTACTCTCCGCCTGCGACAAGCCGACTCCGATCGCGACCCTGACGGTCGGCTCCGACTCGATCAACTCCGAAGCCTCCTGTTACAACGACGGCGAGGCGATCAAGGAGTCGCAGATCCAGCAGTGCCTCAACAAGAAGGCCGAGAAGTCCATCACCGTGGCGATGGACGACAAGATCCGCTTCGGGGTCGACCCCGAGATCGCGGACAACGGCTGGACGATCTTCCTCGGCGGCCAGCAGGCCGAGCCCGAGCCGTACAAGAAGACGTACCGGACCATTCCGGCCAGCGCCTTCTTCTCCAGCCAGAGCCCCACCGGCGAGTCCACCGACGACACGCAGGTGACCATCGTCGAGAACACCGGCAAGAAGCTGACTGGTGTCTGGCACTTCCAGCTGAAGAAGGAATCCTGATCGTCCGGTGGTCCACCGGATCCTGATCGTGACGGCCGTGGCGGCGGAGGCGGACTCCGTCACCGCCGGCCTCGGCCTCGGCGGCCCCGAGCTCCTCCCGCTGCCGGGGGGCCTCGTCCTGCGCCGCCACTCGGACGGCGCCGGGGCCGCACACGAACCCGGCGACCCGCGGGCCCCACACGAGCAGGCCGCGCGCCTGCGCGTCGACGTGCTCGTCGGCGGGGTCGGGCCCGCCGCCGTGGCCGCCGCGACGGCGACAGCCCTCGCGTACGCCTCCCTCACGGAGGCCGGCACCGATGCCGCCCCTTACGACCTGATCGTCTCCGCCGGGATCGCCGGCGGGTTCCCCTCCCTCGCGCCGATCGGATCCGTCGTCGTCTCGACGGCCGTCGTCGCCGCCGACCTCGGCGCCCAGACGCCCGACGGCTACCTGACCGTCGAGGAGCTCGGCTTCGGGAGGTCGGCGCACCCCGTGCCCGCCGCTCTGACCGGCCGTATCGCCGCCGCTCTGGACGCCGGCGGCCGGGCGCACACCGTGGGCCCCGTGCTCACCGTCTCGACCGTCACCGGCACCGCGGGGCGCGCCGCCGAGCTCGCGGACCGCCATCCGGGGGCCGCCGCCGAGGCGATGGAGGGCTTCGGCGTCGCCGAGGCCGCCGCCGCGTACGGCGTGCCCGTCGTCGAGATCCGGGCCGTGTCGAACGCCGTCGGGCCCCGGGACCGGGCCACCTGGCGCATCGGCGAGGCCCTGGAAGCGCTGGGGCACGCCTTCCGGGTGCTCGGCAAGACCGTCTTCGTGGAGCTGGAGCCGTCGTGACCAAGCTGAAGATCGCCTACTCGCCCTGCCCGAACGACACCTTCGTCTTCGACGCCTGGGCCCACGGCCGCGTCCCGGGCGCCCCCCGGCTCGACGTGACCTTCGCGGACATCGACGTCACCAACGGCTGGGCGGAGAGCGGCACCGACACCCACGACGTCCTGAAGGTGTCGTACGCGGTGCTGCCGTGGATCCTCGACGAGTACGCGCTGCTGCCCTGCGGCGGCGCCCTCGGCCGCGGCTGCGGGCCGCTCGTCCTCACCCGGGAGCCCTGCACCGGCGCCGATCTGGCCGGGAAGACGGTCGCGGTCCCGAGCGAGCGCTCCACCGCGTACCTGCTGTTCCGGCTCTGGGCGGCCGAGGCCGTGCCGGGTGGCGTCGGGGACGTCGTCGTGATGCCGTTCCACGAGATCATGCCGGCCGTGCGCGACGGCAAGGTCGACGCCGGGCTCGTCATCCACGAGGCCCGCTTCACGTACCGGAACTACGGGCTCCACTGCCTCGCCGACATGGGCGAGCACTGGGAGTCGACGACCGGGCTGCCCATCCCGCTCGGCGCGATCGTCGCCCGCCGCTCGCTCGGCGCCGAGACCCTCGAACGGCTCGCCGACTCCGCCCGCGCCTCCGTCCGGATGGCCTGGGACGACCCGGCCGCCTCCCGGCCGTACGTCCTGGAACACGCCCAGGAGATGGACCCGAAGGTCGCCGACCAGCACATCGGTCTCTACGTCAACGAGTTCACGGCCGACCTCGGCGAGCACGGCTACGCGGCGGTCCGCGGGCTGCTTACCCGCGCCGCGGCCGAGGGGCTCGTACCGCCCCTCGGCCCGGACGCGCTGTCGTTCCCCTAGGGGGTGTCTTGTCGCCGCGAGCCCGGCCTGATCGGCAAGACACCCGTATAGCCGGGGCCTATACGTCGAGCTGGTCGGCGACCGCGCGCAGCAGTCCCGCGATCTTCGCGCCCTGGGTCTTCTCCGGGTAGCGGCCCCGTTCGAGGGCCGGGGTGATGTTCTCCAGGAGCGTCGTCAGGTCCTGCACGATGGACGCCAGTTCGTCGGGCTTACGGCGCTGCGCCGCGGCGACGGACGGAGTCGGGTCGAGGATGGTGACGGACAGCGCCTGGTCGCCGCGCTGACCGGCGACGACCCCGAACTCCACCCGCTGCCCCGGCTTCAGGGCGTCGACTCCGGCAGGGAGCACCGACGAGTGGACGAAGACGTCGCCGCCGTCGTCACGGGAGAGAAAGCCGAAGCCCTTCTCACTGTTGAACCACTTGACCTTGCCGGTAGGCACGTCTGTCCTCGTCCTCGTACTCGTCGATGGGTATGGCGAACAGCGGGTCCACCGACCCGCCGGCACCAGGCTAATGGCCCGGAGGCCCCTGACAAGACGGTGCCGGTGTGTTCCTGTGGCCTGGGAACTACCCTGGCCGGATGCGTAGTGAAACCCCTGCCGCACCGGAGAACGACAGCGCCCCGGGCGACGGCCTCGTCAAGGCCGGTGTGATCCTCTTCGCCGTCGGCGCCGTGGCGACGCTGGTCACCGTGGCTCCGCTGTTCCTCGGGACCGACCCGTTCCCCACCGTCGCGTACACCGTCTCCATGCTCATGGGGGTCGGGTTCGCCGTCGCCGCCGCCGGTGTGCTGCGGTCGATCGCCGCCCAGCGGCGGCAGGCGCGGGGTGGCGCCACCGCACCGGTTCAGGCCAGGTAGCCCTCCCACCAGCTGCGGAAGTCCGTCAGGTCCGGGAGGACCACGTCCGCGCCGGCGTGCTTCAGCTCCTCGGCGGCGCAGGGGCCGGTGGCGACGGCCACCGAGAAGGCGCCGGCCGTGGCCGCGCCGCGGACGTCTCCGACGTGGTCCCCCACGTACACCTGGGCGCCGTGGGCGCGCAGGGCCTCCGCCTTGCCCTCGGCCCAGAGGCCGCCGGCGACCGCGTCCGGGGCGATGCCGAGGTGCGCGAGGTGCAGCTCGGCGTGCGGGCCGTTCTTCGCGGTGACGACGATCGTGCGCCCGCCCGCCTCGCGTACGGCCTCGATGGCGTCCCGCGCGCCCGGCATCGGGAACGACGGCTCGATCGCGTACGCCGGGTACAGGGACCGGTAGCGGGTCACCATCTCCGGGACGTGCTCCTCGGGGAACCAGTACGCCATCTCGTGTTCGAGCGGCGGGCCGAGGCGGGTGATGACGAGCTCCGCGTCGATCGCGGCACCGGTCTCGGCCGCGAAGGCCTCCCAGGCCGCCTTGATGCCGGGGCGGGTGTCGATCAGCGTCAGGTCGAGGTCGAAGCCGACGGTGAGCGGGGACGTGGGGGCGGGGGGCGTCGCGGAGGTCGTCATGGGTGCCATTCTGCGGGACCTCCCGCCCCCGGTGTTCGAATCTCGGTGCTGCTTACACTGAGCCAAGCCTTACCGAACCCCGCTCCGCCCGATGCACCACCCGATGGGTCCTGATGCCAGCCGCTTTCCGTACCAGACGGGTCCTCGCGACCTCGGCGGCTCTCGTCGCCCTGCTCCTCGCCGTCCTGCTCAGCCTCGCCGTCGGCGCCCGCGCCATCGCCCCCTCCACGGTGTTCGACGCCCTGCTGCACGGCGGCACGAGCCCCGACGCGGAGGTCGTACGGCAGCTGCGCGTCCCCCGCACCCTCATCGGGCTCATGGTCGGCGCCGCGCTCGCCCTCGCCGGGACCGCCCTCCAGGGCATCACCCGCAACCCCATCGCCGACCCCGGCATCCTCGGCATCAGCCAGGGCTCCTCCGTCGGCGTCGTCATCGCCATCGCCTTCTTCGGGGTGCACAGCCTCACCGGATACGTGTGGTTCGCCTTCGCCGGAGCCGCGCTCGCCGCGGTCGCCGTCCACGCCATCGCCTCCGGCGGGCGCGGCGGGGCGACGCCCGTGAAACTGGCGCTCGGCGGGGCCGCGATCAACGCGCTGCTGCTCTCCGTCACCACCGGCATCCTCACCACCCAGGCCTCCGCGCTCGACGAGTTCCGGTTCTGGCAGATCGGCTCGCTCGACGGCCGCGACGCCCAGATCGTCGGCCAGGTCTGGCCCTTCCTGCTGCTCGGCACGGTCCTCGTCGTCTCCGTGGCCCGCGGCCTCGACGCGCTCGCGCTCGGCGAGGACGTGGCGAAGGGGCTCGGACAGCGGGTCGCGACCGTACGGATCGTCGGCGGGATCGGCGCGACCGTCCTCACGGGGGTGGCCGTGGCGGCCGCCGGGCCCGTCGCGTTCGTCGGCCTCGCCGTCCCGCACATCGCGCGGGCCGTCGTCGGCTCCGACCACCGCTGGGTCCTGCCGATGGCCGCGGTCATCGGGCCGGTGATGCTGCTCGTCGCCGACGTCGCCGGGCGGATCGTCTTCCCGCCGGGCGAGGTGCCGGCCGGGGTGATGACGGCGCTGATCGGGGTTCCGTTCCTGGTCGCACTGGTACGGCGGAAGGCGGTGCCCGCGTGAGTACGCTTCCGGTTCTTGTCGCGCCGGTACGCCGGAAGGCCGGTTCCCGCGCCTTTCCGTTCCCCGTCACACTCGTACGCCCGAAGGCGGTGCCCGCGTGAGTGCCCTTGATGTGCGTCCCGCCGGGTACGGGGTGCTGCGCGTCCGGCGCGGCTCCTTCCTGCTCCACCGGCGCTCCGCCCTCGTCGCCGTGGGCCTGCTGCTGCTCCTGGCCGTGGCCTCCGTCGCGTACCTCTGCGTCGGCGAACGGTTCGTCGGACCCACCGAGGTCGTACGGATCCTGCTCGGGCAGCCGGCGCCGTCGGCGTTCGTCGTGGAGGAGCTGCGCGAGCCCCGGCTCGTCGTCGCCCTCGCCGTCGGCGCCGCCTTCGGGATCGCGGGCGCCCTCATCCAGACCGTCGCCCGCAACCCGCTCGCCAGCCCCGACATCATCGGCATCAGCCAGGGCGCCGGGGCCGTCACCGTCGCCGCGATGACCTTCGGGCTCACCTCGTACACCGTCCTGCCGTACCTCTCGATCGCCGGTGGCGTCCTCGCCGCCGCGCTCGTGTACGCGTTCGCGTGGCGCGGCGGCCTTCACGCCACCCGGTTCGTCCTCATCGGCATCGGCTTCGCCATCGCCCTGCGGTCGCTCACCACCCTCTTCATGACCAAGGGCGACTACCTCGTCGCCCAGCAGGCGCAGATCTGGATGACCGGCTCCCTCAACGGGCGCGGCTGGGACGAGTCCGCGCCCATCCTCTGGACGCTGCTCCTCCTGCTGCCCGCCGTCCTCTGGGCGGCCCGCGCCCAGCGGACGGTGTCCCTCGACGACGACACGGCGACCGCGCTCGGCGTCTCCCTCGGCCGGGTCCGGCTCGGGCTCGTCGCCGTCGGCGTCGTCCTCGCCTCCGTGGCGACGGGGGTCGCGGGCCCCGTCGACTTCGTGGCGCTCCTCGCCCCGCAGATCGCCCGCCGCATGACGCGCACCGCGCAGATCCCGCTGCTCTGCTCCGCGCTGGTCGGCGCGGCGGTCGTCGTCCTCGCCGACCTGATCGGCCGGCGGCTCCTCTCCCCCGTCGAACTGCCGGTGGGAGTCCTCACGGCGGCGGTCGGCGCCCCGTACCTGATCTGGCTCATCGTCCGGAGCCGAGCTGTTGGAGGTAAGGCGTGAGCAGGCTGACCGCGCGCGAGCTGACGCTCGCCTACGAGGACCGCACCGTCGTCCACGGCCTCGACCTCGCCATCCCCGACGGCAAGGTGACCGTCATCGTCGGCCCCAACGCCTGCGGCAAGTCCACCACCCTGCGGGCCCTCGGGCGGCTCCTCAAGCCAGCGGGCGGCGCGGTGCTCCTCGACGGGGAGGAGCTGGCGAAGCTGCCGACGAAGCGGATCGCCCGCTCCATCGGGCTGCTGCCCCAGACCCCCGTCGCCCCCGAGGCGATCACCGTCGCCGACCTCGTCTCCCGGGGGCGGCAGCCGCATCAGGCCTGGTGGAAGCAGTGGTCCGAGGAGGACGAACAGGCCGTCTCCGACGCCATGGCCCGCACGGACGTGACCGCGCTCGCCGACCGGTCCGTCGACGCGCTCTCCGGCGGGCAGCGGCAGCGGGTGTGGATCGCGATGGCCCTCGCGCAGGAGACGGACCTGCTGCTCCTCGACGAGCCCACCACCTACCTCGACATCGCCCACCAGGTGGAGGTCCTCGACCTGGTCCGCCGGCTCAACCGGCTGCGTGGCCGCACGGTCGTCCTCGTCCTCCACGACCTGAACCAGGCGGCGCGGTACGCAGACCACCTCATCGCGATGAAGGCGGGGCGGGTGGTGGCGGAGGGGCCGCCGGGGGCCATCGTGACGGAATCGCTGGTACGGGACGTCTTCGGGCTGACGTCGGTGGTCGTCCCGGACCCGGTGACGGGGTCGCCGCTGGTGGTGCCGGGGGCGCCGTGGCATGCGGACGCGGGGGTGCCGGGGGCGGTGCAGGGCTGAGGGGCGGCGGTGCCTCCCCGTGCTGGGCGGTGCCCCACCCGTCCGGGGCCGATGTCGGGCCCGCGCCCGTCGCCCACCGCCGTGTGGGGCGTCGCCCCGCGGGGCGGTGCCCACCCGCCCGGGGGCCGACCACCTCGCGCAATCGTCCCGCCGGGACGGCGCCCACCGCCCGGTCGGCCGCGTCGCCCACCCCCGTGTGGGCAATCGTCCCGCAGGGGCGGTACCCACCCGCCCGGGGCGGCGCCTCGCCCACCACCGTGTGCGCTCGTCCGCCGGGGCGGCGCCTCGCCCACCACCGTGTGGGCAATCGTCCCGCAGGGCGGGACGGGTGGGCACACGGGACGGCGCCCTTGGCGGCGCCTCCGCCCCCTGTGCCTGGACCCGCACCGACTGTGCGCCGTACATCGGGTGCGGGTTCAGGCGCGGAAGCCTAGGCCCGGCAGGGGGCGCCGTCCGTTGTGCCCACCCGTTCCGCCCCAGCGGAACGAATGCCCACAACGGGGTGGGCGGGTGGGCGCCGGCCCGGGGGGAGGGTGCACACAACGGGGGTGGCGGGTGGGGGCCGGCCCGGTTGGGCACACAGCGGGGGTGGCGGGGCGTTGGGGTTTAGGGGCGGCGGGTGCGCCACAGGAGGTACAGGGCCGAGGCGATGGCCGCGCCGCGGAGGGTCCAGGGCCAGGTTTCCGAGATCGCCGCGCCCATCGCCTCGCCCCCCGCCGCCACCTGCGTACCCCAGCGGCCCTCGACGCGGCCCCACAGCCAGACCGCGCCCGACGCGGCGGCGAGGCCCGGGATCACCAGGACCGCCGTCCTGACCTCTCCGGGGGTCAGGCGGCGGGAGCCGTACGCGAGCAGCCAGCCCGCGGCCAGGGCGGGCAGGGAGCTGAAGATCGCGCCGCCGAGCAGGAGGAGCGCGGCGAGCAGGACGAAGGGGTTCGTGAGGCGGAGGCGGGAGGCCGGTGCGGCCGCTTCCGGTTCGGGCCGCGTCTCGGGCGGCGCGGGCTTTCGGCGCCGGAGGAGGACGCGGGCGAGACGGCGGCGCTTCCCGGGAGCGGGCTCCGGCTCGTGGTCCTCCTCCTCCGGCTCGTCCGGCGGCGGCGGTGCGAACAGGTCCGGGCGTTCGACCCCGCCCACGAAGCCCGGCAGGGCCTCGGCGGCGTCGGTCCGCCACCACTCCGGTTCGCTCTCGTCGGCGTCGGCTGTGGTCGCAGGGTCGGGTTCTCCCTTGCGGGGCTTCGGCAGCGGGGCCTCCGCGTCTCCGTTGCGCGGCTTCGGCAGTGGCGGCGGCGCGCCCGGGCCGCCCGCCCGTTCCACCACCTCGTCCGGCGTGCCGAGCGCGCCGAGGATGCCGCGTACCGCCGACGGGCTCTCCTCGCCGTGGGTGGTGCGGCGGCGGTCGATCTCGTTCCGCAGCGTCGACACCAGCCGCATCCGGTCGCTCGCCGGCAGCTGCCGCTGTTGTGCCAGGTCGCCGACCCGGCTCAGGTAGTCGTAGACCAACTGGTCGCTCTCGATGCCCACGGTGCCCCTCCACGGCCGGTTCGCCCGGTACGGCCCGACGTTAGCGCCTGCGCAGCGGCTAACGTGGTGCGGATGGGGATCGGTGAGCTCGACCGGGAGGCGCACGTGCCCGAGGTAACTGGCGCCGCCACGGCGCCCCGCACGCTCGCGGAGGCGCTGCGCGCGCGGGGCGACGAAGGGCTCGCCGCGCTGCTGCGGGCCCGGCCTGACCTGCTGAGTCCCGTCCCGAACGACCTGACGCAGCTGGCGACGCGCGCCGGTACGCGGGGTTCGGTGGTGCGTGCCCTGGAGCGGCTCGACCGGTTCGCGCTCCAGACGGCCGAGGCGCTCGCCGTCGGCCCGGACCCGACCCCGTACCCCGTACTCCTGGGGCTGCTCACCGGCGACGAGGGCGATCCGGCGATCGAGGCGGCGCTGCCGGACGCGGTGGCGCTGCTGCGCGAGCAGGCGCTCGTGTGGGGCGAGGACGACCGGCTGCGGCTCGTGCGGACCGCGCGTGAGCTGCTCGCGCCCTCGGCGCAGCACCCGTCGCCGACCGGTCTCGGCCCGACGGTCGCGGAGGCGACGTCGGGGATGTCGCCCGGCCGGGTGCAGGAGATCCTCGCGGCGGCGGGGCTTCCCACGACGCACGATCCGGTGTCGGCGGTGGCGGCGCTGACGGCGCTTTTCACCGACCGGGACCGGATGGGCGAGCTGCTCGACACGGCGCCCCCGGACGCCCTCGCCGTCCTTGACCGGCTGGTGTGGGGTCCGCCGTACGGCGAGGTGACGTCGAATCCGGCGCCCCCGGTGCGCTGGCTGCGCGATCGTGGCCTGCTGCTTCCGGTGTCGGCGCGGACGATGGTGCTGCCGCGCGAGGTGGCGCTGCATCTGCGGGGCGGGCGGGCGCACCGGTCGCCCGAGCCGGTGCCGCCGGAGCTCGCGGTGCTGCGCGAGTACCGCCCACAGGTTGTGGACAGCGCGGCGGCCGGGCAGGCACACGTGGCGCTCGCGACGGTCGAGGAGCTGTTGAAGTCCTGGGACCGCGGCGGCCCGCCGGTGCTGCGCGCGGGCGGGCTCGCGGTGCGGGACCTGAAGCGGACGGCGGCGGCCCTGGACGTCACGGAGGAGACGGCCGCGTTCTGGCTGGAGCTCTGTTACGGGGCGGGGCTGCTCGCCTCGGACGGTGAGGCGGACGAGCGGTACGCGCCGACGCCCGCCTACGACCACTGGCTGGACCTGCCGCCCGCCGAACGCTGGGCGCTGCTCGTCACCCCCTGGCTGACGGCGACCCGTACGGCGGGCCTGGTTGGCGGCCAGGACGCGAAGGGCCGCACGCTCGCCGCGCTCGGCCCGGACCTGGACCGGGCACCGGCCCCCGAGGTCCGGCACCGGGTCCTGGAGCTCCTGGCGACGCTGGCGCCGGGGGCGGCGGCCGACCCGGAGACGCTGTTGGCGCGGCTGCGCTGGGAGCGGCCGCTGCGGGGCGCCTCGCAGGTCGCCTCCGAAGGCGCGGGGGCCACGGATCTGCGGTCGCGGCTCGCCCGCTGGACGCTCGCGGAGGCGGAGTTCCTGGGGCTCACGGGGCGGGGTGCCCTGTCGGGTCCGGCGCGGGCGCTCCTCAACCTGCCCCTCGCGGAGGCCGCCGCTCTCGCCGACCACGGTGGCGGCGTCGAGCTGTCGGTGGCGGCGGCGCGGGCGGCGACCCTGCTCGCGCCGCTGCTTCCCGAGGCCGTCGACCACGTCCTCCTGCAGGCGGACCTGACGGCCGTCGCGCCGGGGCCGCTGCGGCGGCCGCTCGCGGACGCGCTCGCGGTTCTGGCGGACGTCGAGTCGAAGGGTGGCGCGACGGTCTACCGGTTCACGCCCGGGTCCGTACGGCGTGCGCTCGACTCCGGGCAGACGGCTTCGGACCTGCACGACTTCCTGAAGGCGCATTCCCGTACGCCGGTGCCGCAGCCGCTCGCGTACCTCGTGGACGACGTGGCGAGACGGCACGGGCATCTGCGGGTGGGGGCGGCGTCCGCGTACGTGCGGTGTGACGACGACACGGTCCTCGGCGAGATCCTGGCGGACCGTCGGTCGGCTTCCCTCCGTCTGCGGCGGATCGCGCCGACGGTCCTGGCGGCGCAGACGGACCCGGTGTCGCTGCTCGACGGGCTGCGGTCGATGGGGTACGCGCCGGCCGCCGAGTCGGCGGAGGGCGACGTCCTGGTCACCCGCGCCGACGCGTACCGCACGCCCGCGCGTACGGCCCCCGTCCCGGTGCCCGACGGGCCGCCCGCGCCCGACACGACGCTCCTCGGCGCGGCGGTACGGGCGATCCGGGCGGGCGACCGGGCGGCGACGGTGGTACGGAAGGAGCCGACGGCCGCCCCCGCGGCGGCGGGCGCGCTGCCGCGCACGTCGGCTGCGGAGACGCTCGCCACCGTCCAGGCGGCGGCGATGACCGGCTCGGCGGTCTGGATCGGCTACGTCAACGCGGAGGGCGCGGCGAGCCAGCGGGTCATCGCCCCGGTGCGGGTGGAGGGCGGCTTCGTGACGGGCTACGACCACACGGCGGACGAGGTCCGCACGTATCCGCTGCACCGGATCACGGGTGTCGCCGAACTGGCGGACGACCAGGTGTAGGCGGTTGGGTCCAAGGGGTGTCTTGTCGGTCAGGCCGGATCAGGGAGCGGCGTCTGGTGCCGTGCCTCGCAAGGCGGAGGAGGGGATGAAGAGGCCGTCGGGCAGGACGGCGCTCACCGCCTCAAGAACCTCGGCGTCGGCGCCTGCCGCCTGCACGGCGGCGTCCAGAAGGCCCCACAACCACCGACAGCGGCCGCGCATCGGGCAGACTGGAGGATTGGCCGTCGTTACGGAACGGCCGGGTGTCGGAAGGACCTGATCACGTGAGTGGACCGCTCATCGTCCAGAGTGACAAGACCCTGCTCCTGGAGGTCGACCACGAGCTCGCCGACGCCTGTCGGCGGGCCATCGCGCCGTTCGCGGAGCTGGAGCGGGCGCCGGAGCACATCCACACGTACCGGCTGACGCCGCTCGGCCTGTGGAACGCGCGGGCCGCCGGGCACGACGCCGAGCAGGTCGTCGACGCGCTCGTCGAGTACTCGCGCTATCCCGTGCCGCACGCGCTGCTCGTCGACATCGCCGAGACCATGGCCCGGTACGGGCGGCTCACCCTGTCCAAGCACCCCACCCACGGGCTCGTCCTCACCAGCACCGACCGGCCCGTCCTGGAGGAGATCCTGCGGTCGCGGAAGGTGCAGCCGCTGGTCGGGGAGCGGATCGACGCCGACACCGTCGTCGTGCATCCGTCCGAGCGCGGGCAGATCAAGCAGACGCTGCTCAAGCTGGGCTGGCCGGCCGAGGACCTCGCCGGGTACGTGGACGGCGAGGCGCACCGGATCGACCTGGCCGAGGACGGCTGGGCCCTGCGGCCGTACCAGAAGCAGGCCGTCGAGGGCTTCTGGCACGGCGGTTCCGGCGTGGTCGTGCTGCCCTGCGGTGCGGGGAAGACGCTGGTCGGGGCGGGGGCCATGGCGCAGGCCAAGGCGACCACGCTCATTCTCGTGACCAACACCGTCTCCGCCCGGCAGTGGAAGAGCGAGCTGGTGAAGCGGACCTCGCTGACCGAGGACGAGATCGGCGAGTACAGCGGTACGAAGAAGGAGATCCGGCCGGTCACCATCGCCACGTACCAGGTGCTCACGACCAAGCGGAAGGGCATCTACCCGCACCTGGAGCTGTTCGACTCCCGCGACTGGGGCCTCATCGTCTACGACGAGGTGCATCTGCTGCCCGCGCCCGTCTTCAAGTTCACCGCCGACCTGCAGGCCCGGCGGCGGCTCGGTCTCACCGCGACCCTGGTGCGGGAGGACGGGCGGGAGTCCGACGTCTTCTCGCTGATCGGGCCCAAGCGGTTCGACGCGCCGTGGAAGGAGATCGAGGCGCAGGGGTACATCGCGCCCGCCGACTGCGTCGAGGTCCGGGTGAACCTGACCGACTCGGAGCGGCTCGCGTACGCGACCGCCGAGGCCGAGGAGAAGTACCGCTTCTGCGCGACGACGGCGACGAAGCGGAAGGTGACGGAAGCCCTGGTGAAGCGGTTCGAGGGGCAGCAGATCCTCGTCATCGGGCAGTACATCGACCAGCTCGACGAGCTCGGCGAGCACCTGGACGCGCCCGTCATCAAGGGCGAGACGTCGAACGCGCAGCGGGAGAAGCTCTTCGACGCGTTCCGTACCGGCGAGATCAGCGTGCTCGTGGTGTCGAAGGTCGCGAACTTCTCGATCGACCTGCCGGAGGCGACCGTCGCGATCCAGGTGTCGGGCACGTTCGGCTCGCGGCAGGAGGAGGCCCAGCGCCTCGGCCGGGTGCTGCGTCCGAAGGCCGACGGGCACCAGGCGCACTTCTACTCGGTGGTCGCCCGGGACACCATCGACCAGGACTTCGCGGCGCACCGCCAGCGGTTCCTGGCCGAGCAGGGGTACGCGTACCGGATCGTCGACGCGGACGAGCTGCTGGGGTCGTGACCTGGCCGGGGCCGCCGCGGGCCTTCAGTCCATCAGGGCGAGGAGCGGGCCGGCGGCCCCCAGGCAGTACTGGGCGGTGACGAGTGCGCGGCGGGGCGCCACCAGGGCCGCCACACCGGCGACGGCTCCGAGGGCCAGGGACCAGAAGCCCGCCGTGATGAAGACGCCGCCCGAGCCGTCGCCGTCGATGGCGTCGCCGAGGGTGACCATGGCGGTGAACACCAGGCAGGCGACGAGGAAGAGCAGCCCGAAGCCTGCGGCGAGGCGCAGCCCGAGGGTGTCGGGGGTGGCCGTGCCCGGGGTGGCCGTGCCCGGGGCCGTCCTGTCCGGGGCCGTCGCGTCCAGGGCGTTCGTGTCCGGGGCCGGGGAGGGCGTCGTCGTCATGCTCCGATCACATCAGAGGCGGCCCGGTGGCGGCAGCCGCTCCCGTACTCAGTCGGGGCCGGGCGCGTACTCAGGGCGCGGGTTCCTGACCCCGGCCTCCGGTGGGCCGTAGTCGCCGAGGAGGACGACTCCGGCCGCCGCGCCGCCGAAGGCGCGGATCGCGCGGAGCGCGGTGCCGAGGGGGCGGACTCGGGGGCGGGGGATCGTGGTCACGGAGGTGAACGTCGTCGCGGTCATACCTCCATCATGGAATCCGGACATTCCGAACACATCGGCCTGGGGGCGGAACCAGGGTCCCCCTCACGTCGGACCTTGCCCCCTACGGGTACGAAAGGCCGAAAAGCATTCGCCCCGCGCTCCCGGCCGGAGTTACACTCGCCAGCTTCCCCGCCTCCCTCCGTGGAGAGCCGCCGTCCGGCCGGAAACCGGCGGCCACCTCGTCGTGTCCGCGTATCCACCTGCCCGGAGGCTTCACCGTGTCCGTACCCGCGCCCGTTTCCGACGATCCGCTCGCCCGGGAACGCGCCCATCTCGCCTCCTCCCGTGCCGCGCTGCGCGCGATGCGCGAGGACGTGGAGGCGCTCGACATCAAGGACGTCACGGCGAACTGGGTCAACGCCGTCGTCCTCGGGCGGCAGATCGAGGACCGCATCAAGGCGCTCGCCGACCTCTCCGGGCTCCCGCTGTTCTTCGGGCGGCTCGACTACCTCCACACCACGCAGGAGGGGCAGCGCTTCTACATCGGGCGGCGGCACGTCCACGACGCCGACGGCGACCCGATGGTGATCGACTGGCGCGCGCCGGTCTCGCAGCCGTACTACCAGGCGTCGAAGAAGGACCCGCAGGACGTCGGCCTGCGCCGCCGCTTCGGGTACACGGGCGGCGAACTCACCGCGTACGAGGACGAGCACCTGTCCGACCCGGAGGAGCTGGAGACGACCAGCCGGCTGCTCCAGGCGGAGATCGAGCGGCCCCGCGTCGGCCCGATGCGGGACATCGTCGCCACGATCCAGCCGGAGCAGGACGGGATCGTCCGGTCCGGTCTCTCCGGGACCGTGTGCGTGCAGGGAGGCCCTGGCACCGGCAAGACGGCCGTGGGTCTGCACCGTGTCGCGTACCTCCTGTACGCGCACCGGGAGCGGCTCGCCCGCACCGGCACGCTGGTCATCGGACCGAACCGGTCCTTCCTCCACTACATCGAGCAGGTCCTTCCCGCGCTCGGTGAGCTGGAGGTCAGGCAGGCGACGGTCGACGACCTCGTCGCGCACGTCGAGGTGCGGGGGACGGACGAGGCGGCGACGGCGGTCGTCAAGGGCGACGCCCGGATGGCGGAGGTGCTGCGCCGGGCGGTGCGTTCCCACATCACGCTGCCCACGGAACCCCTGATGGTGGTGCGCGGCTCGCGCCGCTGGCGGGTGCCCGCGTACGAACTGGAGGAGATCGTCCGCGAGTTGGCGGACCGTGACATCCGGTACGGGGCGGCCCGCGAGGCGCTGCCGCAGCGCATCGCGCACGCCGTCCTGGTGCGGATGGAGCAGGCGGGCGAGGCGCCCGACGACCGGGTGCAGAACACGGTCGCGCGGAACACGGCGGTGAAGGCGGTCGTGAAGGAGTGCTGGCCCCTGGTGGAGCCGGAGAAGCTGGTGCTCCGGCTGCTCTCGGACCCGGAGTTCCTCGCGGAGCACGCCGAGGGGCTGCTCACCGGGGACGAGCAGAAGCTGCTGCTGTGGGCGAAGCCGGCGCGGAGCGCCCGGACGGCGAAGTGGTCGGCGGCGGACGCGGTCCTCATCGACGAGGCCCGGGACCTGGTGGAGCGGACGCACTCGCTCGGGCACGTGGTCCTCGACGAGGCGCAGGACCTGTCGCCGATGCAGTACCGGGCGGTGGGCCGGCGCTGCACGACCGGTTCGGCGACGATCCTCGGCGACCTGGCGCAGGGGACGACGCCGTGGGCGACGGGGAGCTGGGCGGAGGCCCTCGGGCACCTCGGTAAGCCGGAGGCGGTGGTGGAGGAGCTGACCGCCGGTTTCCGTGTGCCGCGCGAGGTGATCGCGTACGCCTCCCGGCTCCTGCCGCACATGTCGCCGGGGCTCGCACCGGTCGAGTCGGTCCGTGAGAACCCGGGATCGCTGGACGTGCGCCGCACGGACGCCCTCGACGCGGACGTGGTCGCGGCCTGTGTCGCGTCCCTCGGCCACGAGGGTTCGATCGGGCTCATCGCCGCCGACGCGCGGATCGCCCCGCTGGCGGAGGCGCTCACGGCCGCCGGGCTCGCGTACCTCTCCCCCGGCGAGGAGACGACGGCCGAGTCCCGGCTGACGCTGGTGCCGGCCTCGCTCGCGAAGGGCCTGGAGTACGACTACGTGGTCCTGGACGAACCGGCGGCGGTCGTCGACGGCGAACCGGACGAACGGACGGGCTTGCGGCGCCTGTACGTGGCCCTGACCCGCGCGGTCTCGGGCCTGACGATCGCCCACTCGGCCCCGTTGCCACCGCAGTTGGGGGACGCGTGACCCGCGTCGGGAGCTTTTCGATCAAGGACCGATGAGTTTCCCGGCGGCCTCCGGTCCTAGGTGATAGTTGCTGCTGAGCACCAGTCACGAACCTCACGGGAGAACCCAGATGCGCACCCTGATCAGCTCCGCCTTCGTCTCGCTCGACGGCGTCGTGGAGGCACCCGGCGGCGAGGCCGGCTACCGGAACTCGGGCTGGACCTTCAAGGACATGGAGTTCGTCCCGGAGGCGTACACCATCAAGGGCCGGGAACAGGAGGAGGCCGCCGCGATGCTGTTCGGCCGGGTCAGCTACGAGGCGTTCAGCCCCGTCTGGCCGGACATGGAGGACTTCGCGGGGTACAGGACGATGCCCAAGTACGTCGTGTCCACGACCCTCTCCGAGGGCGACCTGGTGGACAACTGGGGCGAGACCACGATCCTGCGCTCCGTCGACGACGTCGCCGCGCTGAAGGAGACCGAGGGCGGGCCGATCATCATGCACGGCAGCGCCTCGCTCGGCCGGGCGCTCTCGGACGCCGGTCTGATCGACCGGTACCACCTGCTCGTCTTCCCGCTCCTGCTCGGCGCGGGCAAGCGGCTGTTCAGCCAGACGGACAAGGACGCGCAGAAGCTGAAGCTCGTCGAGCACGAGGCGTACGCGAACGGCATCCAGCTCAACGTCTTCGACGTCGTGCGTTAGGAAGGTCAGAGCGTCGTCGCGTACTCCGCGAGGGCCTCGGCGCGGGTGCGGCGGGCGACGGCCGCGAGGACCGGGTTCGTGTCCCGGTAGTAGGCCTCCGTCACCAGGCCCCAGGCGAGCGCCCAGCCCCGACCGCGCGCCCAGGTCGCGTCGTCGGCCCGCGCGGCCTCCCGGAACAGCGGGCGCGTGTCGGCGGTGAGCAGGGTCCAGGCGGGCATCATGTCGCAGGCCGGGTCGCCCGTACCGAGGCCGCCGAAGTCGATGACGGCGCTGAGCCGGCCGTCGCGGCCGAGCAGGTTGCCCGGGAGCAGGTCGCCGTGGACCCAGACGGGCGCGCCGTCCCACTGCGGGAGCCGCAGGACGGCCTCCCAGGCGGCGGTGGCGAGTTCCGCGTCGACGGCGCCGTCGGCCGCGAGGCCCCGGACGGCGCGCGGCAGGTTGCCGTCCTCCCACGCGGTGACCGGGCCGCCCCGGAAGGAGGCGGGCCCGCCGCTCGCGTCGACGGCGCGCAGGGCGGCACCGAAGCGGCCGAGTGCGACGGCCGCGTGGGCCAGGTCGGTGAGCGGCACGTCGTACGCGTCGTCGCCGTCGAGCCAGCGGTAGACGGACCAGGGCAGCGGGAACTCCGCGCTCGCCCCGGCCCGCCCGGCCGGGACGGGCACGTCGAGCGGCAGGTGCGGGGCGAGCAGGGGCAGCCAGCGCTGCTCCTTCTCGACGTGGCGTGCCGCGTACGGGACGCGGGGCAGCCGTACGACGAGGTCGTCGCCGAGCCGGAACATCGCGTTGTCCGTTCCGGCGGAGTCGACGGCCCGCAGGGGAAGCCCGGCCCACTCGGGGAACCGCCGGGCGACGAGCCGCTCGACGAGGGCGGTGTCGACGGGGAGTTCACCGGGCTGCATGGGGGTGGGTGGCATACCGGGCAGGCTAGCCATCGTCGTTCGGCCGGGCGATGCGTTTTCCGCGCGGCGTACGGGCTCCCGGGGCGGGGCGGGCTCCCGGCTCGGGCTCCGGCTCCCGCCCACGGGGACGCGCCCCCGTCGCGTCTACGCGTCCAGCGCCTCGCGCCATGCGCGGACCGCTTCTGACGAGACCGGGCGTGCCCAGCCCTCCGGGCGGGCCGCGCCGCCGATGTGGAAGGCGTCCAGGCCCGCCGCGCGGAGTTCCGGGAGGTGGTCGAGGCGCAGGCCGCCGCCGACGAGGATCCGGGCCTCGTAGCCGGGCTCGCCCGCGCGGGCCGCCTCGGCCTTGAGGGTGGTCAGGCCGTCGTCGACGCCGGTGGCCGCGCCGGCCGTCAGATAGGTGTCGAGGCCCGGCAGGTCGGCGAGGCGCTTGCGCAGCCCGTCGCGGTCGGCGGCGCGGTCGATCGCCCGGTGGAAGGTCCAGCGGCAGCCGTCGAGGACGGTGATGAGCCGCTCGACGGCCACCAGGTCGGGCTCGCCGTCCGGGGTGAGGAAGCCGAGGACGAACTCGTCGGCGCCCGCGTCGCGCAGCTCCAGGGCCCGCCGCACCAGGGCGTCGATGCCTGCGGGGCCGCCGGCGTCGAATCCGTCGGTGAGCCGGAGCATCACGCGCAGCGGGATGTCGACGGCGGCGCGGATCGTGGCGAAGCCGGTCCTGGACGGGGTGAGCCCGTCCGCCGCCATGTCGGTGACGAGTTCGAGCCGGTCGGCGCCGCCGGTCTGGGCGGCGACCGCGTCCTCCTCGTCGAGAGCGATCACCTCAAGGACTGCACGGTTGCTCATCGAAGCCCATTTCTCCACAAAAGACGGCTACAGGTCTAGTCCAATGACCAGCCTAGCCGTGCGTGTGGCCTCCCGCATCGTGCGAGGCCTCACCAGCCTCGGGAACGGGCGCTGCCGCACCGCCCGCGTTGACCGTGAAGGCCGCCGTCCGGACCTTGCCCTCGTGCTGGAAGTCGAGGAACAGACGGTACGCGCCGGGGCTGGGCGCCGTCGCCGTGAAGGAGACGTCCGGGCCGGGGCCGCCCTCGTTCGGGTGGACGTGGAGGTAGGCGAGGTCACCGGCGCGGAGGGCGACGAGGTGTCCGTACGCCCCGAGGTACGGCTCGAGGTCGGTGACGGGCTTCCCGGCCTTGCTGACGGTGAGCCGGAGCTCGCCGGCCTTGCCCGGGTTCAGGGTGCCGCCGAGCCGGACCTGGTAGCCGTCGACGGTCGCGGTCCGGTTCACGGCGGGGAGCGGCTTCGGGGCGTACGCGCCGGGGACGGCGAGGTCGGCGCCGAGCGTGATGCCCTTGGCTCCGGGCGCGGCGGGCTTGAAGTCCGCGAAGGCCTTGTAGCCGCCCGCGGCGGGAAGGTCGACGGGGGTCGTCCAGGTGCCGTCCGCCGCCTTCACGGGGTGCAGGTGCCGGAAGGTGCCGAGGTCGCGCGAGGCGACGATGAAGTGCAGCTCCTTGCCGTGCTCGGTGGCGAACGCGGTGACCTTCTTGCCGGCCGCGTCCTTGACGGAGAACTTCAGGACGCTCCTGCCGGCGGCGGGTGTCGGGGTCTCCATGGCCAGCGTGTAGCCGTCCTGGGAGACCTGGAGACCGCCGGGGAGGTTCGCGGCGGTCGACGTGTCCTTGGCCGCGCCCTCCCCGTGGCCGGCGTGGCCGTCGGCGTGCGCGTCGCTCGTGGCGGGGGCGGTCGCGGCGGCGTGGTCGCCGTGCTCCGCCTTCTTCGGCTCCTCGACGGGGCCGACCCCCTTGCCGACCCCGTACGCGGTCCCGAAGGTCGCGGCGAGCGCGGCGGCAAAGGCAGTGATCTTCACTCCGGTGTTCATGACTGCTCTCCCGTACGTGAGGGTGGCGCGGGTTCTCGTTCGATGCACTTCACCATACCCCTGGGGGGTATCAAGTCAAGTCGGGGATCCGCTTGCGTCGAATACCGCCGGGGGGTATACATGGAGCCACGACCAGATACCCCCCGAGGGTATCGGGTGACGAGGAACCGACCGAGGAGGAAGCCATGGGCTCCTGCTGCACCCCCGACAACAGCTGCTCGACCACGGAGACCACCGCCGTCGCGGTCGCCGACAGCACCGCCACGGTCTACGCCGTCTCCGGCATGACCTGCGGTCACTGCAAGACCGCGATCACCAAGTCCGTCAGCGCGCTCGACGGCGTCATCTCGGTCGACGTCGACGTCGCCGGCGGCCTGGTGACGGTGACCACGGGCGGCGAGCCCGACGACGCCGCGATCACGGCGGCCGTCGACGACGCCGGCTACGAGCTCACCGGCCGCGCCTGATCCACCCCGGCCGCCGGGGCCCGCCCAGACACGGGCCCCGGCCCCCGAAGCTTTGAAACGAGGAGCAGGAAATGACCACGACCACTCCGGGCACCGCCCAGGTCGAGCTCGCCATCGGCGGCATGACCTGCGCCTCGTGCGCGGCCCGTATCGAGAAGAAGCTGAACCGGATGGACGGGGTCGAGGCCACCGTCAACTACGCCACCGAGAAGGCGAAGGTCACCTTCGACGCCGACATCGACGTCGCGGACCTGATCGCCACCGTCGAGGCCACCGGCTACACCGCCGCCGAACCCGAGCCCGAACGCCCCGCGAACAGCGGCACACCGGACGGGCCCTCGGACGAGGAGAAGGCCGACGCGGAGCTGCGGCCCCTCAAGCAGCGCCTGATCACCGCCGTGTCGCTTGCCGTGCCGGTCATCGCGATGGCGATGATCCCCGCCCTGCAGATCGAGTACTGGCAGTGGCTCAGCCTCACCCTGGCCGCCCCCGTCGTCGTCTACGCCGCCTGGCCCTTCCACAAGGCCGCCTGGACCAACGCCAAGCACGGCGCCGCGACCATGGACACCCTGATCTCCGTCGGCACCATCGCCGCGTTCACGTGGTCGCTGTGGGCCCTGTTCTTCGGCACCGCCGGCACCCCCGGCATGACCCACCCCTTCGAGTTCACCATCGCCCGCAGCGACGGCGCCGGGAACATCTACCTCGAAGCCGCCGCCGGCGTCACCGCCTTCATCCTCGCCGGCCGCTACTTCGAAGCCCGCTCCAAGCGCAAGGCCGGCGCCGCGCTCAAGGCCCTGATGCAGCTCGGCGCCAAGGAAGTCACCGTCCTCGACAACGGCCGCGAGGTCACCGTCCCCACCGCCGAACTCCAGGTCGGGATGCGCTTCCTGGTCCGCCCCGGCGAGAAGATCGCCACCGACGGCACCGTCGTCGAAGGCTCCTCCGCCGTGGACGCCTCCATGCTCACCGGCGAATCCGTCCCCGTCGAAGTCGGAGCCGGCGACTCCGTCACCGGCGCCACCCTCAACGCCGGCGGCCGGCTCGTCGTCGAAGCCACCCGCGTCGGCGCCGACACCCAGCTCGCCCGCATGGCCAAACTCGTCGAGGACGCCCAGAACGGCAAGGCCGCCGCCCAGCGCCTCGCCGACAAGATCTCCGCGGTCTTCGTCCCCATCGTCATCGCGCTCGCCCTTGGCACCCTCGGCTTCTGGCTCGGCACCGGACAGGGCCTCACCGCCGCGTTCACCGCCGCCGTCGCCGTCCTGATCATCGCCTGCCCCTGCGCCCTCGGCCTCGCCACCCCGACCGCCCTCATGGTCGGCACCGGCCGCGGCGCCCAGCTCGGCATCCTCATCAAGGGCCCCGAAGTCCTGGAGACCACCCGCAAGGTCGACACCATCGTCCTGGACAAGACCGGCACCGTCACCACCGGCCGCATGACCCTCATCAAGGTCCACACCGCCGAGGGCACCGACGAGACCGACGTCCTGCGCCTCGCGGGCGCCCTGGAACACTCCTCCGAACACCCCATCGCCCAGGCCGTCGCCACCGGCGCCGCCAACAAGGTCGGCACCCTCCCCACCCCCGAGGACTTCGCCAACATCCCCGGCCTCGGCGTCCAGGGCATCGTCGAAGGCCACGCCGTCCTCGTCGGCCGCGAAAAGCTCCTCGACGAATGGGCCATGACCCTCCCCACCGGCCTCAAGACCGCCAAGGACGCAGCCGAGAAGGCCGGCAAGACCGCCATCGCCGTCGCCTGGGACGGCCAGGCCCGCGCCGTCCTCGAAGTCGCCGACGCCATCAAGGACACCAGCCCCGAAGCCATCCGACGGCTCCGCGCCCTCGGCCTCACCCCCATCCTGCTCACCGGTGACAACAAGGCCGTCGCCGAATCCGTCGCCGCCGAGGTCGGCATCGACGAAGTCATCGCCGAAGTCATGCCCCAGGACAAGGTCGACGTCGTCAAGCGCCTCCAGGCCGAAGGCCGCTCCGTCGCCATGGTCGGCGACGGCGTCAACGACGCCGCCGCCCTCGCCCAGGCCGACCTCGGCCTCGCCATGGGCACCGGCACCGACGCCGCCATCGAAGCCGGCGACCTCACCCTCGTCCGCGGAGACCTCCGCGCCGCCGCCGACGCCATCCGCCTCTCCCGCAAGACCCTCGGCACCATCCGCTCCAACCTCTTCTGGGCCTTCGCCTACAACGTCGCCGCCCTCCCCCTCGCCGCCGCCGGACTCCTCAACCCCATGATCGCCGGCGCCGCCATGGCCTTCTCCTCCGTCTTCGTCGTCGGCAACAGCCTCCGACTCCGCGGCTTCCAGGCCGCCGACCGCTGACGACCCGCCCTTCCCCGCCAATCCCCGAGGAGCCCGCCGTGGCCGGTTACGGACAGCACAAGGAAGACATCATCAGACGCCTCCGGCGTATCGAGGGCCAGGTCAGGGGGGTGCAGCGGATGGTCGACGAGGACGTCTACTGCATCGACGTCCTCACCCAGGTCTCCGCCATCAACGCGGCACTCCAGTCCTGCGCGGTGGCCCTGCTCGACGAGCACCTCAGCTGCTGCGTCACGGAGGCCATCGCCCAGGGCGGCGACCAGGCCAAGGCGAAGGTGGGCGAGGCGTCCAAGGCCATCGCCCGGCTCATCCGGACGTAGCCCCCGGGAAGAGAACCAGAGTTGGACCGAAGGGCCCCAGGAGGGGCCCTTCGGTGGTGTCAACCGCCCTTGCGTGCGGGGCAGTCGGCGGACAGGGTGACGCTCAGCCGGAGACAGAGACCGAGCAGCTGCCGGAGGAGCACCAGCTCCACCGAACCCGCCGGGCCGGCGTCACAGACCTTCGCGCAGGGGCCGTTCTTCAGAAGGGTCGACATCCCGCCAGCGTACCCCTGGGGGGTATACCTCGGCAGGGGAAGCGGCCCGTACGATGAGCCGCCCGTAGGGGAGGGGATGCACGTGCGCCGGCTGGGAGACCTGGAGGCCGAGATCATGGACCGGCTGTGGGCCTGGGAGCGGCCCGCCACGGTCCGCGAGATCGTCGACGACATCAATCGGGGACGCCGGGTCGCCTACACGACCGTGATGACGGTGGCGGACATCCTGCACCGCAAGGGCTGGCTCCGCCGCGAGAAGGCCGGCCGGGCCTGGCTGTACGAACCGGTCCGCAGCCGCGAGGAGTACACCGCGGGGCTCATGCGGGACGCCCTCGGCGACAGCCAGGACCGCCCCGCCGCCCTCCTGCGGTTCGTCGAGGTCATCTCGGACGAGGACATGGACGCCCTCGACGCGGCCCTGCGCGCCGCCCGGGGCGACCAGGACCCGCAGCCCGGCGGGAGCGGCGCGTGAACCACCACGCCCTCGTCCCGCTCGGGCTCGTCGCCCTCACCGGCTTCCTCCTGCCGTTAATGGTGGCCAGGGCGCGCTGGGCGCAGCAGGTGCCCCGGCTCGCCCTCGGCGTGTGGGCCGCGTGCGGCGCCGTCTTCGCCGGCGCGTCGGCCCTGCTGCCCGCGCAGATGGTCCTGTCGACCGAGAGCAGCCACCGGCTCACGGACATGGTGCTCATGCTCCGGCCGCCCACCCCCGCCCAGCTCCTCGCCCTCGACGGGCGTGAGCTGGTCGCCCTGTCGCTCTCCCTCGCCGTCCTCTCGGTGCCCGCCGCCGCGTTCGCCCGCCGGCTGTTGCGGGCCCGGCGGCTGCGGGTGCGGCACGCGGGGGTGCTGCGGCTCGTGGGGCGGTACGACGCCGCGCTGCGGGCCACCGTCCTCGACGACGCGCGGCCCGCCGTGTACTGCCTGCCCGGCCGCTCGCGCCGGGTCGTCGTCTCCTCGGGCGCGGTGCACACCCTGACCCCCGCCCAGCTGGCGGCGGCGCTCGCGCACGAGCGGGCGCACATCGCGGGGCGGCACCATCTCCTTGTCGCGGCGGCGGAGGCCTTCGCCGCCGTCTTCCCCCGCCTTCCGCTCGCGCGGCACGGCGGGACCGCCGTACCGCTGCTGCTCGAAATGGCTGCCGATGACCGGGCGTTGCGGCGGTGCACGCGGGACGCGCTGGCCACGGCGCTCTACGCGCTGGCGTCGGGGCGGGCACCCCGGTCGGCGTTCGCGGCGGGCGGGCCTTCGGCGGCGCTGCGGATGCGGCGCATCCTCACCCCGTACAGCGCGGGACATCCCGTTCTCCGGGGGCTGCTGACCGTCGGGGCGGGGGCGCTCGCGATGACGCCCTTGATCATTGCCTGCTGTTCCTTCCCCGGTTAATCGACAGGACGCGCGGGCCGACCTGCCGAACGCCCCTATTTACTAAGCGAATTCGTAGATTTCGCATCGGTCACGGACAACTTAATTCCCGGCTATTGTGGGTATGTTGGGGCTCTGGCACGGCACATCGAAGGGTACGAAACCAATGCAGCTGGCTGGAGTTCGGACGGCCGCGGCCGGTGATGCGACGACGATATCCAGGCTGCTTGCCGACGTCATTCGGAGCAGCTACACCGGAATCCTGGACGAAATCCCGATGCGGCGGCTCATCTCCGCCCAATGCGCGCTCCCCCGCATACGTGCGGAAATTGAAATTCCCGGGGGTGCGCCCGGCTGGCTCGGCTGGCTCGTCGCGAGCGACGGCGCGGGCAGGGTCGTCGGCGTCGCCGCGGGCGGCGTCCCCGTCCCCGGCGAGGGCGAGGTGTACGCCCTGGCCGTGGAGTCCGGCTCCCGCCGCCGCGGCGTCGGTACGGCCCTGATCGCCGAGGCCACGGACCGGATGCGGAGCCACGGCGCCCGGGCCCAGCACGTGGAGCTCCCCGCGGATGCCGATCCGGCCCTGCCCTTCTACGCCCACCTGGGCTTCGCGGCCCTCTCCCCCAGACGCTTCAGCCGCGCGCTCTGATCCGGACGCTCGGCCGCGCACTCCGAGCCGGCCGCTTCGGCCGCGCGCTCCGCACCCGAGGCGTGGCAGATCCACGCCATCGCGTGTTCACGCAGCCCGATCCGGTGGATCGGGACTCCCTCCCCAGGTCAGGATGGGCCCAGCGGCGCGGTCCCGGCGGCACGGGTACCTCGTCCGGACGGCATGGACCGAGCGAGCCCCTGGAGGAGCGATGCACACACCGAGCGGCATTTCCCTGCCCGTCGTGCCCGCAGCGCTCGCGCCGGTCCTGCCGTCCCGATACGACCCGTCCCGATACGACCGGGAGCAGGAGCCCGCACCCGGGGCCGGCATCCGGGTCACCTCGGACACCCTCCCCGGCCTCGAATCCGTCTCCGCCGCCGACGAGGGATCCGTCTGGCTGCACGACGCCCTGCTCGGCCCGCACAGCGCGGACATCGTCCGGTACCTCAGCCTCGCCCGCTCCACCGGCGGACCCGTCCTCGACCTCGGCTCCGGCGCCGGGCGGCTCGCCGTCCCGTTCGCCCGCCACGGCTTCGCCGTGGAAGCCGTGGACCGGGACGCCTCGGCCCTCGAGCGCCTCGAAGGCTGGGCCCGCCGGATCGGTCCGCAGGTGGCCGGGCTCGTCGTCACCCACCGGACGGACCTCACCGAACTGCGCCTCGACGGCAGCTACCGGCTCGCGCTGCTCGCGGGCGCGATGGTCACCGCCGTACCCCCGGCGCTCCGGCCGGGACTGCTGCGGGAGGTCGCCTCCCATCTGGAGACGGGCGGGGCGCTCGCCCTCGACTACACCGCACACCAGCTGCCGGGGCTGATCGCGGAGCCGCGGCGGACCTGGGCGTTCCAGGTGCCCCGCTTCGACGGGATCGACGAGTGGGTGGTGGCCCGGCAGGTCTTCGACCTGCCGTCGATGAGCGAGCGGATCACGTACTACGCGGCGAGGACCGGCAAGCTCTCCACGGAGCGGGTCGTGCTGACCACCGACAAGTGGATCGTGGACTCCGAACGGCTCGCCGCCGAACTCCACGCGGCCGGCCTGCACATCGAGGGCCGGCGGCGGCACCGGATCGACGAGCGGACCGAATCCGTCCTGCTCGTGTGCAGGATGGACGACTGACGGGCGGCACGGGACGGCCCGGGCCGACACCGGACGGCACCGGACGGCACCGGACCGGGCGGCCGGAGAACACCTGACGAGGTCGGCAGGCACCCTGACGAGGTTGACGAGCAAGAGGTACGATGCTTACAAAAGTTTGAGCCGACCAGGTGGCGGGCGGAGAAGATGGCAGTCGTGGAAGAGCTGACGGGCCGCGAGGCGGTGATCCAGCGCCTGCGCGACGTCGGGCTGCGGGTCACGGGCCCGCGCCTCGAAGTGCTCACGGTGCTCGCCGCCGGCGGCCATCTCGACGTCGAGGCGATCACCACGACCGCCCGCGAGCGGCTCGGGACGCTGACCAGCCAGGCCGTGTACGAGATGCTGCGGCACTTCCAGGAGACCAGCCTCGTCAGCAAGTTCGACCGGCCCGGTCTGCCCGCCGTCTTCGAGATCTCGGGCCCGGCCCACCAGCACGCCCTGTGCACGGTCTGCGGCCGCGTGGAGAACGTGACGTCGCCCGCGCCCGCGCCGCCCCGGGGCGCCCTGCCCGAGTGGCGTGTGGACGACGCGGAGGTCGTGTTCAAGGGCCTGTGCCCCGACTGCCGGACGAGCGTCACCGCCACCTGAGCCCTGTTCAACTCCGTGCGTGGCGTTCGATTGTGTGGCACTGTCTAGCGGGGCGATTCAACGGGTCCGGAGTGGACCGAGGGGAGTCTGCTGCGCAGTGTCCAGAAATACCGCCGTGCCGCGTGTGGGGGGCGATCAGGCTCTCGCCGTCTACCAGGAGCTCCGCATCCGCCCGGATGCCACGTTCGACGAGGTCGCGGACCGTTTCGAGCTCTCCGCCGAGGACCGGGAGCGGTGCCGGGAGGAACTCGCCGCACTGGGACTGACCGAGAGCACGGAACCGGCGGCACACGGAGCGCCCCCGGCCCGGTCCGTCGTCGACCCCGACGTCGCCCTGCTGCGGCTGCTGCGCCGGGAGCGCGACCGGCTCCAGGAACGCCTGGCCGCGACCAGCCGCGCCCACACCGCCCTCGAAGCCCTCGCCGGGCCGTTCCTCCAGGCCGGCGCCACGCCCAGGGCCGAGATCGAGGTCGAGATCGTCGACTCCCCCGAACGGGCCCGGCGGAGCGTCGCCGACCTGACGGACTCGGTCCGGACGGCCGCGCACTTCATGCACACCGGCTCCGTCCGCCGCGAGGAGACCGCCGGCGAGCTGGCGCGGGACCGGCTGTGGGCCGACCGGGGCATCCGGATCCGTGCCATGTACAGCCGGCGGGCCGGATCGGTGCCCGAGATGGCGCAGCACCTGGAGGAGCGGGCCGCGGTGGGCGTGGAGATCCGGCTGTCCTCCGTCATCCCGATGAACATGGTGCTCGCCGACGACAACTTCGCGATGCTGCCGACCGATCCGTTCGACCCGTCGTCCCCGTCGATCCTCGCGCGCGGCTCCGGTCTGGTCCGGTCCTATCTGGCGCTGTACGAGTACTGCTGGACGGCGGCGGCTCCGTACGGCCAGGAGGATCCGGCGGAGAAGGACGGCGACGGGCTCTCCGAGCAGCAGCGGGCGGCGCTGCTCATGCTCGCGTCCGGCATCAAGGACGAGCAGATCGCCCGCAATCTCGGCGTCTCGCTGAGGACGGTCAGCCGTCTCCTCTCCGAGGTGATGCAGGAGTTGGGCGCCGCGAGCCGCTTCGAAGCGGGGGTGAAGGCGGCCCGGCTCGGCCTGCTCGACAGCGAGTGGAACGACCGCGCGCTGTAGGAGGGGCTCCCCCGGAGGAGTTCGTATGACGCACGATGGGTGCGAGACCGGCATGACGGACGCCTCCGAGCCGTATGACAGGGTGAGGGCGGGGGCGACTCGAGCGAACAGGGGGTCACTTCGCCATGATCACCGGAGGCGGCGGTACGGGAGAGCGGTCACCCGATCCTGTGGTGAACCTCTATCAGGAGTTACGCAGGCGAGGTGTGTCGCGGCTCGACGAGGTGGGGGCCGAACTCCGGCTCGCACCGGAGGAGTACGAGCGATGTAGGAACGAACTGACGACGCTCGGCCTGATCGTGCCGACCAACCCCGCCCAGCACGCGGCCCGGGCGGAGTACGAGCGCGGCACGGGGCACCAGGACGGCGACACCTTCGCCGTGATCGACCCGGAGATCGCGATGCTCCGGCTGCTGCAGCGCGAGCGCGAGCAGCTGCGCGACCATCTGGACGAGGCGGACCGCGCGTACAGCACCCTCGAGACCCTGGCGGGGGCGTATCTGCGGGCCGGATCCCTCACCCGCTCGGACGCCGATGTGGAACTCCTCAGCGACTACCGGCGGATCCAGCAGGTCCTCGAGGACATCACCGACGTCATCCAGCACGGTCTGGCGTCGATGCACCTGACGTCGCTCAAGCGCGAGGTGGGGGAACGGGTGCTGAGCCGCGACCGGCGGCAGATCGAGAACGGGGTGCGCGTCCGCGCCATGTACAGCGAGCAGGTCATCTCCTCGCCCGAGGTGGCGGAGCACCTGCGGCGCCGGGTCGAGGCGGGCGTGGAGGTGCGGATCGCGACCGCGGTGCCGATGCCGCTGATCATCGCCGACGCGCAGTTCGCGGTGGTGCCGGTCGATCCGGCCGAGCCGGCGGCGGGCGCGGTGCTCGCGCGGGGCCCGGCTCTCGTCCGCTCGTATCTCGCGCTGTACGAGCACTGCTGGCACACCGCCTCGCCGTACGGGGACCGTTCCGTCCCGGAGCAGGGCGGTGACGGTCTCTCGGAGCAGCAGCGGGCGGCGCTCAGCATGCTGGCCTCCGGCATGAAGGACGAGAAGATCGCCCGCGGGCTCGGGGTGTCGCTGCGGACGGTGAGCCGCATGCTCTCGGAGCTGATGCAGGACATGGGCGCGACGAGCCGCTTCGAGGCCGGAGTGCGCGCCTATCGGCTCGGCTGGGTCGACTGACGGCGCCGAACCGCCGCCGTCCGGCGGCGAATTACCTCGGGTCCGTACCCGTAAGGGAAAAACAAAGGCTCCGTGGCCGCCCGGAAAGGGCGGCCACGGAGCCTTTTACCCGACGGCTCAATTGGCAGATATCGAGGCCGGGGAGACACGGTCCCACTCGTTTCCGTTGGACGGGGACGGCGTGGGGGTGGGGGTGGGCGTCGTCACGACGTCTTCCGTTCCTTCGGCCATCACGTGCTGCGAGGCGGACGCCGATTCGGGGGCCGTCACGAGCGCCGCACCGCCCGCGACGGAGAGACAGGCCACCGCGGCGAGCGCGAACTGACGGACGGTCTTGGGCATCCCCTTGGCGCGCACAGCAGACATGTTTCCTCCAGGATTTGGAATGTCAATTCCGCCTTCCGGGGTCCCGTGCCGCCGGGCGCTCCCTGAAGACATCTCCATTCTGTCCCGGTCCCCGAATCGAATCCAGGGATTCTCTTTGCGTGGACTCGCCATGGCGCGGATGCGTCAATCTCCTGCCCCGAACACGGAATTGAGGAATCCGGAGCTCTCCATACCTTTGGTCGAACCAAAAGAGGTGCTAGACTTGTGCAACGGCCTTCTCGTTCCTCCAGGAGAGAGGGGCCGCCGGGGCAGGGGCGTGCCGCCGCCCCTGCCCCACCCCCCGCTCCACCCCGAAGAAGACCGGCCGGGGCGCCTCCGCGAGCGCCCCCCGGTACACCTCGACGGTCCGGATGGCGGAAGCGCGCCAGCTCATCCCGCGCGCATGACCCACCGCCGCCTCCCCCATCGTCGCCACCACCTCCGGATGCGCCGCGAGCCAGCGCAGCCGGCGCGCGTACTCCAGCGGATCGTGTCCGCGCACGAGCAGCCCCGTCACCCCGTCCCACACCGCCGTCGGCAGCCCGCCCACCGCCGCCGCGAGCACCGGCGTCCCGCACGCCTGCGCCTCCAGGGCCACGAGCCCGAAGGACTCGCTGCGTGAGGGCACCACCAGCACGTCCGCCGCCCGGTACCAGTCGGCGAGACGCTCCTGCGGTACGGGCGGGCAGGACCGCAGCACATCCGTCACCCCCAGTTCCGCGGCGAGCTGCCAGGCCGTCCCCTCGCGCGTCGCGCCCGAATGCCCGCCGACCACCGGCACGAGCAGCCGGCGGCGCAGGTCCGGGGCCTCACGGAGCAGCTCGGCGATCGCCCGTACCAGCACGTCAGGGCCCTTCAGCGGCTGTATCCGGCCCGCGTAGAGCGGGATGAACGCGTCGGCGGGAAGCCCGAGCCTGACCCGCGCGGCCGCCCGGCCGTCCCCCGGATGGAAGGTCCGCAGATCGACCCCGGGGCGTACGACCTCGGTGCGCGACTCCTCCGCCCCGTACAGGGAGCGGAGCGCCTCCGCCTCGTCGGCCGTGTTGGCGATCAGCCGGTCGGCGGCGCCCACCACCTGGTGCTCGCCCCGGATCCTGAGCTCCGGCTCGGGGGTGTCACCGGCGGCGAGCGAGGCGTTCTTCACCCGGGCCAGGGTGTGGGCGGTGTGCACGAGCGGGATCCGCCAGCCCACGGAGGCGATCCGGCCGGCCTGCCCGGAGAGCCAGTAGTGCGAGTGGACCAGGTCGTAGCGCCTCTCCTCCTTGAGCAGGGCCAGGGAGAACGGCACCACGAGATCCGGCATGGCCTCCTTGGGCAGCGCCTCGCGCGGCCCGGCGTGCAGATGGCGGACCCGTACCCCGGGGGCGAGCTCGACGAGCGGGGGCAGGCCTTCGCCCCGGCAGCGGGTGAACAGATCGACCTCCGCGCCCTGTTCTGCCAGGGCGCGGGACAGCTCGACCATGTAGACGTTCATCCCGCCGGCGTCCCCCGTCCCGGGCTGGTGGAGCGGGGAGGTGTGGACGCTGAGCATGGCGACGCGCAGGGACACGTGGGGCTCCTGAGGAGTGGGGGGCCACGTGTCCCTGCGCGTCGCTCGCGCGCACGGTCACGCGGCAGGAACGTAGTTACTTAGTTGCTTAGTAGTTGCGGGGGTCGTGGTCGTCAGAACCCGAAGACCGGGCCCGACGGCGGTGCCAGGCGGGTGCCCGGCAGAGGAGGCGTCAGGGCGTGCCAGTCGACCGGCCGCCCCGGCACCACCTGGAGCGCCGCCGCGAGCCGGTCGGCGCCCTCCGGCATCACCGGACGCGCCCACGCCGACAGGGCCGAGGCCACCGCCAACTGGGCGGCGAGCGCCGGAAGATGACGGCAGGACGTGCTGGGCCGGCACCGCTCGTGGGCGTTGACGTGACCGAAGTCCGCCGTCGAGCGGACCATCTCGTCGAGGACGGCCACCGCGCGGCGCGGGTCGAAGGCGTCGGGGCCGTACGCCTCGCGCAGGTCGTCCACGCCCCGGTGCAGCCGCCGCTCCAGGATCTCCCAGCCGGTGCCGCCGGGCAGCGCCTGCGGTGCGAGGCCGGCGCACTCCTCCCGTACGGCCGCGAAGAGCCGGGACAGCCAGCTGTTCCAGTTGTCGTCCAGCTCGTGGCGGGCGGCGGCGAGCCGGTCCCGCTGGAAGACCGTGCGGCGGCCGGTCGGGCGGGCCTGGAGGACATGGCGGCGCAGGGTGTCGGAGCCGTACTCGGTGAGCAGGTCGAGCGCCCAGACGTTGCCCTCCTGGACGCCCTCCTCGATGACGTACGACTCGTTGACGTTGAAGTCCTGCGGCAGCTTGATGTCCTGCGCGAGGAGCAGCACCGGCAGCAGCACCGCGTGGCAGAAGGAGTGCCCGAAGCCGCAGAAGTGGATGGCGCGGCGGGGCAGCGGGCCCTTCGTGTCGTAACCGAAGAGGTGCATCGCGGCGGCCTCGAAGCAGCCGTCGATCCGGTGGTCGGGGAAGCCCTCGACGGGCACCTGCAGACCCCACTCGGCGGGATGCCCGACCGCGATGTCCGGCAGGCCGTCCTCGACGAGCGACTCGCACAGCGCGGCGAGCCGCGGCGGCAGGCCCGCCGTCGCCCAGTAGTCGGCGAGGGTCTCCCGGAACGGCTCCAGGGGGACGTAGAGCCGGCGGCAGCGGCGGGCCACCGCCGGGGTGTCGCAGAGGGCGCAGCGGGCGGCGATCAGGTCGCCGCCGTCGTTGGGACGCGCGCACTCGTGGCACATGCCGCCGTCGCTGACCGCGCCGCAGTGCGGGCAGGTGCCCGTCGCGTGCGCCCCGTACAGCCAGCGGTCGCAGGGCTCGCAGTACGGGAGCAGGCGGGTGCGCGGTGCGATCACGCCCTGCGCGAAGAGACGGCCGAAGAGGTCCTGCACCCAGCGTCCGTAGCCCTTGTCGCGGCGCGGGCGCACGATGTGGTCGAACTCCACGCCCGAGCGCAGCCAGTCGGCGGTGATCGCGGCACGGTAGCCCTCCGCGACCTCCTCGGGCTTGCGGTTGTGGCGCAGCGCCCGGACCTCGACGGAGCTGGCGTGGTCGGCGGTGCCGGTGGTGAACCGGACCGCCTCGCCCTCGGCGCGCAGATAGCGGGTGAGGACGTCGGCGGCGACGTACGGCCCGGCGAGGTGGCCGATGTGGAGTTCACCGTGGGTGGCGGGAGGGGTCGCGGTGATCCAGACAGGGGTGCTCATGGGACCTCCTTGACGCTGTGGTGCGGTGGGCTTCAGCGGTCGCGTGCGGCGGGGCGCTGTCGGCGCAGGGCGGGTCAGCGGGGTCGGTGGGAAGGGCTGTCAGCGGGGCTCGAAGTGGAACGAGCGGATGAAGCAGTCGCGGGGCTGCTCGACGGCGTACACGATGCATTCGAAGAGGGCCTGGGTGGTCAGCTTCTCGTCGGGCGCTATGCCGTCCGGATTCGATCCGTCCCATTCCGCGAACCGCGGGTCGGAGGTCGAGAAGTCCGGCGGGAAGAGGGAGAAGACGCGGACGCCGGAGGGCCGCAGGCGGCGCGAGAGGATGTCGGCGAATCCGGCCTGGGCGCTCTTCGCCGCCCAGAAGGCCTCGTGGGCGACGCCGGCGGTCGCCGCGGAGGCGCCCTCGGCGTCGCGGACGGCGACCATGTTGACGATGTCGGGGCGCAGCGAGCCGCGGAGCAGCGGCAGGAAGTGCTTCACCATGAGGACGGTGCCGCCGGCCGTCGACTCGATCGTCTCGACGATCTCGGCGTCGCTCGCCGCCTCCAGGTCCATGCCGTCGAGCCAGCGGGCGCCGTTGTTGACCAACAGGTCGACGCGGTCGGTGTGTTCGCCCACACGGGCCGCGAACTCGCGGATCTCGGCGGGCCGGCTGAGGTCGCAGCCGAAGGCGTGGATACGGTCACGGGCCGAGCCCATGACTTCGGTGCGGGTGCGTTCGGCCGCCTCCACGGTGCGCGCCGACACATAGACCTCAGCGCCGAGATGGGCGAAGCCGACGGCGAGCGCGCGACCGAAATAGCGGGACGCTCCGGTCACGACGACACGCAGGTTCTCGAATTTCATGGTGTCTGCTCTCCCCACGGATACCGATGGCCGGTCCATTTCAGCGTGGCAGAGGAAGCGGGCTCCGGGCCTGGTGAGCGGGGTGCGCGTTCACGCCGTTGCGTGGACACGCCACGGCAGTTCGAGCTCTTCGAGCACCTCGGCGCGCTTGTGGTGGACGCGGACGCGGTCCGGTGCCGTGGAGACGGTCACGGTGCCGCCGGGGGTGCGGACGGGGCCGCTCGTCGCGGGGACGACGGTGCCGTCGAGTGCCCCGGCCGCGGCGAGGGCGGCGGCCCCGGTCAGCGCGAGACGGGGGTGCCAGCCGCCGACGGTGAGGGCGCGGACGGAGAGGCCCCCGGGGCCGGCGGTGAAGGCGGCGATCTTGGGGAGGGCGGAGCGGGGGTCGAGGCCGAGGAGACGGGCGGCGTGCGCGCGGAGCGCGAGGAGTTGGGCCTGGAGGGCCGCGTCGGCCGCGTCGGGCTCGGGAAGGTGCTGGGCGTCGACGAAGACGTAGGGGTTGCCGTAGCGCACGATCGAGACGGGGACGCCCAGGAGGCGGTCGAGCGCCCGGCCGGTGGGGAGGACGCCGGGGGCGGTGGGGGCCTTGAGGAAACTGAGGGTGTACGCCGCCGCGTCCTCCGGCTCGCACAGCACCGTGTCCCCCGTCGTCACCGCCCGGACGGTGACGGGCCCGGGCCGCCCCTCGGCGACGACACAGGCGAGCAGGGAATGCCCGCAGCCGGCACGGAAGTCGAACCGCCCATCGGGGAGGACCTGCGTGAACCGGTAGTCGAGGGCGTGACCGGGGCGGTCGGCGGGCCCGTAGAGGGCGATCTTGCCGAGCCTGGCGTAGGGGGTACGGGCGAGGGCGACGCGCAGACGGTCGAGCTCGCCGCCCAGGGCGAGGGTCCCGGTGGGGAGTTGGTCGACCCGCAGGACGAGGGTGGGCCCGGGCGCGTCCTCGGCACGGACGACGGTGGCCTTCGTGGTCCGCGGGGCGGGGCGGGGGTCGGTGCGGACCCCGGGGGTCGGGGTCCCGGCGGCGAATCCTCCGGGCAGCGTGGCGCCCGGCGGCCGGCCGGGGTTGCCTGGCCCGGTGCCGGGCGTCGGGGCGGGGTTGCCCGGCCCGGGGCCGGGCGTGGGGCCGGGGTTGCCCGGCCTCGGGCCGGGCGTGGGGCCGGGGTCGCCCGGCCCGGTGCCTGGCGTCGGGCCGGGGTCGCCCAGCCCGGTGCCGGGCGGGGGGACCGGGGCCCCGGGTCCCACGGTTCTGGCGGGTGCGGGACGCGGAGGTCCCGGGGGTTCAGGCCGCACAGCCGGCCGGGATGCGCATGCCCTGGACCACCTCCGTCCACAGCTCGTGGACCGCGAGGGCCCACAGGGCCAGGGCGTCGTGGTGGGAGGGGCGTTCGAGGTGGCGGGCCAGGAGCTTCTGGACCCGGTCCGCGCGGACCTTGCCGCCGAGGACGAGCCTCGCCGGGGAGAGCAGTTCGCGGACGGTGTCGAGGAGCGGGCTGCCGGGCGCCAGCATCGCCGCGACGGGCAGCGTGAACGGCTGCTTGGGCCGCCGCAGGACCGAGGAAGGGAGCAGCTCCGCGCCCGCCTCGTACAGCGCCCGCTTCCCTGTCCTGCCCGCCGTCGGCAACGCGCGCGCGTGCGTCACGACGGACGGCTGGCAGAACGGCATCCGCGCCTCGACGGCCCACGCCATCGAGAGGTGGTCGACGCGCCGCAGGTGGTACGCGGGGAGCCGCCAGCGCGTCTCGAAGGCGGTCATCGCGGTGAGCCGGTCCTCGCCGACGGCCTCCGCCGAGCGCAGCTCCTGCTCGATGCGGTCGGCGGCCGAGCCCTGATCGGCGACGAACGCCCGGTAGTTGGCGGTGTAGAGGTGTTCGCGGAGGAGCCGCGGGGCCGCCGAGAGCGCGTCGGCGTAGGCGCCGGCCCAGTCGGCACCGGCCGGCGCCGCGAGGGCCTCGCGCATCCGGTCGTACCCGCCGAAGAGCTCGTCGGCGCCGTCGCCGGTGAGCGCGACGGTGAAGCCGTTCTCGCGGACGGCGCGGAAGAGCGCGTACGTGGAGAGGGTGATGGGGTCGGCGTTGGGCTGGCCGAGGTGGCGGACGGTCCTGGTGAGGAGGGAGCTCAGCTCGTCGGGGTCGACGGCGACCTCGTGGTGCACGGTGCGGGCGCGGCGGGCGACGGACCGGGCGTATGTGGCCTCGGATCCGGGCCACCGGCCGCGGTAGGTGAGGTGGAAGGTGTGCAGCGGCGGCGCGTCGGTCTCGCGGGCGTGTTCGGCGGCGAGCGCGGTGACGAGCCCGGAGTCGAGGCCGCCGCTGGTGATGGCGCAGACGGGCGCGTCGGCCTGCGCGAGCCGGCGCACCTCGTGCCGCAGGACGTCCTGGGTGTCGCCGACGGGGGCGGCGCGGTAAGCGCCCCGGCGGCGTACGAGGGGCACGGCGCCGGGCCGTACGAGAGCGGTGGCGCCGGGCGGCAGGACGCTGACGCCGTCGAGCGCGGTGTGCGTGGCGAAGGACGTACGGGTGGCGAGGACGGTGTCGAGGGCGTCCTCGCGCGGGGAGATCCGTACGCCTTCGAAGGCGAGGAGGGCGGGGATCTCGGAGGCGAAGCGGGTGGAGCCGTCGTACGGGTCGTGGTGCAGGTGGATCGGCTTCATGCCCATGTCGTCGACGGCGAGGACGAGTTGGGTGCTGCCGGGGCGGAGGTCGAGGAGCGCGACGGCGAACATGCCGTCGAGGTGCTCGGCGAAGGCGGGGCCGTACTCGGCGTAGAGCGCGGGCAGCAGGGTGCCGTCGCAGCGGTCGGGGAACCGGTGGCCGCGCGCGGCGAGGGTCCGGCGCAGCTCGGCGTGGTTGTAGATCTCGCCGTTGAGGACGGCGAGGATGCCGGGGAGGTGCGGCAGCCGGTAGGGCTGCTGTCCGCCGCAGGGGTCGGTCACGGCGAGCCGGTCGCAGCCGAGGGACCACCCCGGGCCGCTGAGCACCTGGTGTTCGTCGGGCCCGCCGTGGCGTTGGCGGGCGGACACCGCCGCGAGCTGGGCCGGCTCGGGGCGGTCAGCCCCGGCGGCGAAGGAGCCGAGAATCCTGCACATGCCGGTCACCCTCCAAGCACGTCACACGTCACACCCAATGATTTGAATCTACCAAGTTTTTGAATGGCGCGTAAGTGCCATGTCCAGTTCACGCCACGACCCGGCCTTGCGACGCCCCCACCACCCCAACAGGCTGGACCCATGGAGGACTTCAACCGCACCGCCCCAGAGTCCCTGCTGGTGGTGGCCGCCCACCCGGACGACATCGAGTTCTGCGTCAGCGGCACGGTCATGCAGTGGATCGAGCGCGGCACCCGCGTCACGTACTGCATCGTCACGGACGGCGGCGCGGGCGGTTACGACGCACAGCTCCCCCGCCAGGCCATGGCGGACCTGCGCCGCGCCGAACAGGTCCACTCCGCCAAGCTCAGCGGCGTCGCCGACGTCCGCTTCCTCGGCTACCCCGACAGCTTCGTGGAGGCCTCCGTGGAGCTCCGCCGCGACCTGTGCCGGGTCATACGGGAGGTACGGCCCCAGCGCGCGATCATCCCCTCCCCCGAGATCAACTGGGCCCGGGTCGCCGACCTCCACCCCGACCACCGCGCGGTCGGCGACGCCTGCCTGCGCGCGGTCTACCCCGAGGCCCGCAACCCCTTCGCCCACGCCGCACTGCTCAAGGACGAGGGCCTGGAACCCTGGACCGTCCACGAACTGTGGCTGATGACGGGCCCCACCCCGAACCAGTACGTCGACGTCACCTCCGTCTTCGACCGCAAGGTCGAGGCCCTGCGCATCCACACCTCGCAGACCGCCCACTTCGACGACCTCGCCGGACTCCTGCGCACCTGGCTCGGCGAGCACGCGACGGCCGGGGGGCTGCCGCCGGGCCGGATGGCGGAGGCGTTCCAGATCGTGCACATCGACTGACCCGACGGCCGGCGGCGCGCCGGTCCAGGGCGCGGCCCGGCCTTGTGAGGGCTGGGGGCACATGAGACCGTGAGCGCCACACGTGGGGGCGCGTGCGACCAACACTCGTACGGCGAGGGGGAGTTCACGGCATGACGGCGAACGTCTCGGAACTTGAAGCGGCAGTGATCGCGCACTACGGCCTCCCGTGGCCCGAGGTCGACGAGGCCGGCTACGTGCCGGTGGCGACCGCCCTGAACACCTACGCGCAGTTCACCCTGGACGACGCCTGGGCCGCGAACCGGCACGTGCAGCGCCTGCTCTCCTCCGGCCGGGGCGAGGCGTTGGACGCCCTCGCGGAGCACTGGACCCGGGTCATGGAGCAGGACATGGCACCCCTCGCCAGGTCGGCCCACGCGCTCGCCCTCGCGGTGAGCGAGATCCCCGGCGTGATCGCGACCCTCAGGCAGGCCATCGCCGTCGAGGCGGCCGCGCTCGCCGGGCGCAACGCCCTCATGCTCACCGGCGGCGCGCTGACCTTCAGCCCGGCGGCTGCGGCCACGGCGGCCGCCACCGTCACGGCGGACGCCCAGCAGACGGCCGCCCGGGTCGCCCGCCGGGTCGAGAAGACCGCGAAGGCCGTCCAGCAGAGCCTCGCGTCCCTTCTCGCACACCCGGACGTGGCCGCCCTCGAGAAGGTCCCGGCCGATCTGGCGGGCGGGGTCGGGGGCGGCGCGACGGTCGGCGGGATCGCGTCCGGGGTGTCGGGCAGCGGGACGGACGGTACGGACACCGGCCGGGCCATCGGCGGCGTCCTGCGCGTGGACCACGAGGAGCACAGGCTCGCGGCCTCCAAGCTCGCCGAGGTCGCCGTCGAGGTCCGCGGCAGGACCACCGCCGAACTGACCGCCGCCACCGGACGGCACACGGCCGTCAAGGGCAGCGGCTCCTTCGCCCGGATCGCCGCCCCGGACCTCGACCTGATCCTGGACCGCCTCGGCGCCGCCACGGCCGCGGTCGCCGCCCACCTGAGCGGCGCCCTCCCCGACGCGGTCCTCCGCGTGTCGGAGAGCCAGCAGTCCACGGACGAGGGCAACAGGCGGCGACTGGCCCAGCTGGACTAGGGCGTGTCCGGCGGATCAGGGTCGGGCAGGGCGCCGCGACCCCGGCCATGATCCGTCGGTCACGCCCCGGGGCGTGACCGGCGGGCGGACCGGGTTCCCGCCGGCGTGCGCCGGCTGACCTGGCTGTCCGGGCGGCCGGCGCCGGGTCACCCCTCCTCCGCGGCCCGCTTGACGTCGGCGAGACGCCGGTCCCAGTCGGCGGCGAGGGCCGACATCCAGCGGGCGGTCGCGTCGAGTGCGGCCGGGCGGACCGCGTAACGGACCTCCCGGCCCACGCGGGTGGCCGAGACGAGCCCGGCGGTGTCGAGGACGGCCAGGTGCTTGACGACGGCCTGGCGCGAGACGGGGAGCCCGGCGGCGAGCGCCGTCGCGGTGGCCTCCCCCCGCTCGGCCAGCAGGTCGAGCAGCAGCCGCCGGGTGGGGTCGGCGAGAGCCCCGAGCACGCCGTCGGCGGACCCGGGGCCACCGGCCCCGGACTTCGCGCCGCCCGCCCCTGCCGGCTCCGGCGTCACGAGGACGGCGCCTGCTCGGCGCGCTTCCTGAACGCGTCGAGGACCTGCGGCCAGCCGCCCGTGTTGTCCCGTACCGCCTGGGCGCGCAGCGTCTCCGACCCGGGCAGCGAGGCGAAGCCGCTCTCGACGACACGGAGCCGCGTACCGCCGTCCTCCTCCGTCAGGGTGAACTCCACGAGGGTGCTGTTGTCGTCGCGCAGCTCCTCCCCGGGGAAGGCGCTCGCCCAGCGGTACGCGACACAGGTCGGCGGCTCGACCTTCTCGACGCGTACGGGGAAGTCGCCGTGGGCGGAGTTCCTGGCGAGCATCGACTCGCCCTCGCGGGCCACGGTCCCGGCCACGTCCGCCTCGTCGGCCACCCAGAACCCGGGCTGGGCCACCAGGGTCCAGACCCGCTCCAGGGGCGCCTCGATCAGGGTGTCGCGCTCGATCCGGTCCTCGCTCATGGGGGACTCCTTCTTCGCGTAGGGAGCACCACGAAAGTAGTGCAACTCCAGGGTTGCACGTAGGGGAGGTATGCGCAACCGAACGGTTGCACACGCGTCAGGCATCGCCCCCCGTGGACGACCGGCCGTCCGAGGGCCGCCGGGTCTTCGTGTGGAGGATGTCGCGGGCCTGTTCCGCGGCGCGCGCGGTGCTCTCGGCGACGAAGTCGAGGAAGCGGGCGACGTTCTCCAGGCGGACGCCGGCCGGGGTGTCGGCGCCGAGGACGCCGACACCCTGCTGCGCGGTCTCGACGATCTGCGCGATGGACCGGGCGCTGGCGAGCATCGACTGGTACCAGATGTCGTCGTCGACGATGTAGCGCTCGCGGCGGCGTTCGTCACGCTCCCGGCGGACGAAGCCCTGTCCCTCCAGGAACGTCACGGCCTTGGAGATGGACGCCGGGCTGACCTGGAGGCGCTGGACGAGCTCCGCCGCGGTGAGATTGCCGGCGTCCGTGAGGGTGAGGCAGGCCATGACCCGGGACATCATCGTCGGCATGCCCGAGGCCAGGAGGACGGTGGTGAACGCCTCCTCGTACTCCCGCACCGCCTCGGCGTCCCGCCCGTGGGCCTGCGGGACCGCCTCCGTCCCCCGCGGCGCGGCCGGCCGGCGGCGGTGGGTGCGGCGCTCGGTGGCGCGGTGGGCGAGATCGGCCCGGTAGGCGGTGGGCCCGCCGTTCCGCATCACCTCACGCGTGACGGTCGACGTCGGCCGGTCCAGACGCCTCGCGATCTCAGCGTAGGCCAGGCCGTCGGCCAGCCCAAGGGCGATCTGCTGGCGTTCCTGCTGGGTGAGCCTGCCTCCCGGCATCGCGGTCTCCTTCGCATCCCCTGCTGTTGCTTCCTGACGCCCCGAGCATAGCGTTCAGCCTCATTTCATTGCAACGTTGAGGCGTTTGACGTTGCGTTACCTTCAAGACCGTTGCAACGAATTTCCCTCTCTGACCTGCGTTAACCTCTCCCGTGTGCAACGAAGTCGTTGCCAGACTCTCGAACGCAACGTAGCTTTTCCATCAACGGAAACGACGGGCCGACAGAGAGCCCGCCGCAGAAGAAGGAGAACACCGTGCAGAAGTTCGCCACCCCCGCCGCCATCGCCGCCGTCCTCGCCGTCCCCGCCGGACGCATCCGCTTGGTCGCCGCCGACCGGGCCGACACCACCGTCGACATCCGGCCCGCCGACGCCTCCAAGGGCCGCGACGTGAAGGCCGCGGAGCAGACGACGGTCACCTACGCCGACGGCGTCCTGCGGATCGAGGCCCCCGAGGCCACCAACCGGCTCCTCGGCGACACCGGGTCCGTCGACGTCACCGTCCAGCTGCCCGCCGGCTCCCGCGTCGAGGCGAAGACGGCCGCCGCCGAGCTCAGGAGCGTGGGACGCCTCGGCGACATCGCCTTCGAGGGCGCGTACCGCGAGATCAAGATCGACGAGGCCGCGAGCCTCCGCCTCACCGCCACCGACGGCGACGTCGAGGTCGGCCGGCTCGGCGGCCCCGCGGAGATCAGCACCGCGCGGGGCGACATCCGGATCGGCGAGGCCGTGAGCGGCACGGTCGTGCTCCGCACGCAGTCCGGCGAGATCTCGGTCGCCGCCGCCCCCGGGGTCTCCGCCTCCCTGGACGCCGGCACCTCCTTCGGCCGGATCCACAACGCGCTCCGGAACGCGGAAGGCGCCGCCGCCGGCCTGAACATCCACGCCACCACCGCGTACGGCGACATCACGGCGCGCAGCCTCTGACCGCGCGGCGGGCCGTGACTCCCGCGGCCCCGACCAGGACCCCTTCCGGAACCCCCACCCGCACGGCATCCGATCCACAAGCTGAGGAGCAACCCATCATGTCCCACCCGGCCATCGCGGCGAACGGGCTGCGCAAGTCCTACGGGGAGAAGTCGGTCCTCGACGGCGTCGACCTGACCGTCCCCGAAGGATCGGTGTTCGCCCTGCTCGGTCCGAACGGCGCCGGCAAGACCACCGCCGTGAAGATCCTCTCCACCCTCATCACCGCCGACGGCGGACAGGCGCAGGTCGCCGGCCACGACCTCACCACCCACCCCCAGGACGTCCGCGCCGCGATCGGCGTCACCGGACAGTTCTCCGCCGTCGACGGCCT
>NZ_JBVHUJ010000003.1:224028-752319 GCF_055565415.1 Streptomyces sp. NPDC028711 | reverse complement strand
AAAATCCCGTTAACCACCTGGCGTCGGTCCCGCCCAGGCCGGCCCATCCGGCCCGGAGCCAGCAGCGGAGCGATCAACGCCCACGACTCATCCGTAAGTTCATGTCTACGCACCACGAACGGAGTAACGAGCCACCGACTTTCCGGACACGGCCTAGGGGGTGAGGCGGGCAAGACACCCCCCAGGGGTGCGGCGGGGGCCGTCACAGCAGCCAGTCGGCGTCCTGTGCGATCTTGATGGCGTCCACGCGGTTGCGTGCGTTCAGCTTGGTCACCACGGACGTCAGGTAGTTGCGGACCGTGCCGAGGGAGAGTCCGAGCCCGTCCGCGATCTCGATGGGCTCAAGACCCTCGGCGGCGAGCCGCAGCACCTCCGTCTCCCGGGTGGTCAGCGGGCTCTGCGCACTGCTCCACGCGGAGAGCGCGAGCTGCGAGTTGATGACCCGCCGGCCGGCGGCCACGCTCCGTACCGCCTCCGCCAGTTCGTGCGGCGGGGCGTCCTTGAGCAGGAACCCGGCGACCTGGGCGGCGAGGGCACGGCGGAGCGCTCCGGGGCGGCCGAGGCTGGTGAGGATGAGGGTCCGGCACTCCGGGAGCTGCTCGCGCAGACCGGCCGCGGCGGTGAGTCCGTCGGTCCCGGGCAGGTCGATGTCGATGATGGCGACGTCCGGGCGGTGTTCGAGGGCGGAGGGCACGATCTGATCGCCGCGTTCGAGTTCGCAGACCACCTCGAGGTCCTCCTCCAGGTCGAGCAGGGCCACGAGTGCTCCGCGCACCATGTTCATGTCCTCGGCCAGCAGGATGCGGATCGGCATGATGAATGTCCTTTCCGGCCGGGTCTCGGCCGTTGCGGCTCGCGGGAAAGGGTGGGGGACACGTCAGACGGCCGGGTCCCCGAAGGGACGCGGGCCGTCGTCGGGGGTGGCGAGGCGCGGGAGGGGGTGGGCCGGCGCCTGGGCCGTGAGATCGAACGTTCCGGGGGTGCGGGAGACGGTGAGCTTGCCGGAGACCGTCCGGAGCCGTGCCCTGAGGTTGCCGAGGCCGCTGCCGCTGTCCGGCGACGCGTCCCGGTAGTCGGGATCCACACCGTCGTTCACCACGGTGAGCCGGACCCAGCCGTCCTCCTCGACGGCTTCGAGGGTGCAGGCGGTGACGCGGGAGTGTCGCAGCAGATTCGTTACTGCTTCGCGGAGCACGGCGGCGAGCACGGAGTCCACCCGCTGGTCGAGCCCGCTCAGCCGGAGGTCGACGCGCACGTCGACGTCCGCTGCCTGGAGCAGGGACCGGGCCGCGCCCAGCTCCTGTTCGAGGGACATGCGGCGCAGCCCGCTGGAGACGGACCTGACGTCGGCGAGCGACTGCCGGGAGATGGTGAGGACCTCGCTCACCTCGTCCATCGCCCGCTCCGGATGGGTGGGGATCAGACGGTGGATGAGCTCGCTCTTCAGCGTGATCGCGGAGAGGCTGTAGCCGAGGAGGTCGTGCAGGTCGCGGGCGAAGCGCAGCCGTTCCTTGGTGACGGCCATGCCCGCGAGCTGTCCCCGCGTCTCGTGCAGGGCCTGGACGAGCTCGGTCATCCGGGACAGGCCGAAGACGACGAGACCGGTCAGCAGTGTGGAGAGGCAGAGGTAGACGGTCTCCTGGAGGGACAGGCCGTCCAGGGTCGGCGGTACGAGCATGGTGAGCCCCACGACCCCGTACGCGGGCCAGGCCCACCGGCCGGGCAGGAGCAGCAGCAGGGAACCGGCGAGGAAGCCCGCCATGGCACCCCACTGGGAGTGGAACACGGCGATCGGCAGATAGGTGAGGAGTGCCTGAGCCGACAGCGTCGCCGCCCACTGCCGCACCGGGGCCCGGCGGGCTCCCGGAAGCGAATGGCGCAGCTGGAGAAGGAAGATGAGGACCAGGCAGACGACGGAGGTGATCAGCTGGGGAAGCCCGAGCCGCTCGCCCGCGAGATTGAGCGCCGTCACGCTCAGGTAGCCGAGGAGGGCGACCGTGAGGACGGTGCGGGCCAGCCGGGGGGCGGGCAGGTCCTGGACGTCGGGCGGTGACGCCGTGGTGCCGTCCGCCGCCGGTAACCCGTCCTGGTGTGCGTGGTGCTCGTCGTGACGTGGCATTCGTTCGTCCGCCCGTTGTTGCCCTGTCCGTGTCCTCGGATGCTCCCGCGGTACGGGCGCATGCGGAGCCGAGTGTATGTGTTCCGCGCGAACACCGGAGCGACTCAGAACTCCTGATGAACCGACACGAGTTGCGGGCGGTGACCGGGCCCGGCCGAACGAACCGGCGGTATCCGCGAGGGGGCGCGTCCGGGGGCGCGTGTCGGCTCTACCGATCGGTGGGTCGGTCGTTGACCGCGAACGTGCCGCGTCCGGCGCACGGATGCCGCATGTCGAGTCGGCCTGTCATGGCATCCCGTCCGTTCGCCCCGCCGCGCGACTGGTGTGCGCTCCGCGCTGGGACGGCCGCGCCGCCGCACGGGTTCCGTGCGGCGGCATGCGCTAGACGAAGAGCGGCACGGGGTTCAACTCACCGTACGGAGTGGGGGCGGCGAGCCTGCCGAGGGCGACGGGGGTGTCGTACAGACGGCCGGGGGCGAACCTGGCCCAGAAGTGCCGGAGGCCGGGGACGATGACCTTGACCACCGGCAGTTCGAGATCGGGCCGGGTCTGGTCGAGGACGAGCAGATCCATGCCCCGTCCCCGTACGGTCTCCGTGATCGCCGTGACGTCCTCGTGGAGGTCGGTGGTGGGCCGGTACGTCCAGGACTCCGGGCCGCGCGGCGGCAGACCGGCGTCGGGCGCCAGGTACGGCCGGCCGGCCCGGGTGGCGTGCCGCCACCAGTCGAGCGCGTCGGGGTCGTCGATGCGGTAGCCCGTGCCCTCCGGCGTCACCTCGGCGACGAGGGGCAGGAGTTGGCCCATCTCCGTGAGCGCCCGGCGCAGGGCGACCCGGGGGTCGAAGTGGGCGCCGAAGCCGAAGAGCACGTCCTCGTCCGGCTTGTCCGTACGCCGGGACAGGGCCGCCACCACCGGGATGCCGAAGTCCGAGGTGAGGTCCAGGGCCCACACCTCCCGCCGCAGGGCGCCGTAGCCGTCGATCATCCGGCCGAGGTACGGCTCCGCGAAGGCGTCGAGGTCGAGCGCCGGCTGCCGGGTGCGGTTGTACCACCAGAGCGCCACCGCGTCCCGCTCGACCAGTTCGAGGAAGCCCTGGACGAGGGCGTCCTCGGGGCTGCTGCCGGCGGCGTTGCCGTTGGAGTCGGCGTACAGACCGTCCGGTGACGGCTCCTCGCTGAAGTACAGCATCGACGTGGGCAGCAGCCGCTGGACGCCCTCGGTGAGCGACCACACGGGCGTCCACTCGGTCGGCAGGGTCTCGTCGAACGGCGGCGGGACGTACTGGAGGCGGGAGCCGCGGGCGTTCCAGCCGTGCCGGTCGCGCAGCTGACGCTCGTGGTACAGCTGGCTGGCGTTGGGGTGGACGGCGGCGGGACCGAGGCCGCGGAAGGAGTCGCGCACCACCGGTTCGTCGCCCTGCCGGGTGCCGCTGTACCGCTCCACCGCCTCGCCGAGCGCGCTGACCCGGGCCTCCGTCTCCGTGAGCCCCTTCCCGCCGCTGAGGGCGCGCAGCCCGGCCCGCAGCCCGCTCAGGGTGGGGCTGCGCATGGCCAGGTTCTGGCCGGACAGATAGGCGTGCACGAACGCGGGGCTGCCGGGGGCGCTGCGGATCTCCTTGACGATCCCGGTGACGGGGTCGACCAGGGGCCCGTAGCGTTCCAGCATCCGTTCGGGGGTGAGCGCCCGGTGGCCGTTGAGGTCCTCCGCCGTCTTGGGGCGGGACCGGGGGACGAACGGGCGGGACACCCGCGAGGCCACGAGCCCGGGGTCGCCGCACGCGGCGCACTGCGGCAGCCGGACGACGGGATGGGCCGAGCCGCGCGGGCCGAGGGTGTCGTGGACGTACACGGAGTCCTGGGCCTCGTGGCGCAGGCCCGCGAGCCACTTCGCCGCCTCCACCACCGCGAGCTGCACGGTGAGGGCGCGGCCCGCGGGCAGGGTCGCCTGCGGACGGGACGGCGGGCCCGCGAGACCGAGGGCGCGCCGCAGCGGCTCCTCGGAGCGGCGGTGCCCGCGCAGCCGGTGGGCGAGACAGTGCCAGCAGGGCCCTTCGTACGGCCGGATCAGGGGGCCGACCCAGCTCGCGGTGGATCCCACGCCGGCCAGCAGCCAGGGCCGCCCGGCCGCCCGGTGGGCGGCGTCGATGTCGTGCAGCCGGGGGGACAGGTAGTCGTCGCAGACCACCAGGGTGAGGTCCGCGTCCTCCGCGGAGGACGCGAGGCCGAGCCCGGAGGCCCGGCAGGCCTCGCGCACCTCGCCGGCGTCGGCGCCGCCGGCCGCGACGACGTGCACGGCGCTCCCGGCCAGCGCGGCGCAGACCCGGGCGCCGTCCAGGCCGGCCAGGTCCCAGTAGGCCTCGGCGGCGGGATCCGGCCGGTGGGGGACGGCCGGGGGCGCCGGGGGCGCGGGCTTCAGGGCCAGCAGACCGGAGGCCTCGAGGGCTCGGAGCGCCTGCAGGACCTCTTCCGGGGTCAGCGAGCCCGTGGCCTCCCGCAGGACGTCGGCCGGGGTGCGGCTTCCGTCGAGCAGCGGTGCGAGCACCTCCGCGGGGTCGCCGTGGAGGGCGGTGACCCCGCGGTGCGAGACGAGGTACACGGCCTCGCCGGGAACGACGGTGGCCCGCAGATGACTCCGGAAGCCGAGCCGTGTCGTGGCGGCGGGTGTGCCGCCGCCCTCCTCGTCGACCATCCCGCCCCGTCCTCGGTGCCTACGCGGCCGGGGCGGGAGCGGGGGCGCCGATGGCGGCGGCCGCGACGATGCAGATGCTCAGGAGCGCGGCGCCCTGGTGGTCGGGCACGGCGTCGAGGTCCTCGATCACGAGTCGGCGCACGGCGGGCCGATGTGCGCCTGCGGTGGTCGGCTCGCCGCAGCGGGTGGGTGTGGCAACGGCGATCGTCATGTCTTCCACTCTCCAAGTCTTTGTCAGCCAATTTCCGGGGTAATTCTGCACCGGAAGAGCCGGAAGGGAACAGTGTGGGAATCACTGTGCGGGTGTGAACTTCTCATGGCGCCGCCGACGTTCCACAGTTCACAGGCGCCATACAATCGGAAATGGACGTTCCGAACGGATTCTGGAATTCCGTATCGCTTGTGCCAGGTCATGACCGTCCCGACTGGACTGTCATGGCAAGCCGCCCGCCTCCCGCCGTGTTTCTCCGCCGGCCACTCCGGATGGCCGATCCATGGCTTGACCACATGAATTTCGGCAGGCTCCGCGTATGAATCCTTCATCCCCGAGCCGTGAGAATCAGAGATACCTCCTGACGTGCGAATCGCTTACAGTGGCCGGGGCGGGAACGACCCGCCAGGAACGTTCCGGACGGTGGGAGATGGGTCATGACCGGTGAGGAACTCCTTCTTGTTCTCTCTGCCGTCGGACACCCCCAGCGCCTCCGGATCGTCGCCGAGCTGGCCAAGGGCCGCCGGTACGTCAGTGAGCTCGCCCGGTGTCTGGTGGTCTCACGGCCCCTGCTCTACATGCACCTGGAGCGGCTGGAAAAGGCCGGCCTCGTGGTCGGCACCCTCGAACTCTCCGAGGACGGCAAGGCCTTGCGCTATTTCGAGCTGGTCCCCTTCGACGTACGGCTGAACGTGGCCGGGGTCCTCGCCGCCGTACAAGGCGACGCCTCGCTCCGGGGCGAGTACGCCCTCGCGTCAGAGGGCGGTCAGTGAGGCGTCAGCGGCCGCACCGAGCATGAAGCGACGCGCCCCGCGCGCCGCAGCCGTCCCCGGCGGACGGACGTGCCCGTCCACCTTCACGTCGCGGAGATTCGGGGGCCTCACCGTGCAACGTATCCACTTCTCCGGCGCGGACCTGGCACGCACCCGGCTGCGGACCAGCGCGGGACCGCTCGTCGAGACGGCGTTCGCCGCCGTCCTCCTCGGCCGCGGCGTCGGCGCTCCGTACGCGGGATGGCGCAGACAGGTGAGCAAACGGCTGCCCCCTCCCCGCCCCGGACAGGGCCCGGGAGCCGAGGCCGACGAACTGGTCCGCCGCGCACTGGAGTACGGCGGTACGGAGGGCGCCCGCGCGACGCCCCCCGGGCAGGCGGCATCCTCCGCGTCCGGTCCCGTCGGGCCGTCGCACGGGTCCGACCTGCCGGACATCTGGCGCGCGGCCGTCGCCCCCTACTGGGACAAGGTCCTGGAGTATCTGGAGGCCGACTGCGAGGCGCGCGGCCGGGCCGTGATGGCCGGCGGAGTGGAACAGCTGCTCTCCACCGCGCACCCCCGGATCACCTGGACGTCACCCGTCCTGGAGATCCCCGGCGGCCCCGAGGGCGATGTCGTGCTCGGCGGCCGGGGCCTGGTGCTCACGCCCTCCGTCTTCCTCAACCACCGGCCCGGACAGCTCATCTGGCCGCAGGACGGCAGCGGCCGGCCGACCCTCGTCGTCTCCGCCCCGCCACGGGCCCACGAGGCCGCCGTGCTGTGGGCGGAGCCCGACGAGACCACCGAGGCGCTCGGCGCGCTGGTCGGCCAGACCCGGGCGGCGGCCCTCCGGGTGCTGCGCGCCGCGTGCACCACCTCCGAACTGGCGGACCGGCTCGGCATCTCGCGGGCCGGAGCCAGCCAGCACGCCGCCGTGCTGCGGCGCACCGGCCTCATCACCAGCCGCCGGGTCCGCAACTCGATGCTGCACTCGGTGTCCCCGCTCGGCCTCGCCCTCCTCGACGGCCGTCCCGCCCGCCCGGCCGGCGGCCAGCGGGGCACCCGGCGCGAGCCCCTGGCCTGCGGAGCCGTACTGCCCGTCGCCTGAACCCCGGACCGCCCGGCGCCACCGCACACACGAACCCGCCCGGCCCCTGGAGGGCCGGGCGGGTTCACGCGTGCGGCAGGCGTCGGGCGCCGGGTCAGCCGCCTCGGGTCACCCGGCGGGCCCCGGTCACGCGGCGGGCCAGGAGCGGAACTGTCGCAGGCCGTAGAGCAGCGGCGGGAGGTCCTGCTCCCGGCGGATGGCGCGGGCCTCGCCGAAGACCGTCACGTGGTCGCCGGTCCGCTGGGTCAGGGTCACCCCGCAGTCGGCGATCGTATGGGCGTCCTTCACCAGATGCGGGCCCGCCCCCTCCGGGGACGGCTCCCAGGGGATCAGCGCGAAGCGCTCCGGGTCCCCCGAGGCGAACAGCTCGGCGGCCTCCCGCGCCCCGTCGTGCAGCAGGTTCACGGTGAACCTGCCGGTGTCGAGGACCGCACGGAGGGTGGGGCTGCCGGCGCGCAGGCACACCAGCAGGGTCGGCGGCTCCAGGGAGACGCTGCAGAGCGAGGAGCAGGTCATCCCGCGCGGTGTGCCGTCGAGATCCGCGCTGGTGACGATGCACACGCCGGTGGGAAAGCCGCTCATCATCGCCCGGAACCCACCGGCGGTGGCCTGGGGAGCGGGCGGGGTCCGGACCGCGGGATCGGTCATCGTCTGCTGCTTTCTGTCGTCGTGAGGGGAACCGGCTCGGCACGTGGCGTGCGCTCCCCGCGGTCGAGGAGGTCGAGCAGCGGGCCCGTCATGCCCGTGGTCACCAGGGCCATCACCGTCAGGGCCAGCATCATGGCGGCGGACAGGACGCCCGCCGCGTAACCGGCCTGGACGACCACGAGTTCGGTCAGGCCGCGGGTGTTCATGAGGACGGCGATCCGTCCGGCCAGGCGGGGCGGCCGGCCGTCGAGGCGGGCCCCGGCGTACGAGCCGACGCCCTTGCCGAGACAGCCGAGCACGACGGTCCAGGCGATCAGCGTCCAGGACACGGAGGGCGAGACGTCGTCGAGCAGGGCGATCCCCGAGACCACGAAGAACGTGGGGACGAGCGCGCGCCCGGCCCCCGACACGGCCGTGACCACCCGCGACCAGGGCTCGGACGCGCCCCCGGGGACGGCGAAGCCGACCATGGCGGCACCGAGGATGGCGGTCATGCCGAGGTCCTTCATGGTGAGTGCCACCGCGAGGGCGGCCGCCCCGAGGAGGACCGCGGCGAGGACGGGGAGGCGCCCGGCCACCCGGCGCGCCGCCCCGGTGCGCAGGATCCGTCCCAGCGCGGCCGCGCAGACGAGACCCAGCGCGAGGGCCGCGAGGGAGCGCAGGAGCCCCGCGCCGTCGCCGGAGGCGAGGGCGATGGAGGCGGTGAACAGGAGCCAGGCGACGGCGTCGATGACGATCGCGGAGGTCATCGCCACCCGGCCCGCCGTCGAGTGGGACATCCCCCGCTCCGCGAGGATCCTGGCGAGGACGGGAACCGCCGTGACGGACATCGCCACCGAGACCATCAGGGCGAACGCCGGCAGCGGCGCGTTCCCGCGGGCCGCCGCGTCGTCCGTGAGCTGGACCCAGCCGACGAGCAGCAGTCCGGTGAACAGCGGGGCGAGGAGGGCGCCGAGCGTCAGCGCCGTCGCGCCCCGGCGGCCCGGCCCGGAGGGCCCGGCCCGCAGTTCATGGGCCAGGCCGACCAGGTAGAACACGAGCCCCGCCTCGGCGACGAAGCCCACGAGGTGCAGGACGGGGTCGGGCAGCATGGCGTCGAAGGCCGGCCGGCCCGCGAGCGCGAGCACGGCGGGACCGGCGAGCAGCCCCAGGGTCACCTCCCCGACGACCACCGGCTGGCGGACCAGCCGGGCGGCCCACCGGCCGGCGTAGGCGAGGAGCGCCACCACGCCGAGGACCGCGACGGCGTGCGGGATCCGGGGCCACAGGTTGAGGACGTCCATGACAGAGAGTCCTTTCCCGCCGGCGCCGTCAGCCCAGCCGGGTGAAGTAGTCGTAGGCCTTCGGCAGCACCTTGACCAGACGCTCGGTCTTCTCCCTGATCAGCTCGAACTCCTGGCGCGCCGCGGCGCCGTCGGAGAGGGCGAGCGCCGGCGAGGGCTTGAGGTCGATGCCGCCCATGCCGAGCAGGATGCACATGTACGAGTACGCCGGGAGCCCGTGGTAGTACGGGTAGATCGACTCGCTGTCGGGCAGCTGGACCTTCCACTTCTCCAGCCGCTCGGCAAGCGAGTCCGGTATGGCGCGGGTCTTGGCGTCGCGCCAGTACTGCGTGTCCGTCCGCTTGGCCGCCACGTAGTGGAGCACGAGGAACTCCCGTACACCGTCCATGACATGGGAGACCGCGTTGTTGTAGAGGTCGCGGTGGGCCGGGTTCCAGTCCTCGCCGGGGAAGTTCTTGGCGAGCTGCTCGATGGCGTGGTGGATGAAGAAGATGCCGGTGGACTCCAGCGGCTCCACGAACCCGCTGGAGAGGCCGATCGCCACGCAGTTCTTCACCCACGAGTTCCGGCTGCGGCCGATGCGCATGCGGATGTGGTTGGCCTCGACGTCCGCCGCGGCCGGACCCACGAACTCCCGCAGGGTGCGCTCGGCGTCCTCGGGGGACAGGTAGTCCTTGGCGTACACGTACCCCGTGCCGACCCGGCCGGTCAGCGGGATCGTCCAGATCCACCCGGCGTCCTGGGCCGTCGCGGTCGTGCACGGCCGGATGCCGCGCCGCTCCATGTCCATGGGCACCTGGAGGGCGACCGCGCTGTCGTTGGGCAGCGTGTCCTGGTAGGAGATGAACGGCTCCTCCAGGGCCTGGTTGAGGAGCACGCCCCGGAAGCCGGTGCAGTCGATGTACAGGTCACCGGTGATCTCGCCGTGCTCGGCGGTCCGCACGGAGGAGATCCAGCCCCGCTCGTCGAGCTCGACCTTGGTCACGTCGTCGACGACGTGCTTCACACCCCGCTCCACGGAGTAACGGGTGAGGTACTTGGCCAGGAGCGCGGCCTCGAACTGGTAGGCGTACGGGAACTGCGTCTTGCCCTGGTGCTCGGACATCGTCAGGCCCTGCATCTCGTTCCCGTCCTCGTCGAAGGCCTGGTCGATGAGGGTGCCGTCGCGGTGCCGGGGGCTCAGTCCGGCGTCGATCACCGACGCCATGACGAAGCAGTCCTTGTCGAAGCGGTCGGTCGGACCGTTCTTGAGCCACCAGTCGGTCAGCGGGAAGCCGTTGACGGACCGCATCTGCTCGAACGGGTGGTAGAAGTAGTGTCCCGGCTCGCGCCAGTTCTCGAAGCGCACGGCCAGCTTGTACGTGGCGTTGCACGCCGGCATCCAGTCCTTCTCCTTGAGTCCGAGGAACTCGAAGAAGTGACGGATGTCGCTGAACGTGGCCTCGCCGACACCGACCGCACCGACGGTTCCCGATTCGACGAGGGTGACGTCGATCCGGTCGCCGAACGCCGCCTTGAAGTACGAGGCGGTCATCCAGCCGGCTGTTCCGCCGCCCACGATCACAATTCTGTTGAGCACGAGGACTCCTTCGGTGGGAAGTTGGGGATGGCGCCACCGAAGAACGACTCTAGGCCGGGAACGAAACGAGTACGAGGTCTTTCAGTACCCGCCGAATATCGCAGTTGAGACCCGTCGGAACGACTGAACGAACCACATAATTGACAGCCTGTCAGTATCGTGTCAGGTATTTCCGGCAAACTGCCGGGCACGCTTCGGAGAAGGGGTCCGAGATAGTCCGGGCAGTCACCTGTAGGTTTTTTCTTTCAGGTGAAAGCCGCAGGTGACAGCGGGTCTCCGGTCATACTGGTGAGCGATGTCCCGGCGTGCGAGGTGGTATTTCCCCAAGCCCGCAGTACTCACGCATGATGTGCCATGTCCGCGTGTTGACATGGGGGTTCCGACTGTGGAAATCAATGTTCTCGGCCCGCTTTTTCTCGTCCACGAAGGGAAGCGGTACACGATGACCTCGCAGCGGGCGAGCGTCGTCCTCACGATGCTCGCGCTGTCGCCCGGAGTGCCGGTCACCGCCGACCAGCTGGTGGACGAGATCTGGGCCGACCAGCCCATGGCCAACGCGCGCAACGCGCTCCAGGCCAACGTCCGCAGGCTGCGCAAACTGCTCCAGGCGGTCACCGGCCGGGACGGAGCCGAACTCCTGCGGACCGTCAGCAACGGCTACCTGCTCGACGTCCCGGCCGACTCCGTGGACGCCCGGCGCTTCCTGGACCTCGCCGCCGCCGGCGCCGCACTGACGGGACCGGACCCCGCCCGCGCCATCGACACCCTGGAGGACGCCCTCGCCCTGTGGCGCGGCCCCGCCCTCCTCGACACCTACGACGGCGTCCGCTGCCGGATCCAGGCGGCCCATCTGGAGGAACGCCGCATCACGGCCTACGAGGACCTCACCGCGGCCAAGCTCTCCGTCGACGCGGCCCGCGTCCCCGTCTCCGAACTGCGCCAGCTCGCCGCCGAGCACTCCGGCCGCGAGCGGCTGAGCGAACTCCTCATGCTGGCGCTCTACCGGGACGGCCGCCAGGCCGAGGCCCTCGAGGTCTTCCACGGCGCACGCCGCCGCCTCGCCGGCGACCTCGGCCTCGAACCGGGCCGCGCCCTCCACCACGCCTACGAGGCCATCCTCCGACAGGACGAGACGCTCGGCGAACCACGCCGCGCCCTCGCACGTCCGGTCCCCGCACTGGCCTGATCCCCGCGCCGCGCCGCGCCGCCACGCGCGCCCCCGCGGCCCGCGCCGCCGACATGGACGGTGTCAGTCCCCCCTGTTAGCGTGGCGATCTCCCCGGGGCCGTCCGCCGGGGGGAGCGTCCGCAGCGGCCGGCCACACACGGGGGACAGGTGAACGTCGAGTTACGCCACGCCAGAGTCGTGACGGCCATCGACCGCGCGGGAAGCATCTCGAAGGCGGCGGTCGAGCTGAGTCTCCCGCAGTCCAGCCTCACCGCGCAGCTGCGCCGCATCGAGAAGGCCGTCGGCGGCGAACTGTTCGTCAGAACCCGCTCCGGGGTGAGCCCCACCCCGCTCGGCGAGCGGCTGATCCCCATGCTCGCCGACCTGACCCGGCAGGCCGACCTCGTGATCGCCGAGGCCACCGCGTACACCTCGGACGTCTTCCGCTTCGGGAACACGGAGTGGACGCCCCCGTCCCTGCGCGCCGTCCTCCAGGAGACGCTGCCCGTCGCCGAGGTGCGGACCGAGACGCTCGACCCCGCCGCCGCCGTGGCGGCGGTGCGCGGCGGCGCGCTCGACGCGGCCCTGGTGACCGGCACGCCCGGCACCGCGTCGGCCGGGCACCTCGAACTCCCCCTGGCCGGCGCCGTCGTCGTACGGGAACCGGTCTGGCTCGCCGTGCCCCCGGGGCACGCGCTCGCCGGCCGGAGCGTCGTCGACGTACGGGACCTGGCCGGCCTCCGATGGATCCGTTACGCCCGCGACCACTGGTTCCACCCCATCGAGAAGCAGCTGTTCGCCCGGGTCGCGGGCGCCGACCCCGAGGTGCTGCACCACGTGGACGGCCACCACGAGGCCATGAACTGGGTGCGCGACGCCGACGCGGCGGCGCTGACCACCCCCACGGGCGCCACCCGGGAGGTGACCCTGGTGCCGATCAGGGACACCGAGCGCACCGAGCTGCTCCTCGTGTGGCGCGGCGACGCGCTCGCCGAGTCCATGCGCCGCGGCCTCCTGGAGACGGTCCGCCGCTACTACCGCGAGTACGCGCGGACCATCCCCCGGTACTGGCCGTGGATCGTCGAGCACCCGGAGGACTTCGCCGAGCTCGGCCCCTTCGACCCGTCAGCCTCCTCAGACAGGTCCTAGCGTCGCCGGTCAGGGCGCGGCGGGCGCCCCGGCGGGCGGGACGCGCAGGGCGAGCCGGACCGGCACCAGGGTGGCCGCCACGGTCAGCGCGGTGACGAAGCCGACGATCGCGAGGTAGATCCACGACGGGCCGCCGGGCAGCCACGAGCCGTCGAGCGCGAGGCGGAAGGGGACCAGCGTCGCGGCGGCCACCAGGGAGCCGAGGACGGTACCCATCACGGCCACGAGCAGCGCCTCGATCGTCATCATCCGCATCACCTGCCCCGTGGTGGCTCCCACCAGACGCTGCAGGGCGAACTCCTCGCGCCGCTCGGACGCAGCCACCACCAGGGTGTTGACCAGGGAGATCATCGCGTACCCGATGATGGTGCCGGCCAGCAGGAAGTTGATCCACGCATCGGCCGACGCACCCCCGGAGGCGGCCTGCGGGGCCGCCGTGGGCGCCTGGGTCGTGACGGTGCCGGTGGTGACGGTGCCGCCGGTCGTGACCGGAGCGCTCGTGACCGTGACGGCCGTACGGTCGGCGTTCGCGTCCGTACGGTGCAGGAAGACGGCGACCGCCGCGCTCTCCTCCGTACCGGCCGCGGCCACCACGGCGGGCGCGCTCGCCACCGTGCCGGCCGCGGCGGCGTCACGGGCCGACGCGTCCTGGGTCGTCTGGAGGTAGAGCAGCCCCGTGGCGAGCCCCGTCGCCAGCATCACCGGAGTGACCGCCCCGGCCGTCCTGACCGCCCGGGCACGGACGTTGTCGGAGGCGAGCCGGCAGGCGGGACCGGGCAGCGCGCGCAGCGGCGGCCGCAGCACCGCGATCAGCGCACGGGTGAGCCCCGGAGCCACGAGCGCCGTGCCGGACGCCCAGAGCATCGCGGTCGGACCCGCCGTGCTCGCGGCGACCGCCCCCGGCATCACGAGCGCGGTGACCAGGGCGAGGGCGGTGCCGCCCGCGAGGCAGAGCAGCGCGAACACCAGGCGCGGCGCGCTCATCCAGCGGCGCTGCAGCCCCGCCTCGGCGAGGGCGGCGGCGGGCCGGATCAGGGCGGCGCGGCGCGAGGCGATCCAGGCCGCGGCCACCGCCGCGAGCAGCGCCGCACCGGCGGCGATGGCCGACGGGATCCAGCCGGCGCGGTAGGGGATCTCGGAGGAGACCATCCCGCCCTCGGCGAACCGCTCCAGCATCAGCCGTCCCGCGGCATGACCGGGCACCAGGGCGAGCGCCGTCGCGAGCGCCCCGACCACCAGCGTCTCGGACACCACGAGGAGACGGATCTGGCCGGGCAGTGAGCCGACCGCCCGCAGCAGGGCCATCTCCCGCATGCGCTGCTGGACGAGCACGGCGAGGGTGGAACCGACGACGAACACCACGACCATGACGGCGATCCCGCCGAACACGGCGGAGAGCGACACCAGCCGGGTCGCCTCCTGCTCGATCGGCGAGAACAGGACGACGGCGTGACCGGCGTCCGGCCGCCGGAGCGGCGCGGAGGCCCGGATGCCGGTCTCCATCAGACCGCCGCAGGCGGAGACGATCACGGCTCCGAGGAACAGCGCCACGAACGAGGCGACGAAACCGCTCTTGCGGTAGCGCAGGGTGCGCAGGGCCAGACCGAACATCAGACCGATCCTCCGGGGGCGTGGACGCCGGAGCGCTCGTCGGTGTGGGCACCGGGCTGCTCGCCCCAGGCGCCGAGATGGATCATGCGCTCGGCGATCGTGTCGGCGGACGCGCCGTACAGCTCGTCCACGATCCGGCCGTCGGCCAGGAAGACGACCCGGTCGGCGTGGGAGGCGGCGACCGGGTCGTGCGTCACGATGATGGCCGTGCGCCCTCCGTCGCGTACCGCTGAGCGCAGCAGCCGCAGCACCTCGAGGGCGGTATGGGTGTCCAGGGCCCCGGTGGGCTCGTCACCGAAGATGACGGCCGGTTCCGTGATCAGCGCGCGGGCGATGGCGACCCGCTGCCGCTGGCCGCCGGAGAGCTCGTCCGGCCGGTGCCCCCCGCGGTCGCCGAGGCCCACCTGCGCGAGGACCCGCGCCACGCTGCCGGGTTCGGGACGGCGGCTCGCAAGCCGCAGCGGCAGGGTGACGTTGTCCTCGACGGTCAGGGCGGGCAGCAGGTTGTACGACTGGAAGACGAAGCCGATGCGCTCGCGGCGGAGCTTGGTCAGGTTCCGTTCGGTCATGCCGGTGAGCTCGACACCGTCGAGGACCACCGACCCGGACGTGGGCCGGTCCAGGCCGGCCGCGCACTGGAGCAGGGTGGTCTTGCCCGAGCCGGAGGGCCCCATGACGGCGGTGAAGGTGCCGCGCCGGAAGCCGATCGACACGCCGTCGAGCGCGACCACGCCGGTGCGTTCGGCGCCGTACGCGCGGCGCACCCTGCTGAGTACGACGACCTCGTCGGCACCGCGCGGCGGCGTGCTGTTCATGGATGGTCTCCCTGGTGCTGGGCTGGTGCCGGGCTGGTACGGATGGTTCGTTTGGGGGGCGGACGCGTTCCCCGGGGCGGCTCAGCCCTCGTCGACGCTGCGCAGCATGAACTCGACGGCGCACAGCCGGTCGGTGAGCTCCCTCAGCGTCCGGTGCAGCGACTCCTGCCGGGCGACGGCCTCCTCGGCGAGGATCCGGTACTGGGCCATCGCGGCCCCGTCCGCGCGATGTCTCTGCAGGACGAAGTAGGCGACCGTGCTCGTGCTGAGACCGAGCACCACGATGAACGTGATGAGGATGGCGATGAGCCCGCCGTTCATGTCGTCGCTTCCCTTCGACTCGTGAGGTGCAGGTGCTCCGCGTGCCGGAGCCGCGCCGGGCACACCCGTACGTCGACGGCCGCACCCCGCGCCCGCGGGCCGAGCGCCGCCACGGCGAGCACCGCGCGGGGACCGGCGTACGGCGCGGTGACGGAGTGCCAGGCGTACGGCTCCGCCGCCGGGGGTCCGGTGGGCGACTCGGTGGCCAGGTGCTCGGCGTACGGCTCCGTGACCAGGTGCGCGGCCCGGGGCGGGCGGCCCGGGGCGTCCGGCGCCGGCAGGGGCCGCAGCCGGTGGTCCGGGGCCGGTGGCCACCGGTGCGGCAGCGGACCGGGCCGTTCGAGCCCGCCCGAGTCCAGACCGGTGCCGTAGGCCTTGCCCATCGCCTCCTTGTGCGTCCACAGCCAGAAGAACGCGAGATCCCGCTCCGCCTCGGGCCGTTCGCGTACCCACGCCGCCTCCGCCGCGGGGAACCACCGGGCGGCGAGCTGCTCGGCGGCGACCCGGCGGGGGACCTCGACGTCGACGCCGACGGGCCCCACGTCCGACAGAGCGAGCGCGGCGAGCCCGCGACCATGGCTGAGGCTCACCGAAAGACCGTCACCGAGGCCGGAGAGCAAGGGGCGGCCGACGTGGTCGTGCCGCAGCCGCAGCGATCCCGGCGGCACCCCGAGGACACGGGTCGCGGCGGTGAGCAGCGCGGCACGCGAGGCCGCCGCGTCAAGGCCCGGTGTGGGCGTCACGACGACGGTGATCCGGCGGGGCAGGAGGCGCGGGCGGGGGTTCAAGCCTTCTCCAGCGGGGCGGGCGGGCGCGGAGGTGTCGGTCGATCACCTTGACGCGATCCGCCGCGCACGGCCAGGTGTTTCAGCCGACGCCGAACAACGCAGCCCACGGCGGTGCCGGACCGCCCGCCCGGCCGGAGTCAGTTGCTCGTCAGTTCCGTGTCAGCGCTGCCGAGAAAACTCCTCACCATCAGCCGCGTCAACACTTGGAGGCGAAAATGACCAGCACGATCGCGATCACGACCGAACAGCGGGCCCAGATCAAGGAGATCGTCTGCGAGATCCTCGAGATCGAGCCGGCCGAGGTCACGGACACGAGCCTCTTCAAGGAGGACCACAACGCCGACTCGCTCGGCGCGATTGAGATCCTCTCCTCCCTGGAGCGCACGTTCCAGATCGAGATCGACCAGACCGAGCTCACCCGGATGGTGAACCTCGACGGCGTCGTCGCCGTCGTCCAGGAGAACCTGACCGCGTAACCGCCCCGCACGGATCCCGACAGAGCCGACAGAGGGGACAGGGACAGCGATGAGCAGTGAGCGCCGACCGCACCGGGTCGTCGTCACCGGCCTGGGGACGGTGACCAGCATCGGCACCTCGGCCACCGAGTTCCTGACCGGGCTGCGCACCGGACGCAGCGGGGTCAAGCCGATCACGGCCTTCGACACGACCGGATACGCGTACGCCAACGGCTGTGAGATCGAGGGCTTCGACCCTTCCGAGTGGATCGAGCGCGTCGATCCCGGGGAGCTGGGCCGGGCCGGCCAGTTCTCGGTGGCCGCGGCCAGAATGGCCGTGTCCGACGCCGGAATGGGCCTTGAGGAGCTGCGCGCCCGCCGGGTGCTGGTCTCCGTCGGCACCACCGACGGGGAGTCGCACGATCTCGACGGTCTGATGGAGAGCCAGCTCGCCACCGGACCCGAGCACCTGGATCCGGTGGTGGCACGCCGGTCCGCCGCGGGGATGCTGTCCAGCAGCATCGTCCGCGAGCTGGAGCTGCGTGACGTGGAGGCGGTCACCATCCCCACCGCCTGCGCCGCCGGCAACTACGCCATCGGGTCGGGCTTCGACGCGATCCGGTCGGGCGAGGTCGACGTGGCCCTGTCCGGCGGGGCCGACGCCGTCTGCCGCAAGACCTTCACCGGCTTCTACCGGCTCGGCACCATCGCACCCGAGGTGTGCCAGCCGTTCGACGCCGACCGGCAGGGCATCCTCACCGGGGAGGGGGCCGGCATCCTGTTCCTCGAGAGCCTGGAATCGGCCCTCGCCCGCGGTGCCCGGATCTACGCCGAGATCCTCGGCTACGGTCTGAACTGCGACGCCCACCACCCGGTCGCCCCGGACCGGGACAGCCTCGCCGCCTGCATCGAGCTGGCCCACCGCAACGCCGGGGTCAAGCCCGAGGACATCGACTTCATCTCGGCGCACGGCACCGGGACGAAGGCCAACGACGTCACCGAGGCGGGAGCCATCCGCCAGGTGTTCGCCGACCCCCCGCCCACGGTGTCCATCAAGGCGATGCTCGGCCACACCATGGGCGCCGCCAGCGCCCTCGCCTCGGCCGCCTGCGCCCTCGCCATCACCGAGGGGTTCATCCCGCCGACCATCAACCACCGGCGGACGGACCCCGAGTGCGGCCTCGACCCGGTGCCCAACGAGGCACGCCCCGCCGACGTGCGCGTCGTGCAGAACAACGCACTCGCCTTCGCCGGCAACAACGCCGTGGTGATCCTCGCCCGGTACGAACCGAACGCCGCCGACGGGTCCGCCCCCGGCACCGCCGACCGGTCCGCCCCGGAGACGGCGGGCCCGTACGAACCGGAAACGGCCGCATGACAGCCGTGACCCCGCGGCTGCGACGGGCCGCCACGCACGACGCCCCGCTGCGGGTGCTCCTGCTGCACGGTCTCGGCGGCCGCCCCTCGGTCTGGGACCCGTTCGCGGCCCGCGCCGACGGACGCCTCGAACTGTGGGACGCCGAACTGCCCTGGCGGGCCATGGCCGACAGCGAGGGCTGGGGCTCCCTGCCCCAGCCCGCCCAGTGCCTCGTCGAACTGCTCCAGGAGCCCTACGACGCGGTCGTGGCCCACTCGTACGCGGCCAACCTGCTCACCGAGGCCGGGGCCGCAGGTCTCGTCGCACCCCGGCCGACCGTCCTCATCAGCCCCTTCTACCGCTCCAGTCCCCGGGACTTCGACTGGTCGGTGATCTCGTACTACCTCAACGACTTCCACCGCGTCTTCGAGGAGGCGCTGGAGGTCGGCGAGACCCAGCGGTTCGCCAAGACGCACCGCGACTGGATGGCACTGCGGCTGCGCGACCAGATCGGCCCATACGGCTGGATGCGGTTCTTCGAGTCGTATCTGCGCACGCCCTTCCTCGATCTGGCCGCCGTCCGCTCCCCCCTGCTCGTGCTGTCCGGCGAGAAGGACATCGCGGCGCGGGCAGCGGACGGCCGAGCCCTCGCCGCGGCCGTGCCCGGCGCCCGCTTCGAACTCCTCGACGACTGCCGGCACTTCCCCATGGTGGAGGACCCGGACCTCGTCACCCGTCTCGTGCACGACTTCCTCGCCGTAGGACCCCGTCCGGCGCGGCACGCCGCCGCAGCCCCCGTTCCCCGACTGGAGATGACATGAGCAGCAGCACGCCCGCCACCACGGACGGCAGCACCCGCCTGGAGATCCGGCCCCGCTACGAGGGGTCCAACATCTGCACCTGGATCGGCTTCAAGCACGTCAACTACATGGTCGAGGAGGCCGTCTACGACCACCTGCGGCAGCGCGGCTTCCCCGCCGGCGAGCTGTACGAGCGGTACGGCCTCGGTGTCGACATCACCGACCTCGACACCAAGATCCTCACCGCCTTCCACATCGACAGCGTCGCCACCGCCGTCGTGCGGCCCGCCCCCGGCAAGGGCGACGGGCTGCGCCTCACCGTCGAGATGACGACCGAGCGCGACGGCGAGCCCGTGAAGGCCGTCGTCTCCAAGGTCGCCGTCCAGCTCCGCTTCGACCCCCGGGGGCACGCGGCCGAGGAGGCGCCGGCCGAGCTCGCCGCGTACGTCGTCGACCGGCTCGGCGCCGGCGCCGAGGCCGTCCCGGTGCCGGAGGGCGCCGACCCGCTGGAGCTGCTGACCGAGGGTCGCAACGCCTTCGGCTGGGCCTGGCGGATGCCGTACTTCTACTGCCACTTCACCGAGCGCGTGCAGATGTCCGGCTACCTGCGGCAGATGGAGGAGGTCGTCGACCTCTTCCTGGAGGACCGCGGGGTCTCCATCAAGACGCTGCTCGACGAGCAGGACTGGATCCCGGTCGTCCCGCACTCGCGGATCACCGTCCTCGACGAGGCCCGCATGGAGGAGACGCTCTACACCGTCTTCACCGTCGAGAACGTCTTCAAGCGCTACACGTACACCGCCCGCATGGACACCTACGTGCTCCGCGACGGCGTCCTCGTCCCCACCACCACCGGCCGCATCACCCACGGCTGGGCCGTCATCGAGAACCGCGCCGACTGGAGCCTCGTCGACTTCGACGACCGCCTGATCAACGCGCTCAACGGCAAGGCGGGCAAGGCGGTCGGCCGGGGGACGGCATGACCGCGGCGGACGTCGCGAGCCGGCCGTCCGGGCCCACCGCCCGCACCGAGCCGACGGACGAACTCGTCTTCACCGCCTGGTCGTCGGTCTCCCCGTACGGCATGGAGGCCGCCGCGTACGCCGAGGGGATACGGACGGCGGCGAGCGCGCTGGCCGACCTCGACCCCGAGGCCTTCCCCGGGCCCTACCGGCAGGGCGCGCTCGTACCGGACTTCACCGCGGCGGGCGCCCTCGGCAAGAAGGGGACCCGCACGATGGACCGGGTCACCGCACTCGCCGTCTCCACCTTCGGCCGACTCCTCGACGCGTGCGGACCCGCCCTCGTCGAGCGCCCCGAGAGCGTCGCCCTCGTGCTCGGCACCGGGTCCGGCAGCGTCCAGAGCATCATGGACTTCACCCGCGACTCCCTCACCGGCGACCGGCCCTATCTCGTCGACCCGGCCCGCTTCCCCAACACGGTGATGAACAGGGCGGCCGGCCAGAGCGCCATCTGGCACGGCATCAAGGGCCCCAACACCACCGTCGCGGGCGGCTGGCTGACCGGTCTGCTCGTCCTCGGCTACGCGGGGCGGCTCCACCGGGGCGGACACTGCGAGCGCGTGCTGTGCGGGGTCGCCGAGGAGTACTCGGAACAGCGGGCCTGGCTGGAGTGGCACGCCGCCGACAGCGGCGCCCGCACCCCGCTCGGCGAGGGCGGCGCCGCCTGGCTCCTCGAATCCGCCGAGGCCGCGCGGGACGCGGGCCGCACCCCGCTCGCCCGGCTCCGGGGCACCCGCTTCCGCGCCTACCACCGGCCCGACGAGGCCGGCGACGCCCTCACCCGGTGCGTACGCGCCCTGCTCGACGAGGCCGGTGCCGATCCGGCCGACGTCCGCTTCGTGGTGCCGCTCGGCACCGAGGGCGAGGAGGACGCCGTACGGGAGGCCCTGCCGGCCGGGCGGGAGCCCGAGTGGATCCGCTGCCGGCCGCTGCTCGGCGACACCTCGGCCGCCGCGACCGGCTTCCAGACCGCGGCCGTCCTCGCCCTCGCGGCCGGGGGCGGACTGCCGGCCGGGCAGCTCGCGCTCGTCACCGGCATCGACCGGGACGGCACGGTCGGCTGCGCGCTGCTGAGCGGATGAGGAGACGACCATGACGCTCGAAGAGGCCCTCGGCCTGGTGGAGGACCGCCCGCGGGCGGTCGAAGGTCCCGAGGGGACCGGGCCGGCCGAGTCCACCGTACGGAGCTCGTTCGCCGTGCCCGCCGACGACCCGTTCCTCGCGGGCCACTACCCCGGCTTCCCGCTGGTGCCCGGCTTCAGCCTCGTCCAGTACGTGTACGAGCTGGCCGCCTCCGCCGGGGCGCCGCGCGACCATCCGGTCGTCGTCCGCAAGGCGCGGTTCCTCAGCCCGGTGCGGCCCGGCGAGGAGATGGTCGTCGAGGCGCGGATCGAGCGGACCGCCGACGGGGTCCGCGCCGTCGCCGCCGTCAGCGCGGACGCCCGCCCGGCCGCCGAGATCACGCTCCACTACCCACGGGAGCCCCACGATCCGCAGGAGACCCCGTGAAGACGCCCCAGGAACACCCCACGACGACCGCGACGGAGGGCTCCGCGTCCACGTCGGCCGGTGAGCCCATGACGGCGTCCGCCCGCGTCACCTCCGTCATCCCGCACCGCCCCCCGGCGCTGCTGGTCGACCGGGTGGTGGACGTCGAGCCAGGCCGGCGGCTCGTCGCCCACCGGACGGCCGCCGCGGGGCCCGGCTTCCACCCCGGGCCCGACCAGCCCGGCGGGGACGCCGACGCGTCCCTCGCCCTCGGGCTGCTCCTGGAGTCCTGGGCCCAGGCCGCCGTCCTGCTCGCCTGCTGGGAGCGGCCGAACCCGGACGTCCTGGAGGGGAACGTCGCCCTCCTCGCCGGGGTGCGCGACGTGCGCGCCCTGGCTCCCGTGGAGCCCGGCGCGCTCCTCGTCCACGAGGTCCGCGTCGTGCGGGACCTCGGCGACACCGTCCTCACCACCGGCACCACCGTCGTGGGGGACAGGCCGGTCCTTGAGGTGGGGCAGCTGACGCTCGCCCTGCGGCCGGCCGGGACCCTGGGCCCGGCGGCCGGCACCACCGCGAAGACAACCGACGAGAGGTCATGATGTCCGCAGACAACCGCGTCGCCCTGGTCACGGGAGGCTCCCGGGGCATCGGCCGCAGCGTCGTCCAGCGCCTCGCAGCCGACGGATACGACATCGCCTTCTGCTACCGCTCACGCGAGGAGGAGGCGCGGGCCGTGGCCAAGGAGGCCGAGGCCGCGGGCGCGACCGTGCTCGCCCGGCAGGTCGACGTGGCCGAGCAGTTCGACGCCGAGGACTTCGTCCGCGAGACCGAGCGCGAGCTCGGCCCCGTCCACGTCGTCGTCTCCTCGGCCGGCATCGTCCGCGACAACCCGCTCATCCTGATGAACGGCCAGTCCTGGCAGGAGGTGCTGCGCGTCAACCTCGACGGCACCTACCACATCTGCCGCGCCGCCGTCTTCGCCATGCTCAAGCGCCGGACCGGGTCCGTCATCACCATGTCCTCGGTGGCCGGGGTGTACGGCAACGCCACCCAGACCAACTACTCGGCGTCGAAGGCCGGCATCATCGGCTTCTCCAAGGCCCTGGCCAAGGAGGTGGCGCCCCGCGGCATCCGCGTCAACAGCGTGGCCCCCGGCTTCATCGAGACCGACATGACCTCGGCGCTCGGCGAGGACGCGGGCGAGCGGCTGGCCGCCCGCGTCCCGCTCGGCCGCTTCGGCCGCCCCGAGGAGGTCGCCGACCTGGTGTCCTTCCTGGCGTCGGACCGCGCCTCGTACATCACCGGGCAGGTCTTCGGGGTCGACGGCGGCCTGGTGATCTGACATGGCGGCCGACAGGACCCCGCGGTTCTACTTCTCGCTGCGCAGCCCCTACTCGTGGCTCGCCCACCGCACGCTGGTCGACGAACACCCCGACGTCGCCGCCGCCCTCGAGTGGCGGCCGTTCTTCGAGCCGGACCCGGTCAGCGAGCGGATGCTCGAAGAGGCCGGCGGCTCCTTCCCGTACACGCCCATGTCCCGCGCCAAGCACCTGTACGTCCTCCAGGACGTCGGGCGCCTGGCCAAGGCCCGGGGCCTGCGGGTGACATGGCCGGTCGACAAGGCGCCGGTGTGGGAGGTCCCGCACCTGGCGTACCTCGTCGCGCTGCGCGAGGGACGCGGCCGCGAGTACGTCGCGGCGGCCTACCGGGCACGCTGGGAGGAGGGCCGCGACATCTGCGACCCGGCCGTCGTGGCCGAGATCGCCGACGGCGTCGGCGTGGACGGCGACGCGGCGGCGGGCGCCGCCGCCGACCCGGAGCTGCGGCGCGAGGGCGTGCGGCTGCTGCTCGACATCGACGCGGACGGTGTGTTCGGCGTGCCCTATTTCGTCCACGGGTACAGCCGGTTCTGGGGCCTCGACCGGCTCCCCGACTTCCTCGGCCACCTCCGGGACCGGAAGGTCCCGGCCCCACGCCTGCCGGAACCGGTGGCCGCCGCCGTCGGACTCGGCGCCCGGTCCACGGACGACGGTCATGCCGGGGGCTGCGGGTGAGCCCGGGCCACGGCGGACGGCCGGCCGTGGCCGGGCGCGTCCGACGGAGCGTCCGACGGAGCGTCCGGTGAAGCTCCCGGCGGTGCCTCGGCGGCGGCGCCCCACGTGAAGCGGTACGGGCCTTGATGACGGCGGGCCGTACGGGCAGCGCACCAACGGCGCCGATGGCGGCCGGTGGTGCGCTGCCCGCGTCCGCCGTCCCGGCCGAACCGCCGCACTCGCGACCACCTCGGACGGACGGACGGTCAGGGCCGGGCCCTCGGGGCCCGGCCCTGACCGGGGTTCAGCCTCCCGTCGCCCGCTTCGCGGTGATCGTGCGCCAGCGGTCGAGGACGGCCGTCGCCGCGCCCGAGTCGATGGAGTCGGCCGCGCGGAGCAGGGCCGGGGACAGGCGTTCGGTGAAGGGGCGTGGGGACGGTTCGAGGGCGGCCAGTCCCGCGGCCGCCGACAGCAGTACCGCGTCTCGCACGGGCCCGCGCGCACCGGCGAGGACCTCGCGGGCCACCCGCGCGTTGTGCGTCCGGTCGCCGCCGCGCAGCGCGGCCGCGTCCGCCCGGGGGATGCCGACGCCCCGCGGGTCGAAACGCTCCTCGCGCACCTCGCCGCCGTGCACCGACCAGACCGTGGAGGTCGTGGTGACCGTCAGTTCGTCCATGCCGTCGTCGCCCCGGAACACCAGCGCCGACACCCCCCGCCGGGCCAGCACCCCGGCGAGCAGCGGGGCCAGCCGGGGATCGGCGACGCCCACGGCGCAGGCGGTCGGCGCGGCCGGATTCACCAGCGGGCCGAGCGCGTTGAAGACCGTGCGGATGCCGAGCTCCCGGCGCGGCCCGGCCGCGTGCCGCAGCGCCGGGTGGAACTCCGGCGCGAAGCAGAAGGTGATGCCGACGTCCTCGGCGACCTCCGCGATCTCGGCCGGTTCGAGGCGCAGCGCGACGCCCAGCTCCTCCAGGACGTCCGCCGAGCCGCAGGCCGAGGACGCCGACCTGTTGCCGTGCTTGACGACACGGGCGCCGGCGCCGGCGGCCACGATCGCCGACATCGTCGAGATGTTGACGCTGTTCGAGCCGTCACCGCCCGTGCCCACGATGTCCAGGGTGGGCCCCGGGACCTCCAGGCGCACCGCGTGCCGGTACAGGGCCCGTACCAGCCCCTCGATCTCCTCGACGGTCTCGCCCTTGGCCCGCAGCGCCACCATGAGGCCGGCGAGCCGTACGGGCCCGGCGCGGCCCGACATGACGTCGTCCATCGCCCATTCCGTGTCCCGCGCGGTAAGACTCCGGCCGTTCAGCAGGGCGTCCAGCAGATCCGGCCAGCTGTGCGTCAGCGGTTCGGCGCTCATGGAATTCTCCTCAGCCCGACATCCGAATACGTGTCGTACGTCATTCTGCTGACCGTCCGACCGCCGTTCCAGACCACTGTCCGCCGGGCCGTACGGTCCAATTCCCGGAAACCCGCCAGAGGGAGGGAAGTGCTGTGGCACTGCACATGTCCGTCGACATCGCGAGGGATTCCGAGGTTTCCCTGACGGCACAGATCCAGCGATTCATCAAGAAGGAGATATCGGAGGGAGTTCTCCATCCCGGCACCCGGCTGCCCTCCAGCCGCGCCCTCGCCGACGACCTCGACGTGTCACGGAGCGTGGTGGTCGAGGCGTACGGGCAGCTCGTCGCCGAGGGGTATCTGGAGGCGACGCGGGGCGCCGGCACCCGGGTGGGCCCGCACGTCGGCGAGGAGGCCGTCGTACCGGCACTCCTCGACGCCGGCCGGGGCCCCGCGACCCGCTGGGACCTGCGGGCGGGCGGCCGCAATCTGCCCGCCTTCCCGAGACGTGAGTGGCTCTCCTGCTACCAGCGCGTCCTCGACGCGGCCACGCCCGCCGACCACGACTATCCGCCGCCGGCCGGCGAACCCGCCCTGCGGACCGAGCTCGCCCACTATCTGGGCAGGTCGCGCGGGGTCCGTGCCGACGCCGACACGATCATGGTGGTGGCCGGCTTCGGACACGCCCTCGGGCTGCTCTGCTCCGTCCTGCCGTGGCACGGCGTGGACCGGCTGGCCATCGAGGACCCCGGCCACCCGGGGCAGCGCAGGTTCCTGCGGGAGAGCGGGCTGACCCCCGTGCCGATCCCCGTCGACGAGGAGGGCCTCGACGTCGATGCCCTGGCCGCGAGCGGCGCCCGGGCCGTCCTCGTGACGCCCGCCCACCAGTTCCCCACCGGCGTGACCCTGAGCGAGCGGCGGCGCGAGGCCCTGGTCCGGTGGGCCGGGGCGGTCGGCGGCTGGGTGATCGAGGACGACTACGACGGCGGCCTCTGGTACGAGCGCACTCCCCGCCCGCTCGCGCTCCAGCGCCTCGCCCCCGACCGGGTGCTCTACGCCGGGACCGCCAGCAAGACGCTCGCGCCCGGCCTCAGGCTGGGCTGGCTCGCCGTCCCCGGCGAGCTCGTGGAGCCGCTGCTGCGCGGACGGGCCCGCCACGACCTGGGCACCGAGACGCTGACGCAGCTGGCCTTCGGGGAGCTGCTGCGCAGCGGCATGTTCGACCGGCACCTGCGCCGGCTCAACGCCCACTGCCGGGGCCGCCGTGAGGCGCTCGACGAGGCGGTGCGCCGCCACCTGCCGGGCCTTGAGGCCACCGGCCGGGCCGCGGGGCACCACGCGTACGTACGGCTGCCCCGGTACGCCGACGAAGCCGCGTACGTCACCGCAGCCCTCGGCCGGTCGGTCCTCGTGCGCGGCGCGGCGGCCTACCACGCCCGGCCGCTCCGGGGCGCGCCCGCGCTCGTGGTCGGGCACAGCCACCTGCCGCGCTCGGGCGTGGCCGAGGCCGTCCGGGAGATCAGCGTGGCCGTGCGCCGGTGAGTCCGGCGTCCTGCCGGGACGCGGGGGAGCCGTCCGTGAGTCCGGCGTCCTGCCGGGACGCGGGGGAGCTGTCCGTGAGCCCGGCGTCCTGCCCGGACACGGGGGAGCCGCTCGTGGAGAGGAAGTTCTCCAGGAGCGTGAGGCCGGCCGTCGTCATGATGCTCTCCGGGTGGAACTGCACGCCCTCCACGGCCAGGGAGCGGTGCCTGAGCCCCATCACATAGCCGTGGTCGGCGGCGACCGCGGTGACGGTCAGCTCCTCGGGCAGCGGTTCCGCCACGACCAGCGAGTGGTACCGCGTGGCCTCGAGGGTGTGGCCGAGCCCCTGGTAGATGCCCGCGCCGTCGTGCCGGACCGTGCTGATCCGGCCGTGCATGATCTGGTCGGCGACCTCCACCCGGCCGCCGTACGCGAGGGCGATGGCCTGGTGGCCGAGGCACACGCCGAGCAGCGGCACCCGGCCGGCGAAGCGGTGGACGAGCTCGACGTGCCCGGAGTCCCGGGGGTGGCCGGGGCCGGGGCCGAGGACCACCGCGTCGGGGCGGGCGGCGGCCAGCTCGTCGGGGGTGCGGGTGCGGGACCGTACGACCTCGGTGTCCGCCCCGAGGGTGCGCAGGTACTGGTCGATGATGTGGACGAAGCTGTCGTAGGCGTCGATCAGCAGGACCTTCATACCGGTCGTCTCCAGGGCGGCGTCGGGGGCGGGAACGAGTGGGGGAGCGGGCGGGGGAGCGGCGGCCGGCGGGTCACTCCGAGAGCTCGGTCCCGGTGAGCGCCCAGTAGGCGGCGCCCATCTTGGCCAGGGTCTCGCGCCACTCCGCCTCGGGGTCGGACTGCGCCACGAGACCGGCCGAGCTCTGCGTGGAGTACACGGCGCCGTCGTACTCGATCGTGCGGATGCACAGGGCGAGTTCGCTCCAGCCGCGCACGTCGACCAGGCCCACGGCCCCGGCGTAGGCGCCGCGCCGCTCCTGTTCGAGACCGTCGATGATCTCCATCGCGCGGAGCTTGGGGGCGCCGGTCATGGTGCCGGCCGGGAACGTCGCCCGTACGGCCTGCCACGGGTCCACCCCGGGCTCCAGCTCGCCCGAGACGGAGGACACCAAATGGAAGACGTGCGAGAAGGTCTCCACCGCCATCAGCCGGTCGACGGGCTGGACGCTCGGCCGGCAGACCCGCCCGATGTCGTTGCGGCACAGGTCGACCAGCATGATGTGCTCGGCCTGTTCCTTCTCGCTCTCGCGCAGCTCCTTCACCCGCCGCTGGTTCTCCTCGTGGTCGTCGGGGCAGCGCGGGGCCGTGCCGGCGATGGGGCGCATCACGATCCTGCCGTCCTCGATCCGCAGGAACAGCTCGGGGCTCGCGCCGATCAACGTGCTTCCGGCGCGCGGCAGGAGGTACATGTGCGGCGAGGGGTTGCGGCCGCGCAGCCGGCGGTAGACGTCGACGGGGCCCAGGGCGGTCGTCACGTCGATGCGGTGGCCGATCTGGATCTGGTAGATGTCACCGACCCCGATGTGCTCCAGGCAGCGTCCGGCCCAGTCGAGGAACGTCGAACGGCTGACGCTGTCGCGGACCTCCCGGGGCACCGGGGCCGCCGGCACGGTCGACCGAGGGCCGCTGTCGGGGCGCTGGGCCGCGGCCCAGACCTCCAGGGCGATGTCCAGGTGCGGGGGGCGCGGGGGGAAGGCCGCGCTCTCGGCGCCGAGCAGACGCGCCCCGTCCTGCCCGTAGCGGACGGTGTCCCGGAACAGCGTCAGGGTCACGTCGGGGCCGTCCGTCTCCTTGGTGCGGGGCGGCAGCTCCTCCATGTGCCAGGCGGACTCGTACGCGAACGACGTCAGGAAGCCGAAGGCGTAGTCGTCGGCGGGGAGTTCGGTGTCCACGGCGAAGAGCCGCTGGGCACGGGCCGCCAGGTCCCACAGCTGCCCGGCCCGGGTCAGCCGCAGCCGGCGCACACCGTTGTCCGGGTACGCCACGGCACCGGCCGCCGCACCCGCACCGGCCTCCGCACCCCCACCGGCCTCCGCACCCGACTCCGGGTGCGCCTCCGGGGCGAGGCCCGCCGCCTCGGCGGCCGCCACGAGCGCGCGTACCACCTCCGTCGCCCCGTCGATCTCCACGTGGCCGGCGAAGCCGCGTATCTCCGCGAGCCGGCCCACCCCGACGGCGGCCGACCGCCGCTGCCGGGGGCCTTCGCCGCTCAGGTCCTCGAAGAGGAAGATCTCCGAGCCGCCGAGCGCCTCGCGCAGACCGGTGTACAGGTCGAGCGGGTCGTGCCACGGCAGTTCGTCCGCCACGACCCGTACCGCGATGGATTCACTCTCCGTCATCTTCGTCATGGTGAACTCCCGTCGAATTCTCGAAATCGTCCCGGGCGGCGGTCGATCCATCCCGACGATGAAAGAGAACCGTGTGATCCCCCCGGCGTGCCAGACCAATCGCGTCCCGCCGATACGGACCACTTCCGAATTCCTTGACCCCGGGCGCCGTAATGGACTGTTCTTTTCGAGGTTTCCGAATCGGTGCACGGGAAGGAGCTCGGACCATGGACAGCGACTCCACAGAATCCAGGGAATCCAGGGAATCCAGAGAATCCGGCGGGTCCTGGCGGACGCGCGCCGCCGCCCAGCAGCCGGACTGGCCGGACGGCCGTGAGGTGCGCGCGGTGACGCGGTGGCTGACCCAGGCGCCGCCGCTGGTCCTCGCCGCCGAGTGCGACCGGCTGCGCGAGCGGATGGCGGCGGTGGCCCGGGGCGAGGCCGTCCTCCTCCAGGGCGGCGACTGCGCGGAGACCTTCGGCGAGGCGACCGCCCAGGGGGTGCGCGGCAAGCTCAGGACCCTGCTCCAGATGGCCGTCGTCCTCACCCACGCCACCGCCCTGCCGGTGGTGAAGGTGGGCCGGATGGCGGGGCAGTACGCCAAGCCCCGCTCCAGTCCTGTCGAGCTCCGTGACGGACTCGCGCTCCCGTCCTACCGGGGCGACGCGGTCAACGGCGCCGCGTTCACCGAGCGGGACCGTACGCCCGACCCGTGGCGCATGCGGCGGATGTACGAGGCGTCCGCGACCACGCTCAACCTGGTCAGGGCGCTCACCACCGGTGGCTTCGCCGACCTGCGCCAGGTGCACGACTGGAACCAGGGATTCGTGGCGGGCTCGGCGGCGGGCCGGCGCTACGAGCGGATCGCCGACGAGATCGACCGCACCCTCGCCTTCATGGAGGCCTGCGGGGTCGGCCTCGGGGAGCTGACGAGCGCCGAGTTCTTCGTCGGCCACGAGGGGCTGCTCCTCGACTACGAACACGCCCTCACCCGCGTCGAGGCCGAGACCGGCCGCTCGTACGCCACCAGCGGGCACCTGCTGTGGATCGGCGAGCGGACCAGGGACCTGGACGGCGCGCACGTCGAGTACTTCGCCGGCCTCGCCAACCCCATCGCGGTCAAGCTCGGCCCCACCGCCTCGCCCGACGACGTCCTCGGTCTCATCGACCGCCTCGACCCCGCGCGCGAACCGGGCCGGCTGACCCTGGTGGTCCGGGCAGGCGCCGACCGCGTCCGTGACGTGCTGCCCACTCTGGTGGAGAAGGTGACCGCGGAGGGGGCCCAGGTCTGCTGGGTCAGCGACCCGATGCACGGCAACACGTTCACGGCGCCGAGCGGGCACAAGACGCGCCGGTTCGACGCCATCCTCGACGAGGTACGCGGCTTCGTCGAGGTCCACCACGCCCTGGGCACCCACCCCGGCGGCGTCCATGTGGAACTCACCGGCGACGACGTCACCGAGTGCGTGGGCGGCGGCAACGCCGTCCGCGCCGAGGACCTGGACCGGCGCTACGAGACCGCCTGCGATCCCCGGCTCAACCACGACCAGTCCCTCGACCTGGCCTTCCTGCTCGCCGAGATGTACCGCGAGCGTCCGGCGACGCTCAGGCCCGGCAGCCGTCCCTGAGCGCGTCGAACGGGGGCTCGGCGGCCAGGTAGAAGTGGTCGCCGGGCACCGTCCGCAGCCGGAAGGCTCCCCGGCTCGCCTCCTTCCAGGCGCCCGCCTGCGCGGGGGTCACCCGGGGATCGGCGTCCCCGACGAGCGCGGTGACGGGACAGGACAGCGGCGGCCGGGCCGGCTGCGCGTAGCCGCCGAGCATGGCGAAGTCGGCGGTGAGCGCCGGCAGGATCAGCGCGCGGAAGTCCGGGTCGGCGAGCAACTCGGGCGGGGTCCCGCCCAGTTCGACCAGGGTCCGCAGGGCGCCCTCCGGGCCCACGGGCGCGTCGGAGCGCGGCAGGTGCGGGGCCCGCGCGCCCGAGACGACGAGCCCGGAGACCGGCGCACCGCGCTCCTCGAGGACGGCCGCCGTCTCGTACGCCACGAGCGCGCCCATGCTGTGCCCGAAGAGGACGACCCGCCGCCCGTCGTCCGCCCCGGCGATCTCCCCGGCGATCAGGCGCGCCATCGCGCACAGGTCACGGGACGGCTCCTCGTCGAGACGCTCGGCGCGCCCCGGATAGCAGACGGTGTACACCTCGGCGTCGGCGAGCGCGGCACCCCACCCCCGGAAGAACACCGGGGAGCCGCCGGCGTGCGGAAAGCAGAAGAGCCGCACCGGGGCCGAGGCCCGCGGTGCGGTCGTACGGGTCCAGGGCACGGGCCCTCCTCAGAGCAGTGCGGTGACGCAGGCGCGGGAGAGCGCCCGCAGGCTGGAGACCATGGACTCCGGCGGCAGCGCGGAGGCCCGGTGGGCGAGCGGGAGTTCGGTGCAGGCGGCGAGCACCGGCAGGGAGTGCCGCCGCCACAGGGATTCCACCACGTCCTGGAAGGCGTCGGCGGCCTCTTCGGTCCGCCCGGCCTTCACGAGACCGGCGGCCGCGTGGACGCGCTCCTGCTCCGCGTCCCCCGGCACGTGCAGCGGGTATCCCCGGGTCGCCGCCCGCTTCTGGTAGAGGCCGCTGGCCACCGTTCCGGTGGTGGCCGTGAGCCAGCCGCCCTCGGGGCTGAGCCGTACCGCCTCGTCGAGGGTCGCGTCGACGATGTCGACGAGCGGGGCGGGGAGTTCGGAGGCGATGTCGTCGAGCAGCGCGTGCGCGGTGTTGCAGGGGATCGCCAGGAGATCGGCTCCCCATTCGACGAGGGTGAACAGATGTTTGCGAATGCGCCGGGCGGCCTCGGTGTCGTCGCCGAGGATGGCCGCCGTGCGGTCGGGGACGGTGGGGTCGGAGAGCATGACGATCCGGGGGTGGTCCTGGTCCCGCGAGGCCGGCACGTCGGCGGCGAGGAGACGGAGGAACTCCGCGGTCGCCGCGGGCCCCATTCCGCCGAGTACGCCCAGCGTTCTGCCCGGGGACAGGGTGGTCGCCGCAGTCATGGGACGATGCTGGGCCCCGCCGCTGACACCCCGCTGACACGCCGCTGACCACTCCGCCGACGGGCCGCCGCACGGCCCCCGGTCACCGCTCCGGGGGTACGGGCAACCCGCGCCGGGACCCGGGGGTTTGCCCCATGGTCGCTCCGTTGCAGGTGCGATAGCGTCGCAGAGCGCCGGGCCCACCAGGGGTCCGGACCGGCGTTTCTCCTCGTGCCCGTTCGGGCCACACTCCAGAACTGAGGGACTCTCATGCGTCAGTTACTCCGCGGCCTCGGGATCTTCGCCGTCACCGGCATCGCCGCCGGCTCGCTCGCCTCCTGCGGACTCGTCAAGGGGGAGACGTACGAGGACGACAGCACCCTCTCCGGCAAGATCACCTCGGTGCGCCTCGACAACGGCTCGGGCGGTGTCACGGTCAACGGCGTCAAGGACGGGGCCTTCGCCCTGCACCGCAAGGTCGAGTTCCAGGGCGAGCGGCCCACCGGAGCCACCCACCGGATCGAGAACGGCGTGCTGATCCTCGGCGGCTGCGGCAACCGCTGCTCCGTCAACTACACCGTCGACGTGCCGGCCGGCGTCCCCGTCAGCGGCGAGGTCTCCAGCGGGGCGATCCGCCTCGCCCAGGTCGGCTCGGTCGAGGTGACGACCAGCTCCGGCCGCGTCGAGATGAACGGGGTCACCGGCACCGTCCAGGTGCGGACCTCCAACGGCCAGATCAACGGCACCGGCATCAAGGGCGACCGGATCCAGGCCCAGACCTCCAACGGCAAGATCAACCTGGCCCCCGACACCCCGGCCGACGTCCGCGCCCAGACCTCCAACGGCGACGTCACCCTCACCGTGCCGAAGGCCAGCTACAAGGTGACCGTCGACTCCAACAACGGTGACCAGACCATCGACGTGGCCAGCGACCCGGCCGGCGAGTACGAGCTCGGCGTCCGCACCAGCAACGGCGACATCACCGTCAGGAACAGCTGAGACCGGGCGGGCTCCGGCCCGCCCGCCCCCAGCCCCGCCCCGTCCCAGTACCCCCGTCTCAGCGAGACGTCAGCCCCCTGTCAGCGCCTCTGAAGAGTCTTGAGTGGCTCCGACCACTCAAGGAGGCCCGGCGCATGACCTCGCTCGAAGCGGTGTCGAGTTATCTGCCACCCGCCATACCCGTGGAAGAACTGCGTGAACCGCTGGGCCTCACGGACCAGCAGGTGCGCAGGTTCACCAGGCTCTACGGCCTGGAGCGGATCTGCCAGGCGCCCGACCAGTCCGAGGCCGAGCTGCTGCTCGCGGCGGCCGGGAAGCTGGAGGCCCTCGCAGGCCAGGAAGACCGCGTGCGCTACGTGGTGCGCGCCAAGGGGCTGCGTACCACCGCGCCCTATCCCGTCAGCCCCCTCCAGCAGGTCCGCGAGGCGCTCGGACTGCGCCACGCGACGGTGTTCTCCGTGGCCGACCACGGCTGCGCGACCGGACTGCTCGCCCTCGACGTGGCGGGCACCCTGCTGGCCGCCGACCCGGACCCCCGCGCACTCGCCCTGGTCCTGGCCGGCGACAAGACGTTCACCCCGTTCTCCCAGTGGGTCGAGGACGTCTCCATCATGGGCGAGGGCATGACGGCCCTGCTCGTCAGCGCCGACGGCCCCCGCGACCGGGTCCTCGGCTACCGGGCCCGCATCATCGGCCGGGACGACGGCGTGATCGACCTGGACCCCGAGGGGGCCAGGGAGGCCAAGCGCATCTACCAGGACGTCATGTCCGAGGTCATCCACGACGCGCTCGCCGCCGCCGGCATCGGCATCGGCGACCTCGACCTCGTGCTCCCGCACAACGTCAACCGCGTCTCGTGGACGGTCGCCGCGAAGAACCTCGGCATCTCCCAGGACCGGATCTTCCTGGAGAACATCGCGAAGACCGGCCACTGCTTCTGCGCCGACCCCTTCGTCAACTACCAGTCCGCGCGCGAACGCGGCCTGCTGCGGCCCGGAGGCTTCTACCTGATGACCTCCGCCGGCCTCGGCCAGTCGTTCGCGGCGGCCGTGCTCCAGCACTGACACCGAGAGGACGGCACATGAGCGGCACACTCCCGGGCTTCCGGGCACGGCTCGCGACAGCCCTGACCGGGGCGGCCGACACCCCGCTGCTGTTCCTCGGCAACTTCGAGGTGGAGCAGCAGTGGGCGAAGGGCGAGCACACCCTGCCACGCCTGTCGGCCGCCACGGCGGGCGCCGTGGTCAACCACATGGACGAGTTCGCCCTGTTCCTCGGCGGCGCCGACGACCACGTCGTCCTCAAGACCCGCCCGGACGACGACTACCTCGCCTTCCTCACCGGTCTCGGCGTCGACCTGCCCCGGATCCACGTCCCCGGCCGGCAGGACCCGCAGCGCACGGTCACCGAGGACGCCCTCGACGATCCGGAGCTGCTCGCGGCCCTGTCCGCGCTGTCGGCCCAGGGCTGCCAGGTCACCGCGCACGGCATCTCGGCGGACGAGCGGCGCTTCACGGAGGCGACGGGCCTGCCGCTCGCCGGCCCCGGCCCGGACGTCTGCAAGGCGGTCAACAGCAAGGTGTACAGCCGCCGCGTCGCCGACGAGCTCGGGCTGCGCCAGCCCCGTGGCTGGGCCTGCGAGACGCTCGACGAACTCGCCGCCGCCTTCGCCGCCGCCACGGACGACAGCGGGACGCGGTACGTGGTGAAGGAGGCGTTCGGCGTCTCCGGCAAGGGCATCGCCGTACTGGAGAGCCCGCGCAGGGCCGACCGGATCCTCGGCATGGTCCGCAAGCAGGCCGAGCGCACGGGGAACGGCTCCGTCGCGTTCGTCGTCGAGGAGTGGGTGGCCAAGGAGACCGACCTGAACTACCAGTTCACGGTCGGCCGCGACGGCTCCGTACGCTTCGACTTCGTCAAGGAGCAGCTCACCGAGGGCGGGGTGCACAAGGGCCACCGGATGCCCGCCCGGCTCTCCGCCGTCCAGCGGGACGCGGTCCGCGACGCCGCCGAGCGGCTCGGCAAGCGCCTCGCCGCCGACGGCTACGTCGGTGTGGTCGGCGTGGACGCCATGGTGGACCCCGAGGGCGGGCTCTACCCGGTCGTGGAGATCAACGCCCGGCACAACATGTCGACCTACCAGGTCGGCCTGGAGGAGCGGTTCGTCCGGGACGGCCGTATCGCCGTCGCCCGTCACTACCCGCTCCGGCTCGCCGCGCCCCTGTCGTTCGCGGAGACCCGGGACCTGCTCGACGGGCTCCTCTTCGACCAGGACCGGGGGACCGGCCTGCTCGTCAACAACCACGCCACGGTCAACGCGGGCTTCGCCGAGACGGCGGAGCGGGAGGCGCGGACCGTCGACGGACGCCTGTACGGGGTCCTCGTGGAGGAATCGGACGCCCGCGTCGGCGCCCTCGACACGGAGATCGCCGCGCGACTCGCGGCACGGAAGGACAACGCGGCATGACCACACGACACGAGGTCCAGGGAATCCCCGTCGCCGAACTCGCCGAGACCTACGGCACCCCCTTCTACCTGTACGACGGGGACGCGCTGGAAGGCCGCATGCGGGAGCTCCGCGAGGCCTTCGACACCCGGCTCGAGATCTTCTTCTCCCTGAAGTCCAACCCCAACGTCGCCGTCTGCGCCCTGCTGCACGCGCACGGCGCCCGCGCCGAGGTCTGCTCGCTGACCGAGCTCCTCACGGCCCGCCGGGCCGGCGTCGCCCCCGAGGACATCATCTTCCTCGGCCCGGGCAAGAGCCGAGCCGAACTGGCCGCCTGCCTGGACGAGGGCGTGGCCGCCGTCGTCTGCGAGTCGCTCCAGGAGCTCGCCGTCATCGACGAGCTGGCCCGGGAGCGCGGCGAGCGGGCGCCCGTCGCCCTGCGCGTCAACCCCGGTTTCTCGGTGAAGGGCTCCGGGCTCACCATGGGCGGCAAGCCCCGCCAGTTCGGCATCGACGAGGCCCAGCTGTTCGCCGACACCGACCTCGCCGAGCGCTTCCCGCACGTCCGTCTCATGGGCGTGCAGGTGTACATGGGCACCCGGATCCTCAGCGAGCAGTCCGTCGTCGAGAACTCCGTCCGCATCTTCGATCTCGCCGAACGCCTCTCCGCCGCGCTCGGCTTCGAGCTCGAGCTCGTCGACATCGGCGGCGGCCTCGGCGTCGCCTACTTCGACGGCGAGAACGACCTCGACCTGTCCGTCCTCGCGAAGGACCTCAACCCCGTGGTGGCCGGATTCGCCGACCGTCATCCCCGCACCCGGCTCGTCATGGAGCTCGGCCGCTACCTGACGGCCGAGGCGGGCACGTACGTCCTCCGCGTCCGGTACGTGAAGACCTCGCTCGGGGAGCGCTTCGCCGTCACCGACGGCGGCACCCACCACCACATGGCGGCGGTCGGCATCGGCTCCTTCGTCAAGCGGAACTTCCCGATGCGCCTGATCAGCGGCGCCGGCGAGGAGACCGGCACGGAGACGTGGAACGTCACGGGGCCGCTCTGCACGCCGAACGACACCCTCGCCAAGAAGGTCCAGCTGCCGCCGCTCGCCCCCGGCGACCTGCTCGGCGTGGACCGCTCCGGCGCGTACGGCCCCACCGCCTCGCCCGTGAACTTCCTCAGCCACGGCTACCCCGCCGAGGTGCTCGTCGTCGACGGACACGCCCACCTCGTCCGGGAGCCCGACGGCCCCGAGGACCTGCTGAGCAAGCAGCGGCTCCCGGCGGCCGTGCTCCAGGCACGCGCCACCACCGCCCACTGACACGCCCACCGACCCCGACACCGCCGGAAGGACCTCCCGCCATGACCGCTCCGACCACCACCGACCGCACCCGGATCGTCTCCGAGATCTCCGCGGCCCTCCGTGACGTCCTCGACTACGACCTGCCCGAACTCACCGAGGACTCGCGGCTCTTCGACGAACTGGGCCTCGACTCGACGGGCGTCTTCGAGATGCTGATGCGTCTGGAGGAGTCCCTTGACATCGAGTTCGACACGGACTCCCTGGAGATGGCGCACTTCGCGAGCGTGCGCTCGCTGACCGACTTCATCGCCGCCGAAACGGGTGCCAGGGCATGACCGTGCAGCCCGCCCAGGCACCCCGCGCCGCCGAGGACACCGGAGTGTTCCCGCTGCGGCTCGCGGCGGCCACGCGCCGCACCTTCCCCGAGGGCACGGCACGGATCGACGACGCCTTCTCCGGGCGGCACTTCGCCGACCTCACCACCCTCTACGGGGTCGAGCACCGCCCCGAGGTCGCCGCCCGCGGCACGGGCAACACCTTCGCGGTCATGGCCGCCGCGCTCCTGGCCGACCTGTCGGCCGGACCCGTGGAGGCCGAACTCGTCGTCGTCGCCCACGCCACCCCCGACCTCGACTGCCGGCTCGCCGCGGTCACCGCCCTGTCGGTCCTCGTCCCCGGCGACCCGCAGGTGCTCACGGTCGCCGACTGCGGCTCCGCCGCGCCCTTCGTCGCCCTGGAGCTCGCCGCCCGGTACATCCGGCGGCACGGCTACCGCTCGGCGGCCGTGTTCGTCCTCGACCAGTCGACCCTGCCGTACGAGACGGGCCGCGACCTCGCCGGTGACGCCGGAGTCGCCCTGCTCTTCACCGCCGACGGCGCGGCCGGAGAGATCAGCGTGCGCCGCGCCTCCGGTGTCGGCACCGAGGACGTGCCGGGCCTGGCCCCGGCGCTCCTCGACGGCCTCGGCTGCGGTCCCGGCGTCCCGCTCGTCCTCGGCCCCGGCCTCGGCGCGGGCCCCGGACTCCCGGGCCACACCGGCCGCCGGCTGCGGGCCCCGGGCGGGCTCCCGGCCTCCGCCACCCTGACCGAACTGCTCGCCGAGGCGCGGCGGGCACCGCACGAGGACCGCCTCGCCCTGCTCGACCACGACCCGGAGACCGGCGAACTCAGCGCCTGCCTGCTCCGGAGGGACGCATGACCACGCTCGCGCCCGACGGCACGGCGCCGGCCGAACACCTCCACGGCATCGCCCGGCACGAGGGCCTCGCCCCCGCGCTCGCCGCGCTCGGCTCCGCCGTCCTGCCCGGCCTGCTGCCCTGCGGACCGGGCGGGCACGCCCTGGTCGACGCGCGGACCCACGCGGAGGCCGAGGAGGTGTGGCTCGACGGTCTGCGCGTTCCCCGCGAGCGCCGGCGGGAGACCCCGCCGGCCGAGACCGTCCTGCCGGGCGGCACCGTCGTCACGACCCGCGTCACCCGGCCGGGCCCGGCCGACGACGACCGGCGGGACGCCGCCGACGAGACCCGGAGCGCCGCGTACGCCCTGGGTCTGGTGTGGCTGCGCCTCGGACTCTCCGAGGGCCTGCGGGCCGCCTGCGTCGCCCATCTCGCCCACCGGCGGACCGGCGACTCCACCCTGCTCCAGCAGCAGCTGGTCAAGGGCACCATCGCCGACGTCCTCGTCGAGCACCTGGAGGTCAGGGCCGTTCTCACGGGTGCGGTCCCGGGCGGACTCGACGCCGGCATGCTGCGTCACCTGCACCGCCGGATCACCGCCGCCGACCGCGCGCAGGTACGGCTGCTCGGCGCCTCCGGCTACCTCAGGGACAGCCCCGGCATGACCGTCTACGTCTCGGAGCTGCTCGCCGAGGCCCACACCGGCGGGGAGGGCACGCCATGACCCATGTCGACACCCGCCTGGCGGCGCTCCGCGGCCGGGTCCGCGCCTGGGGTGCGGACCTGCGCCCGCTCGCGCTGGAGATCGACCGCGACCCGGAGGCCGTCCGCCGTCACTTCCACCTGCCGGCCGTACGCCATCTGGCCACCATGGGCATCCCCGCCGCGTACGGGCACGAGCCGGAGAAGATCGACGGGTACCGCTTCTACGGCGACTCCGCACTCGAACGCGCCGTCGTCATGGAGGAGCTGGCCTGCGCCGACGTCGGCACGCTCGTCGCCGCCCCGGGGCCGCTCCTCGCCGGGGTCGCCGTCGGCCTCTTCGCGGACGAGGCCCAGAAGCGGTGGTTCTACGGCCGGATGCTCAGCGAGCCGCTGTGGACCTGCTTCGCCCTGACCGAACCGGACGGAGGATCGGACGCCGCGGCGCTGCGCAGCACCCTCACCCCCACCCCGGACGGGGCCCTGCTGAGCGGGGAGAAACGGTACGTCGGCAATGCCTCGCGCGCCCAGCTCGGCGTGGTGTTCGCCCGCAGCAGGCCGGGACCGCTCGGCATCACCGCCGTCCTCGTCGACACCGCGGACCCCGGATTCCGCGCCGAACCGCTCGACATGATCGGACTGCGCGGCGCGCGGATCAGCTCCATCGTCATGGACCGCGTCGCCGTCCCCGAGGACCGCTTCCTCGGCCGGCACCTGCCCGCCACCCGGCGCGGCGTATGGGCCTTCGTGCAGACGTTCAACCTGCTGCGTCCCGGCGTCGCCGCCATCTCCGTCGGCATCGCCCGCGCCGCCATCGAGTACGTCACCACCCACCGCGGCACCCTGCGCGCCGCCGAACGGGAGCGGCTCGACGACCTCGGCCGCCGCGTCGACGCGGCACGCCTCCTCGTGCACCACGCCGCGGCCGCCGTCGACGCCCGCGGCACGGACGGCCACCTGGCCTCCGCCGCCAAACTGCGCACCGCCCGGCTCGCCGAGGACACCACCCTCGCGGCCTGCTCCTTCTTCGGCCCCGGCGCCCGCATCGACCACCCGCTGCTCGACAAACTCGCCCGGGACGCCCGGGCGATGGAGTTCCTCGAAGGCACCGCGCACATGCAGCGACTGAACCTCTTCCAGGGGCTGCTCGGCGGAAAGATCGACCGCGCCGCACCACCCCTCGCCACGCGCTGAGAACGCCGTGCCGTCAGCGGTGGATCAGCCCCTCGTCAGGGCCCGGCGCGACCATGCAACTCATCGTCCTCGGCCGAGCCGAGCATGTCATCGTCTGAAAAGGTGGACACAGCCATGGAGAAGCCGTCCCCGGCTTTCGCAGTGATACCGGGCGCGCAGGTCAAGACCGCCCTCTCCGGCCGCGAGAAACAGCTCGTCGAGCTCGTGGAGGACGCCTACCGGCTCCACGGAGCGGGCAGGACCGTCAACCCGCCCTCGTACTTCCTGCGCTTCCCCGACCGGCCCGACGCGCGGATCATCGCGCTGCCCGCCTCCTGCGGCGGTGACATCGGTGTGGACGGCATCAAGTGGATATCGAGCTTCCCCGGCAACATCGCCTCCGGCCTGCCCCGCGCCTCCGCGGCCCTCCTCCTGAACGACCCCGTCACGGGCTATCCGTTCGCCTGCGTGGAGGGCTCCATCATCAGCGCCGTCCGCACCGCCGCCTCGGCCGCGCTCGCCGCCGACCGGCTCTCCCAGGGCCGCCCCCGGCCGCTGCGGCTCGGCATCGTCGGCACCGGACTCATCGCCCGCTACGTCCACACCTTCCTCGCCGCCACCGGCTGGGAGTTCGAGCACGTCGGCGTCCACGACCTGCGCCCCGAGTACGCGCGCGAGTTCCGCGCCTACCTGGAGCAGTCCGGCGAGCGGGCCCCCGTCACCGTCCACGAGACCTCGGACGACCTGCTGCGCTCCTCCGACCTCATCGTCTTCGCCACCGTCGCCGGCACACCGCACGTCACCGACCCCGGGCTCTTCGCGCACCGCCCGCTCGTCCTGAACGTGTCCCTGCGCGACCTGGCCCCCGAGATCATCCTGGCCTCGGCCAACATCGTCGACGACGTCGAGCACTGCCTCAAGGCCGACACCTCGGTCCACCTCGCCGAACAGCGCACCGGCAACCGGGACTTCCTCACCGGCACCCTGTACGACGTGATCACCGGGTCCGTACGGCCCGATCCGTCGCTGCCGCTGGTCTTCTCCCCGTTCGGGCTCGGGGTGCTCGACCTCGCCGTCGGCAAGTACGTCCACGACCTCGTCCGCGACGCCGGAGAACTCCGGGTGATCGACGACTTCTTCCACGAACTGGACCGCTACGGACAGCGGCAGACCACCACGGGCTGAACACGCGCGCATCGGGCGGGAGTAGACGCATGCCAGTCATCACGACGCCGCAGGAATTCGACGTCGACGACCTTTTCGTCGACGTCCGGCGGGTCACCGGATATCCCCTCTATCTGAAATGCGAGGGCTTCAACTTCGCGGGCTCGGTCAAACTCCGCGCCGCGAACGAGATGGTGGAGTCCGCCGAGCGCACCGGGGCGCTCCGCCCCGGCATGACCATCGTCGAGAGCTCGTCCGGGAACCTGGGGGTCGCCCTCAGCCTGGTCGCCGTCAGCCGGGGCTACCGGTTCGTCTGCGTCACCGACTCACGGTGCACCCAGGCGTCCCGCAGGCTGATGCAGCGGCTCGGCGCCGACGTGCGCGTGGTCTCCCGGCCGCACCCGGAGCGGGGACTGCTCGGGGCGCGCCTCGACCTGGTCCGCCGGCTGTGCCAGGAGCACGACGACTTCCACTGGCTCAACCAGTACGCCAACACGGGCAACTGGACCGCGCACTACCAGTCGACCGCCCCGCAGATCGCCAAGGCCTTCCCCGACCTCGACGTCCTCTTCGTCGGCGCGGGCACCACCGGCACCCTGATGGGCTGCGCGCGCTTCTTCCGCGAGCACAGCCCGGCCGTGACCATCGTCGCCGTCGACGCCGCCGGCTCGGTCACCTTCGGCGGCGAACCCGCCCCCCGGCTCATCCCCGGCGTGGGCACGAGCGTGCGGCCCGCCCTCCTCGACGCGTCCCTCGTCGACGACGTCGTGCTCGTCCCCGAGCGGGACACCGTGCGCGCCTGCCGTGCGCTGCTCCACGAAGGCTTCCTGCTCGGCGGCTCCACCGGCACCGTGCTCAGCGGCGCCGTCCGCTGGCTGCGCGAGAACCGCCCCGGCGCCACCGACCTCACCGCCGTCGCCATCGCCCCCGACCTCGGCGAGCGGTATCTGGACACCGTCTACGACGACGCCTGGGTCGACGAGGCGTTCGGCCCGGACACCCTCACCGACGAGCCCTTCGGGCCGCCGTCCACCCCCGGGATCTCCGGCCGCGGGCCCGCCCCCGTCCAGCCCGCCCCGCACCACCCCGCCGATCCCGCCCGGGTCGGCCCGACCACCACTGGGAGCCTGTGATGACATCGACTCCGGGCGCCGGACCGGCGCTCACCGCGGGCCAGGTGGAGATCTGGCTCGACGCGCGGGCCGCCGGACGCAGCAGCGCCTACAACTCGGCCGGATACCTGGACATCAGCGGCCCGCTCGACGCCGGCCGCTTCCGCACCGCGCTCCGCCGTCTCGTCGACGAGGCCGAATGCCTGCGGGCCCGCTTCACCGACCACGAGGGCGAACCCCACCAAAGCGTCGAACCGCTCCCCGAACCGCCGCTGACCGAGGTCGACCTGCGGGACGCGGACGACCCCGTCGAGGCGGCCCTCGAGTGGATGCGGCGGGACCTCGCCGTCCCCCTGGACCTCGACGAGTTCCCGCTGATGCGGACCGCCGTCCTCACCGTCGCCCCCGGCCGCGCCTTCTTCTACCTGTGCGTACACCACCTGCTGTGCGACGGCTTCAGCCAGACGGTCCTGTGGCGCCGGCTCGCCGAGCTGTACGCCGCGGACCCGGACGGCACCGCGCCCGGCGCGGCGCTGCCGCCCCTGCGTCACCTGGCCGACGCCGAGACCGCGTACCGCGAGTCCACGGCCGCCCGCCGCGACGCCGAGTTCTGGCAGCGGCGCTTCCCCGAGCCGCCGGAACCGGTCACGCTGTCCCGCCGGCCCCCCGCCCCCGGGCTCCCCAGCGGGTTCCTGCGCCACTCCGTCGTCCTGCCCGACGAGACGGTACGGGCCCTGCGCGAGAGCGCGAGCCGCTCGGACGTCACCTGGCCGACGGTGGCGATGGCCGCCGTCGCCCTCTACACCCAGCGGGCGTCCGGCACCGACGAGGTGCTGCTCACCCTGCCCGCCACCGCCCGGATGAACGCCCGCCAGCGGGCCGTGCCCGGCATGATGGCCAACTACCTGCCCCTGCGCGTACCGGTGCGGCCCACCCTCACCAAGGCGGAGCTGCTCCGGCTCACCTCCCGCGAGCTCGCCCAGGTCCTGCGGCACCAGCGGCACCGCGTCAGCGCGATCCGCCGCGGCATGGGGCTGCGCAGCGACGACCGCCGCCCCTTCGGCCCCTTCGTCAACCTGCTGCCGCAGCAGACCGGCCTGGAGCTCGGCCCGTGCACGGCCGAGGTGCACAACCTGTCCACCGGCCTCGTCGACGACCTGATGGTCACCCTCGTCGAGACGCCGGGCGACGGCATCGAGATCCACCTCAACGGCAGCCCCGACCGCTACACCGACCCCGAGACCGAGCGTCACCTCGCCCGACTCGCGGCCTTCGTCGGACGGTTCGCCGCGGCGGCGGGCGAGGAACGCGTCGGCAGCATGGACATCCCGGCGGACCTGGCGGGCCCGCTCGCGGCCGAAGGCCACCCCGGCTCTCCGGAGGGCACGCTCGCGACCGAAAGCCCCTCCGCCGCCCTGCCCGAGACCCTCTCGGCCGAGGGCCACTCCGCCGGCCCGACCGGCACCTCCTCCGCCGGAAGCCACCCCGGAGCCCCCTCCACCGACGACCGCCCCGCCTGGCTGCGCACCGCCTCCGGCCCCGAGCGCCCCGCCGCCTTCACCTGCGTCGTCGAGCGCGTACGGGAGCAGGCCGCCCGCCGCCCCGACGCGGTCGCCGTCGAGGACGACGACGCCCGCACCACGTACGCCTCCCTCGTCGCCCGTGCCTCCGCGCTGTCGCGGACCCTGCCCGGCACGGGTCTCGTCGGCGTCCTCGCCACCCCCGGCGCCGGCTACGTGACCTCGGTGCTCGCCGTCATCGGCGCCGGCGCCGCGTACGTACCGCTCGACCCGCACGCCCCCGTCGCCCGTACCGCCGCCCTCCTCGCCGACAACGGCATCGGCGTCCTCATCGCCGACGCGCCGCACCGCCCCCTCGCCGAGCAGGCCGCCGCGGCCGCCGGACGGACCGTGCGGATCGTCACCCCCGACGGCGCCGAGGACCCCCTGGACGGCCTCGCGCCGCCGGCGGGCGCGCCCCAGGACCTGGCGTACGTGATCTTCACCTCCGGCTCCACCGGGCAGCCCAAGGGCGCCATGGTGCACCGCGCGGGCATGGTGAACCACCTGCTCGCCAAGGTCGACGACCTGGCGCTGACCGAGCGGGACACGCTCGTCCAGAACGCCCCCGTCACCTTCGACATCTCCGTCTGGCAGATGCTCGCCCCGCTCGTCGTCGGCGGCCGGGTGCGCGTCGTCGGCCGCGACACCGCCGCCGACCCCGACCTCCTCTTCCCGCTCACCGCCGCCGAGGGCGTCACCGTCCTGGAGGTCGTGCCCTCGCTGCTGCGCGCCGCCCTCGACGCCTGGGACGTCACCGGCACCGGCGTGGACCTGCCGGGACTGCGCCACCTCATGGTCACCGGCGAGGCGCTCCCCGCCGACCTCTGCCGGCGCTGGCTCGCCCGCCACCCCGCGACGCCCCTCGTCAACGCCTACGGACCCACCGAGTGCTCCGACGACGTCACCCACGCGCACATCCGGCGCGCCCCGGCCTCCGACGGGCCCGTGCCCATCGGCGGGCCCGTCCGCAACACCCGCCTGTACGTCCTCGGCGACGACCTGCGGCCCCTGCCGCACGGCACACCCGGCGAGCTGTACGTCGCGGGCACCGGCGTCGGCCGCGGCTACCTCGCCGACCCGGCCCGTACGGCGGGCACCTTCGTCCCCGACCCGTACGGCCCCGCCGGAACCCGCATGTACCGCACCGGCGACCGCGTCCGCTGGGACGACGACGGCGAACTCGTCTTCCTGGAGCGCAGGGACCACCAGGTGAAGATCCGCGGCCACCGCATCGAGCTCGGCGAGATCGAGACCGCCCTCCGCCGCCACCAGGACGTCGCCGACGCCGTCGTCACCGTCATGGGCGACGCCTCCGGCGGCAGGCACCTCGTCGGCCACTGCGTCGCCCGCGAGCACACCGTCCTCGACACCGGCGCGCTCCGCGCCCACCTGGCGGCGACCCTGCCGGAGTACATGGTGCCGCAGCACCTCCTCGTCCTCGACGCCCTCCCGCTGACCGCCCACGGCAAGGTCGACCGCAAGGCGCTGCCCGAGCCCCGCACCGGAAGCGCGACCGCCGCGCACGACCCCGGCGCCCCCCGCTCCCGGGGCGAGGAGATCCTCCGCGCCGTCTTCACCGAGGTCCTCGGCGTCCCCGCGGGACCCGACGACAACTTCTTCGAACTCGGCGGCGACAGCATCACCGCCATCCAGGCGGTCAGCCACGCCCGCAAGGCCGGTCTCGCCGTCACCCCGCTGCTCATCCGCAAGCACGGCACCCCCCGCGCCGTCGCCGCCGCCACCCCCGCCGACGGACCCGGGCGCCCCGCCGCCCCCCTCCACGACGGCACGGGCGAGATCGAACTCGCCCCGGTCGCCCACCAGTTGCGCGAGGACCTCGCCGCCCTCGACGAACGCTCCCGCGAGTACAGCCAGTTCGTCGTCCTGCGCACCCCCGCCGGGCTCGGCGCCGACACCCTCCGTACCGCCGTCGACGCCCTCCTCGACCGGCACGCCGCCCTGCGCAGCCGGCTCACCGTCCCCGTCGAGGGACTCTGGTCCCTCGAAGCGCTCCCGAGGGGCGCGGTCGCCGCCGCCGACCTCGTACGCCACGTCGACGCCTCCCACCTCGGGGACGACCCCCGTGCCCTGGCCGACGCCGTCCGCGAGCAGACCGGGCTCGCCCGCGCCCGGCTCTCCCCGGACACCGGCCACGTGACCCAGCTCGTCCTGCTCGACCGGGGCCCCGGCCGCTCCGGCCGCCTGGTCTGGCTCACCCACCACCTCTGCGTCGACGGCGTCTCCTGGCGCGTCCTCGTCACCGACCTCGCCGCCGCCGTCGCCGGCGACACCCCGGACCCGGTCCCCACCTCGTACCGCGAGTGGACGAGTCTGCTCGGCGCCCAGGCGAGGACCGCCGGACGGGTCGCCGAATTCCCTCTGTGGAAGGAACAGTTCGCGGGCACCGCCCCCCTCGGCGACCGCCCGCTCGACCCGGCCCGCGACGTCTACGGCACCGCCCACCGGCTCCGTCTCGAGCTCGACACCCGGGCGACGGCCGCTGTGCTCGCCGGCGTCCGAGGCATCCACGACGGCGAGATCAACGACCTGCTGCTCACCGCCCTCGGCATGGCGGTCGCCGACTGGCGCCGCCGCAGCGGCGGCGACCCGTCCGACATCACCGTCGAGCTGGAGGGCCACGGCCGCGAGCAGTTCACGGACGACGTCGACCTGTCCCGTACCGTCGGCTGGTTCACCAGCGTCTACCCCGTCCTCCTCGGCCCCGGCCCCGCCGTCGACTGGGACGACCTGTGGGCCGGCGGCGACACCGCGGGCACCGCCCTCCAGGAGGTCGGGCGCCGACTGCGCCGGCTCCCCGACCACGGCCTCGGCTTCGGTCTGCTGCGCCACCTCAACCCGCAGACGCTGCCCGCGCTCGCCCGCCACGGCGTGCCCGAGATCGGCTTCAACTACCTCGGCCGTTTCCAGACCGACGCCCCCAGCGGCGACTGGTCCCTGGTGACCGAGGACGCCGTCATCGGCACCGGCGTCCACCCGCGCATGCCGCTGCGGCACGTCCTCGCCGTCACCCCGGTGACCGAGGACCGCGCCGACGGACCGCACCTGGTCGCGGACTGGATCTGGGCCGGCGAGCTGTTCCGTGACGCCGACGCCGAGGACATCGCCCGCACCTGGTTCCGCGCCCTGAAGACCCTCGCCCGGCACACCGCAGAGGTCGCCGAGCGCGGGCCCCGCCCCGAGATCCTGCCGCTCTCCCCGCTCCAGCAGGGCCTGCTCATCCAGGCCGAACTGGAGCGGCACGGCACGGACAGCTACCTGCTCCAGACCGTCCTCGACATCGAGGGCCCCTTCGACACCGACGCGTTCCGCGCCGCCGCCGACGCGCTCCTCGACCGCCACCCGGGACTCCGCGTGAGCTTCCCCGACGCGGCGCCCGACGAGCAGCCCGTGCAGTCCGTCGCCGGCCGGGTGCGCGCCCCCTGGATCGACGTCGACCTCACCGGGACGGCGTCGGAGGCCGAACGGGACGCCGAGTCGGCCCGCCTCACCGAGGCCGACTGGGAGCGGGGCTTCGACCTGACGACCGCGCCGCTGCTGCGGTTCACCGCGATCCGCCTGCCCGGACAGCGCGTCCGGCTCCTGTGGACGCTGCACCACCTCCTCGCCGACGGCTGGTCCATGGGCATCCTGGCCCGCGAACTCTTCACCCTCTACGCCGCGGGCGGCGACGCCTCCGTCCTGCCGCCCGCACCGCCCTACCGCGACTACTTCGGCTGGCTCGCCGCCCAGGACACGGAAGCGGCGCGGGCCGCCTGGCGGACCGCGCTCACCGGCGTCACCGAACCCACCCGGCTGTCCACCGCCGGGCACACCGAAGGCTCCCGGCCGCCCGAGTCCCTCGTCCACGAACTGCCCGAGGACCTCACCCGGCGGCTCACCTCCTGGGCCCGCGAGCGGAACGTCACCCTCAACACGGTCCTCCAGGCCTGCTGGGCCGTCGTCCTCGGCCGCCGCACCGGACGCGGCGACATCGTCTTCGGCACCGTCTCCTCCGCCCGCCCGCCGGAGCTCCCCGGCGTCGAGGGCATGGTCGGCCTCTTCCTCAACATGCTGCCGCAGCGGGTCGTCCTCGACCCGGCGGAGCCCTTCACCGACCTCGTACGGCGCCTCTACGCCCAGCAGACCGACCTCCTGGAGCACCAGCACATCGGCCTGGGCGAGGTGCAGCGGCTCGCGGGCGCCGGCGACCTCTTCGACACGGTGTTCAGCTTCCAGAACCAGCCGCGGGCCGACCTGGCCGAACTGAACGCGCTCGTGCCCGCACTGCGCCTCGGCGACGGCACCACACGCCTCGCGGCCGAACGCGGCCTCGCCGTCCTCGTCCACCCCGGCCCCCGGCTCACGCTCACCCTCCAGTACCGGCCCGCCGCGCACGAACGGTCCGCCGTCGAGGAGACGCTCCGGCAGCTGGTCGACGTCGTCGGGACCGCCGTCGCCCACCCCGCGACCCCCGTCGGACGGCTCACCCTCGACGACACCGCCGAGCACCGGCGGCTCGTCCAGGAGTGGGGCGGCCGCGCCGACGACACGCCCAGGCCCGTCATCCCCGCCCTGTTCCAGTCCCGCGTCGCCGAGAACCCGACGGCTGTCGCCATCGTCTCCGGGGACACCGAGGTCACGTACGAGGAGCTGGACCGGCGCGCCAACCGGCTGGCCCGGCTGCTCCTCGCCCGGGGAGCCGGACCCGAGCGGACCGTCGCCCTCGCCCTGTCCGACCCGCTGGAGATGACCGCCGCGCTCCTCGCCGTCCTCAAGGCCGGCGCCGCCTACCTGCCCATCGACCCCAAGTACCCCGCCGACCGCATCGCGTACATGCTCGCCGACAGCGGCCCCGCCACCCTCGTGACCAGCACGGAGCTCGCCGGGCGACTGCCCGCCGGCGACTGCGACGTCCTCCTGCTCGACACGGAGGACACGGCCGCCGCCCTGGCCGCCCTGCCCGGCCACGCCCCCGAGGACGGCGACCGGCCCACGGCACTCGACCCCCGGCACCCCGCGTACGTCATCTACACGTCGGGCTCCACCGGCCGGCCCAAGGGCGTCACCGTCGACCACGCCGGATTCGCCGCCATGGTGGCGAGCCTCGTCGAGAAGTTCGGCGTCGACCACCGGGCCCGCGTCCTGAAGTTCGCCTCGTTCAGCTTCGACGCCTCCGTGTGGGAACTCAGCCTCTCCCTGCTCGCCGGCGGCACCCTCGTCGTCGCCGACGAGGACTGCCGGGTCCCCGGCCGGCCCCTCGTCGACCTGCTCCACCGCCACCGGGTCAACCTGGCCGGACTGCCGCCCGTCGTCGTCGGCGCCCTGCCCGAGGGCTCCACGCTCCCCGACGACCTCACCCTGATCGTCGCCGGCGAGGCCTGCCCGCCGCACGTCGTGGAACGCTGGGCCGGACACGTCCGCATGTTCAACGGCTACGGACCCACCGAGGCCGTGCTCGCCTCCACGGTCAGCGACCCGCTGGGCACCGCGGGCCACCCGCCGATCGGCCGCCCCACCGCCGCCCACCGCGTCTACGTCCTCGACGACGCCCTCCGGCCGGTCCCGGCCGGAGCCGTCGGCGAGCTGTACGTCGGCGGCAACCTCGCCCGCGGCTACAAGGACCGGCCCGACCTCACCGCGAAGAGGTTCGTGGCCGACCCGTACGGCCCCGCGGGCGCCCGCATGTACCGCACGGGCGACCTGGCGAACTGGCGACCCGACGGACAGCTCCACTACGTCGGCCGCGCCGACGACCAGGTGCAGCTGCGCGGCTTCCGCGTCGAACTCGGCGAGATCGAGACCGAGCTCGCCGCCCGGCCGGAGGTCCGCCAGGCCGCCGCCGTCGTCCGGAGCGCCCCCGGCCAGGAGGACCGGCTCGTCGCCTACGTGGTCCCCGCGACCCCCGGCGGCGCCGACGCCACCGCCCTGCGGGAAGCGCTCGCCGCCGTCCTGCCCGAGTACATGGTGCCCGCCGCGATCGTCAGCCTCGACGAACTCCCGCTCACCCCCCAGGGCAAGCTGGACCGCAAGGCGCTGCCCGACCCCGAGGAGACCCGGGCGCGACGCGGCCGCGGTCCCCGCACCCCGGTCGAGGAGATCCTCTGCGGCATCTTCGCCGAACTGCTCCAGATCTCCGACGTCGGCATCGACGACGACTTCTTCGAGCTCGGCGGCCACTCCCTCCTCGCCACCCGCGTGGTGAGCCGGGCCCGCACGGCGCTCGACGTCGAGCTGCCCATCCGTACCCTCTTCGAGGCGCGCACCGTCGCCGGAGTCGTCGCCCGTCTCGGCGGCGGCGACACGGTCAGGCCCGCGCTCGCCCGTACCCCCCGCGAGGACGCCGGCGGCCATCTGCCGCTCTCCTTCCCCCAGACACGCCTGTGGTTCCTCAACCGGCTCGACCCCGAGTCGGCCGCCTACAACGTCTCCTTCGCGGTACGCCTCTCGGGCGCCCTCGATGTGGCGGCGCTCGATGCCGCGCTGGCTGATGTGGTGGGGCGGCACGAGAGTCTGCGGACGGTGTTCCCTGAGGTGGACGGTGAGCCGCGGCAGGTGGTGCTGGACGCGGCGGAGGTGTGGCCGGGTCTGGACGTGACCGAGGTGGACGCGGCCGACGCGGCGGCGGCGTCGGCGGCCCGCGCGGGCCGTGGCTTCGACCTGACGACGGACATCCCCGTCCGCGCCCACCTCTACCGCACCGGCCCCGACGAGCGGCTCCTGCAGCTCGTCGTCCACCACATCGCCTGGGACGGCTGGTCCGTCGCCCCTCTCGTCCGCGATGTGTCACGGGCGTACGCGGCGCGGTGCGGGGGCGGTGTCCCGGAGTGGCCCGTGCTGCCCGTCCAGTACGCCGACTTCGCCGTCTGGCAGCGGGAGCTGCTCGGCGACGAGGCCGACGCCTCCAGTGTCGCGGCACGCCAAGTCGGCTTCTGGCGCGAGCGGTTGGCGGGGATGCCGGAGGAGTTGGCGTTGCCGTTCGACCGTGTGCGGCCCGCGGTGATGTCGCACCGGGGCGGGACGGTTCCGTTCCGGGTCGACGCGGAGGCGCATGGGGCGCTGGTGCGGTTGGCGCGTGAGTCGGGTGCGTCGGTGTTCATGGTGCTCCAGGCCGGTCTGGCCGCGTTGTTGTCGCGCCTTGGCGCGGGGGAAGACGTGCCGATCGGTTCGCCGGTGGCGGGTCGTCTCGACGACGCCCTGGACGAGCTGGTGGGCTGCTTCATGAACACCCTGGTCCTGCGGACCGACGTGTCAGGGGACCCGGCCTTCCGTGAACTCCTCGACCGCGCCCGCGAGACCTCCCTGTCGGCCTACGCCCATCAGGACGTCCCCTTCGAGCGCCTGGTCGAGGTCCTCGACCCGGTGCGGTCCATGGGCCGCAACCCCCTCTTCCAGGTCATGCTCGTACTCCAGAACAACGCGACCGCCCACCTCGAACTCCCCGGCGTGCGCGCCGCGTTCGAGCCCCCGGCTGTCGACTCGGTCAAGTTCGACCTGAACTTCTTCGTCGTCGAGCAGCAGAACGACGACGGCACGCCTGACGGTCTGGAAGGATTCCTGGAGTTCAGCGCCGACGTGTTCGACGAGTCGACGGCCGCCTCGGTCGCCGACCGGCTCGGGCGCCTCCTGGAGCAGGTCGCCGGCGACCCCGACCTCCCCGTCAGCGGCATCGAGGTCCTCTCCGCGCCCGAACGCGGCCGCATCCTCACCGAGTGGAGCGGCACCACCGGCGGCAACCCCGCCACCACCGTGCCCGTCCTCTTCGAGGCCCAGGCCGCCCGGACACCCGAGGCCGTCGCCGTCACCTTCGGCGGTACGGAACTGTCGTACGGGGAGCTGAACGCGCGGGCGAACCGCCTGGCCCGGCAGCTGATCGGTCTCGGCGCGGGCCCCGAGCGCCTTGTGGCGCTCGCGCTGCCCCGCACCGAGGAGATGGTCGTCGGACTCCTCGCGGTGCTCAAGTCCGGCGCCGCCTACCTCCCCGTCGACCTCGCCTACCCGGCGGAGCGGATCGCGCTCATGCTCGACGACGCCCGGCCGGCCCTGCTGCTCACCGACGGGCCGACCGACCGCACCCTGCCCGGCACGGACCTGCCACGGCTGCTCCTCGACGACCCCGGCACGGCGGCGGCGCGCGCGGACCTGCCCGGCGCCGACGTCACCGACCGGGAGCGGACCGCGCCCCTTGGCCCCGACCGCCCCGCCTTCGTCATCTACACCTCCGGCTCCACGGGCCGGCCCAAGGGCGTCACCGGCCTGCACCGGGCCCTCGTCAACCGGCTCACCTGGTTCGCCGAGGAGTTCCCCGAGCAGCGCACGGCCGCCATCCTCGCCAAGTCGCCGGTCAGCGTCATCGACGGCATCACCGAACTCGTCGCCCCGCTGCTCTCCGGCGGCTCGACGGTCCTCGTCGACGCCGAGACCGCCCGCAGCGTCCCCGAACTCGCGGACGCCGTCGTGCGGCACGGCATCGCCCGGCTCACCGTCGTCCCCAGCCTCCTCGAGGCCTTCATCGACAGCGGCGAACTGCCGCGCATGGCCGGCTGCACGGTCTGGATCTGCAGCGGGGAGCAGCTGCCCGCCGCGACCGTGGAGCGGTTCAGGACCTGCCTGCCCTCCGCCCGGCTCGTGAACTTCTACGGAGCCTCCGAGGTCGGAGCGGTCGCCACCCACGGCGCCGAGGACGACGTCACCCTCGGCACGGCCACCCTGATCGGCCGTCCCATCCGCAACGCGGGTGTGTTCGTGTTGGATGCGGGGTTGCGGCCGGTGCCGGTGGGTGTGGCGGGTGAGTTGTATCTCTCGGGTGCGGGTGTGGCTCGGGGGTATGTGGGTCGTGCGGGGTTGACGGCTTCGCGGTTCGTGGCGTGTCCGTTCGGGATGGGTGGTTCGCGGATGTATCGCACGGGTGATGTGGTGCGGTGGTCGGCGGATGGTCGTCTGGTGTTCCTGGGGCGTGCTGATGAGCAGGTGAAGGTACGTGGTTTCCGGGTGGAGCCGGGTGAGGTGGAGGCGGTGCTGCTCGGGCATCCGTCGGTGGGGCGCGCGGTGGTGGTGGCGCGTTCGGACGGGCCTGGTGGGGCTGTGTTGGTGGGTTATGTGGTGCCGGCGGCGGGTGAGTCGGTGGATGTGGGTGCGGTGCGTGCGTTTGTGGCGCGGTCGTTGCCGGAGTACATGGTGCCGGTGGTGGTGGTCCTGGATGTGCTGCCGTTGACGCCGAGCGGGAAGGTGGATCGCAAGGCGCTGCCGGCGCCGGACTTCGGTGTGGTGGTGTCCTCGCGGGCTCCGCGTGATCCGGTGGAGGAGGTGCTGTGCGCGCTGTTCGCGCAGGTCCTCGGTCTGGAACGGGTCGGCATCGACGACAGCTTCTTCGAACTCGGCGGCCACTCCCTCCTCGCCACCAGGCTCGTCAGCCGGGCCCGCTCCGCCCTCGGCACCTCCCTCTCGATCAGGGACGTGTTCGAGGCACCCACCGTCGTCGCACTCGCCGACCGGGCCCGCTCACGCTCCGGGAGGAGCGACCGGCCCCCGCTCGCCGCCGTACCGCGCACCGGCACCCTGCCGACCTCCTCGGCACAGCGCCGTCTGTGGTTCCTCAACCGCCTTGAGGGCCCCGAGTCCGCCGCGTACAACATGCGCTTCGCCGTGCGGCTTTCGGGCGCCCTCGATGTGGCGGCGCTCGATGCCGCTCTCGCGGATGTGGTGGGGCGGCACGAGAGTCTGCGGACGGTGTTCCCTGAGGTGGACGGTGAGCCGCGGCAGGTGGTGCTGGACGCGACGGAGGTGTGGCCGGGTCTGGACGTGACCGAGGTGGACGCGGCCGACGCGGCGGCGGTGTCGGCGGCCCGCGCGGGCCGTGGCTTCGACCTGACGACCGAGATCCCGCTCCGCGCCCACCTCTACCGCACGGCCCCCGGCGAGCACCTGCTGCTTCTGGTCGTCCACCACATCGCGGCCGACGGCTGGTCCGTTGCCCCGCTCACCCACGACGTGTCACGCGCCTACACGGCACGGTGCTCGGGCGACGCTCCGACCTGGCCCGTGCTGCCCGTCCAGTACGCCGACTTCGCCGTCTGGCAGCGGGAGCTGCTCGGCGACGAGGCCGACGCCTCCAGTGTCGCGGCACGCCAAGTCGGCTTCTGGCGCGAGCGGTTGGCGGGGATGCCGGAGGAGTTGGCGTTGCCGTTCGACCGTGCGCGGCCCGCGGTGATGTCGCACCGGGGCGGGACGGTTCCCTTCCGGGTCGACGCGGAGGCGCATGGGGCGCTGGTGCGGTTGGCGCGTGAGTCGGGTGCGTCGGTGTTCATGGTGCTCCAGGCCGGTCTGGCCGCGTTGTTGTCGCGCCTCGGTGCGGGGGAGGACGTGCCGATCGGTTCGCCGGTGGCGGGTCGTCTCGACGACGCCCTGGACGAGCTGGTGGGCTGCTTCATGAACACCCTGGTCCTGCGGACCGACGTGTCAGGGGACCCGGCCTTCCGTGAACTCCTCGACCGCGCCCGCGACACGGCACTCGGCGCGTTCGAGAACCAGGACGTGCCCTTCGAGCGGCTCGTCGAGGTGCTCGACCCGGAGCGGTCCATGGGCCGCAACCCCCTCTTCCAGGTCATGCTCTCCCTGCAGAACAACGAGCACACCGACCTCCACCTGCCCGGTCTGACCGTCGCCCCGGAGCCCGTCGGGGCCGACACCGCCAAGTTCGACCTGTCCCTCACGCTCGTGGAGCGACAGGACGACGACGGCACGCCCGACGGCCTCGAAGGGTTCCTGGAGTTCAGCGCCGACGTGTTCGACGAGTCGACGGCCGCCTCGGTCGCCGACCGGCTCGGGCGCCTCCTGGAGCAGGTCGCCGGCGACCCCGACCTCCCCGTCAGCGGCATCGAACTGCTCACCGAGGACGAACGCCATCGCATCCTCACCGAGTGGAACGACACCGCCCACCCGCAGCCGCCCGTCACCCTCCCCGAGGCCTTCCAGCGGCAGGCCGCACGGTCACCGGAGGCGGTCGCGGTGGTGTGCGGCGGTACGGAGCTGTCGTACGGGGAGCTGAACGCGCGGGCGAACCGCCTGGCCCGGCAGCTGATCGGTCTCGGCGCGGGCCCCGAGCGCCTTGTGGCGCTCGCGCTGCCCCGCACCGAGGAGATGGTCGTCGCGCTCCTCGCCGTACTCAAGTCCGGCGCCGCCTACCTCCCCGTCGACCCCGCCCACCCGGCCGAGCGGATCGACCTGGTCCTCGGCGACGCCCGGCCGGCCCTCCTGGTCACCGACACGGCGATCGCCGGCAGGCTCCCCGACACGGGGGTTCCCCGGCTCGTCCTCGACGCACCGGACACGGCCGCGGCCGTGTCCGCACAGGACGCCGCCGACCTCGACGACACGGAACGGGCGACCCCGCTCCACCCCGCGCACACGGCGTACGTCCTCTACACCTCGGGTTCCACGGGCCGGCCGAAGGGCGTGGCCATCGAGCACCGGAACCTGATGAACTTCCTGCTCGCGATGGCCGAGCGCTTCCCGATGGACGCCCGGGACCGGCTCCTCGCCGTCACCACCTGGTCCTTCGACATCGCGGGCCTCGAGGTGTACGTCCCGCTGCTGTCCGGCGCCGGTGTCGTCGTCGGCGAGGACGGACTCGTCCTCGACCCCGAGGCCCTCACCGCGCTCGTCGAACGGGCCGGGGTCACCGTCATGCAGGCGACCCCCGCCCTCTGGCAGGAACTGGTGGCCCGCGAACCGGAGGCCGTACGCGGGCTGCGCGTCCTCGTCGGCGGAGAGGCCGTACCGACCGCGCTCGCCGAGACGCTGACCGCGCACGCCGCCGAGGTGACCAACCTCTACGGCCCGACCGAGACCACCATCTGGTCCACCGCCACCCAGCTCGTCGCGGACGAGCCCGTGACCCTCGGCCGTCCGATCCGGAACACGGGTGTGTTCGTGTTGGATGCGGGGTTGCGGCCGGTGCCGGTGGGTGTGGCGGGTGAGTTGTATCTCTCGGGTGCGGGTGTGGCTCGGGGGTATGTGGGTCGTGCGGGGTTGACGGCTTCGCGGTTCGTGGCGTGTCCGTTCGGGGTGGATGGTTCGCGGATGTATCGCACGGGTGATGTGGTGCGGTGGGCGGCGGATGGTCGTCTGGTGTTCCTGGGGCGTGCTGATGAGCAGGTGAAGGTGCGTGGTTTCCGGGTGGAGCCGGGTGAGGTGGAGGCGGTGCTGCTCGGGCATCCGTCGGTGGGGCGCGCGGTGGTGGTGGCGCGTTCGGACGGGCCTGGTGGGGCTGTGTTGGTGGGTTATGTGGTGCCGGCGGCGGGTGAGTCGGTGGATGTGGGTGCGGTGCGTGCGTTTGTGGCGCGGTCGTTGCCGGAGTACATGGTGCCGGTGGTGGTGGTCCTGGATGTGCTGCCGTTGACGCCGAGCGGGAAGGTGGATCGCAAGGCGCTGCCGGCGCCGGACTTCGGTGTGGTGGTGTCCTCGCGGGCTCCGCGTGATCCGGTGGAGGAGGTGCTGTGCGCGCTGTTCGCGCAGGTCCTCGGTCTGGACCGGGTCGGGATCGACGACAGCTTCTTCGAACTCGGCGGCCACTCCCTCCTCGCCGTCCGCCTCGTCAGCCGGGCCGGGACCGCCGGACTGCGGCTCAGCGTCGCCGATGTGGTCCTGCACCGCACCGTCGCCGCCCTCGCCACCCGCGCCGAGAAGACGGGACCCGACCAGGAGAACACCCTCGACCCCTTCTCCACCGTGCTCCCCATCCGGCCGGGCGGTGACGGGCCCCCCGTCTTCCTCGTGCACAGCGGACTCGGCTTCAGCCTCCCGTACGTCGGACTCGCCCGGCACCTCGACCGGCGCCACCCCCTCTACGGCCTCCAGTCACCGGCCGTCGGCGGCGCCTCCCCGGTCCCGGACGACATCCGCGCCGTGGCCGCCGAGTACATCGGTCACATCCGGCGGATCCGGCCGCAGGGCCCGTACCGCCTCCTCGGCTGGTCCTACGGCGGCGTGCTCGCCCACGAGATCGCCGTACAGCTGCAACGGGCAGGCGAGGAGGTCGACTTCCTCGCCAACCTCGACGGCTACCTCGGAAGCACCGGACGCGACGAGGAGGACGACGAGCGGGAACTGCTCCTGCGGGCCCTCGAAGCGCTCGGCCACAGCCGGGCCGCCTTCGCCGGCCGCCCGCTCACCCCGGCCGTGCTCGTCGACGTCCTGCGGCGGGAGAACCATCCCCTCGCCGAGCTCGGCGAGCGGGGCGTCCCACGCCTCCTTCGGCTGTCCCGGACCCACGGCGAGCTGATGGAACGGTTCGCCGCGGGCCGGTTCACCGGCGACATGCACCTCTTCACCGCCCTCCGCGAATGGACGGCGGACCAGCTGGCCGACCAGACCCGACGATGGGAGCACCACGTGGACGGACACCTCCGGATCCACCCGGTCGACTGCGGCCACGAGTACCTGATGCACCCCGGCCCCCAGGCCGTCGTCGGCCGCGCCGTCGACGCCGCGCTCGACGCGCTCGACGCGCTCGACGAGAAGAAGGGGCGGTGACCCGGCATGACGACCCTCACCCAGGTCCGCAGGCCCGCGCCGCCCATAGCGCTCGCCGTGGAGTCCCTCGCCGTCGCCGGCCGGAGACTCAACCGGCTGCGCCGGGCCCCCGGCCGCCTCATCGGCATCATCATGAACCCGCTCGTGTCGATGATCGTCCTCGGCTACCTCTTCCAGGGGTCGCTGTCGGTGACGGGCGGCTCCGACTACCAGACGTACATGTTCGCGGGCGTCGCCGCCCAGGTCGGGCTCGCCGGCATCGGCCCCACCGCCGTGGCCGTCGCCACCGACCTGCGGGGCGGACTCGTGGACCGGTTCCGCAGCCTGCCGATCGCCCGGCCCTCGGTCCTCCTCGGCCACACCCTCGGTGACCTGGCCGTCGGCCTCATCGGGCTCGCCGTCGTCACGGCCATCGGCGTGCTCTTCGGCTGGCGGCCCGAGCGCGGACCGCTGCCGGTGCTCGCCGGCTTCGTGCTCCTCGCCGTGTTCATGTACGCCATGCTCTGGGTCGGCGTCCTCCTCGGCCTGTTCTCCCGGAACATGGAGACGATCAACGTGGTGGCCGGTCTCGTCACCGTCCTCCTCTCCTTCCTGTCCAACGCCTTCCAGTCCGTCGACCGGCTGCCGGTCTGGCTGCGTCCGGTCGCCGACTGGAACCCGGTCAGTGCCGTGGTCACCTGGACCCGCGAGCTGTGGGGCAATCCCACCGCCACCGGCGGGAGCTTCCCGGGAGAGCACGCGTCCCTCGCGGTCGCCATCTCCCTGGGCGCCGTGTTCGTCCTCACCGTGCTGTTCAGCCTCCGCCGCTTCCGCACGGCGGCATCGTGAGACCGGGGCCGCGACGCACGAGCGCCGCGGCCCCGAACCCCGTACCACCGCCCCACTGTCCGACACAGCTCGTACCACCTTCGCCGTGCGCCGCGGTCCCACCGCAACCTCTCCGCCGTGTTCCGAAGGGAGCACCCGCCATGAGACCCACCGCACCGCAGTCCTCCGACCCCGAGAGATCCGAGAGACCGGAGGTCCCCGACCCCGAAAGCGTCGACCTCACCGACCCCCGCACCTTCACCCGCCCCGACCTGCGGGCGATGTGGGCCAGGTTCCGCGCCGAACGGCCCGTCCACCGCCACCGCGCCACCCCGGGCGCACCCGCCTTCTGGGTGCTCTCCCGCCACGCCGACGTCGTCGCGGTCTACCGGGACGACAAGCGGTTCACGTCCGAGCGCGGCAACGTCCTCGCCACCCTGCTCCAGGGCGAGGACTCGGCGTCCGGGAAGATGCTCGCCGTCACCGACGGGCCCCGGCACCGCGAGATCCGCAACCTCATGCTCAAGTCCTTCTCGCCCCGCGTCCTCGCTCCGGTCGTCGAGGGCGTGAACGTCCGCACGGCCGCCCTGCTCGACGAGGCCCTGGACCGCGGCGCGTTCGACTTCGTCGCCGACCTCGCGGACCACATCCCCATCAACACCATCGGCGACCTCATGGACGTGCCGGTGGCCGACCGCGAGCAGCTCGTCCACTGGAACACCATGACCCTCTCCCGTACCAGCGAGGAGCACGGGGCGGAGGAGGAGTGGCTCGCGCGCAACGAGATCCTCCTGTACTTCTCCGGTCTCGCCGCCCAGCGGCGCCGGCACCCCGGCGAGGACGTGATCAGCGCCCTGGCCACCGGCACCGTCGACGGGCGGCTCCTCACCGAGGACGAGATCGTCTTCAACTGCTACAGCCTCATCCTCGGCGGCGACGAGTCCAGCCGGATGTCGTCCGTCGGCGCCGTGATCGCCCTCGCCGAACACCCCGACCAGTGGAAGGCGCTGAAGGAGGGGGCCGTCGACACCGCCACCGCCACCGAGGAGGTGCTGCGGTGGACCACCCCGGCCATGCACTTCGGCCGGCGCGCCCTCACCGACGTGGAGATCCGCGACCGCACGATCACCGCGGGCGACGTCGTCACCCTGTGGAACAGCGCCGCCAACTTCGACGAGGACGTCTTCGCCGACCCGGAGCGCTTCGACCTGGCCCGTACGCCCAACAAGCACGTGGCGTTCGGACACGGACCGCACTTCTGCATCGGCGCGTTCCTCGGCCGCACCCACGTCGAGGCGATGCTCAGGGCCCTCCGGGACAGGGCCGGACACATCGAACTCCTCGGCAGCCCCCGCCTGCTCCACTCGAACTTCGTGTACGGCTACACCAGCCTCCCGGTCCGCATCGACCGGCCCGCCCCGCACGGCACCGGCATCAGCCCGGTGTCAGCGCCCCCTGCAACAGTCGAGCGGACCCGCGAGTCCGCGACAGATGGGAAGTGACCACATGCCGAACCCCTTCGACGACCAGAACGGCACGTTCCTCGTCCTGGTGAACGACGAGGCGCAGTACAGCCTCTGGCCCGCGTTCGCGCGGACCCCCGACGGCTGGACCGTGGCGCTCGGCGAGAGCAGCCACGACACCGCCCTCGCGTACGTGGAGGAGCACTGGACGGACATGCGCCCGCGCAGCCTGCGGGAGCAGGCCCCGGACCCGGTGCGCTGAGCGCGGTGGGGGCGGCAGAGGTGGACACGGCCATCAGGGCCGAGGGCCTGCGCAAGCGGTACCGGGACGTCGAGGCGCTCTCCGGCATCGACCTCCAGGTGCGCGCCGGCACGGTGCTCGGCCTGCTCGGCCCCAACGGGGCGGGAAAGACGACCACCGTGCAGGTGCTGACGACGCTCGTGGCACCGGACGGCGGGCACGCGGAGGTCGCCGGCTTCGACGTGGCCCGGCAGCCGCACGAGGTACGCCGGCGCATCGGCCTCGCGGGCCAGTACGCGGCCGTCGACGAGGTCCTCACCGGGCACGAGAACCTGACGCTGCTCGGCAGGCTGCTGCACCTCGGCCGCCGGCCGGCCCGCCGCCGGGCGGACGAGCTCCTGGAACGCTTCGGTCTCACGGCCGTCGCCCATCGGCCGGCCCGCACCTACTCCGGCGGTATGCGCAGGCGGCTCGACCTGGCGAGCTGCCTGATCACCTCGCCTCCCGTCCTGTTCCTCGACGAGCCGACCACGGGTCTCGACCCGGTCAGCCGGATGGCCCTGTGGGAGCTGGTCCGCGAGCTGGTGGACAGCGGGGTCACCCTGCTCCTGACGACGCAGTACCTGGAGGAGGCCGACTTCCTCGCGGACCAGATCGCGGTGGTCGACGCCGGCCGGGTGATCGCCGACGGCACCCCCGACGCCCTCAAACGCAAGGTCGGCCGGGAGTGGCTCGAAGTGACGGTGCCGTCCCCCTCGGACGTGGGCGCGGTCCTCACCGCCCTCGGAACGGCGCTGACGACGGTGCCGACGGTGGACGCCGCCAAGGGCACGCTCGCGATCCAGCTCGACGACGGTCTCGGCGATGTCGCCGACGTCGCCGTCGCGCTGCGCGACGCGGGCATCCAGGTCAGCGACTTCACCGTGCGCAGGCCGACCCTGGACGATGTCTTCGCGCATCTGACGGGCCGGCCCGCGGAATGACCCCGGCCCCTCCGGGCCCCGGCGGCGACGCATCCAACCCCCGCGCGTCGCGCCCGCCACGGGCCCGGAGGTGCCGGCCGCTTCCTACGCGCGCGAGAGGGCGAGGGCCGTCACGACGAGGCCGGCGCGGCAGAGCCAGCGCCCTTCGAGGACCTTCAGACGGTCGCCGTCCGGGCCGTCGTCCGGGACGCCGACGTGCGCGGTGAACGTCCCCGCGTCCGGGTCGATCAGGACGTCCGCGTCCCCGAAGTCCAGCTCGCGGCCGGTCAGCGGGTACCAGACCTTGAACACGGACTCCTTCGCGCTGAACAGCAGCCGGTCCCAGCTGACCTCCGGCGCGGCGGCGGCCAGTTGGCGGAGCCGGGCGCGTTCCCCCGGGAGGGAGACGACCTCGAGGACGTCGTCCGTCAGCGGCGCGTTCGGTTCGGCGTCGATGCCGAGCCCGCGGTAGTCGGAGTCGCGACCGACGACGGCCGCGCGGTATCCGGCGCAGTGGGTCATGCTGCCCACGAGCCCGGCCGGCCACCGCGGAGCGCCGCGTTCCCCCGGTACGAGCGCCACCGGCGCCACCCCGAGCGCGCTCATCGCACGCCGGGCGCACACGCGGACGGCGGCGAACTCGTGCAGTCGTTTCGGCAGGGCGCGCGCGACGGCGGCGGCCTCCTCGGGGAACAGGGCGCTGACGGCCGACTCGCTGTCGAGGAAGGTGTGGGCGGCGCTCGCGGGCGCGGGTATCAGTTCCTCGATCACAGGACCGCAGCCTACCCACGGTTCGACCGGCCTCACCCGGGTCGCGTCACGGGTGGGTTCGGGGCGGTCGCGCGTGACACCCGTGTTCCGGGGCTCCGGAAGGGCGGATGACACCATGGCACGCGTCACGACCGCCCACGATCGACAGGAGGGGACGGCCCTGTGCCTGCTCCGCGGATGAGAACGACACCCCTGCCCGGCATCGGAGTCCAGTACGACCTGACGACCCGGGAGCACCGCCAGCTGTCGGTCATCGCGCACCGCGACGGGACCCGCACCGTGAACGTGTACCGGGCCGACGACCCCGACGCCTGCGCGCAGTCGCTGCACCTCACCGAGGCCGAGACGGCCTCGCTGATCGACGCGCTGATGCCCGCCCACCACAGCCCCACCGTGCTGCACACCACCGACCTTGGGCTCGTCGCCGAACGCATCGAGCTGTCCGCCCACGCGTACTGGAACGGCCGGGTCCTCGGCGAGACCCGGATGCGGACGGAGTCGGGGGCCTCCGTCGTCGCCGTGCTCCGCCGCTCCGGGGCGATACCGTCCCCGACGCCCGCCTTCCGGCTCGCCGGCGGTGACACCCTCATCGTCATCGGCACCCGCGAGGGCGTCGACGCGGCCGCCGCGATCCTCGGTCGGGAGTGAGGGCGGCGTGCACTCCGCGGTCTTCCTGATCGAGTTCGGCGCCATCATCCTCGGCCTCGGCCTGCTCGGTCGCCTGGCCGGCCGGTTCCGGTTCTCCCCGATCCCCCTCTACCTCATCGCCGGGCTCGCCTTCGGCAACGGCGGCCTCCTGCCGCTCGGCGCCAGTGAGGAGTTCGTCGCCATCGGCGCCGAGATCGGGGTGATCCTCCTGCTCCTGATGCTCGGCCTCGAGTACACCGCGAGCGATCTCGTCTCCAACCTCAAGACCCAGTACCCCGCCGGTCTCGTCGACTTCGCCCTCAACGCCCTCCCCGGCGCCGCCGCGGCGCTGCTGCTCGGCTGGGGGCCGGTCGCCGCCGTCGTCCTCGCCGGCGTCACCTGGATCTCCTCGTCCGGCGTCATCGCCAAGGTCATGGGGGACCTGGGACGCCTGGGCAACCGCGAGACACCGGTGATCCTCAGCATCCTGGTCCTCGAAGACCTCGCCATGGCCGTCTATCTGCCCATCATCACGGCCCTCCTCGCCGGGGTCGGCCTCGCGGCCGGCAGCGCGACGCTCGCCATCGCCCTGGGCGTGGCCGGCGCCGTCCTCTTCGTGGCCCTCCGCTACGGGCGTCTGATCTCCCGTTTCGTCTCCAGCGACGACCCGGAGAAGCTGCTCCTCGTGGTCCTCGGGCTCACCCTGCTCGTCGCCGGCGTCGCCCAGCAGCTCCAGGTGTCCGCGGCCGTCGGGGCGTTCCTCGTCGGCATCGCACTCTCCGGGGAGGTCGCCGACGGCGCCCACACCCTGCTGAGTCCGCTGCGCGACCTGTTCGCCGCCGTCTTCTTCGTCTTCTTCGGTCTGCACACGGACCCCGCCAGCATCCCGCCGGTGATCCTCCCGGCGCTCGCCCTGGCCGTCGTCACGGCACTGACGAAGATCGCCACCGGGTACTGGGCGGCGCGCCGCGCCGGGATCGGGACCAAGGGACGGTGGCGGGCCGGCGGCACCCTGGTGGCGCGCGGCGAGTTCTCCATCGTCATCGCGGGCCTCGCCGTCACGGCGGGGGTGCAGCCGCAGCTGGGGCCGTTCGCCACCGCGTACGTCCTGATCCTGGTGGTCATCGGCCCGCTGACGGCCCGCTTCACCGAGCCCGTCGCCGCGCGCCTCACGCGGAGCCGCCGGAAGAGCGTGCCGCCCGTGGAGCCCCTGACGCCCGAGGCGGTCCCGGCGCCCGAGGCGGCCTCCGACCGCGTCTGAGGAACGGCTCGTTCCGGGGGGTCCTCGAAGGAGGACCCCCCGGCCTCTTCTGTGCCGGGTTCCCGCAAGCCCCTTGTCAGTGCAATTTCACATTACTATGGTACTGCTCGCACCACCGCTGGAAACAACGTCAACTCGACGCACGACCACATGAGTTGACCGGGAACCACCCCCACGTCCCTCCCTCCCACAGGAGCCCCGGTGTCCCAGCACAGATCCGTGCGCAGCGCCCTCCTCGCCTCCGCACTCGCGGTCGGCCTGCTCGTCCCCCTCGGACAGACCGTCAGCCAGGCGGCCGAGCCGACCGGTTCACCGACCCCGCCGGCCGCCTCGCAGCCGCACCCCCATGACGAGGTCGACCGCCTCGCCTCCGCGCCCCCGGCCGTCGCGGCCCCGGCGCCCGCCCCGGGCGGCGCGGCAGCCGGCCGGATACCCGGCGCCGCCCCCGACCCCGCCGCCGAGCCGCCGCACGCACGACGGCAGGCCGCCGCCCCCTGCACCCTCGACGGCGTCACCGGCCTCACCCCCGAGCGCTTCGCCGACTTCCTCGCCGACCCCGCCGTGACCGCCGACGACTGTCTGCGCGGCCTCGTCTGGACCTGGGACGCCCGGCTCGCGCCGGTCATGTCCGACGCCCACGTCCAGGCCGTCGCCCGCCGCGCCACCACCCTCGCCGCCACCCACGACGGCACCAACTCCACCCACCTGGAGGAGATGTTCACCTACCTCCACGCGGTGGCCTACCACGACTTCTCGCGCGACGAGATCGACACCGGCGACGCCCCGACCGTCGACGCCGTACGACGGGCCGTCGCCGCCTTCGGCACGGCCCCGCGCACCTTCGACGCCACCGTCACCAACGCCGACACGCTCCGCGAGGCCCTGTACGCGGCGAGCGCCCCCGGGCTCCGCCACCACCAACTGCCCCTGATCCGCAAGGTGCTCGCCACCATGGACGCCGACCACCCGGCCACCCGCCTCGACCCCGCCTGGGCGGGCGCCGCGCTCGCCGGGCTCTCCGTCAACTACCTCGGCGTCTACCCCGGCAACCGGGATACCGCCTTCCACACGGCGGCCGCCGCCGACCCGGCGTACCGCGCGGCCTTCAAGGCCTTCGCGGGATACGGCCACCTGAAGGGGACCGCCAACAGCTGGGTCGCCCGTGACGCCCTGAGCGAGTACGGCCGCTTCGGCCAGATAGCGGGCCTGCGCCCGGCCGTCGTCGCCGACCTCGGCGCCCTCCTCGGCCCCACCGAGACCGCCTTCGGCACCGGCAGCGCCCAGTGGGCCTCGCTGGTCTCCTGGCTCAACGTCTACGAGGCCTGCGCCCCGTACGCCGTGTGCAAGGCGGACATCGAGCGCCGGATCTTCCCGTACACGTACACCTACGACAGCGGCGCGATCAAGGTCCGCACCGGCCTTCCGCGCACCACCGTCGACACCCTGTACTACGCGAGCAAGCAGGTCGCGGCGCAGTTCCACCGGGTCCTCGGCACCCAGGAGCCGCTGACCGGCGACCCCAACACCTCGCTGAACATCGTCCTCTACGCCTCCCGCGCCGACTACGAGACGTACCACCCGATCCTCACCGGGATGGGCACGGACAACGGCGGCATCTACATCGAGCGCGGCGCCACCTTCTACACGTACGAGCGCCGTGTCCCGCAGGACTCGTCGCTGACCCTCGAAGAGCTCTTCCGGCACGAGTACACGCACTACCTCAACGGCCGGTACGCCGTCCCCGGCTTCTTCGGTGAGGGCCCCTGGTACCAGGACGACCGCACCACCGCGATGGACGAGGGCACGGCCGAGTTCTTCGACGGGGCCACCCGCGACGACGGCGTCAGGGTCCGCAAGTCCCTCGTCCGCAGTGTCATCGCCGACACGGCCGGCGGCGGCCCGCGCATGACCGTACGACAGATCCTGCACGCCACCTACGACGGCGACGGCTTCCGCTTCTACGCGTACGCCGGCACCTTCTTCGAGTACCTCTGGACCGAGAGGCCGTCGGCGCTGCGCGAGATGTACAAGCACCTGCGCGGCAACGACGTCGCCGCGTACGACGCCTGGCGCGCCCGGCTGAGCGCGGACACCTCGGTACAGCGCGGTTACGACAGCTTCCTCGACGCGGCGATCGCCGACGTCGACCGGCTGTTCGTCCCGGCCACCACGTTCACACCCGTCGCCCAACTGCGGGATTCCCGGGCCGCCGACGTCGCCGCCTCGTTCGCCTCCGCGACGTCCAACACCCCCGTCTGCACGGAGAGCGGTACGCCGGGCGGACGCCGCTTCACCTGTACGGGACGCGTCACGGCCAACCTCGCGAACGCGGGCAGCGCCGACCAGGTCTTCGAGGACATGTCCGAGACGGTCGACTACTTCCTCCTCGACCGGGCGGGCACGGCCTCCAACAACCTGGCCGACATGAACTGCTCCTTCGGCCCCGTCGACATCTGGACCGGCGGGCGCGCGGGAACGTCGAACTACCGCTGCGAGGGACCGCTGCGCGGCTGACCCCGGCCACCAGCTCATCCGAAGGGCGCGGAGCCGGACGAACTCCGCGCCCTGTTCCCCTCTAGAAGAATGTGACATCTTACCGCCGTGCCCAAGAGACAGAGCCTGGACGCCGTGATCATCGGCGCGGGCGTCGTCGGAGCCGCCTGCGCGTACTTCGCCGGCCGCGCGGGACTCTCCGTCGCCGTCGTCGACCGGGGCCCCGTCGCCGGCGGCACCACCGGCGCCGGGGAGGGCAACCTCCTCGTCTCCGACAAGGAGCCCGGCCCCGAACTCGACCTCGCGCTCCTCTCCGTACGCCTCTGGAGCGAACTCGCCGCCACCCTCCCGCAGGACACCGAGTACGAGACCAAGGGCGGCCTCGTGGTCGCCCCCGACCCCGCCACGCTCCAGGCCCTGCGCGGCTACGCCGAGAGCCAGCGGGCCGTCGGCGTCGAGGCCGCCGAGATCGCGGGCGCCACCCTGCGCACCCTCGAACCGCACCTCGCGGACGGGCTCGCGGGCGGCTTCCACTACCCGCAGGACGCCCAGATCCAGCCCGCCCGCGCGGCCGCCCGCCTCCTCGCCGCCTCCGGCGCGTCCGTCCACCTCGGCGAGGAGGTCACCGGCATCCCGCTCACCCCGGCCGGAGCGGTACGCGGAGTCCGCACGGCCCGCCGCGAACTCGCCGCCCCCGCCGTGGTCAACGCGGCGGGCACCTGGGGCGGGGCCGTCGCGGCGCTGGCCGGCACGGACCTGCCGGTGCGGCCGCGGCGCGGGTTCGTGCTCGTCACCGAACCCCTCCCCAGGGTCGTACGGCACAAGGTGTACGCCGCCGACTACATCGCCGACGTGGCCAGCGGCTCCGCCGCGCTCCAGTCCTCGGCCGTCGTCGAGGGCACCCCCGCGGGGCCGGTGCTGATCGGTGCCACCCGGGAACGGGTCGGCTTCGACCGCGCCCTCTCCGTCGAGGCCCTGCGCAGACTCGCCACCCAGGCGGCGGCGCTCTTCCCGGTCCTCGCCGACGTACGGGTGCTGCGCGCCTACCACGGCTTCCGCCCGTACCTGCCCGACCACCTGCCGGCCATCGGCCCCGACCCGCGCGTCCCCGGCCTTCACCACGCCTGCGGCCACGAGGGCGCGGGCATCGGCCTCGCCCCGGCCACGGGACTGCTCGTGGCGGCCGCGCTGACGGGGGAGGCCCCGGTGGTGGACCCCTTCCCGTTCCGGCCGGAACGGTTCGCCGCCGACCCCGACTTCGATCCCGACCCCGACCTCGGCTCCGACCCTGCCTCCGGCCTCCGGGAGACCGCACCATGAGACGACGCCGCCGCACCGCCTCCAACGCCCGCACCCCGCGCTCCCTGGTCGGCGGGCGGGCGAAGGACACCTTCACCGTGGCGTTCGACGGGCGCCCGCTGCCCGCGCTCGCCGGGCAGTCCCTCGCCGCCGCCCTGTGGAGCGCGGGCATCCTGACCTGGCGCACCACACGCGTCTCGGGCGCCCCACGGGGTGTGTTCTGCGGGATGGGCAGCTGCTACGACTGTCTCGTCACCGTCAACGGCCGGCCCAACCAGCGCGCCTGCCTCACCCCCGCCCGCCCCGGGGACACCGTCACGACCCAGGAGGGCACCGGCCATGCGGAACTCACCGTCTGAGGAGGGTCTCGTCGACCTCGCCGTCGTCGGTGCCGGTCCCGCCGGCCTCGCCGCGACCGTGGCGGCGGCCCGGCTCGGGCTCCGTGTCGTCCTGGTCGATGCCGGGGACCGCCCGGGTGGCCAGTACCACCGGCACCCGGCGCCCGAACTCGGCGCGCTCCGGCCCGGGGCGCTGCACCACGGCTGGCGGGAGTTCACCCGGCGGACGGCGGCACTGGACGGCCTCGTCCGCTCCGGCCGGGTGACCTACCGCCCGCGATGCCACGTCTGGACCGTGGTGCCCGAGGGCTCCGCCTGGCGGCTGCACGCCCTGGTCACCGGCGACGACACCGCCGTGACCGTACGCGCCCGTGCGGTGCTCCTGGCCACGGGCGCGTACGAGCGTCAACTGCCCTTCCCCGGCTGGACCCTGCCCGGCGTCGTCGCCGCCGGCGGAGCGCAGGCCATGCTCAAGGGCGGGCTCGTCCTGCCGGGCCGCCGGGCCGTCGTGGCCGGCAGCGGCCCGCTGCTCCTGGCGGTCGCCGGCTCCCTCGCGGCGGCGGGCGCGCGCGTCCCCGCCGTCGTCGAGGCCGGAACGTATCTGGGGTACGCCGGATTCGCCCGCGCCCTCCTGCGCAACCCGGCCAAACTCGCCGAAGGAGCCGTACACGGCGGCGCCTTGATGCGGCACGGGGTCAGGCTCCTCGCCCGCCACGCGGTCGTCGAGGCGCACGGCACCGACCGCGTGGAGGCGGTGACCGTCGCTCGGCTCGACGCGGACTGGCGGCCCGTGCCGGGCACGGGCCGCCGGATCCCCTGCGACACGGTCGCGGTCGGCCACGGGCTCGTACCCCAGCTGGAGCTGGCGACGGGCCTCGGCTGCGCCACCCGCGCGACCGCCGACGGGACGCCCGCGCTCGTCCTCGACAGTGATCAGTCGACCTCCGTTCCGGGCATCTGGGCGGCCGGGGAGACCGGCGGCGTCGGAGGCGCCCGACTGGCCGTCCTGGAGGGCGAGTCGGCGGCGGAGTCCGTGGCCCGGACGCTGCTCGGTGCCCGCCGTCCCGGGCTCCGCGCGAGCGACGCGGCCGCCCGGCGCCGCCGTGACCGGCTGCGCGGATTCGCGGAGGCGATGGGGGCCGTGCACAGGCCCGGCGCCGGTTGGACCCGGTGGCTGCGCGAGGACACCGAGATCTGCCGCTGCGAGGAGGTGCCCGCCGCCCGCGTGACGGAGGCCGTCGACACGCTCGGCGCCCGGGACGCCCGTACGGTCAAGCTGCTCACCCGGGCCGGAATGGGCTGGTGCCAGGGCCGGACGTGCGGGCCCGCCGTGGCGGCACTGGCGGGCCGGCCCCCGTGCGCCGACCGTGAGACGGACGCCGTCGGCGAGTCCGCCCTGCCCCCGGACCGCCGCCCGCTGTCCTGCCCCGTCCCCCTGCGCCACCTGGCCGAGCTGCCGACGGACACCACGACCTGATTGCCCGTCAAGAACGGCGCCCCGCCGCGCTCTTGTGATCCCCGCACCCATCAATAAAATGTCACACACCACACAAGGGAGTTCTTCATGGCTCACGAGCAAGCCCCTGTGCACCGCACCCGCCCCTGGCACGGGATCATGGTCGCCACCGCCCTCCCGCTGCGCGAGGACGGCTCCGTCGACCACGACGCCTACGCCCGTCACGTCGCCTGGCTCATCGACCAGGGCTGCGACGGCGTCGTCCCGAACGGCTCCCTCGGCGAGTACCAGACCCTCACCGGCGAGGAGCGCGCCCAGGTCGTACGGACCGCCGTCGAAGCGGCCGGCGACGGCTCGCGGGTCATGCCCGGCGTCTCCGCGTACGGCAGCGCCGAGGCCCGGCGCTGGGCCGAGCAGGCAGCGGAGGCCGGAGCGGGCTCGGTCCTGCTCCTGCCGCCCAACGCCTACCGGGCCGAAGAGCGTTCCGTACGCGCCCACTACGCCGAGGTCGCCGAAGCCGGCCTGCCCGTCGTCGCCTACAACAATCCCCTCGACACCAAGGTCGACCTCGCCCCCGACCTCCTCGCCCGCCTGCACGCGGACGGCAGCGTCGTCGCGGTCAAGGAGTTCAGCGGAGATGTCCGCCGCGCCTACGAGATCGCCGAACTGGCCCCGGGACTCGACCTGCTCGTCGGCGCCGACGACGTCCTCCTCGAACTCGCCCTCGCCGGAGCGGTCGGCTGGATCGCCGGCTACCCCAACGCCCTCCCGCGCACCTGCGCCGCGCTCTACCGCGCCGCCGTCGCCGGGGACCTCGACACCGCGCTCCCGCTCTACAGGTCCCTCCACCCGCTGTTCCGCTGGGACTCCAAGGTCGAGTTCGTGCAGGCGATCAAGCTGTCCATGGACCTGGCGGGCCGCCCCGGCGGACCCACCCGCGCCCCCCGCGTCCCGCTGACACCGGAGCAGGAGGCCGTCGTGCGCGCCGCGACGGAGAAGGTCCTGGCCGAGGGTCACGCGTAGGCGACGCGAGGACCACCCGCCCCCTGCACGTACGCCTCTCCGCTGTACGTACACCGCCTGTGCCCCTACACCGTCTCCGTACGTACGCCTTCCCCGTACGTACGCCTTCAGCCGTAGACCCGAAGGGACCCCATGCGCACCCGTCACGTCTACCACGCGGTGGACTCCCACACCGAAGGCATGCCCACCCGGGTGATCACCGGCGGCGTCGGGGTCGTCCCCGGCGCCACGATGGCCGAGAAGCGGCATCACTTCGCCACCCACCTGGACCACGTCCGCACCCTCCTCATGTACGAGCCGCGCGGGCACGCGGCGATGAGCGGCGCGATCCTCCAGCCGCCCACCCGCCCGGACGCCGACTACGGCGTCCTCTTCGTCGAGGTGTCGGGGCTCCTCCCGATGTGCGGTCACGGGACCATCGGCGTCGCCACCGTCCTCGTCGAGACGGGCATGGTGCCGGTCGTCGAGCCGGTCACCACCGTCCGTCTCGACACACCGGCGGGGCTCGTGAGCGTCGACGTCCGCGTCGAGGACGGCCGGGCGTGCTCCGTCACCCTCACCAACGTGCCCGCGTTCGCCGCCGGTCTCGACCTCAAGGCGGACGTGCCCGGATACGGCACGGTCACCTACGACCTCGCCTACGGAGGCAACTTCTACGCCTTCGTCGCCCTGGAATCCCTGGGGCTGCCGTACGACCGGGCCCACAAGGACGAGCTGCTCGCCGCCGGGCTCGCCGTCATGGAGGCGGTGAACGCGGGTCCCGACCGGCCCGTCCACCCGGAGAACCCGGACATCGCCGGGGTGAAACACGTCTATCTGGCCGCGCCCGGCTCCGACGCGGTCCGTTCGCGCCACGCGATGGCCATCCACCCGGGCTGGTTCGACCGCTCGCCGTGCGGCACGGGAACGAGCGCCCGGCTCGCGCAGCTGCACGCCAGGGGACTGCTCGCCCCCGGCGCCGACTTCGTCAACGAGTCCTTCATCGGCACCGAGTTCACGGGGCGGATCGTCGAGGAGACGGAGGTGGCGGGCCGGCCGGCCGTCGTCCCGACCGTCACGGGCCGCGCGTGGATCACGGGCACGGCCCAGTACTTCCTCGACCCCGAGGACCCCTTCCCCGCCGGTTTCCTGCTCTGACCACGACGGACGCGCGCGTACACCGGTCCCAGGGGGCGGGCAACTCCCGCCGCCCGGAAGGAGAAACGTGACATTGTACGATGCTCCTCCGTGACTTCTCGGAGGACGCACGATGGGTGACCTGAAGCAGTACGGCCTCGTCAGAGCGCAGGAACGGCTCCGCGACCAGGTCGGGCATGCCCTCCGAGCGGCCCTGATCGCCGGCGAACTGCGGCCCGGCCAGGTCTACTCCGCCCCCGGCCTCGCGGGCGACCTCGGCGTCTCCGCCACGCCGGTCCGCGAGGCCATGCTCGACCTGGCCAGGGAAGGCCTGGTCGAACCCGTCCGCAACAAGGGCTTCCGCATCACCGAGGTCAGCGAACGGGACCTCGACCAGTTCACCGAACTGCGCACCCTCATCGAGGTCCCCACCATCGGCCGCGTCACGAGGAAGGCCGGCCGGGAGCAGCTGGAGGCGCTGCGCCCGGTCGCCGAGGAGATCGTCTCCCGCGCCCGGGAGCACGACCTCATCGGCTATCTGGAGGCGGACCGCCGCTTCCATCTCGCGCTGCTCGCCCTCTCCGGCAACGAGCGTCTGGTCGAGACGGTGGGGGAGCTGCGCAAGCGCTCCCGCCTCTACGGTCTGACGGGCCTCGACGAGGCGGGCAAGCTCGTCTCCTCCGCCGAGGAGCACCTCGAACTCCTCGACCTGATGATCGCGGGCGACGCGCGCGGCGCGGAGGCGTGCATGCGCCGCCACCTCGGGCACGTCCGGTCGCTGTGGGCCGACGCCCGCGACGAACCGGTCGGCCGCGCACGGCCCGGCAGGGACGGGTGAGGTGACCCACCGACACCGCGCTGACCTCGCCCAAGCCTTGGCCTGAGGTGTTGCGGAGAGTGACCGGTTCCGGGATGATTCCCCGCCGTGACTCTCTCCCTCGTCGTCGTACTCGGCGTGCTGCTCGTCGTGCTCCACCGCGTCCTCGTCAACCCCGGCCGGGTCGACGGCTGGGTCGGAGCGCACTTCGTCGCGTCCGACTACGGCCTGCCGCCCCGCGGGCAGCTCGACCCCGAACGCCCCGGCCCGCCCCCGCCGGCCCACCGGACGGAGAAGCGGCAGGCCGTCGCCGAAGCCGCGTGGCGCGGGGACTGGAGCGCCGCCGAGCGCTACGTCCGGGCGGCGGGCGAGGACTGGGACGAGCGCTGGGACCGGCTCGAACTCCTGCAGCAGGTCGCCAAGGAGGACGACACCTGGCTCGACGCCTGGCGCGCCGCCGAGCCCGGCAACTGCGACGCGGCAACCCTCCACGCGAGCCTCATGGTCCACCGCGCCTGGAAGATCCGCGGCAGCGGGTACGCCCACGAGGTCATGACCTCGGACATGAACCGCTTCCGCGCCATGCTCCCGGCCGCGATCGAGGAGGCCCGGCGGGCCGCGCTGCTCGACCCCGCCAACCCCGGCCCCTGGGTCGTCATGATCACGGCGGCACGCGGAGCGCAGTACACCCGCGCGCAGTTCGGACCGCTCTGGGAGGGGCTCGTCGCCCGAGCGCCCCACCACTACGAAGGGCACTGGCAGGCCCTGCAGTACTGGTGCGCCAAGTGGTTCGGCAGCGACCGGCGGATGATGCGGTTCGCCCGCCAGGCGGTCCGCAAGGCCCCGGCCGGCAGCCCGCTCGCGGGGATCTACCTGCACGCGTTGAACGAACTCACCGACCGTTCCGCCGCCGTCGCGCTGCCCGTCACCCCCATGACGAGGAGCACCCTGAAGAAGGTCGCCGCCTCGTTCGACAAGGTCCCGGCCGACGACGAACGCCTGCCGGTCCTGCGCCACCTCCTCGCGCACTACATGCTCCGGTCGATGCTGTACGCACCCGCCCTGGAACAGTTCCGCCTGATCGGACCGTGGTGCGGAGCCCAGCCCTGGCGCAAGGACGGCAACCCGGTCACGGCCTTCGAGGCGGCCCGCGGCACGGCCGCGAAACTGTCCCGTGCCCGCCCCACCCCGACCTCGCAGATCTACGGCATGGGCCGCTAGGGGGCGTCCTGTCGGTCAGACCGGGCTCCGCCATCCGGGCATCACCTCGTGTCGTTGTTGGGCCGAACGGGTGAGGAGCGGGAGGATGTGCCCATGAGTAGGTACGAGAGGTACGACGTCACCGACGAGCAGTGGGAGGGCCTCGCCCAGGTCGTGCCCCTGCGCGGCCGTGACGAATGGCCGTCCAGGGTCGACCACCGCACGATCCCCGAGCAGTACGAATCCGCCGAGCAGCGCCGCATGGTCGTGCTCCGCGTGCAGGTGTTCGCCGACGCCCGTGAGGTCGCCGAGTACCTGATCGCCCAGATCCCGGTGCTCCTCGACCTGACGAGCGCCGACACCGAGGTCGCCAAGCGCATCCTCGACTTCAGCAGCGGTGTCGTCTTCGGTCTCGGCAGCGTGATGCACCGCGTCGACCGGAACGTTTTTCTCCTCGCCCCGGCCGGTACGGAGGTCGAGGGCTCGGAGGGGGAGGAAGGGGCGAGCACCGTCGGCGGCAGGACGGCCGGGGTCCCCCGATCGTAGGAAGGTCATCTCGACGTAACGGTTCGTCAGGGAATGAACTGCGTACGGTCCGGGCATGGACCTCACCGGCGGCTTCACGCTCGACCACTCCTCCTCCGTAGCGCCCTTCCCCGGCGCACGTGTCTCCGTCCCCGAGGCGCGCGGCCCGGCCGCGTCGGAGCACCGGCCTCGGGGCCGGAGCGGCCGGAGGCCGGAGGACGGCCCGGCCGGTGAGGGAGACGACGGAGGGCTCCGCGCCCGGCCGGCCGGTGAGGGAGACGAGGGAGCGCTCCGCGCCCGGCCGGCCGTCACCGAGCTCCGCCTGTCCGCCTTCGCCGGACACCGCGCCGCCGTGCACGCGCTCGGACCGGTCACCCTCTTCGCCGGACCCAGCGGAAGCGGCAAGTCCACCACCCTGAGGGCGTACGAGGCACTGGCCCGGCTCGGCGCGGGCGACCCGCTCGGCGAGGTGTTCCCCGACGCCGCCGACTGCGTCCCCGAGCGGGCCAGGCCCGACGCCCAGGGAAGGCGCGGCTTCCGCATCGGATGCACGGTCGACGGACCGGAAGGCCCCGTCCACCTGGACCTCGCCGTCCAGGCCGAACCCCGGCTCCGCATCGTCGGCGAGCGCCTCACCGGCCGCGGCCGCACCCTGCTCGCCACCGCGCTGCGCGACCCCGGCCGCACCACCGTCCAGGCCGAGTGGCACACGGCCGGCTCCACCCCCGTCACCCGGGCGCCGCTCCCCGACGACCTCCTCGGTACGGCTCTGCTGCCGCTGCGGGTCGCCGGGAAGACCCCGGGCCAGCTGGAGGTCCTGGCCGCCGCCGAGCAGGTGGTCATCGGGCTGCGGTCCGCCTTCGCCTGCGACCCACGGCCCGAGCGGATGCGGGCCCCCGTCCTCCCCGGCGAGGGCCGGCTGCGGCGCGGCTGCGGCAACCTCGCCGAGGTCCTGCATCGCACCCACACGGACTGCCCGCGCCGCCACCACCGCCTCGCGTCCGTGGCGGGCGCGGGCTGCGCGGGGTCCGTCACCGGGCTCGCGGTGCAGCAGCTCCCCGAGGGCACGGTCCGGGCGGTCCTCGAACGAGGAGGCAGGCCCGCCACTCCGCTCGGCCGCCTCGGAGACGGGGAACTGCGCTACCTGGCGCTCGCGCTCACCCTGCTCACCGGCCCCGGCGTGCTGGCGATGGACCGGATCGCCGAGGTGCCCGACGCCATGCAGTCCCTGACGCTGCTCGCCGACGGCCTCGACCGGGGCCTCGACGGACGGCAGGTGACCGAACTGCTCGGACTCGCGACGGGCATCGCCGCCGACGGACACGTCCGGGTCGCCGGCACGGTCGGCGACCGGGCGGCGGGGGAGGCACGCCGGACGCCCGGGGTGACGGTGGTGGACCTGAGCGCCCGAGGAGCACGGTGGTAGACCTGGGGGCGTGACCGACAACGATGTAGCGGGACTCCAGCGCAGGCTGGCCGAGTTCGCGGCCGCCCGGGACTGGCAGCCCTATCACACGCCCAAGAACCTGGCGGCGGCCCTCAGCGTGGAGGCGGCCGAACTCCTGGAGATCTTCCAGTGGTTGACGCCCGAGCAGGCGGAGCGGGTGATGGACGACCCCGAGTCGGCGCACCGGGTCGCCGACGAGGTCGCGGACGTCCTCGCCTATCTGCTCCAGTTCTGCGAGGTGCTCGGGGTCGATCCCCTGACCGCGCTCGCGGCGAAGATCGACCGGAACGAGGTCCGGTTTCCGGCCCGTAGGCGGGGCGAAGGAGGGCCAGGAGGCCCGGGAGGCGGCGAGGAAAGGGGAGACGAAAGGGGCGGAGAAAGGGGCGGAGAAGGGGACAGGAAGAGGGCGTGACGGGAGATTGTCACTCTGCGGAGTGATCGGCTTTTCCCCGTCGAGCCTCCTGTCCACAGATTTCCGAATTCCCCTGGTGACGTGGCTCAGGCGGCCTCACTCTGGGTAGTGGACTGAGTGGGCAGATAAGTCGTACGAACGGGGGCGGCGTTGATGGAAGCGGAGCGACTCATCGCGCTTGGCCGGCACGCGCTGGCGGAGAGCGGGACGGCGGAAGGCATCGTGGCGGAGGCCTGGCAGGCCCAGGCGCTCGCCCAGGCGATAGGAAACCATCTCGCGCTCTGTGGACCGCAGGAGCTGCGCGGCGAGGCGCGCGGCCTCAGCGAGATCGGGGAGTACCCGGCATGGGGCTCCGGCGGGCCGCGAGCGGCCCAGCTGACCGAAGTGGCCGACCCGGCCGGGGCGTTGACCCTGCTGGGGGAGCTGCTCGGGGAGGTGGGCATCGCGCTGGTCGGCGTGGCCTGCGTCACCGACGAGGAAGGGCTCTACTGGCAGTGCATCGAGGCCATCGACGCGGCCGACGAGTCGAGCGACCGGGTGCGCGGGATGCTGCGGCGCCTGGCCGTACGTGACGGGGAGCGGGCCCGCCCGCCCGACGCCGCCCGAGACCGCGCGGGCCCCGGACGGGGCCGGTGGTGAACGGCGCCCGGCGACCGGCCGGGGAAGCGGAGGCCCTAGAGGGAGCGGCGCTCGGGACCGAACCGCCCGAGCTGCTCCTGCCGGAGCTGGTCGTGCCCGCGCTGCTCCTGCCCGCGCTGCTCCTGCCCGCGCTGCTCCTGCCCGCGCTGCTCCTGCCCGCGCTGCTCCTGTGGCTCCTGCTCGGCCTCGTGCTGGTTCGGGTCGTGCCGGTTCGGCTCGTGGCGGTCGGCGGTGGACTGGAGGTCGGCGTCCAGCTGGGAGAGGTCGGCGGAGAGCGCCGCCATCAGCTCCTCCATCTGCTGCAGCAGACCCTTGGGCGCACCGGTGCCCTTCTGCTCCGGCACGGACTGCGGCACCGGCTGCTGCTCGGGCACGGCCCGCTCCGGCGCGGCTTCCTGGGACATGGCGGCCTCCTCGGCCCGGGCCCCACCGCCGAGGACGGGGCCACGAGAGAGAGCGACGCACCGGCAGCGGCCGCCGGCACGCGGGCCGGGCGGTCCGGCTCCGCCCGAGCCAACGACGGGCGCCGGGCCCCGGACACTGGCCAGGGCGGACGCGGCCCGCCAGGGGGCCGGTTATTCACCCGACCGAGCCGGGGCGATCAAGGGGCTGACAAGGAGGTTGACGGAGAGGCCGCAGGAGGGGCCGCAGGAGGGGCCCGGCGGGGAGGCTGATGCGGACCCGGCGGTGCAGGATGGAGGGCATGGATCTTCGTATCTTCACCGAGCCCCAGCAGGGGGCCGACTACGACACTCTCCTCGCGGTGGCGCGGGCCACCGAGGAGCTCGGGTTCGACGCCTTCTTCAGGTCCGATCATTATCTGAGCATGGGCTCCGGCGACGGGCTGCCCGGACCGACGGACGCCTGGATCACGCTGGCCGGGCTCGCCCGGGAGACCAAGCGGATCCGCCTCGGCACGCTGATGACCGCCGGCACCTTCCGGCTCCCCGGTGTCCTCGCCATCCAGGTCGCCCAGGTGGACCGGATGTCCGGCGGCCGGGTCGAACTCGGCCTCGGCGCGGGCTGGTTCGAGGAGGAGCACAAGGCGTACGGCATTCCGTTCCCGAAGGAGAAGTTCGGCCGGCTGGAGGAGCAGCTGGCGATCGTCACCGGTCTGTGGGAGACCGAGGTCGGCAAGTCCTTCAGCTACGAGGGGGAGTTCTACCAGCTCACGGACTCTCCCGCGCTGCCCAAGCCCGCCCAGGACAAGGTCCCGGTGCTGATCGGCGGGCACGGCGCGCGCCGCACGCCCCGCCTGGCCGCGCGGTACGCGGACGAGTTCAACCTTCCCTTCGGATCGGTGGAGGAGAGCGAGCGGCAGTTCGGCAGGGTCCGGGCCGCGGCCGAGGAGGCCGGGCGGGCGCCCGGCGACCTGGTGTACTCCAACGCCCTGGTCGTCTGTGTCGGCAAGGACGACGCCGAGGTCGCCCGGCGGGCCGCCGCCATCGGGCGGGACGTCGACGAGCTGAAGGCGAACGGCCTCGCGGGCTCGCCCGCCGAGGTCGTCGAGAAGCTCGGGCGGTACGCGGCCGTCGGCTCCTCCCGGGTCTACCTCCAGGTCCTGGACCTGGACGATCTGGACCACCTGGAGCTGATCTCCGCGCGGGTCCAGTCGCAGCTGGGATGAGAGGAGTACGCGCGTGAAGCCGGTGCGCACGCTCGCCGAGGCCTTGGGGGCGGACGTCCTCGTCCTCGACGGCGGCCTGTCCAACCAGCTGGAGGCGCAGGGCTGCGACCTCTCCGACGCGCTCTGGTCCGCGCGGCTCCTCGCCGACGCGCCCGAGCAGATCGAGGCGGCCCACGCGGCGTACGTACGGGCGGGGGCCCGGGTGCTCATCACCTCCAGCTACCAGGCCACCTTCGAGGGCTTCGCCCGGCGGGGCGTGGGCCGGGACGAGGCGGCCGGGCTCCTCGCGCGGAGCGTGGAGCTGGCACGGGCGGCGGCCGAGGGCGTGCGGGAGGAGGTCTGGGTCGCCGCCTCCGTGGGGCCGTACGGCGCGATGCTCGCGGACGGCAGCGAGTACCGGGGGCGGTACGGGCTGTCCGTGCGGGACCTTGAGGCGTTCCACCGGCCCCGGATCGAGGCGCTCGCCGCGGCGGAGCCGGACGTGCTCGCCCTGGAGACGGTGCCGGACGTGGTGGAGGCGGAGGCGCTGCTGCGGGCGGCCGAGGGGTGCGGGGTGCCCGTGTGGCTCTCGTACACGGTCGGGGGCGGGCGGACCCGGGCCGGGCAGGACCTGGCGGAGGCCTTCGCGGTCGCCGCAGGGGACGAGCGGGTCGTCGCGGTCGGGGTCAACTGCTGCGACCCGGCGGAGGCCGGGCCCGCCGTGGAGCTCGCCGCGGCCGTGACCGGGAAGCCGGCCGTGGTCTACCCCAACAGCGGCGAGCGGTGGGACGCCCGCGCGCGGGGCTGGCACGGGGACGTGGCCTTCGACCCGGCCCGCGCCACCGGTTGGGCCGCGGCCGGCGCCCGGCTCATCGGCGGCTGCTGCAGGGTGGGCCCGGACGTGATCGCCGCGCTCGCCGCCTCCACGGCCGTCCGCGGCAGGGGCTGAGCCCGGCTCCTCGCCGCCTCCACGGCCGTCCGCGGCAGGGACTGAGCCCTCGGCTCATCGCCGCCTCCACCGCCCATCGCGGCAGGGGCTGAGCCCTCGGGAAAATGCCTGGTCGGGAGGGGAGAGGGGAACCATACTCGGACGGGTGTTCCTGACGATCAGTACGACCGGCGACCAGGAGCGTCCCGCGACCGATCTCGGCTTTCTGCTGCACAAGCATCCCGAGCGGGCGCAGACGTTCTCGACTTCGCACGGCACCGCGCACGTCCTCTACCCCGAGGCGAGCACCGAGCGGTGCACGGCGGCACTCCTCCTGGAGGTGGACCCCGTGGCGCTGGTGCGCCGCGGCAAGGGCAAGGGACGGGGCGGCGCCCCCGACTCGGCGCTCGCGCAGTACGTGAACGACCGGCCCTACGCGGCCTCGTCGCTGCTCGCCGTCGCGCTCGCCACGGTCTTCAAGACGGCGCTGCACGGCGTCTGCAAGGCGATGCCCGAGCGGGCCGCCGCGCCGCTGCCGCTGCGCGTCGAGGTCCCCGTCCTGCCCGCGCGGGGCGGCGCCGATCTGGTGCGCGCCCTGTTCGGGCCGCTGGGCTGGGACACGGTGGACGCGGAGCCGGTGGCCCTCGACCCGGAGTTCCCCGAGTGGGGCGACTCCCGGTACGTGCGGCTCGTCCTGGAGGGCGAGCTGCGGCTCGCGGACGCCCTCAACCACCTGTACGTCCTGCTGCCGGTCCTCGACGACGCCAAGCACTACTGGGTCGCGCCCGACGAGGTCGACAAGCTGCTGCGCGCCGGTGACGGCTGGCTCGCCGGGCACCCCGAGCGGAAGCTGATCACGGCCCGCTACCTCTCCCGCCGCTGGGGCCTCGCCCGGGAGGCCACGGAGCGCCTCGAACTGGTCCGGCTCGCCGAGGCCGAGGGTCTGGACGTCGACGACGTCGACAACGCCGTCGACGAGTCGACCGACACCGAGGAGCGGCCGGTGCCGCTGGCCGAGCAGCGGAGGGACGCGATCCTCGCCGCCCTGACGGCGGCGGACGCGAGCCGCGTCCTCGACCTGGGCTGTGGCCAGGGCCAGTTGGTGCAGGCCCTGCTCAAGGACGTCCGCTTCACGGAGATCGTCGGTGTCGACGTGTCCGTCCGCGCCCTGACCGTCGCCGCGCGCCGGCTGCGGCTCGACCGGATGGGCGAGCGGCAGGCGGCCCGCGTGAAACTGGTGCAGGGCTCGCTCGCGTACACCGACAAGCGGCTGACCGGCTACGACGCGGCCGTGCTCAGCGAGGTCATCGAGCACCTCGACCTGCCGAGGCTGCCGGCCCTCGAATACGCGGTGTTCGGCTCGGCCCGTCCGCGTACGGTCCTCGTGACCACGCCGAACGTCGAGTACAACGTGCGCTGGGAAACGCTGCCCGCGGGGCACGTCCGGCACCGTGACCACCGGTTCGAGTGGACCCGTGAGGAGTTCCGGAGCTGGGCCGCCTCGGTGGCCGAGCGGTACGGGTACGACGTCGCGTACACCCCCGTCGGCCCCGACGACCCCGAGGTCGGGCCGCCCACCCAGATGGCCGTCTTCACCCGTACCGACGCCACCCGTACCGACGCCACCCGTACCCACGCCACCCGCGCCGGCGAGACCCCGAAGGAGGTCGCGGCATGACCCGTACGCTCCCCGTCACCGACCTGTCCCTCGTGGTGCTCGTCGGTGCCACCGGTTCCGGCAAGTCCACCTTCGCGCGGCGCCACTTCAAGCCCACCGAGATCGTCTCCTCCGACTTCTGCCGGGGGCTCGTCGCCGACGACGAGAACGACCAGTCCGCCAGCAGGGACGCCTTCGACGTCCTCCACTACATCGTCGGCAAGCGGCTCGCCGCGGGCCGGCTCGCCGTCGTCGACGCCACCAACGTGCAGCAGGAGGCCAGGCGGCAGCTCGTCCAGCTGGCCCGGTCGTACGACGTGCTGCCCATCGCGATCGTCCTCGACCTGCCCGAGGACGTGTGCCGCAGCCGGAACGCCGGGCGTCCCGACCGCGCCGACATGCCCGCGCACGTCATCCAGCGCCACCGCCGCGAGCTCCGCCGCTCCCTGAAGGGCCTGGAGCGCGAAGGCTTCCGCAAGGTGCACGTCCTGCGGTCCGTCGAAGAGGTCGAGGAGGCCGAGGTCGTCCTGGAGCGCCGCTTCAACGACCTGCGCCACCTCACCGGCCCCTTCGACATCATCGGTGACATCCACGGCTGCCGCTCCGAGCTGGAGACCCTCCTCGCGAAGCTCGGCTACGTCGACGGCCACCACCCCGAGGGGCGTACGGCGGTCTTCGTCGGCGACCTCGTCGACCGGGGACCCGACTCGCCCGGCGTCCTGCGCCGGGTGATGGGCATGGTCGCCGCGGGCGACGCGCTGTGCGTTCCCGGCAACCACGAGAACAAGCTGGGCCGCTGGCTCAAGGGCCGCAAGGTGCAGGAGACCCACGGCCTCGCCGAGACGATCGAGCAGCTGGGGCACGAGAGCGAGGAGTTCCGGGCCGAGGTCGGGAGGTTCATCGAAGGACTCGTCAGCCACTACGTGCTCGACGGCGGCGACCTCGTCGTCTGCCACGCCGGGCTGCCCGAGAAGTACCACGGCCGGACCTCGGGGCGGGTGCGTTCGCACGCGCTCTACGGGGACACCACCGGCGAGACCGACGAGTTCGGGCTGCCGGTGCGCTACCCGTGGGCGGAGGAGTACCGGGGACGGGCCGCCGTCGTCTACGGACACACGCCCGTGCCGAACACCTCGTGGATCAACAACACGATCTGCCTCGACACCGGAGCCGTCTTCGGCGGCAAGATGACCGCCCTGCGCTGGCCGGAGCGCGAACTCGTCGACGTACCCGCCGAGCGCGTCTGGTACGAGCCGGCCCGGCCGCTCGCGACCGAGGCGCCCGGCGGCCACCAGGGACGCCCCCTGGACCTCGCCGACGTGCACGGCCGGCGGATCGTGGAGACCCGGCACCTCGGCAACGTCGCCGTGCGCGAGGAGAACGCGGCCGCGGCCCTGGAGGTCATGAGCCGGTTCGCGGTCGACCCGCGGCTGCTCGCCTACCTGCCGCCGACGATGGCACCGACCGCCACCTCGAAGGAGGAGGGCTACCTGGAGCACCCGGCCGAGGCCTTCGCCCAGTACCGGGCGGACGGCGTCGAACGGGTCGTGTGCGAGGAGAAGCACATGGGCTCCCGGGCCGTGGCCCTGGTCTGCCGGGACGCCGACGCCGCCCGCGAGTGCTTCGGTGTCGACGGGGTGACCGGTGCGCTGTACACGCGCACCGGACGGCCCTTCTTCGACGATCCCGCCGTCACCGAGGAGGTCCTCGGCCGGCTGCGGACCGCGATCGGCGCCGCCGGGCTCTGGGACGAACTCGCCACGCCGGGCGGCGCGTCCGGCGCGGGGGACTGGCTGCTGCTCGACGGCGAGCTGATGCCGTGGTCGCTCAAGTCGGCCGGGCTCCTCCGCGCGCAGTACGCGGCCGTCGGCGCCGCCTCGGGCGCCGTCTTCCCCGGCGCCGTCACCGCCCTCGAACAGGCGGTGGCCCGCGGGGTCGACGGGATCGACGGGCTGCTCGCCAAGCAGCGGGAGCGGGCGGCGGACGCGGCCGCGTTCACCGAGGCGTACCGCAGGTACTGCTGGCCGACCGAGGGCCTGGAGGGCGTGCGGTTCGCCCCCTTCCAGCTGCTCGCCGCGCGCGGACGCTCGCTCGCCGCCGTGCCCCACGACGCGCAGCTGGCCTGGCTCGACCGGCTCGTGGAACACGACCCGACCGGACTCGTCCAGGTCACCCGCCGGCTCGTCGTCGACACCGGTGACGAGGCGTCCGTCCGCGCGGGCGTCGACTGGTGGCGGGAGCTGACCGGCGCGGGCGGCGAGGGCATGGTGGTCAAGCCGCTGGCCGCGCTCGTCCGCGACACCAAGGGCCGGCTCGCCCAGCCGGGCGTGAAGGTGCGCGGCCGGGAGTACCTCCGGATCATCTACGGCCCCGAGTACACCCGGCCGGAGAACCTGGAGCGGCTGCGGCAGCGCTTCCTCGGCCACAAGCGGTCGCTGGCCCTGCGCGAGTACGCCCTCGGCCTGGAAGCGCTCGACCGCCTGGCGGAGGGGGAACCCCTCTGGAGGGTCCACGAGGCCGTCTTCGCGGTCCTCGCCCTGGAATCGGAGCCGGTGGACCCGAGGCTCTGACGCCCCGGGGGACGTCGTGCCGACCGGGCCGGGCTCCGGCCCGATCGACACGGCGCCCCCGGGCCGGGCGGGGGTGCCGGAGGCCGTGACTCCGACGGGGGGGCGCAGGGGTGCCGGGAACGGCGCTCCCCTGCGCCCCCCGTGCCCGTTGACGCGTTTCTTCCGCACCCTCTAGCGTTCTTCACCCCACGACGTGACACAGCGTCAACAACGTGGCGGGGTACGCCGCATGAGGCGGAAGCGCACACGTGAACGCGCCGGTCGCACACCGGCGGGCGGTCTTCCCGGAGGGCCCGAGGACGGTACGGGGGTGAGCGGTCGGTGAGTCTCTTCGGCCAGGACCGCTCCTTCCTCCACGCCCTCCCGGCGGCCGACCGGCGGTCCCTGCTCGCCGAGGGCGCCCGGCGCGTCTACGAACCCGGGGAGGTGATGATCCGCGAACGCGACACCAGCGCCTACGTCCTCGCCCTGCTCACCGGCTGGTCCGTCGTCTCCGTCGGCACCGAGCGCGGCTCGCGGCTCATCCTCGCCCTGCGGGGCGCGGGCGAGGTCGTCGGCGACCTCTCCGCCGTCGACCGGCGCCCGCGCAGCGCCAGCGTCACCGCGCTCGGCACGGTCGAGGCGGTGGCCATCTCGGGTGACCGGTTCCGGCGCTTCCTCGCCACCCGGCCCCACGCCACCGCGCTGATCATGCGCCAGCTCGCCACCCGGCTGCGCAGCGCCGACGTCGAGCGCCGCGCGCTCGCGTCCGAGACCGTCCTCCAGCGCCTCGCGGCCCGGCTCGTCGAACTGGCCGAGCGCGCCGGACGCCGGGGCGACACGGGGACCGTACTCGAACTCCCGCTGCCCCAGCACGACCTGGCGGCGGCCGTCGGAGCCACCCGGGAGGCCGTGGCCAAGGCGCTGCGGCTGCTCAGGGAACAGGACGTGGTCCGCACCGCGCACCGCACCGTCGTCGTCATCGACATGCGGGTCCTCGTCCTGCTCGCGGAGGGGCGCGCACGCCCCGGCGGAGACCCGGCGGACGAATCTCCTCCGGGTGTGTAAACGGCTACATCGCCGGTCGCGGAACGCGGCCAGTCTGGACACGCACCACCACGGCACCAACGGCACCAGGGCATCACACAGGGAGTCCGAGTGAGCACTGCGGGAGCGAACGGGGAAGCGGGCGGAGCAGGAGGCGGAGGGGCGGGCGGCATCCACCGGTTCGTCGTCTTCGGCGACATCTGCGGATCCGGATCCCTGGACATGGCCGAGAAGCGACTGCAGCGCGCGGCGATGTACGCCGCGTTCGACGACGCGTACAGCTCCGTCGGCGTCGAGCCCGGCACCTTCCACCAGGAGGACCGGGGGGACGGCATCCTCGCCGCCCTGCGCCCCGACGTGCCGCCGACCCTCATGGTCGGCCGGTGGATCGACACCCTGTACGAGAGCCTGCGCGCCCACAACAAGGGCCGGACGCGGCCGCTGCGGCTGCGGATCGGCATGAACGCGGGACTCGTGGTCCAGGACCCGCACGGGCTCGTCGGGCGGGCGGTGGACCTCGCCGCCCGGCTCTGCGACAGCCCCCCGGCCAAGCGGATCATGAACGAGGCCCCCGAGGTCGACCTGCTCGTCGTCGTCTCCGACTGGCTGTACGCGAACGTGGTCGCCGAGGGCGGCCGATACGTGGAGCCGGACCACTACCGGCAGGCCCGCATCCGCTCCAAGGAGACCGACGAGACCGCCTGGTTCCACGTACCGCGCCGACCCGCGCCGCCGCTCATCGGGCCCGAGGGGGAACCCGCCGTCGCGGGGGAGCCGGTACCGGCGGGTTCACGGACCGGCGTTGGGCCGTCGCGGGGGGACGGCCCAACGCCCCGGACCGGGGGAGGGAGCCGTACGTACCACGTCGGGGGCGACCTGCTCGACGTCCACGGCAACACCATCCACGGCGGCTTCACCGGAATCAGCAAGGGCGGCGGAGCCGACCCGGGTCCGGGGGCCGGCTCCGGGGCGGGTGAGACGGAGTGAGCGACGAGGACGAGTCCGCGCCCCACGACGACGGACCGGACGACGGGCAGGGCCACGGCGACCGGGCGGACGCACAGGACCGCGGAGGCGACCGGGGAAGCGACCGGGGAGGGGACAGGGGGAGCGACCGCGGCTCGGACCGGGGCTCCGACCGTGGTGGCGAGCGCGCGGACCGGGACGGCGACCGGGCGGCCGGGACCGACCGGTCCGACGCCGCCGGCGAGCAGTCCCGCGAGCCGAGCGTCTTCGAGGTCGCCGACCGGGGACCCCTCGGCGGCGAGAGCGACACCGGCGGCGCCGCCACCGCGCGCCGGGCCGTCCGCACCTGGGCCGGCGCCGGCGCCGACCGCCTCACCACCATCCACGGCGACGGCACCGTCTTCGAGGGCAACCAGATCTTCGCCCTGTACGGCTCCGACCGCTCCCCGCACTTCGTCCAGGGTCCCGTCCCGCCCGAGACGCTCGACCACCTCGGCCGGGTCTACTGCGCGGCCGCCGGCTACCGGCGGATGCGGGACCGGCTCCGCGACCACCGGGTGCTCGTCCTCTGCGGCGAACCCGGCAGCGGCCGCAAGGCCACCGCGCTCGCCCTGCTCGACGAACTGACCGGCGGCAAGGTCTTCCGCCTCGACCCGCGCCACGGCGTCGACGAGATCACCGAGGACGCCCTCCAGGAGAGCGGCGGCCACCTCCTGGAACTGCTCACCGAGGACGTCCCCGCCGAGAACGAACCGCGGCACTCCCGCTCCGGTCGGGGCGAGCACACCGGCACCGCCCGCCGCCCCGCCGCCCGCCTCTCCGAACTGCACCTCGACCGCTTCGGCGACCTGCTGCGCGGCCGGGACGCGTACGGCGTGGTCCTCGTCGAGAACGGGGAGCTCGCCGACCGGCTGCTGCGCGGACGGTACGGCATGTACTGCGCGCCGCCGCCCGCCGACGAGGTCCTCCACCGCCACCTCTGGCACCGGCTGCGCGCCGAGCCCGACGAAGCCCTCGGTGCCGCGCGGGCGCGCGCCGCGCGCCGGGACGTCGCCGAAGCCCTGGGGCTCGAGGAGTTGCGGCCCCGCGAGGCCGCCCGGCTCGCCGACCACCTCGCCCGGCACTGGCGCGGCGAGGTGACCGACGAGCAGCTCCTCGCCGAATGCGCCTCCTTCGTCCGCTCCCAGGCCCGCGAGTGGTTCGCCGGCGCCGACCGGCCCGGCGCGCTCCCCGAGGCCCTTCCGGCCCTGAGCGCCGGGGCGTTCCGCATCGCCGTCGCCGTCTTCGACGGCTCGGCCTACAGCCTCGCCGCCGAGGCCGCCGAACTCCTCGCCTGGGAACTCGCGGTCACCCTCGACCCCGAACACGCCCCGGGCCGCCGCCTGTTCGGGACGCACGCCGAACACCGGCCCGTACAGGCCCGCGCCGTCCTCGAGGACGGCGAGCTCGACCTCGGCCCGGCCAAGGTGCCGGTGCGCGCCGTCCGCTTCCAGGGCGAGGCCCTCGCCGCAGCCGTCCTCGGCGAGGTCTGGCACGGCTACCACAACGTCCGCGGCCCGGTGGCCCGCTGGCTGCGCGCGCTCTGCGACGACCCGCGCCCCGAGGTGTGGGTACGGGCCTCCATCGCGGCCGGCGTGCTCTGCTCCTGGGACTGGATCCACGGCTTCCGCGAGCTGGTGGTGCCGCTCGCCGTGACGGACGAGCCGGTCGCCCGCATGGCCGCCGCCACCGCGCTCGCCGAGGCCGCGCGCGACCCGCGCGTCCGGCCCGCCGTCGCCGCCGTGCTCAAGAACTGGGCGCGGTCGGGAGAGGACACGCTCGTCAGGACGGCCCTGCTCGCCCACGGCTACGTCCTGGCCGCCGGCGGCGTCCCCGGCTCGCTCGACGCCCTCGCCCGGGTCGTCAGGACCCGTGAGGCGACCGACGCCGGGGTCCTCGTGCCCGGCTCCTTCAGCGTGGCCCGGCTCCTCGCCTCCGGTGAGCCCGCGCCCGTGCTCCGGCGGCTCCGGCAGTGGCTCGAGGACGGCCGGCTCAACCTCGCCAACCTGGTCCACCTCGCCGTCATCCGCGCCCTGAGCACCCGGACCACCCATCTGTGGGGACTGCGCGAGGTGCCCGAACTCGACGGTCACGCGGCCCGCCCCCTGTTCGTCGCCCTGCTCGCGACCCGGCCCGAGCTCGCGCCCGAGCTCGCGTCGCTGCTGCGGCACACCCTCGCCACGGCCCGCTCGGGAGAAGCCGCCCTGGAGGCCCTCGGCGGTCTGCTCCGGCGGGCGGCGAAGGACCCGGAGTCCCTGGGGCACGTCTGCGCCTTCCTGCCGCGGCTCGCGGTGGACCGCAGGGACCGGGACCGGCTCAGGGGCCTGCTGAACGAACTGGTCCGGGACCGTGACCGGCCCCTGGACAGAGCCGCGGCGCGCCGGATGTGGGACGCCGTGACGGAAGGAGCGAACCGATGACCGGACCCGAGCAGCACAGGAACGCCCGGCCGGACGAGCGGGCACGCGCGGACGAGCGGGCACGCGACGGGCGGGGACGGGACGAGCGGGTCCGGGACGGCCGGGAGCGGCAGCGGTACGACGGCCGGGAACGGCAGCGGTACGACGGCCGGGAACAACAGCGGTACGACGGTCAGGACGGCGGCCGGCGTGCCGGGGGCCGCGACGACGACGAGGGCCTGGACACGGACCGCGAGCGGGACCAGGACCAGGACCAGGAGGAGGCGCGCGGACGGGGACAGGGGCAGCGCCGGTGGGGCGGGGAGACCGACGGCTCCGAGCCGGGGTCCGGCCCCGGATCCGGCGGGCGTCCGCGCGGACCGCTGATCGGCGAGTACGCACCCCCGTACCGCCGTCGGAGCGGCCGGGTCGCCGCCGTGCTCCTCTACCGCAACGGCGGCCACCGGGTGGTGTGGCCGGACCGCACGGAGGACGTGAACAAGCCGATGTTCGGCTCCCCGTACACCGTCTTCGAGGTCCAGCTCGGCCGTAACGTCACCGAGTTCAGGCTCCAGCTGCCTGCCGCGGGGGACGGCGTCTTCTTCGAGGCCGTCGCCAAGGTCCAGTGGGTCGTGACCGACCCGCACCTCGTCGTCAGGGAACAGGTCGAGGACGTCGCCGAGCTGCTCCACGACGAGCTCCTCGACGGACTGCGCAGGCTTTCCAGGAGGTTCCGGATCACCGAGGCGCAGCGCGCCGACGAGGCCGTACGGGAGGAACTGAGCGCCGGACGCCTCAGCTTCGGCCGGGACATCGGGCTTCGGACCCGCGTCCTCGTCTTCATCGACCTCGACGAATCCGTCAAGGCCGAGGTCTCCCGCCGTGACCGGGTCGGCGTCACCATGGAGGCCGACGAGCGCGTCGCCGAGGCGGAGCGGCGCAGGGAGGCCGCCGAGCGGGTCCTGATCGCCGACCGCGCCCGTGAGATGGAGGCCCTCTTCCGGCGCGGCGACGCGGCCCAGATCGCCCACCACATGGCGATGCACCCGGACAAGCAGTGGGAGATCCGCACCCAGCTCCAGCGGGAGCGGCGCGAGGGCCAGGAGGACTATCTGGCCGTGTTCAACCGGCTCCTGGACACCGGGGTCCTGGAACGGCACGACATCGGCGAGCAGATGTACCAGGTCCTCATGTACCTGCGGACCCAGACCGGCACCGTCCTCGACGGCATCACCGCCCGGGTCCTCAACCCCTCGGGCGGCACCTCGCCGCGCCGCCTCGCCCTGGAGGACGCGCTGCCGGAGCCGAGCCGCCCCGACTGGGACGAGGACCACGGGGAGGCCCCGCGCGACCCCCGGGTGTACGAGCCGACCCGGGTCGAGTCCGGCTCCGAGCGCGAACGGGACCGCGAACGGGAGCGGGACAGGGCGCGCGAGCGGGGCCGTGACGGCGACCCCCGCGACCGGGGCCGGTCGCGCGACCCCTACGGGGACGGTCACGACGACGGGCACGAGCGGTACGCGGAGGAGGACCCTTACGAGCGGCGCGACGCGTACGAGCGGAACGACCGGTACGACCGCGACGACCCGTACGACCGCGAACGCCGCGAGCGTCCCCGGCGGTCCGCCCGCCCGGCCCGGCCCAGCTCCGAGTTCGACGACTGGGACGACGCATGACCACGACCCCGGGCCCGGCGGGAAGCCCCGCACCGAACGCCGACGCCGATCCCGTACGGGGCCCGGCCGCCGATCCCGCACGGGACCCGGCCCCCGTGTCCGCGCCCACCCCGGGGCCCGAGCTCACCCCCGTACCGAGTCCCGCCCCCGCCCCGGGTCCCGCGCCCGCCCCCGTACCGCCCGAAGAGCTCCGGTTCATGGCGGAGCGGCTGCTCGCGACCGTCCGTGAGGACATCGGCCGTGCCGACACCAAGGCCGCGATCCTGCTCTCCGGCGCCCTCGCCTTCCTCGCCGTCGTGTTCTCCGCGGACCGGGGCCCGCTGCCCACCGCCGGTGCCGGACTCGCGTTCCTGCTGCTCTCGGGCGCGCTGTGGACGGCGGGCGTCCTGATGCTCGTCTCGGTCGTGCTGCCCCGCACCCGGGTCGGGGCGGACCGCACGCTGCTGCGCGAGCTGACGGCCGGGCCGTCCGAGCCCGCGCTCCGCGAGCGGCTCACCGCCTCCGGCGCGGACGCCACCGGCTGGCTCCTCGAACAGGCCAGCGTGCACGGACTCGTGCTCGCGGCGAAGTACCGGTGGCTGCGCCTGGGCGTGTCCGCGCTCGTGCTCGGCGCCCTCCTGGCCCTCTTCAGCGAACTGTGGTGAGAGAGAACATGCAGTGGAACAGCAAGGGGGGCGCCCTGCTCCTCGCCGGGGCGCTCCTGGCGCTCTCCGGCCCGCTCACGGCGACCACCGCCTCGGGCACGCCCCGGACCCCCGCCGACAGGACCGCCGCCGCACCCGCCGAAGGGCCCGACGCACTCGTCGAGGGGCCCGACCCGATCGACTTCGCCGTCGTCGTGGACCAGTCGGCGAGCCTCGCCGACAAGGACCTCGCGCGTGAGACCGAGGCGGCGGCGCTGCTCAGCCAGGGCGAGATATCGGAGCGTTCCCGGGCCACCGTCATCGGCTTCGGCAGCTCCGAGAGGCCCGGCCAGTCGCCCGTGCGCGAGGTCTGCCCGCTCACCGTCGCCGACGCCGCCGGCCGCGAACGGCTCAGCGACTGCGTCCAGGAACTGAACCGCCGTGACCCCGCCCGTACGGGACCGGGCACCGACTTCCCCGCAGCGATCCGCCAGGCCGTCACCCGCCTCACCGGCACCCCCAAGGGCACCGGCAAGGCCGGGAAGGGCGCCGCCCCCAGGGTCGTCTTCCTGCTCACCGACGGCAGGCTGGACGTCGCCGACAGCCCCGAGTACGGCCCCGACCGGGACAGCCGCCAGGCCAACGGAGCACGGCGGCTCACCGAGGAACTCGCCCGGGCCCGCGCGGCCGGCGTGCAGATCTGGCCCCTCGGCTTCGGCAGCGAGATCGACCGGGCCGCGCTCACCGCCATGGCCGCCGGCGGCTATCTGGGCGGCTGCTCCGAGATCCCCGGCTCCGTGCCCCGCATGCGGGTCGTCGACACCTCCGCCGAGATCGACAAGGCCCTCCAGGAGACCTTCGCCGCCGCCCGCTGCGCCCGGATCGCGCACGGCACCGTCGGCAAGCCGCCCGCCGACCTGACCGTCGTCATCCCGCCCATCGCCACCGACGGCTCCCTCACGGTCGCCAAGCACGACCCGAAGGTGAGGGTCACGTACTTCGACCCGGCGGGCCGCAAGGTGCCCGTACGGGGCGAGTTCGACGGCTCCGCCTTCGAGGTCAGCGGTCAGAACGGCCCGGTCGAGGCGCTGCGCGTGAAGAACCCGCTGCCGGGCCGCTGGCGCGTCCACATCGAGGCGCCCGAGGGCCACCGCGACCGCGAGGTCGCCGTCCGGGCGCTCTGGCAGGGCCGCCTCCGCTCCACCGTCGTCCTCGACCCGGCGTCCCCGCGCGCCGGGGAGCAGGTGAAGGTCGAGGTACGGATGCAGACCCGGCGCGGAGTCGTCATCACCGACCCGAAGCAGCTCGCCGGGCTCTCGGTCGCCGCCGACCTGAGCGGCGAGGGCTTCGAGCCCGTCGCCTTCCGGCTCGCCGACGACGGGAAGGCCCCCGACGCGAAGGCGGGCGACGTGCGGTTCACCGGCACGCTCACCGTCCCCGCGGGAGCCACCGGCGCCCTGGAGCTCGTCACCCGCATGGAGGCGCCCGGGATCACCTCCGACCGGCGGCCGCTGCACGCCGTCGTCGCCACGGACGCACCGCTCGTGACCGCCGCCCTCACCGTCGACGAGGCCACGGTGCACCCCGGAGGCACCGTCCACGGCACCCTCGACGTCACCAACAACGACGCGGCGCCGCGCACCCTGCGGCTCGCCCTCGGGGACCAGACCCCCGGCGCGGAGCTCGCCGTCACCCCGGCGACCGTCACGGCCCAGCCGAACCGCAGCGCCCGCATCCCCTTCACCGTCACCGTCGGCGACGGCACGCCCCTCGGCGAACTCGGCGGCCGGATCACGGTGGTGGACACCGGTGACGGCGACCGCGTCCTGCGCGGCGCCTTCCTCGACATCCGGGTGGTGGCGCCGCCGAGCTGGTGGGAGCGGTGGTGGAAGACCGTGGCCGGCGCGGCCGCCGCCGTCCTCGTCATCGGCGCCCTCGTCGGCATCCAGCTCGTGGCCTGGTTCCGCCGCCGCGACCTCACCGGCGTCACTCTCGAACTGTGCCAGGACGGACGGCCGCTGGACTCGCTGACCGTCCGCCGCGGCCAGAGCCCTGGCGGCGCCTACGCCTTCGCCGTCGACGAACCGTACGGGGCCCCGCCCACCCTCCGCCGCATCCCCGGCGGCTCCGCCACCGCCCACGTCCTGCGCCGCACCGGCGCGGGCGAGCTGCTGCTCCGCCCCAGGGGCGGCGCGCAGATCCCCGTCAGGACCGGCGAGCCCACCGGCCTCGGCGCACACGAACTCGTCGTACGGGGCGGCCGCCCGGCACCGCGCGGGGCCCGCGCCACCCCGTGGTCCCGCCGCCCGCCCCGCACCGGCCCCGGCACCAGGGCCGGGGGAGCGGGCGACCCGGGCGGCTCCGGACCCGTCACCGGGGACCCGGACGGCTCCCCGGGCGCGAGCGACTACGACGGCAACTTCTGAACGGGTCACCGAGGAGAACGACATGAAGATCTACCAGCCCATGCTGTTCGTCGGACTCGGCGGCACCGGCGGACGCATCGGCAGCGAACTCGAACGCAGCCTGCGCCGGGAGCTCTGCGGCCCCGACGGCACCGACCTCGTCGACGGCGGCCGCCGTCTCCCCTTCCAGCTGCCCGACTGCCTCCAGTTCGTCTACGCCGACTTCAGCGAGGGCGAACTGCTGAGCCAGCCCCAGTTCCGGGCGAAGGGAGCCGAGGGCGCCGCCTTCGCCCGTACCTCCCGGATGGTCCGCGACCTGCTGCCCACCGACTTCGACTCCTCGCCCGAGGTGACCCGCATGCTGCGCGTCTCCGTCCCCGAGGAGACCCGGCTCTGGCTGCCGCCGCAGGCCCGCCAGCCGCGCGTCGCCCCCCTCAACAACGGCGCGGGACAGCTCCCGACCGTCGGCCGCGCCGCGCTCTTCGCGACCCTGCGCTCCGGGCTCGAACCCGTCCTGCGCCAGCTCCGCGAGGCCATCGGAGCCATCGGGCAGTCCGCGGGCGACCTCCGGCGGGTCGGCGGCGGCCGGATCCGGGGCTGCGACGTGTTCGTCGCCTTCTCCGTCGCCGGCGGCACCGGAGCCGGCATCTTCTACGACTTCATCCACCTCATCGGCCACGAGTTCCGCAACGCCCGGGTCCCCGGGGTGAAGATCTACCCGCTCGTCGTCATGCCCTCCGCCTTCCCGCCCGAGGCCGGCGGCGGACGCGAGGCCGAACTCAACTCGGCCCGCGCCCTGGTGGACCTCTCGCGGCTCGTCGACGACCAGAACGTGCCCGACGCCGTCGACCAGGTCGGCGACGTCGAGGACCGCGGCCGGCTCAGCGTCACGTACCCCGGCGACGGCGTCGTCGCCCTGCGCCCCGCCACCATGCAGACCGCCTTCCTCTTCTCCAAGCCGTCCGTCATCGGCAGCGACGACCTGCGCCGCTCCATCGCCGCCATGGTGATGTCGCTGATCGGCACCGACCTCGGCGTGGACAACGGCTCGGCGACCCGAGTCGAGGAGGACTACCAGTCCTTCGCCGCCAGCTTCATCAACAAGAGCGTGGAGCGCTCCACCCCCGCCCGTACGGGCATCGGCTACCGCGGCATGTCCACCAGCCTCGCCGCCTCCCTCACCGTGCCCGTCGACGACCTCGCCGAGATCGTCGCCGCCCGCCTCCTCGCCCAGGCGGTACGCGGCATGTCCGAACGCGCCCGGCGGCCCGACCGGGAGGGGCAGAACCAGGTCAGGGAACTGTTCACCCGCTCCGGCATCGGCCGCCTCTGGACCCGGGAGGCCCCCGACGTCCCCGCGCCCGAGCAACTCCCCCGGGGCAAGGGGAAGATCACCCAGGAGCTGCGGAACCGCCTCGGGGACATGGAGGAGGCCCTGCGCCGCCTCGACAGCGGCCTCGCCCGGGAGATCCCCCGCCTCACCGAGGACTTCAGGCCGAGCGCCGGCGTCCGTGAACTCCTCGGCCACATGGACCCCTTCCAGGTCGAGGTCGTCCTCGGCGGCCTGCCCGGCCACCCCGACCGGGTGGCCAGGGAGGGCTTCACCGGCATGCTCGACAACCGCCGCAACGAACCCGAACGCCCCCCGAACGTCCAGGCCTTCGCCCCGCCCATCCCCCCGATCAGCGGCACCATCGGCGGCATCGTGCCCGCCCGGTGGAGCGACCCCGGTGTGCAGGAGGCCCTCGCCGCCCAGGAGGCCTGGTACCAGTGGCGGGCCAGGACCCTCTGGCACCGCGGCTGGCAGGCCGGCGAGGCCCAGTGGCGGCCGTCCCTGAACCGGGTCACCGTCGAGGTCGCCGAACTCGCCAAGGCGCTCCGCGCCCACGAGCACGACGAGGCGAAGTCCTTCGCCGACCGCCGCCGCGACCTCTACCGCGACGACCGGGCCGGCATCGCCTATCTGCTGCCCCCGCAGAACACCCTGCGCGCCTTCTACGACGACGTCGTCGACCGGCTCGCCCAGAGCCTGGGCCTGCCCGAGTCCGCCGACGCCGCGACTCTCCTCGGCCGGCTGGTCGGCCCCGACGACTGGCGGCGGGCCCTCGACGCGGTCCGCCGCTCCTCCGGCGCGGCGGTCAAGGAGATCAAGCAGGTCGTGGAGCGGCGGGTCAAGCGGCTCTTCGGCGAGGCCAACGAGGACGCCTTCGCGCGCCCCCTGCTGCCCTCCATGGAACTGCTCCTGCGCGCCGCGTCCGGCGACGAGACCGCCGAGGCGAAGGTCGACCCGCGCTGGCTCGACCAGTTCAGGGCCCGCCTCGCCGGACTCATCCCGGTGGGCTTCGTCCCCGACGGCAGCGGCCCGCTCAAGATCCTCATCGTGCACCCGGCGAGCGAGTCCGACGGCCGCGCCCGTGACTACCTGGAGCAGGAACTCAACCTCCCCGCCCGGGTCACCCCGGAGAGCCGGGCGGGCGACACCGACTCCATCACCGTCGTCTTCTTCCGCAGCGGCATGAACCTCACCGACATCTCCGAGGTCCGCGGCGTCCTCGGCCTCTGGGCCGAGGCCCGCGACGCGGCCGGCGAGGACGACTTCCTGCACTGGCGGCAGCGGCTCGGCTACCAGGACGACTGGCTGGTCTCCACCGAACAGGACCGGCAGCGCATCCTGCACCGGCTGCTCTGCGCGATGTGGAACGGACACGTCGCCGCCGAGGGCCCGGCGGGATCGCCCCACGTCGTCCGCATCCGCCTCCAGGACGGCGAGTCCGCGACCATGTCGCTGCGCCTGGAGGGCTACGACGGCTCGCTCTCCAGCTGGGCGGGGCTGCTGCGCGCGTACGAGCGGTGGGCGCTGCTCGACGAGGGCCAGATCATCGAGCAGTTCTGCGAACGCCTCATGCAGGCCCTGCCCAAGGGCCTCGCGCAGGTCCCCGCGGCCCCCTCCCCGCTCTTCACCCACTTCGTGGAGCAGGTCGCCCCGCGCCAGCTCGCCCTGATCGACGCGCTCGTCGCCGAGTACGGGGAGTACGGCGAGACGGACAGCGAATGGCTGACCCCCCTGCGCCACTTCTGGTCGGTCACCTACCCGGGCGCCCTCGGCATGCGCTTCTCCCAGTCGGCCCACGCGACGAGGCCCACCCTGCGGGCCCTGTACGAACGGCACGGCCCGGGAGCGGGACAGACACAGGGCCAGGGGCAGGGGAGCGGGCAGGGGCAGGGGCAGGGCGGATACGGCCATGGGTACGGCGCAGGGCACGTCCCGGGGCCGGGCGCCGGGTACGTCCCTGGGCCGGGCGCCGGGTACGTCCCGGGGCCGGACGCCGGGCCCGGCCACGTCCCCGGGCCCGGCCACGGGTCCACCGACGGCCACCACGTCCCTGGCTCCGGCCACGTGAACGGCGCCGGGCCGTCCTCCGGGGCCGGCCACGTCCCCGGGCCCGGCCACGGGTCCACCGACGGCCACCACGTCCCTGGCTCCGGCCACGTGAACGGCGCCGGGCCGGCCTCCGGGTCCGGGCATGGGTCCGGGATCGGGGCCGGGTCCGGCCACGGGATCGGGTCCGGGCACGGCGCCGCGCAGCCCCCCGCGCCCGGGCACGGGAACGGCGCGCCGCCCGACCCCCGTACCGGCTACGGCACCACCCCCGCCCCCAAGCCCGCGGCAGCGAGCGGCCCGTCCGTCTACGAGGGCGACTGGGAGCTGGAACCCGAGCCGGACTTCGGGCCCGAGTTCGACGACGAGCCCGGGGAGGCCGTGTGAGCCCGCGCGTCCTGCCCGAACGACCACTGCCCGGCCACGCGGTCTGCCTCGACCTGCGGACGGCGGGGGCGCCCGACCACGACGCCGCCGTCCGCGCCGCCCTCGACACCCCGCAGCCCGGCGGCGAGCGCCGCTTCCTCGTCCTCGACGAGGCCGACCGGCTCGTCGCCCACCAGCTGCTGTACGAACGCCTCTCCTCCTACGGACCCGCCCACATCGTCTGTCTGGCCGTGGGCGCCCGCGGCGAGCGGAGCCTGCGCCGCTCCCTCACCCTCCGCCCGCCCGCGGCCGGCGTCCTGTGGCTGTTCGACACGGTGGAGGACGGCGTCCCCGGCGACGCCGTCCTGCGCCCGCTCGTCGACGTCCTGGCCACCCCCGAGGTCTTCGACGCCGTCCTCCGCGCGCTCGGCGAGGTGGTGCACGGCGTCGCCGTGCCCGCCGTACGCGTCCTGGAGCACGACCTCACCGACGAGGCGAGGGCGCGCGCCTGGCGGCAGGCGGTGGAGGGGCTGACCGGCCCGGACGTCCCGGCCGGCACCGCCTCCGCGTCCGCCGCCGAGCAGGTGCCGGGCTCCCTTGCCCTGCTCCTCGACGAGGGCGTCCCCCGTTCCCTCTCGGGCCATCGCTGGCTGCCTCCGCAGGGCAGGGCGGGGGCCCGGCTCGCGGCCTGCGACGAGGCCGTCGGCGCAGCCGTCGACGGCTACCGGCGGGTGCGGGGCGCGGCGGGCCTCCTCACCGGGGCAGGCCGCGCCGTCGACCTGCCGGGGGACATCGAGCGGGTGACGGAGGAGCTGGCCCGGTTCCGTACGGCCGTCGCGGACGCGTTCGGCGCCGCGGGCGGCAGCCGGCTCACCGCCGAGCACCGTGGCGTGCTGCGTGACCGGGGCATCGAACTGCCGGAGCTGCCCAGGGAGATCTCGCGGGCGGGGATCGTCCCGGCCCTGCGCGACCACACCCACGACCTGATCGGCAAGGGGCTCCCGCTCCGCTCCGTGGCGGCCCGGCTCGCCGCGCTCTCCGCGCGCACCGCACCCGTCGGCAGCAACGCCCGGCTGGCCCGGCTCGACGCGATCTGCGGGCCCGAGCGGCTGCGGAGGCTCGGTGGCCGGTACCCGTTCACGGCCGGTGGCTCGCGTCCCGTGGCCCTCGCCGTGACGGGGGCCCTCGCCCTGCTCGCCGGGGTGTGGCCGGTCCTCGGCTGGGTCCTCGGCCCGGCCGTCGGCGTGCTGGCCGCCGGACTCGCCCATCTGATGCTGCGGCGCAGGCCCAACCGCTCACCGGACGGGCGGATCGACGGCGGCGGCTCCACGGGTGCGGCGCCCCGCCTCTTCGGCGGTCTGCTCGGCGGTCTCGCCGGGGCCGGGCTCGGCCAGTTCCTCGGCCCGCCGTCGTGGCTGGCGGCGGTGGCGCTCGCCGTGTCCCTGACCGCCGTCGTCCTCCTCGCGCTGCGCGACTGGACGCGGGCCGTGGACGACTGGTGGGCGCTGGCGGACCCGGAGGAAGCCTGGCGGATCCTGCGGGAGACCCAGACGCTCGTCGTCGCGACCGCCGTGCACGACTGGCTCTTCGCCGAGGTGCGGCACCACTGCTCGGCGGGGGCGGGGGCGGTGTCCCGGCTGCTCAGGGGCCTCGCGGAGACGGCCGAAGCACACGGGCGGGTGTACGCGGAGGGGCAGCCGTACGAGCCACCCGAGGAGAGGGCCCGCGCGGAGGAGCCACCGCCGGGCCAGGACGGCGCGACGGCGTCCTGGAGCTGGCAGGACTGGACGGACGGCGCGGAGGAGGACGTCTGGTCGGACATGGACGAGGAACCCGCGCCGGCGGAGACCTTCGCGCCGCCTCCGTCCGATGTGTCCGGCCCGTACGACACGGACCACGCCGCCCCCGTCCCCGCCCCGTCCGACGGGTCGGCCGCCGCGCCCGAGTGGCTGGAGCGGCGGTACGGCGACGGGGGACCCCTCCTCGTCGACACGCTCGTCGGCGATCTGGTCGCCGGCACCCTGCTGATCCTCGACCGGTGCTGGGCGGGCGTCGAACGCGACCCGGGCGCCCTCGCGTCCGCCGTCCACGAGCGGCGGATCGCGGAGCTCCTGGACGAGACCCGCCTCCGCCTGGAGCGGGACGTCGCCGCCTCGCCGCCGCCCCGGTACGAGGGTCTCCGCGACCCGGACGCGCTCGCCGGCCTCACCGCCCTCGCCGACCGCTCCGACCGGCCCGACGCCGCCCGGCTCACCGGTGTCGCCCCGGACGCGGTGGCCCTGCTGCTCCTGTCCGAGGACGCCCCCGCCCGCACGGTCGCGCTCTGCGGCCCCGAGCACCTGCGGCTGCTCTCCCACGACCCCCTCGCCGCCCGGCAGGTCCGCTTCGTGCCCGAGGCGATGCGGCGCGGGGCCGCGGGGGACGACGTCTGGCGGGGCACCGCCGAGGACGTCGTATGGACCGGTGCGGGACGCCACGCCGGAATCCTCCGTCTCGTACCGCTGCGCGCGGACGTCGTGCACACCGTCCGCGCCGAGGAGGCGGGAGAACCGTGACCGACCCGAACCACCCGAACGACGACCCGAACGACCCGAACGACCCGAACCGTTCGAACCGCCCGCCCGACCCCCGTCACCCCCTCGGGCCCGACCATCCCGACCACCTCAGCGAGCCGAGCCCGCCGCCCCACCCGTACTACCAGGAGCTGGAGTTCCTCACCCCCCAGGAGGCGCAGCTCCGGTTCGCCGTGCGGTACGGGGAGGACCACAGGCCCCCCGGCCGCCCCGGGGTCCTCGCGCGCCGGGCGGTCCTGGGGGCGGGGGCGGTGCCGGTCCTCCAGTACCGGCTGACCTCGTCCGCGCAGGGCGACCCCCACGCGTACGGGCTCCTGGAGCGGGAGGTGGCCGCCGCCGTCGCCCTGGAACGGCGGTACGGCACGGCGCAGTTCGTCGCCGTCCTGCCCCGGATCGTCGGCTTCGACCTCACCGCCGCCGAACCCTTCGTGCTGTACCGGCCGCCCGGCGGGCGTCCGCTCTCCGCCTGGGCCGGCCGCCTCGGTGCCGACGACCCGGAGGCGATCACCGGTCAACTCGCCATGGCGGTACGCCTCCTGGGCGAGCTCGACCTCGTGCACCGGGCGATCACGCCCGACACCGTGCGGTGGGACGGTGCGCGGGTACGGCTCTGCGAACCGTTCGCCGCACTGCGCGCGGGTGAGACCCGCGAGCCCTTCGGCACCGCCCCCTGGGCCTCGCCCGAACAGCGCGCGGGGCGCGGCCCGGCCGACCCCCGCGACGACCTGTGGTCCGTCGCCGCGCTCGCCTACTGGCTGCTCTCCGGCCGCCCCGACCGGGGCGAGGGCCCGCCGGAGGACCTGGCGGACTACCGGCGACTCGCGGCCCTCGGGCACAGCGGCCTCTTCTCCCCGCACGCGGCGGAGCGCCCTCACGCGGCCGAGCTGCTGCGGCTCCTCAACGTCCCCGACCCGCTCGCCACCGGCGTCGGCGCGGCGGACCCGCTCGACCGGTGGCGCGCCGAGTACGACACCCAGATCGCGCGGAAACGCGCGCTGTCCGGAGGAGCCCCGCCGGGTGCGGCACCGGCCGCCGAACCCCCGGAGAACCGGGACCCGCGGCCCTCGCGTACCTCCGTGTTCCGCCGGGTCCTCGGCGGTGGCGAAGCGGCCCGCCCCGTCGTGGCCGCGCCGCCCGAACCGGTACCGGCGCCGCCGTCACGGAGCCGGATGTGCCCGCACTGCCTGCTCCCCGTGGAGTACGACGAACGGCTGCTCGTCACCATCGACACCAAGGGCAACCGGATCCCCCTCGACCTCAGCGCAGAACGCCGGCCGGGCCACCGGACGGACGCCCTGCGCAAGGCGTACCACCTCTGCCCGCACACACGGGACGGCGACGAGGGACACGAACTCCCCGTGCCCTACCTGACCAACGGGGAACCGCTGTCCATCGCCCTCGTCGGCAGCTCCTCCGTCGGCAAGACCCACCTCCTCGCCGCCATGCTCGGCGAGGTCGAGCTCGGCGGCCTCGAACCGTACGGTCTGAAATGCCGGCCGCTCAACCCCGACGTACACCGCACCTATCTGCGCGAACGCGTGCAGAGCCTGCACCAGGGGCGGCAGCTGGGCCGTACCGGACAGCAGACCTTCGCCCGCTTCGCCGACGGTCTGCTCGTCTCGGCGGGCGGCGCGACGCCCCGGCCCGTCGTCTTCTTCGACCTCGCGGGCGAGGACCTCGCCCAGGACAGCGAGGTCGGCCGCTTCCTGATGGGCGTCGACGCGTTCGTCTTCGTCCTCGACCCGTTGCGCGCGCTCCGGCTGCCCTCCCTCGACCCGGTGAGGAGACAGAGCGGACTGCACCGGCGCGAGCTCGGCGACGAGGCGTTCACCACCGTCCTGAACCGCATCCCCCGGCAGCGCGGCGGGCTCGTCGCCGCCCCGGCCGCGCTCGCCGTCAACAAGAGCGACCTGGTGCGCTTCGAACCGGTCGTGGACCGCTGGCTCGGCCGCGCCCTGCCCGGCCGCCACGAACCCGGCGCCTCACGGGCCGAGAGCCAGGACGCGTACGCCTTCCTCGCCGAGCACGCCGGCGCCGCCTGGCTGAAGCCCTTCGACGACTGCGCCGACTGCACCCTGCACTTCGTCGCCGCGACCGGCGGACAGGCGCGCGGCGACCGGTTCCCGCACGGGGCCCGGCCGCGCCGGGTCCTCGCGCCACTGCTCTCTCTCTTCGCCATGTGCGGGCTGCTGCCCGGGGCGGAACCCGCGAGACCTACGGAGGGGATCGTCCGATGACACGGTCGGAGAACGAGGTCGACCAGATCGTCTTCCGCTGGGACAGCGAGAACCTCTCCGGCAGCACCGGCTTCGGCCCCGTGGCCTGGTCGGGCCCCCGCGACGAGGCGGAGAACCTCTTCCGGATCTCGGGCCCCATGCTCCGCGCGAGCGGCGAGGAGACCCGGCCCGCCCTGATCCGGCTCCAGCGGCGTGCCGACGTGATGCTGATCCGGCGCGTCCCCTTCACGGACGCCGGCGGCGGGGCCTCCGTGCTCTGCCACGCCCTCGTCGGCTCGCCCGCGCTCCTCGACCCCTCCGTCTGCCTCGGGCTGCACGCCTGGAACTGGGAGGGCGCGGACCTGGACGCCGCCGGCGCGCGCGGGCGGCTGCCCGCCGTCCCCGAGGAGGTACTCGTCCCGGCGACCGGCCGGGGACAGGGGGAGCTCGACCGGACCCTGGCGTACGTGGCCGAGGAACTCACCGGCGCGGTCGCGGAGTTGCTGCGCCACCCCGAGGAACGCTTCACCGTCCTCGACGAACACGGTGACACCGCCTGCCCCGTGCTCTGGGGACTGCACAGCATGTTCGGCACGCTCACCGACCGCCGGTGGACCTTCGCCACCCACGACACCGTCGAACTCCCCGCGCTGCGTTACGTGTTCGTGGGCCGCTGGTCCGGCGCGGCCAGCCACAACACCGAGCGCCGCCGCGTCGACCCGCGCGAGCGGATCGGCGACCGGGCGGAGGAGGTCGCGGACCGGCTCGTCCGCCACCACCTGCGGGGGGTCGCGGAGGGCGAGGGCAGGGAGTACGCGGTCGGCAGCGCCCTCCACACGGCCTCCGCCGCCCGCCGCGCCCCCCTCCTCGAAACGGTCACGCGAGCCCTCCAGACCCTGGACGGCGAGGCGGGCGCCCCGACCTCGCAGACCCCGAGGCCCACGCGCGCCCCCGACAGCGCGGGCGCCCCGGCCCCGAGGCCCACGGGAAGGCGGTGGGGCAGGAATCCGGGCGGCCGGACCGCCGAGGAGGCGCCGCCCTCCGGACGCGAGGCCCCGCCGCCGGCGGGCGGGCTCCGAGGCACCGACCGTCCGGGCCCGGCGGAACGCCCGGACCTGTGGTTCCGCCAGGAGCCGCCGGAGGAGGAGCGGACGGACCCTCCCACGAGAGAACTCCCGCCCACCGCGTACGGGCCGGAGACGGAGACGCCGTCGCCCTCGGCCGTCTCCGACCGCCACCGCCCGACCGCCCCGGGGAACGCACACCCAGCCGCCCCCGCCCCGCTCCACCCGACCGTCCCGGACCGTGACCGACGGGCCTTCCACGACCCCGCTGCCCCGGCCGCCCCCGAGGGCGTCCACCCGACCGTCCCCGACCCTCGCCCCCCAGCCGCCCCCCGTCCTCCCGACCCCGACGTCCGCTCGTACCCGTCCGTCACGGCCGAACCCGCCTACCCGGCCGATCTGTCGAAGCGGCGCTCTTCGGAGCCCGGCGGCCGGTCGGTGCCCCCGGTGGGCGACGTACCGTCGGGCGGCGGATCCGAGGGGCAGGCGGGCGCGCCGCCGTGGCGGCCCGGGGCCGACCCGTATCCCCGCCCCGTGCTGCCCCAGGTCGCGCCCGTGTGGACCGGGCCCGGTGCGGGCGTGGGGCGGTCCTGGGTGAGGCCGCGCGGCAGGGAACGGGAGGTCGAGACCGGGCTCGTGCACAAGCTGCCGATCGCGCGCACCGTGGAGGAGGCGCGGGAGCTCGTCGAGCGCGGCGGCAGCCGCGAGCTGCTCGACGCGCTGCGCCGCCCCCAGGCGTACGTCGTCCTCACCCTTCTCCTCCGGGAGACCGCCCGGCGCCTGCCGTCCTGGGAGCACCCGCTGCGCAGGGAGCTGTGCGAGGCGGTCCTGGGCCAGGAGCTCTGGGCCGTCGCGCCCCCGGGCGGCGAGGCCGATCCGTCCGACCCGCCGGAGGAGCAGCGCGCGGCGAACGCCGCCGAGCTGCACCGCTGGGCGGTGAGCCCTCTCCTCGATCGCGGCGACGCCCCCGTCGGCACGGTCGCCGAGCTGCTCTCCCGGCTCCGTACGAGCCCGGCGCCCTCGGCCCGTGAGGCCTTCTGGCTGATCGTCGACGGCGAGCGCCCCGGCCTGCCGGAGACGGTCTGGCTGACCCTCCTCAAGGAGGCGTACGGCATACCGCGCACGGCCCCCCGCCCGCGACGAGCCGCGCCCCAGCCCTCCGGCGACCCCGGCAACGGCTACACCCGCCGCTTCCTGCGGCGCGCGGGGATGCTGCTCGGCGGCCTGGTGGTCGCGATCGTCCTGATCGCCGCGTGGGGGCTGCTCACCTGACAGAGCCGCCCAGCGGGCCCGTGCCCCGTGGAACGCGGGCGCTTACGGCTGCTGCAGCTGTGCAATTCTGGCATCAACAAATTCCACAGCAACGTCCGCTTGGAAGCCACTTCCTCCGATGTGGAGATCCAGGAAGTGCATGACTCCGCCGTTGATGACCCCCTGAAGGTCGTTGACCTTCGCCTTCTTGGCCTTCAGGAGACTTTCCCTGATCCCCTGAAGCTGGGGCAACGTGAGACCCCGGATCTCATTGTCGAAAATCGTATCCCCTCCCGGCTTCCCAATCTGCCAGCGCGTACCGGTGACGAAGTCCATTCTGACAGCCCAGCCAACCTTGTCCGAACCCCCGTCGGAAAATGTGAGGCGCCCTGCTGCTTCGGCGCCGGCGATTTGGCTGCCCAGGCCCTGTTTATTGAATTCTTCCAGAGCCTTCACTGCTTTGGTGTACCCGGAAGGGGGTTTAACCAACGTCCCTCCACCGAATACCTTGTAGACGTGATTGCCTACCTTGTGCACCCCCAGTGACGCCTCTCGTGAGTCGAATGTCTGGCCGATCACCTGTGGCTCCTGGTCGGGAAATTTGATTGTCTTCGCGGCTGGAGCGGTCGCGACAGCGGTGGTTTGGGGTGCTTTACTGTTCTTCTTTCCGCTGTTCTTGTCGCGTGCTCGCTGAATCGCCGCTGCCGAGTGTTCTGGTGTGTCACCGGCCGATCGCACCGCCGAGGGTTCACCAGCCATGACTCTCGCCGCATTGGCTTCGGCTTCGCGTTCGAAGCGGTCGCCGGGGTCGGAGATGCTGAGGCCGTTGCCGTTGTTGGTGCCGGAGACGGGGCCCTGGCGCTGCTGGACGACATGGGTGAGTTCGTGGGCGAGGGTGTGTTTGTCGCCCCCACCGTCGCCGATGACGACGTTGCTGCCACTGGTGTAAGCGCGAGCGCCGACTTCGGCGGCGGAAGCGCGGGCGGAGCTGTTGTCGTGGATGCGGACGTCGGAGAAGTCGGCGCCAAGGCGGGCTTCCATCTCCTCGCGGAGCGGGGCGTCCATGGGGCGGCCGGTTCCGGCGAGGACATCGTGGACGGCGGAACGCTGAACGGCGGGCCGGCCGGGGGAGTCCTGCTGGTGGCCGCAGCCCGCGCCGTGCACGTGCTGTTCCTGCGTGTGGTCCTCGCGCTGGACGGAAGGCTGGGCATAAGGGTGACCGGAACGCTGAAGCATCCGCACAACGGCGGTGTTGCCCGCGTTGCGCTGAAGCGCCAGGAGGCCGGCAGCGTCCACCGGCTCGGGCTTCCGGGGGCTGGGGGCCTGGGCGGCAGCCGTCTGATCAGAGCGGCGTTCATGCTGTACCAACGGAAGAACCTTTCAGCGAAGGGACACAGCCCACACCACCCTGTCGCGACCCCCTGCCGCCAGGTCTGTAAGGGCAATCGCTCGGGCACAGGTCCCGGCCTTCCGAACACGCGACACGTCCCTGCCGCACCCACCAGGCGTCGGTGCCCGGATCCGCGCCATCGTCACGGCGCCCACCCCCGCCTCCTCCGAAACCTGGGCCTCGGACGCCCGGCTCCGTCAGGATGGAGCGCATGGGATTCCACGTCGATTCCGAGACCGGGCGGCTGCGCCGCGTCATCCTGCACCGGCCCGATCTGGAGCTGAAGCGGCTCACGCCCACCAACAAGGACGCCCTCCTCTTCGACGACGTGCTGTGGGTGCGCCGGGCCCGGCAGGAGCACGACGGGTTCGCGGACGTGCTGCGTGACCGGGGAGTGGAGGTGCACCTCTTCGGGGACCTCCTGAGCGAGGCCCTCGAGGTGCCGGCCGCCCGCGCGCTCGTGCTCGACCGGGTCTTCGACGAGAAGGCGTACGGGCCGCTCGCCGCCGATCACCTACGGGAGGCGTTCGACTCGCTCGACGCGGTCGCGCTGCGGGAGGCGCTCGTGGGCGGCATGACGAAGCGGGAGTTCCTCGCGGCGCACCGCGAGCCGACCTCGGTCCGTTTCCACGCCCTGGACCTGGACGACTTCCTCCTCGGCCCGCTGCCGAACCACCTCTTCACCCGGGACACCTCGGCCTGGATCTACGACGGCGTCTCGATCAACGCGATGCGCTGGCCGGCCCGGCAGCGCGAGACCGTCCACTTCGAGGCGATCTACAAACACCATCCGCTCTTCACCGGCCCCGAGGCGGGCGTCTTCCACCACTGGTCGGAGGGGCAGGCCGACTACCCGTCGACCATCGAGGGCGGGGACGTCCTGGTCATCGGCAACGGCGCCGTGCTCATCGGGATGAGCGAGCGGACGACCCCGCAGGCGGTGGAGATGCTGGCCAGGGGCATGTTCGCGGCCGGTTCGGCGCGCGCGATCGTCGCGCTCGACATGCCGAAGCGGCGTGCGTTCATGCACCTGGACACGGTGATGACGATGGTCGCCGAGGACACGTTCACCCAGTACGCGGGGCTCGGGATGCTCCGCTCGTACACGATCGAACCGGGGGCGGACGAGGGCCATCCCCTCCGGGTCACGGACCATCCGCCGGAGCAGATGCACAGCGCCATCGCCGAGGCGCTCGGCCTCCGGGAGATCCGGGTCCTGACGGCGACGCAGGACGTGCACGCGGCCGAGCGCGAGCAGTGGGACGACGGGTGCAACGTGCTGGCCGTGGAGCCGGGCGTGGTCGTCGCGTACGAGCGGAACGCCACGACCAACACACATCTGCGGAAGCAGGGCATCGAGGTGATCGAGATCCCGGGCAGCGAGCTGGGCCGGGGGAGGGGCGGGCCGCGCTGTATGAGCTGCCCGGTGGTGCGGGACGCCGCCTGAGCACAGGAGGGCCGTGCGGGAGGAGGTCCGGGTCACCACAGGGGGGCTGTATATAAATGTTGACGTGCGTATACACTTCCAACGTCCCTGACCGCCCGTCCTCCGACCGTACCCATAGGAGCGCGTCCCATGGCCACAGACCTCATCGGCCGCCACTTCCTCAAGGAGCTGGACTTCACCGCCGAGGAGTTCCGCGCCCTGATCGCGCTCTCGGCCGAGCTCAAGGCCGCCAAGAAGGCGGGCACCGAGGTCCAGCGGCTGCGGGGCAGGAACATCGCCCTGATCTTCGAGAAGACCTCCACCCGCACGCGCTGCGCCTTCGAGGTCGCCGCCGCCGACCAGGGCGCCTCCACCACCTACCTGGACCCCTCCGGGTCCCAGATGGGCCACAAGGAGTCGGTCAAGGACACCGCCCGCGTCCTCGGCCGGATGTTCGACGGCATCGAGTACCGGGGTGACAGCCAGGCCGCCGTCGAGGAGCTCGCCGCCTTCGCGGGCGTCCCGGTCTTCAACGGGCTCACCGACGACTGGCACCCCACCCAGATGCTCGCCGACGTGCTCACCATGACCGAGCACACGGACAAGCCCCTGGACGCGGTCACCTTCGCGTACCTCGGTGACGCCCGCTTCAACATGGGCAACTCCTACCTGGTCACCGGCGCCCTGCTCGGCATGGACGTACGGATCGTCGCCCCCGAGGCGTACTGGCCGGCCGAGGACGTCGTCGCCGCCGCCCGCAAGCTCGCGGAGGTCAGCGGCGCGACCGTCACCCTCACCGAGGACGTGGCGGAGGGGGTCAGGGGCGCCGACTTCGTGGCCACCGACGTCTGGGTCTCCATGGGCGAGCCCAAGGAGGTCTGGGACGAGCGGATCGCCGCCCTCGCCCCGTACTCCGTGACCATGGACGTGCTGCGCGCCACCGGGAACCCGGACGTCAGGTTCCTGCACTGCCTGCCGGCCTTCCACGACCTGGGCACGGCGGTCGGGCGGGACATCCACGCCCGGCACGGCCTGACCGAGCTGGAGGTCACCGACGAGGTCTTCGAGTCGGCCCACTCGGTCGTCTTCGACGAGGCCGAGAACCGGATGCACACCATCAAGGCGGTCCTGGTCGCGACACTGGCGGGGCCTGCGGCCTAGTTCCGCGTGCCGGGCGCCCATCCATGCCGCCCGGTCGCCTGCGAGCGCCCGTCGCTCCCGCCCCCGTCACGGCCCCGGACGCCGCTGGGCCGGTATCCCCGGCAGGGTGAACCAGACCGCCTTGCCCTGGGCGGTGGGGCGGTGTCCGCAGTCGCTGCTGAGCGCGCGGATGAGGAAGAGCCCGCGGCCGTGCTCCTGCCACGGGTCGATCTCGGTCTCCGGGTCCGGGCAGACGAGCTCGCCGGGGCCGGCGGGCTGGGAGTCGTGGACCTCGATCTGGCAGCCGCCGGGCCCCGGGAGCAGCTCGACGACGAGTTCGATGGGGCCGCGGCCGCCGGTGTGCTCGACGGCGTTGGCGACGAGCTCGGCGGTGAGGAGCTCCGCCGTGTCACGGTCGGGGCGGTCGCCGGCCCCGGGGCCGATCTCGGTCAGCGCGGTACGGATGAGCGCGCGGGCGATGGGCACGGCGGCGGTGGTGTGGGGCAGCCGGATGCGCCGGGAGGCGGCCGCGCGTACGTCGGCCGTGGGTCCGCTGGCTTCGGGCATGGGGGCAGGGCTCCCTTCACCCCGTGGGGGCGGGCGGTGCGGACGAGCGGGCGGGGCGTCCCGAGACGTCCTGGTTTCAACCTTACGGTGCGCAATTCTTCTCGCCAGGGGCACCCCTCCCCCAGGGACAGGGTCTTTCGTCACCTCCTGCCCAGGACCTACGGATGCCCACCTCTATCGCGTGCTCGTGACGACAGTCACAGTACGGTGATACCCTCCGAACGGAGGAAGGAGGCCCTTCCGCATGAGCCCGTTCACCGGCTCCACGCCCCGCACCGCGGACTGGCGGCATCTGCGCCTCGTCATCGACCGGGGCGTCGCCACCGTCACCCTCGCCCGCCCCGCGAAACTCAACGCCCTCACCTTCGGCGCCTACGCCGACCTGCGTGACCTCCTCGCCGAGCTCTCCCGCGAGCGGACCGTCCGCGCCCTCGTCCTCGACGGCGAGGGGCGCGGCTTCTGCTCCGGCGGGGACGTCGACGAGATCATCGGCGCCACCCTCTCCCTCGACACCGCCCAGCTCCTCGACTTCAACCGGATGACCGGCCAGGTCGTCCGGGCCCTCCGCGAATGCCCGTTCCCGGTCGTCGCCGCCCTCCACGGCGTCGCCGCCGGTGCCGGGGCCGTCCTCGCCCTCGCCGCGGACTTCCGGATCGCCGACCCCACCACCCGTTTCGCCTTCCTCTTCACCCGCGTGGGCCTCTCCGGCGGCGACATGGGCGCGGCGTATCTGCTGCCCCGGGTCGTCGGACTCGGGCACGCGACCCGGCTCCTCATGCTGGGCGACCCCGTCCACGCCGAGGAGGCCGAGCGCATCGGCCTGCTCTCCGAGCTCACCGAGGAGGGCGGGGCGGCCGAGCGGGCCACCGCACTCGCCCGCCGTCTCGCCGACGGCCCGGCGCTTGCCCTCGCCCAGACCAAGGCCCTGCTCACCGCCGAGCTCGACATGCCGCTCGCTGCCTCGATCGAGATGGACGCGGCCACCCAGGCACTCCTGATGAACGGCGCCGACTACGCCGAGTTCCACGCCGCCTTCACCGAGAAACGGCCCCCGAAATGGCAGGGCCGCTAGCCATGGCCGGTCAGCCGGTCATGGCGGGGCCGGCGGCCCCGGCGGACTCGCAGGCCATAGCAGGCCCGCCGGCGCCGGCGGACTCGCGAGCCACGGCGGAGCCACCGGCCACGCCCGGGCCCTCGCGGATCGCCGTCGTCGGCGGCGGCCCCGGCGGGCTCTACGCCGCCGCCCTGCTCAAGCGGCTCGACCCCGCCCGCGACGTCACCGTCTGGGAGCGGAACGCGCCCTCCGACACCTTCGGCTTCGGCGTCGTCCTCTCCGACGAGACCCTCGGCGGCATCCGGGACGCCGACCCCGTCGTGTACGAGGCACTCCGCCGCGACCTGGTCCGCTGGGACGACATCGACGTCGTCCACCGGGGTCACCGCACCCGTTCCACCGGCCACGGCTTCGCCGCCCTCGGCCGCCGCCGGCTCCTGGAGATCCTCCACACCCGCTGCACCGACCTGGGCGTACGGCTCCGCTTCCGCACCGAGGCCCCGCCCGCCGCCGCCCTCGCCGCCGGCCACGACCTGGTCGTCGCCGCCGACGGCGTCCACAGCGGCACCCGCGAGACCCATGCCGCGCACTTCCGCCCCAGGATCACCACCCACCGCTGCCGCTACATCTGGCTCGCCGCCGACTTCGCCTTCGACGCCTTCCGCTTCGAGACCGCCGAGACCGAGTACGGCGTGATGCAGCTGCACGCCTACCCCTACGAGGCCGGTGCCTCCACGGCCATCGTCGAGATGCGCGAGGAGGTCTGGCGGGCGGCCGGTTTCGACGAGCTCGACGAGGCCGAGTCCACCGTCCGCTGCGCGAAGATCTTCTCCGAGGCGCTCGGCGGCCGGGAGCTCCGCTCGAACAACTCCGCCTGGACCGCGTTCCGTACCGTCGTCAACGACCACTGGTCGTACGGCAACACCGTGCTCATCGGCGACGCCGCCCACACCGCGCACTTCTCCATCGGCTCCGGCACCAAACTGGCCGTCGAGGACGCCCTGGCCCTCGCGCGGAGCATCGGTCGCCACCCCGCCCTCCCGGACGCCCTCGCCGCCTACGAGGCCGAGCGCCGGCCGGTCGTCGCCTCCACCCAGCGCGCGGCCGCCGCCAGCCTCCACTGGTTCGAGGAGCTCGCAGGCCGGGTCGACCGGCCGCCCCGCAGGTTCGCCTTCGACCTCCTCACCCGCAGCCGCCGCGTCACCCACGCCAACCTGCGGCTCCGCGACCCGGCCTTCACCGCCGCCGTCGAGGCCGACTTCGGCTGCCCGCCCGGCACCCCGCCGATGTTCACCCCGTTCCGGCTCCGCGGACTCACCCTGCGCAACCGGATCGTCGTGTCTCCCATGGACATGTACGTCGCCGAGGACGGCGTCCCCGGCGACTTCCACCTCGTCCACCTGGGCGCCAGGGCCCTCGGCGGCGCCGGACTCGTCATGACCGAGATGGTCTGCGTCAGCCCCGAAGGCCGTATCACCCCCGGCTGCACCGGCCTCTGGACCGGCGAGCAGGCCGCCGCCTGGACCCGGATCGCCGACTTCGTCCACACCTCCGCCCCCGGCACCGCGCTCGGCGTCCAGCTCGGCCACTCCGGCCGCAAGGGCTCCACCCGGCGCATGTGGGAGGGCATCGACCAGCCGCTGCCCGAGGGCAACTGGCCGCTGGTCGCCGCCTCACCCCTCCCGTACCGGCCCGGCGTCAACCAGACCCCGGGCGCCCTCGACCGAGCCGGACTCACCGCCGTACGCGAGGAGTTCACGGCCGCGGCCCGGCGCGCGGCCCGCTGCGGCTTCGACCTCCTCGAACTGCACTGCGCCCACGGATACCTGCTCTCCGGCTTCCTCTCCCCGCTCACCAACCACCGCACCGACGCCTACGGCGGCGACCTCGACGGCCGGCTGCGCTACCCCCTGGAGGTCTTCGACGCGGTACGGGAGGTGTGGCCGGCCGGCCGCCCCATGACCGTCCGCATCTCGGCCACCGACTGGGCCGAGGGTGGCACGACCGACGCGGAGGCCGTCGCCATCGCCCGCGCCTTCACGGACCGGGGCGCCGACGCGATCGACGTCTCCACCGGCCAGGTCGTCCCCGACGAGACCCCCGCCTACGGCCGCTCGTACCAGACGCCGTACGCCGACCGCATCCGCAACGAGGTCGGGGTCCCGGTGATCGCGGTGGGCGCGATCTCCTCCTGGGACGACGTCAACTCCCTGCTCCTGGCGGGCCGCGCCGACCTCTGCGCCCTGGCCCGCCCCCACCTCTACGACCCGCACTGGACCCTGCACGCGGCGGCCGAGCAGGACTACCAGGGCCCGGCCGCCCCGTGGCCCGCCCCGTACCGCGCGGGCTCCCGTCGCCCCCCGACCGGCAGGGCCTGACGGCCGGACGCCGCGCCGGCACGTCAGAGCGAGAGGGCGCTCCACGTCTGAGGACCGACGACGCCGTCGACGACGATGGCGAGGCGGGCCTGGAACTTGCGGACGTGGGCCTCCGTGACGGGACCGAAGACCCCGTCGACCGCGAGGGCCTGGACGTTCGGCACGCGGGCGTTCAACAGCCGCTGGAGTCTGCGGACCGCCGGGCCGCGCGAACCGCTGCTCAGGGCCGGCGTCCCGGCTGCGGCCTCCTGTGCCAGCTCGCCGCCGGTCAGCATGCCCCAGGTCTGCGGACCCGCGACGCCGTCGACCTCGATCTCGACCCGGCGCTGGTACACGCGGACACGCTCGTCCGTCACGGAACCGAAGTCACCGTCGACCTCCAGGGGCAGGAGGTCCGGCACATGGGCGTTCAGCAGCCGCTGCAGCTTGTCCACCGCTGCTCCGTGGGAGCCCCTGCTCAGGGTGGGCGTGCCGATGCCGTCGTCCACGGGGGGAGGCGTGCCGCCGCCCGGGGTTCCCACCGGCTGGACGTCCAGGTACATCACGTACTGCCCCAGGTCTCCGTCATCGTCCGTACCGGTGCAGAGGATCTCGTCGGTGAAGTGCAGGACGCGCGGGTCGTCGGAGCGCTGGCGGATCCGGCGCCGGCTGTTCGCGTCCAGCAGCCTGTCCTTCGGGATGAAGACGGCCGCCGGGTTGAACGGGTTGTCGTCGAGGCCGAGGAGGTCGCTCACGCCCTCGACCAGGGCCTCCGAGAGGAGCTGGATGAAGGGCTTGAGCACGACACCGGCGCCGCCGGTGAACTTGGCGACGGCCGCGGTCGCCGCCGCGGAGATGGCATTGGCGACGGCCTGCTTCTCCTGCTCCGCGTCACCGGCGTCCACCTGCACGAGTGCGAGCGACACGCTGAGATCCTTCGCCGGTCCGGAGTACAGCAGACGCTGGGCGCTGAAGATCCTCAGCCCCGGAGGACCGAACTTCAGCTCGCCGGTCTCCGGGAACTTCAGCGGCGGTTGCGGAGTCGTCCCGGGGATCACCTGGACGCTGCCGACGATGTCGTCTTCCTCTTCTTGCCTGATCTGGCACTCAAGCCCTGTCCACACGACGTTCACGTCAGCCATGGCGCATCGGATCCCTGCACTCGGGGCCGGACGGCGCGGCTGATCCCCCATGGGCCGTGGCCGGCCGACCGTACGAAGTCCCGCGCCCCGCACTCCGTTCCCGTGGTCCGCGATGACGATGACGCGGTGGCCGGAATGCCTCCTACTGACGACTCTAGGCCTGGCGGGGAGATGTGTCCTGTCCCGGCGGCCGGTCCCCCGTCCACTCCCCGAAGAAGCCCCGCACGAACTCCGCGCCCCGGTCCCGCAGCAGCTCGTGCAGGGCCGTGAAGACCTCCGCCGAGCGTCTGCCCGGCCAGTCGTCCGGGAGGAGCTCCGCCGGGAGCACGGGGTCGGCGTACGGCAGCCGGCGCCAGGAGTCGAGGGCGAGGAGGTAGTCACGGTAGGCGTCCTCGGGGCCCGCGGGCGCCGTCCGCCAGGCCCGCAGCACCGGCTCGTGGGCCGTGAGGAACTCCTCGTGGAGCGCGGCGATCGCCGGCAGGTCCCACCAGCGGGCCGCCGCCCCGGCCGTCGCCGCGTACCCCAGGTGGTCGCCCCTGAAGAGATCCACGTACGGGGAGAGCTCCAGGCGCTCCAGGGCGTTCCTGGTCTCCTCGTACAGCCGCGCCGGTGCGATCCAGACGCCCGGCGCCGCCGTGCCGAAGCCGAGCCGGGCGAGCCGGGAGCGCAGCAGATGGCGCTTGTGCCGCTCGGCCTCGGGGACCGAGAAGACGGCGAGGACCCAGCCGTCGGAGAGCTTCGGCTCGGTACGGGCGTAGATGCGGCGGTCACCGTCGTCGAGGAGCCGGAGGGCGTCCTCGGAGAGGGCGTATCCGGCGGCGCCGTCCGCCGTCCGGCGCGGCAGCAGCAGCCCGCGCCGCTTCAGGCGCGACACCGAGGAGCGCACGGAGGGCGCGTCCACCCCGAGCACCGCGAGGAGCCGGATGAGCGCGGCCACCGGCACCGGCGACCCGTCGGGCGCACGACCGTACGCGCCGTACAGGGAGACGATGAGGGATCGGGGAGTGTGCTGCTCGGCCACGTGATCACTTTAGGGGGTGCCCGGACGGGGCGTCCCGCAGCCGGAAGCGCTGGAGCTTGCCCGTCGCCGTGCGCGGCAGCGCGTCGAGGAAGACGATCTCGCGGGGCGACTTGTACGGGGCGAGCCGGGCGCGGACGAAGGCCCGCAGCGCGGAGGCCGTGGTCGCGTCGCGCGGCACCCCGTCCCGTACCACCGTGTACGCCACGACGACCTGGCCGCGCAGCTCGTCAGGGCGGCCCACCACGGCGGTCTCCACCACGTCGGGGTGGTCGAGGAGTGCCTCCTCGACCTGCGGCCCCGCGATGTTGTAGCCGGCCGAGATGATCATGTCGTCGGCCCGTGAGACGTAGCGGAACCAGCCGTCGGGCTCGCGGACGTACGTGTCACCCGTGACGTTCCAGCCCTCCCGTACGTACTCGGACTGGCGGGGATCGGCCAGATAGCGGCAGCCCACGGGCCCGCGCACGGCGAGCAGTCCCTCCTGGCCGTCCGGCACGTCCCGGCCGTCGCGGTCCACGATCCTGGCCTGCCAGCCGGGCACCGGGAGGCCGGTGGTGCCGGGGCGGACGTCGCCGTCGGCGGCGGAGATGAAGATGTGGAGGAGTTCCGTGGCGCCGATGCCATTGATCAGGCGGAGGCCGGTCCGTGCGTACCAGGCCTTCCAGGTCGCCTCCGGCAGGTTCTCGCCGGCGGAGACGCAGCGGCGCAGCGATCCCACGTCCGGGGCGGTGCCCTGGGCCATCTCGCCGAGCATGACCCGGTAGGCCGTCGGGGCGGTGAAGAGCACCGACACCCGGTGCCGCTCGATCGCCGCGAGCAGCTGCTTCGGCCCGGCCTGTTCCAGCAGGACCGCGCTCGCCCCGGCCCGCAGGGGGAAGACGACGAGCCCGCCGAGGCCGAAGGTGAAGGCGAGCGGCGGCGAACCGGCGAACACGTCGTCGGGCAGCGGGCGCAGGACGTGCGCGGAGAAGGTGTCGGCGACGGCCAGGACGTCCCGGTGGAAGTGGACACAGCCCTTGGGCTGCCCGGTCGTGCCGGAGGTGAAGGCGATCAGGGCCACGTCGTCGGCGGCCGTCTCCACCGCCGGGTACGGGCCCTGGCGGCGGGCCGCGAGGGCGAGGAGGTCGTCCGGTCCTTCCCCGCCGAAGGGGGTGACGCGGAGCCCCGGGATCCGGGCCGCGAGGAGCTCGTCGACGGCGTGGGCGTCGCAGAGGGCGTGGGTGCAGCGGGCCGCCTCCGCCATGACGGCCAGCTCGGGGGCGCGCTGCTGCGCGAGGACGGTGACGGCGATCGCGCCCGCCTTCATCACGGCGAGCCAGCAGGCGGCGAGCCAGGGGGTGGTGGGGCCGCGCAGCAGGACCCGGTTGCCGGGCACGACCCGCAGGTCGGAGGTGAGGACGTGGGCGATGCGGTCGACCCGCTCCTGGAGCTCCCCGTAGCTCCAGACGCCGCCCTCGCCGTCGTGGAAGGCGGGCCGGTCGGCGCCGAATCGTTCCACCGTACGGTCGAGGAGCTCGGCGCCGCAGTTCAGCCGGTCGGGGTAGGCCAGCTCGGGGAGGTCGAAGAGGAGACGCGGCCACCGGTCCGGCGGCGGCAGCCGGTCGCGGGCGAAGGTGTCGAGGTGGGCCGAGGGTGTCAGCTCCATGAGTTCGTCCCCCTGTCGTGGTGGGGTCGCCCGTCGCTCCACGAGCGTATCGTGTTGGTGACGGCAGTCAACGGTTCGCGACAAGGGTGCCGGGGAGCACCCGGAGGACGGCGCCGGGCGGCGCCGGGACGCAGACGCCCGACGGCGCAGGGACGAGGACGCCCGAGGGCGTCGGAGAGGGCCCACATGCCCGCATTCTCGCTCGATACGGCACAGATCACCTGGTGTGCGGAGCTGCGCGCCCTCGCCGCCGAACGCCTGAGGCCCCTCGCCGAGAAGGGCGAACCCGGCCGGGTCAACCGCCCCCTCGTCGCCGCCCTCGGCGAACTGGGCCTCCTCGCCCGGCTCTTCGACGCGGGCGCCCTCGACCTCTGCCTCCTGCGCGAATCCCTCGCCAGGACCTGCACCGAGGCCGAGACCGCCCTCGCCCTCCAGGGCCTCGGCGGCCACCCCGTCGCCGCCTTCGGAAGCCCCGCCCAGCGCGCCCGCTGGCTCCCCGAGGTCACCGCCGGACGGGCCGTCGCCGCCTTCGCGCTCTCCGAACCGGGCGCCGGCTCCGACGCGGCCGCCCTCGCCCTCGACGCCGTCCCCGACGGACGCGGCGGCTGGCGCCTGCACGGCGAGAAGCAGTGGATCTCCAACGCACCCGAAGCCGACTTCGCCACCGTCTTCGCCCGCACCACCCGGGGCGCGGGCGCCCGGGGCGTCACGGCCTTCCTCGTCCCCGCCGACCGGCCGGGCCTCGGCGGCGAACCCCTCGACATGCTCGCCCCGCACGCCCTCGGCACCCTCACCTTCGACGGCGTCCCCGTCGGCCCCGAGGACCTCCTCGGGGCACCTGACCAGGGCTTCCGGGTCGCCATGCACACCCTCAACCTCTTCCGGCCCAGCGTCGGGGCCTTCGCCGTCGGCATGGCCCAGGCCGCCCTGGACGCCGCCCTCGCCCACACCGCCGCCCGCCCCGCCTTCGGTGGCCGGCTCGCCGACCTCCAGGCCGTCGCCCACCGGATCGCCGAGATGGCCACCCGCACCGAGGCCGCCCGCCTCCTCGTGTACGCGGCGGCCACCGCGTACGACGAGGGCGACCCGGATGTGCCCCGGCGCTCCGCCATGGCCAAACTGCTCGCCACCGAGACCGCCCAGTACGTCGTCGACGCCGCCGTCCAGCTCCACGGCGCCCGCGCCCTGCAACGCGGCCACCTCCTGGAACACCTCTACCGGGAGGTCCGCGCACCCCGGATCTACGAGGGGGCGACCGAGGTCCAGCGCACGATCATCGCGAAGGAGCTGTACGCGTCCCACCGGCGCACCGCCGACAGGAGCCAGGAGGAGCCGTCCCCATGAGCCTGCACCGGCACAACCCCGCCGAACTCTCCCCGCCCAGCGGCTTCTCCCACGCCGTCACCGCCACCGGAACCCGGCTGGTCTTCCTCGCCGGACAGACCGCCCTCGACACGGCGGGCACCGTCGTGGGGGACACCCTCACCGAGCAGTTCACCACCGCCCTCGCCAATCTCCTCACCGCCCTGCGGCACGCCGGCGGCACCCCCGCCGACCTCGCCCGCGTCACCGTCTACACCACCGACGTCGACGCGTACCGCGCCCACGCCCATGAACTGGGCCGCGTCTGGCGCCGCTTGGCGGGCCGCGACTACCCGGCGATGGCCGTCATCGGAGTCGTACGCCTCTGGGACGAACAGGCCCTCGTGGAACTCGACGGCTTCGCTGTCCTGGACGAGACGGCGCACGCTTGATCAACTGGTCACCCGTGCGGGCCGGGCTTAGTGTCGAAAGGTGGACTGACCGGCCCACGGATCACTCAGCAGGCGAAGCCCCGAGGCGCCACCATGAGTACTCCCCAGCCGACGACACCGGCACAGACCGCCACCCAGAGGAAAGGCAGCGACGGAAAGGGCATCGCCCTGTTCGTGATCGCGTCCTGCCAGCTCATGGTGGTCCTCGACATCACGATCGTGAACATCGCGCTCCCACACATCCAGAGCGCCCTGGACTTCTCCACGACCAGTCTGGCCTGGGTCGTCAACGCCTACACCCTCACCTTCGGCGGCCTGCTGCTGCTCGGCGGCCGCGCCGGCGACATCCTGGGCCGGCGGCGGGTCTTCATCTTCGGCGTGCTGCTCTTCGGACTCGCCTCGCTCTTCTGCGGACTCGCGCAGAGCGAATGGCAACTCCTCGCGGCCCGGGCACTCCAGGGCGTCGGCGGCGCCATCGCCTCGCCGACCGCGCTCTCCCTCATCACCACGACGTTCGAGGAAGGCCCGGAGCGCAACCGGGCCTTCGGCGTGTTCGCGGCCGTCTCGGCCGGCGGCAGCGCGATCGGCCTGGTCGCGGGAGGCGTGCTCGTCCAGTGGCTGGACTGGCGCTGGATCTTCTTCGTGAACGTCCCCATCGCCCTGCTCATCGCCTTCCTCACCCCCCGCCACGTCAAGGAGTCCGAGCGGCGCCCCGGCCACTTCGACTTCACCGGCGCCCTCACCTCGACGCTCGGCATGGTGGCGCTCGTCTACGGGTTCATCCGCGCCGCCCAGGAGGGCTGGCGCGACCCGTACACGATCGGCTCCTTCGCCGCGGCGGTGGTGCTCCTCGCCGTGTTCCTCCTCGTCGAACGGCGCTCCAGGCAACCCATCACGCCGCTGCGGATGTTCGGCGACCGCAACCGCTCCGGCACCTACGCCATCATGCTCTGCCTGGCGGCGGCGATCTTCGGGATGTTCTTCTTCCTCACGCTCTTCGTGCAACAGGTGCTGGACTTCAGCCCCTTGAGGACGGGCCTCGCGTTCCTGCCGGTGAGCGCGATCATCGCGGTCGCCGCGGGGCTCACGTCCACCCTGCTGCCCCGGTTCGGGCCGAAGCCCTTCATGGTGACGGGCTCGGTGCTCGCCGCACTCGGCCTCTCCTGGCTGACCCTGACCGACGTGGACTCCACCTATCTCGGCAGCATCCTCGGACCGATCCTCGTCTTCGGCTTCGGCATGGGCTTCATGTTCGTCTCGCTGACCATCATGGCGCTGTCGAACGTCGAACAGCGGGACTCCGGCGCCGCGTCCGGCCTGCTCAACGCCACGCAGCAGGTGGGAGGTTCGCTGGGCCTCTCGATCCTGGTCACGGTCTTCGGCACGGCCAGCCGCACGGAGGCGGACAAGCAGGTCCCCGCGTTCCTCTCCCAGGCGGGCCCGCTGGAGAAGTCCCAGTTCGCCAGGACCGGCCAGCTCCCGCCCCCGTGGGCCGACGAGGTGCTGACCTCCGGAGTCTCCGCGGGCTTCGTCACGGCGGCGGTGTTCGCCGTGGTCGGCGCTCTGGTCGCGCTCTTCGTGATCCAGGTCCGGGCCTCGGACATCGAACGCCTCAAGGGCGGGATGGTGCCGCCCGGCTGAGCGCCTGCCCTACTCCGTCGCCTTCTCCGTCACGGGCGTCCCGTCCGTGACGGGGACGCACTCCTCGAGCAGGCCGACGACATCGCGCCAGGCCCGCCGCGCGTGCACCGGGTGGTGGCCGACACCGGGAACCACCTCCTGGTCGACCGGCGGGTGGTGGAAGGCGTGCAGGGCGCCGCCGTAGACCGTGAGACGCCAGTCGACGCCCGCGGCCCGCATCTCCTCGGCGAAGGCGTCCCGTTGCGCGGCGGCCATGATCGGGTCCTCCGACCCGACCCCCACCCACACGGGGCAGCGGATGCGCGCCGCCTCGCCCGGCCGACCGGTGACCAGCGCGTTGATCGTCCCGATCGCCCGCAGGTCGACGCCGGCGCGCCCGAGCTCCAGTACGACGGCGCCCCCCGTGCCGTAGCCGATGGCGGCGATCCGGTCGGGGTCGGTCCGTGGTTCGGCGCGCAGCACGTCGAGGGCGGCGAAGCCGATGTCCCGCAACCGGTCGGGGTCGGCGAGCAGCGGCATCGCGCGCGCCAGCATCTCCTGGGGGTCGGTGAACCAGCGCCCGCCGCCGTGGAGGTCGAAGGCCAGGGCGACGTAACCGAGTTCGGCGAGGGCGTCGGCCCGGCGGCGCTGGAAGTCGTTGAGGCCCGCCCCTTCGGGTCCGATCAGGACCGCGGGCCGGCGTCCGGTACCGGAGGGGAGGGCGAGGTGCCCGATCATCGTGAGGCCGTCGGCCGGGTATTCGACCGTGCGTGTGGTGACAGTCGTCATGAGATCGGACTGTAGTGACGGCGGGATGGAGACGGGCGCGTCTTCGCCGTGGGCGGAACGTGCGTGCGGTGGCGGCGGGAGGACGGCGCGGATCCCGCGTAATGAAAACGATTGTCATACTGATATGGTCGGCGCACACCCGCTCGCCACGCCCTCCGAGGACCTCCCTTGCGCCGCCTGCCCGTACGCTCCGGCCTGCCCGGAAACAGCCCCGCACCCCGCTCCCGCCGCCGGGCGCTGACCGCCCTCGCCCTCACCGCCGCGGCCGCGACGCTCCTCACCGGCTGCTTCGCCGGCACGGGCGGCACCGGACGGGACGGAAGCGCCGGCGCCGGCCACGACGGACGCCTCCGCGTCGCCATGATGCAGCCGCCCCGGTCCGGCCTCTCCCCGCTCTCCGACGACGCCTTCAAGCTGTCCCGGTGGTCGACCGCCGAGACCCTCGTCCGGCTCGACCGCGACGGCAACGCCGTCCCCGCCCTCGCCACCGCCTGGCGGCAGACCGGCCCGACGTGGACCTTCACCCTGCGCGAGGGCGTGACCTTCCACGACGGGACGCCCCTCACCGCCGAGGCCGTCGTCCGCTCCCTGACCACCGCGGCCAAGGCCTCGCCCAAGCCCCGGATCCTCGACGGCGTCGTCCTCACCGCCCGGGCCACAGGACCCCGCACCGTCACCGTCACCACCGGCGTCGCCGACCCGCTCGTCCCCCAGCGGCTCAGCTCGCCGCAGCTGTCGATCCTCGCGGCCAAGGCCTACCGGGGCGGGACGGTGAACCCGGTCGGCGCGGGCACCGGGCCGTTCGTCCTGGTCCGCGCCGAGGGCGCCGCCGCGGCGACCCTCGACCGGTACGACTCCTACTGGGGCGGCCGCGCGAAGGCCTCCGGCATCGACGTGCGGTACGTCCCCGACGGCACCGCCCGGGCCGCCGCCCTGCGCAGCGGCGAGGCCGACATCGTCGAGGCCGTCCCCGTCTCCCAGGCCCGCCTCCTCGACCCGGAGCTGATCACCGAGGTCCCCATGCCCCGGACGAACACGCTCTACCTCAACACCCGCAAGGGCCCGTTCAAGGACCCGGCCCTCCGCGCCGCCGCCCGCGAGGCGGTGGACGCGCGCGCCCTCGTCGAGGGGGTGTACGAAGGCCGGGCCGACGTCGCCGCCGGACTCCTCGGCCCCGCCCTGCCCTGGGCGGCCGAACTCCGCACACCCGTCCGCCGCACCCAGGAACCCGCCGCCCCCAAGGGCGCCACGATCACCATCGGCACCTTCACCGACCGGGCCGAACTCCCCGAGGTCGCCCAGCTCCTCCAGCAGCAGCTCCAGAAGGCCGGCTTCACCGTGAAGCTCGACGTACGGGAGTACGCGACCATCGAGGCCGACGCGCTCGCCGGGAAGTTCGACGCCTTCGTCCTCTCCCGCGCCACGGTCCTCGACTCGGGCGACCCCGCCGCGTACCTGTACAGCGACTTCGCGGGCGACGGCTCCTTCAACATCGCCCAGCTCGCCGACCCCGCCGTCGACCGGGCGCTCACCACCGCCACCGGCACGGCGACCGGCGACGCCCGCCGCCGGGCCGTGATCGCCGCCGAGGCCGCCGTACTCGCCACCGACGCGGCCGTGCCGATGCTGCACGAACGCGTGATCCAGGGCGACGCGTCCACCGTCGTGGACGCCGCGCACGACCCGCGCGAACGCGAACTCGTGACCGTGGACACCCACATCCGGTGAGCTCCCCGTCGATGACCACCCTGGCCGCCCGGGCCCTGATGGCAAAGGCCCTGACGTTCAAAACCCTCCTGACGAAGGCCCGCCCATGAACCCCGCGAGCGCGCCCGGCCGGCGGCGCCCCGCCGACTCCCCGTCCCGCCGGCGCCCCGCCGACTCCCCGTCCCGCCGGCGCCCCGCCGGATCCCCAGCCCCCTGGCGGCCCGTCCTCGCGGCCGCCGGTGGACGAGGGGTCGCCCTGACCCTCCTCGTGGCCGTCGTCGGGCTGCTGCCGTGGCTCTCCGGTAAGGACCCCGCGCTCGGCCTGCTCCGCGCCCGGTCCGCCGAGCAGGCGCCCACGCCCGAGGCGCTCGCCGCCATCCGCGCCGATCTCGGCCTGGACGCCGGCCCTTTGGGGCTCCTCGGCGGCTGGGCCGCCGGGCTGCTCCGGGGTGACCTCGGCGTCTCCTGGGTCTCCGGCACCGACGTCGCGCCCGCCGTCCTGGGCGGCCTCGGGGTCTCGCTGACCCTGATGGGCGCGGCGCTCGTCGTCGCGACCCTCGTCGGGGCGCTGCTCGCCGCGCCCGCACTCGTACGAGGCCGGGCGACGACGGGCACCGTAGCCGCGGCGCTCACGTCGCTCCCCGAGTTCCTGCTCTCCCTCACGCTGCTGATCGTCGCCGGTGTATGGCTCGGCCTGCTGCCCACCTCCGGCTGGGCGGGACCGTCCCACATGGTGCTGCCCGCGCTGGCCCTCGGCGTCCCGGCGGGCGCGCTCCTCGGCCGGCTCGTCGCCGACGCCGTCCCCGCCGTCCTCGACGAGCCGTGGGTGGAGCTGTGGCGCGGCGCCGGCACAAGCCGCGCCCGGATCACGCGGGCCGCGCTCCGCCGCGCCCTGCCGCCGCTCGTCCCGCAGTTCGGACTCGTGGTCGTCGGGCTCACCGGCGGCGCCGTCGCCGTGGAGACGGTCTTCGCCGTCCCCGGCATCGGCCGTACGGCGCTCGGCGCGGCGAAGGCGCAGGACCTGCCGCTGCTCCAGGGCTGTGTGCTCGCCCTCCTCGTCCTCGGCCTCCTGGTCGGCGGCGCGGCCTCGCTCGTACGGCGCCGGCTGCTCGGCCCCGCGTTGCGCGAGGCGGGCCTGAGCCTGCCGCCGCCCCGGCCGACGCGGGTGTCCCCAGCGGTCCCGCTGCTCCTGGCCGCCGTGCTGGCGGGGGTGATCGGCTGGGGCCTGTTCCGCGACCCGTACGCCGTCGACGTCGCCTCCCGGCTCGCCGACCCGTCCGCCGCGCACCCGCTGGGCGCGGACGCGCTCGGCCGTGACGTCCTCGCCCGCCTCGGGCACGGCGCCGCCGCCACCGTCGGCACCGCCGCCGCGGTGACCGCGCTGAGCTGTGTGATCGCCCTCGCGCTCGGCTTCCTGCCGGGTACGGCGGCCGGGCTCTCGGACATCGCCAACGCCCTGCCCCCGGTGATCGTCGGGCTGCTCGTCGCCGCCGTGACCGGCCCCGGCGCGGGCACGGCGGCGCTCGCCGTCACCCTGATCTCCTGGCCGCCGCTCGCGGCCCACGCGGCCGCCCTGGCCCAGGAGGTCCGCGCCTCCCGCTTCCTCCAGGCCCAACGCGCCCTCGGCGCGGGCCCGTGGTGGATCGCGACACGGCACGTGCTGCCCTCGGTGGCGGGCCCGGTCGCCCGGCACGCGGTGCTGCGGCTGCCCGGCATCGCCCTCGCCCTCGCCTCGCTGGGCTTCCTCGGCCTCGGCGCCCAGCCGCCCTCGCCCGAGTGGGGCCTGCTCCTCGACGAGTCGGCCGACTACGTCGAACGGGCCCCCGTCGCCGCCCTCGCCCCGGCCGTGGCCCTCGCCCTGCTCGCCGCCCTCGCCGTCCGCCTCTCCCACGCCGCCCCGGCCCGCGTGAACTCCCGCACCACCCCCAGGAAGGCCCGCTCCGTTGCCGCCCCCGTCTCCTGAACCGCTCCTCTCCGTCGACGACCTCCGCGTCTCGTTCCCCGGGGCCGCCCCCGCCGGCGTCGAGGTCGTGCGCGGGATCGGATTCGAGGTGTCCGCGGGCGAGGTCTTCGCCCTGGTCGGCGAGTCCGGCGCGGGCAAGTCGCTGACGGCCCGCGCGCTGCTCGGCATGGCGCCCCGCACGGCGGCCGTCTCCGGCAGGATCCTGCTCCACGGCACCCCCGTCACCCCGGCCGACCTCGGCCGCCGCATCGCCCGGATCCCGCAGGACGCCCTGTCGGCCCTCTCACCCGTCCACCGGGTCGAGGACCAACTCGCCCTGGCCGTACGGTCCGTCCAGGGCCTCGGCCGTCGCGAGGCGCGCGCGGCCGCCCGTCGGGCGCTCGCCGACACCGGCCTCGCACCGGAGGCCGCCGCCGCGTACCCGCATGCCCTCTCGGGCGGCATGCGCCAGCGCGCCGTGATCGCCCTGGCCCTGGTCAACGAGCCCGACCTCGTCGTCGCCGACGAACCGACCACGGCCCTCGACCCCGACCGCCAGGAGCGGATCCTCACGCTCCTGAAGGAGCGGTGCGCGGCGGCCGGCGCCGCCCTGCTGCTCGTCACCCACGACCTGGAGGCGGTACGCCGCCACGCCGACCGGACGGCCGTCCTGTACGCGGGCCGGGTCACCGAACTCGGCCCCGTGGAACGCGTACTGGAGCGCCCGGCGGCCCCGTACACCCGGGCCCTCCTCGCCTCCCTCCCCACGGCCGGCCTGCCGCACCGCTCCCGGCTGCCCGTCCTCGCCGGAGCGCCACCGCTCCCGGGTGCCACGGGCGAGGGCTGCGCCTTCGCGCCCCGCTGCCCGGACGCCACCGCCCTCTGCCGGCGCGAGGACCCCCCACCGAGGACCGTCCACGGGCGCCGGGTCGCCTGCCACCACCCCCTCGGGGAGACCGCGTGAACGCCCTGCTCCAGGTCCGTGACCTCGTCGTACGGTACGGAGACCGCACCGCCGTCGACGGGGTGTCGTTCGACGTGGCGGCCGGCGAGACCGTCGGCCTCGTCGGCCCCTCCGGCTGCGGCAAGTCGACCACGGCCGCGGCCGTCCTGCGGCTTCTGCGCCCCGACGCGGGCTCGGTCCGGTTCGACGGCGTCGAACTCACGACCCTGCCGGAGCGCGAACTGCGCCCGCTGCGCCCCCGGTTCCAGCCGGTCTTCCAGGACCCGTACGGAGCGCTCAGCCCGCGCCGCCGCATCCGCGACCAGATCGCCGAACCCCTACGGGTGCACGGACGCTGGACGCGGGCCGAAGGACCCGCACGCGTCGCCGAACTCCTCGGTCTCGTCGGCCTCGACCCCTCGCACGGCGACCGGCTGCCCCACGAACTCTCCGGCGGGCAGTGCCAGCGCGCCGGGATCGCCCGCGCCCTGGCCACCGGCCCGGAACTCCTCGTCCTCGACGAGCCGACCTCCGCCCTCGACCCCTCCCTGCGCGCCGGCGTCCTCAACCTCCTGATGGACCTTCAGGACACCCTGGGAGTCGGCTGCCTCCTCATCTCCCACGACAGGGCGGCGGTGCGGCACACCTGCGACCGCGTCCTGACCATGCACGACGGAAAGCTCACCGCGTGACCCCCCTCGCCCGCCTGCTCATCTCCAGCCAGTTCGCCTTCAACGTGGGCTTCTTCGCCGTCCTCCCCTACCTCGCCGACCACCTCGGCGGCGCCCTCGGACTCGGCGGCGCGCTCGTCGGACTCGTCCTGGGCCTGCGGACGTTCAGCCAGCAGGGCCTGTTCGTCGTCGGCGGGGTCCTCACCGACCGGTACGGCCCCCGACCCCTGGTCCTGGTGGGCTGCGCCCTCCGGATCGCCGGCTTCGTCTGGCTTGCGTTCGCGTCGAGCGCCTGGACGGTGGTCGGAGCGGTCGTCCTCGTCGGCTTCGCCGCGGCCCTCTTCTCCCCGGCCGTCGAGTCCGAGATCGCCCGCGAGGCGCTCCGCGTCGAACGCGCCGGCGGCCCCCGCCGCACCCGGACCCTGGCCCGCTTCTCCGCCGGCGGACAGGCCGGCGCCCTCCTCGGCCCCGTCATCGGCGCGCTGCTCCTGTACGGGGCGGGCGAAGGCCACTTCCGCACCGCCTGCCTGGCCGGGGCGGGCGTCTTCGCCCTCGTCCTCGCCGCCGCCGTACGGCTGATGCCGCGCGGCGGCGGCCAGGAAAGGAGCCCGGGGGAGTGGCGGGCGGTCCTCGGCGAGCGGCGCTTCCTCCGCCTCGCCCTCGCGTACGCGACCTACCTCCTCGCCTACAACCAGCTCTACTTGGCCCTCCCCGCCGAACTGGACCGCGCCACCGGCTCCCAGGCCGCCCTCGGCTGGCTGTTCGCCCTCTCCTCGGCGCTCGTCGTGTTCGGCTCGGGCCCCCTGGAACGGCTCGCGTCCGCCCGGCTCGACAGCACGGCCATGATCCGCGCGGGACTGCTCCTGACGTCCGCCGCGTTCGCCGCGACGGCGGCCCTCAGCTCGTACGGGGGCCTCGGAGCGGCGGTCACCTTCACCGTCCTCCTCACCCTCGGCCAGATGCTGATCCTGCCCGCGACCCGCGCCCTCCTCCCGGACCTGGTGAACGAACGCCACCTGGGCCTGGCCACCGGCGCCCTCTCCTCCCTGGCAGGCCTGGCGGTCCTCGCCGCGTCACCCCCGACGGGCGCCCTCCTGACCCACCCGGGCCCCACCCCCTGGCTCCTCCTCGCAACCACCCCCCTCCTCGGCCTCACCCTCGTACCAACCAGCCCCCACACCCCCAAGACCACCCGCCCCGCCCGAGCACCCCACGAAACGGCCGACAGGGACGCCGTCTAGTGACGCCCAGGGTTTCTGCGGGTGAGGCTCGGTAGGGTCGGGCCGTGCACCCGGACAAGAGCGGCCCTGTCGATCCGGCACCTGTCCTGAACTGGCAGGACGGCTCCACCCTGCGCTGGATCGATCGGCCCGAGGAGGTCGATGCCGCGTTCGGCCGGGACGATCCGCTCGTCGGGGTGGCTGTGATCGCGCTCGCTCTCAACCATCCGGAGGCGGACGCGATTCTGCCCCGAGTCGCCATGGCGCTGGAGGCCGAGGACCCGGAGGTCCGCCGCCAAGGTGTCGTCGCTCTGGCACACGTCGCCCGTCTGCATCGGACCGTTGATCGACGATCTCTCGATCTCCTGCGCGGTTGCCCGCGTGGCAACGAGGCCGATGACGACCTCTGGTCCTTCATCGCGCACCGACGACTTCCATGGTGGCTCTGGCGACACCACTTCTCGGAGCGGTTGACCTGGTTGTGCCGGGACAGATGGCGGGACTGACGTTCCGGCGGCAGGCGCCGCGGACGCACCAGGGACGAGCCCGCCACCGTCATTGGCATCTCGATGGAAAGGTCTAACGGGCGGTGTCGGGCACCTCGATCCGGCCGGTGAAGACACCTCGTGTGTCCGCACGGAGCTTCTGCTCGTACCGGAGCTGCCCGCCCTCGTGCGGGACGGTGAATCCGAAGGAGGACCGGTGGGAGGCCATCCGGTAGGTGCGCGCGTCCAGGACGAGGGTCTCCTCGAACCCGGCCAGTACGATCCGCTCCTCGCCCGCCGTGGCCCCTGCCCTCCGCAGCTTGTCCAGGGTGGGCCGGAACTCCCGGGCGGCCTTCGCGACGGCCGGCCGCTCCGTGCGGTCGGCCAGGTGCGCGGCGGGGATCCGCACCCGGAGCCTGATCTCGCCGCCCGTCCTGGTGACCTCGATCCGCTCGCCCCGCTCGACGTACGCGGTGAAGGAGGCGAGCGCGGCCGACGGGTCCTCCACCTTGGCGGCGATCTCCGGGTCGGTCAGGGGCCCCTCGGTCCACGGGGTGCCGGGCGCGCCTTCCCGCACGTACCCGACGCCGTCCACGGCGAACACCTCCTCGGCCTTGCGCCTGCCCTTGCTGACGACCGTGCCGCTCTGGTGCAGGGCCTCCGGGCTGCCGGTCCGCTCCACCGTGGCGAAGTACGAGGCGGAGCTGCCCTGCCCTTCCAGCGCGCCGCTCTGCTCAAGCGACTCCTCGCCCGTCACCGCGAAGGTCCACCCGGTCTCGGCGCCCATGGCCGCCTCCGCCCGTGCCAGCAGCTCTGCCGGGCCGTCCTCCGGGCCCTCCGAGGCGCCCGCGGAGGCTTCCACTGACGCCGCGGACACGGACACGGACGGGGACGTGCTCCCGGCCCCCGGACCCGCCACGGGCTGCGTCCCGCAGCCGCTCACTGCGGCGAGGACGACCAGACCTGCCGCGGACCGCAGAAGCCGACTCTTCATCGCCACGTAGCCGCCGGGTGCGGCGAGCCGCCCGGCGTTGTCGTGCCGCAGGGGCTCCCAGGTGGGGACGCGGGATATCGAGGGCAACTCTTCCTCCAAGGTGTCGTCGGCTGAACCGTCGTCATCGGACGGGGTGTCTCTTCCGCCCGGCGATCTCCGTCGCGATCGCGCCGAGGACGAGGACGAGCCCGAGCGTCGCCGTCAGCCCGGCCCCGACGAGGCCGGAGCGGTCGTCGACCGCGCGCGCCAGGACCGCCTGTTCCGCGACGGTGCCCGACCGGTCGTCCAGGAAGTGCCGGGAGTCGTAGGCGTTGGCCCGGTGGTCGCCGAGCAGGAAGAGCCGTCCCGCGGGGACCACCACGTCGTACGCGGGAGCCATGCCCGAGGGGTCGCCGTCCTTGACGTACGGCTCGGCCAGCGGTTTACCGTTCACGGTCACCGGCTCTCCGGGCCTCTGCGCGATCCGGTCGCCGCCGACGCCGATGACCCGCTGGATCACCGCGAGCCCGCCGTGGCGCTCGGCGGACCGCTGGAGCACCACATCGCCCCGCCGGACCGACCCGGCCTCGGTGCGCTCCAGGAGGACACGATCCCCCGGCGTGTACGTCGGCCGCATGGCGTCGCCCGAGACCGTGGCCGTCGTGTACCCGGTGCGGACGTGCACGACCGCTCCCACCATCAGGACCAGCCCCAGCACCCCCAGCATCCGGAAGACCGTTCTCACTGTGCTGCCCCGTTCATTTCCCCCACCATGCGCCCCAGAACTCCGTGCGTTTTTCGCTGGAATTCGGGATACGGTTCCGCGATGCTGCCGAGGGCATCGGCGGAGCAACGAAATGCGGTTTCCAGGAAGTCGGCAATTCCGCACGAGCCGGGAACGCGGTCCCGCGAGCGCAGGACCGTCAGGTCCTCGCCCTTCGGAACGAATTCGATCAGCATGCTGCTCTCGGTGAAACCGACACGGCCGGGCTGCCCGCCCGAGACGGCTCGTGCCGCCAGGAGAACATAGTGCACGAAGTCGAGCAGCGAAACCCTCGGCTTCTCGGGCCCGAAACCCGCTGCCAAGCTGCGCAGACTCGCGGCGTACGGCGACTGCCCGCGCGAGTGGACGCTCCGCCCCGACGCCCCGCCGCCAGAGACCGGACCCCGCACCCTCCACGACCAGTACCGGTCAGCAGCTGCGCTGGTGAGGCACAGGTCCGGGGAACGCACTCGGGTGGGTCGTGCAGCCCCTCCCGAAGGGTGCCGAGGAGGGCGACTCCGCGCCTGCCGTGCCGGCCAGGGTCCGTACCCGGCCCGCCGCGTGGGTCGACTCGGGCGCGAAGTCCCAGAGAAGTCCCACGCGGCGTGGCCGCAGTTTCCGGCGTCGCGGTCAGAGAGGTCGGACCGGCCGTTTCTGGCAGCCCCTCAGATGTCCCGGAAGATCTCGATCTGCGCGCCGATCGAGTTCAGTCGCTCCGCGAGGTCCTCGTACCCCCGGTTGATGACGTACACGTTGCGGAGGACCGAGGTGCCCTCCGCTGCCATCATCGCGAGGAGGACGACCACGGCGGGGCGCAGGGCCGGGGGGCACATCATCTCGGCGGCGCGCCAGCGGGTGGGGCCCTCCACCAGGACGCGGTGGGGGTCGAGGAGCTGGAGGCGGCCGCCGAGGCGGTTGAGGTCGGTGAGGTAGATGGCCCGGTTGTCGTAGACCCAGTCGTGGATGAGGGTCTTGCCCTGGGCGGTGGCCGCGATCGCCGCGAAGAACGGCACGTTGTCGATGTTCAGGCCCGGGAACGGCATCGGGTGGATCTTGTCGATCGGCGCCTCCAGCTTGGAGGGGCGGACCGTCAGGTCGACCAGGCGGGTGCGGCCGTTGTCCGCCGGGTACTCGGCCGAGCGGTCGTGGTCGAGGCCCATCTCCTCAAGGACCGCGAGCTCGATCTCCATGAACTCGATCGGGACCCGGCGGATCGTCAGCTCCGACTCGGTGACCACGGCCGCGGCCAGCAGGCTCATCGCCTCGACCGGGTCCTCCGAGGGGGAGTAGTCCACGTCCACGTCGATCTGGGGCACGCCGTGCACGGTCAGGGTGGTGGTGCCGATGCCGTCCACGCGTACGCCGAGGGCCTCGAGGAAGAAGCACAGGTCCTGGACCATGTAGTTGGAGGAGGCGTTGCGGATGACGGTCACGCCGTCGTGCCGGGCGGCGGCGAGCAGCGCGTTCTCCGTGACGGTGTCCCCGCGCTCGGTCAGTACGATCGGGCGGCCGGGGGAGACCGAGCGCTCGACCTGGGCGTGGTAGATGCCCTCGGTGGCCGTGATGTCGAGGCCGAAGCGGCGCAGCGCGATCATGTGCGGTTCGATCGTGCGCGTACCCAGGTCGCAGCCGCCGGCGTACGGCAGTTTGAAGCGGTCCATGCGGTGCAGCAGCGGGCCGAAGAACATGATGATCGAGCGGGTGCGGATCGCGGCGTCCGCGTCGATCGAGTCCATGTCCAGCTCGGCCGGGGGCACGATCTCCAGGTCGACGCCGTCGTTGATCCAGCGGGTGCGGACGCCGATGGAGTTGAGCACCTCCAGGAGCCGGAAGACCTCCTCGATGCGGGCGACCCGGCGCAGGACCGTGCGGCCCTTGTTGAGGAGGGAGGCGCAGAGCAGCGCGACACAGGCGTTCTTGCTCGTCTTGACGTCGATGGCGCCGGAGAGTCTGCGGCGGCCCACGACCCTGAGGTGCATCGGTCCCGCGTAACCCAGAGACACGATCTCACTGTCGAGGGCCTCGCCGATCCGGGCGATCATCTCAAGACTGATGTTCTGGTTGCCGCGCTCGATCCGGTTGACGGCGCTCTGGCTCGTGGCCAGTGCTTCGGCGAGCTGCGTCTGCGTCCAGCCGCGGTGCTGACGGGCGTCACGGATGAGCTTGCCGATGCGTACGAGGTAGTCGTCTGCCATGGCGTCACGTTATCTCAGATATGAGATGGTGATCGTCGTCGGGGTGGGCCGTCAGGGTGACAGGCCGTGTGCGGTGGGGTGGCGCGGCTCGTACAGGGGGAGTTCGGTGCCGCTCGGCAGCCGGACGGCGGCGAGCAGTCCCCAGCCCTGGTCGGTGATGGCGCGTGAGATCTCGGCGCCCCGGTCCTCCAGGGCCGTCAGCGTCTCGGTGAGGTCCTCGCACATGAGGTACACCTCGTGTTTCGGCTCCTCCGTCGTGGGATGCACCGCGATCTCGGCCGGTGGCAGTTTGAAGACGAGCCAGCCGCCGCCCGCGTCCACGTGCGCGAAGCCGAAGACGTCCTTGAGGAAGGCCCGGTCCGCTTCGGCGTTCCGGGTGTACAGAATCACATGCGCGCCGCTGAACATGACCCGATCCTCGACCCGCCGTACGGCCACGGCAATCGCTCCGCGCCCGTACGGGGGGCGGGGGCGGCCCCCGCCGCCCGCCTCCGTACGCGCTACGGCAATTCGACCGACACATGGGCAGACAGGGCGCCCAGGAAGTCGGCCGCGTCGAAGACCGCGCCGGCCGAGGCGACCCCGACCGTCCTGGTCCGCCCCGAAAGCACCCGGTCGACGGCCTCCACGGCGAGCGGCGCGCTCACGGCGTAGATGTCCTGACCGCGCGCCACCGCGCGCCGCTCCTCGCCGCCTGAGCGCACGACCACGTCCACCAGGAAGGTCTGCGCGGACCGGCCGCGCTCGTCGACCGCGGCCGGCGCCGGGGTGTCCGAGGAGGCCAGGTCCTTCGCCGCCCCGGCGGCCATGTAGGTGCGGACCTCGGGGACGTCCAGATGGCTGGGGACCGTGACGACATCGGCCATGGTGAAGTCGCCGATCACGGAGCTGACCCCCAGCGGCTCCGGGAAGGCCCACTTCTCGGCCGCGGGCGGGGCCCCGTCGCCGTACTCCAGACGCCCCCCGGTGAAGCGGACGTGCCGGCCGTCCCTGCGCTCGCGCGAGACCGCCCCCGCCGTACGGGTCCCGGCCGTGGGGTGCCAGCTGCTCAGCCCGTACGCGACGTGCACCTCGTCGGCCGACGTCCGGTCACCGAGGGCCGCGGTGACCAGGAGGTCGCCGAGACCGCCGAAGAAGGCCATCGCGGGGACCACCACGGTGCCCGCGGCACGGGCGGGCTCCGCGAACCGGGCGAACGTGTCGACGTTGGCCTCGATCTCGGCCGCCACGTCCACGTACGGGATCCGGGCGCGCAGCGCGGCCTCGATCACGGGGGCGGCGGTCGAGGCGAACGGCCCCGCGCAGTTGATCACGGCGGCGGCGCCGGTGAACGCCCGGTCGAGCGAGGCGGGGTCGTCGACCGTGGCCGGCCGGACCTCGAGGCCGGCGAGCTCCGGACGGGACGCCGCGAACTCCGCCAGCTTGCCGGCGTCACGCCCGGACAGAACGGGGACGAACCCGCGGTCCAGCAGCTCCGCCACCACGAATCGCCCGGTGTGCCCGTAGGCGCCGAACACCGCGACCGTCCGTACCGAATCCATGACTTCCTCCGTCGCCCGCTGTCGTCTTCCGATACGAGAAGCCTGTCAGGGGCCGTCGACCCGAGCCAGTGTCCGGAACGACACGCCCCGTACAATTACGGACATGGGAACAGTCGCGCTGGCGGTCACCGACGGAATGCTGCACTTCGAACTCTCCATCGCCCACGAGGTGTTCGACGACGACGCGTACGACCTCACCGTCTGCGGGCCGGGGCCCGTGCGGTTCGGCAGGTTCCGGCTCGAGCCGGACGCCGGGCTCGACCGGCTCGCGCACGCCGACACGGTGATCGTCCCCGGGTGGGCCGACGTCGACGTGGACCCGCCCGCCGAGCTCGTCGACGCGGTCCGCGCCGCCCACGAGGCGGGCGCGCGGGTCGCCTCGCTGTGCACGGGCGCGTTCGTACTGGCCGCCGCCGGGCTGCTCGACGGCCTCCGCGCGACCACGCACTGGGCGCACACCGACGTCCTGGCGACCCGTCACCCCCTGGTGGAGGTCGACCCGGACGTGCTCTACGTCGACAACGGCAGCGTGCTCACCTCCGCGGGCAAGGCCGCAGCGATGGACCTGTGCCTCCATCTGGTCCGGCTCGACCACGGCTCGGCCCACGCCAACACGATCGCCCGCCGCCTTGTCGTGCCGCCGCACCGGTCGGGCGGCCAGGCCCAGTTCGTGACCGCGCCCGTGCCGGCCCAGGACGACCACCCGCTCGCCGAACTGTTCCCCTGGGCGATCGAGCGGCTCGACCAGGCGCTGACGGTGGAGGACCTGGCCCGCCGGGCCAACATGAGCTCGCGTCACCTCGGCCGCCACTTCCGGTCGGTGACCGGCGTGACCCCGCTGCAGTGGCTGCTGACCCAGCGGATCCGGCGCGCCCAGGAACTCCTCGAATCCAGCGGCGACAGCCTCGACAGCATCGCGGCGGCCACGGGCATGGGTACGGCGACGACACTGCGCCGCCACTTCAACCGCACGCTCGGCGTCCCCCCGGACACGTACCGCCGCACGTTCCGCCGCTCGGCGGCCCGCGCCGGCGTGTGAGGGCCGGCCGGCGCCGGGTCGGCGTGTCGGCGAGCGCGGGTCAGCGGGTCAACAGGCCGACGGACCGGCGATCGCGCTGTCGACCGCCGCATACGTCACGCCATGGTCCGCGAGGGCCTCAGCGACGACCCCGCCGGTCATCGTGAGCGCGAGCAGGATGTGCTCGTCGCCGATCTCCCGGTCCTTGCGGGCCAGCGCCACGCGGAGGGACTTCTCCAGGACGGTCTTGGCCTCCCGGGAGAAGGTCTGACGGCCCGACCACCAGCCGGAGTCCTTGCGGTCGCCCGCGAGCGCGCCCGTGCCGTGGGTCTCCTCCACCCGCGCGACGACCGCCCCGACGTCGATGCCCAGGTCCGCCAGGGCGTTCGCGTCGGCGCGGGACAGCCCCGCCCGGCGCCGGGCCTCGGCGAGGTCCGCCACCAGGGACGGCCGGCGGTCCGGCGGGCAGAGCCGGCGCAGCGCGGCCGCGGCCCGGGAGTCCTCCCGGTCGAGCAGGGACAGGAGTACGTGCTCCTGGGTGACGACGGTCGCGCCGCCCCGCTCCGCGTGCCCGAACGCCCCCTTCACCACGGCCCGCGCGTCTTTCGTGAACCGTTCGAACATCACTGCCTCCCGTACTTCTTGTGGACGGCCTGCCGGCTGACTCCCAGTTCGGTCGCGATCTCCTGCCACGACCAGCCCTGGTTGCGCGCACTGCGCACCTGGACGGCCTCCAGCTGTTCGAGCAGTCGCCGCAGCGCGGAGACGGCCCGCAGTCCGACCCGGGGATCCCGGTCACCCGCTCGCGTGGCGAGATCGGTCGCATCGCTCATAAAGTCAACCTACGTTGACAGCGAAGGTGATGTCAACCCTGGTTGACATCTCGACTCTCGCTCCTCAGCGGCCGGACATGCCCTGCTCGCCACCGCCGAACACGACTAAGTTTGTTGGCAAACGATCACGTGAGATCGGTCGCGGCCCTGGCGGTTACGTCGGCTGGTCAGTCCCAGTCGGACGCTGGCGATGGATGGCGGTACGCCCCACCGCCGGGGATCCAGGTCCTCCAGATCGATGTCCGCGACGGAGCCCTGGGCAGGCTGAAGCCTCGGGAAGGGCGGCCGCAGCTTCTCGTTGCCGAACAACGCGCGCGTGCTCACTGTGCTGCGGGTCAGCTTCCGGCATCGCGTGATCTCGTAGGGAAACCAGTGCAGCCGGTAGGAGGTGTAGGGGGTGAACTCCTCCAGGCTGGTCATGGATCCGATCTCGGGCGGGATGCGGACCAAGTTGCCGCCGTAGAGCACCAGGTGTTTGACCGCCGTCAGTCTGGCGATGCTCGGCGGCAGGGTGATCACCTGCCGCCGCTCTTCTGGGCTCAGCTCGGTGAGGGGACGGAACTCTTCGCGCCCGTCGGCGATGGCCTCATCGACCAGCTCCAGCAGGTGCTGCCAGCCCGGGGCGGAGGTGTCCTGCCGTTCGGTGTGGAACCCGACGCGGGCTCGCGGTTACGGCCTGGACTGGTCGAAGCACGAGCACGCGTCCCGGCGGGGCCCCCGCCGCTCCGGGGCTGGATCTGATGTGTCGCCCCAGCGGTTCACGTAGAGCCTCGGTTCATCCTCGTCCGTCATGGCACCAAGATACGGAGGTTGCTGAGGGCCGTTTCAGTGACTGAGTCTTTTCCAACCTGAGGTTGCAGGTCACGGGGCTGGCGTGGGGCGAGTGCGGGGTGCCCGGGCTGGTCGGGTCCTTGATCGGCAGCCTGTGATGGTCGGCCAGCGGGAGGATTGCGCCGACACCTGGATCGTGCCGCTTTTTCGTGTGTCCTACCAGAGGGTGCCCGGTCCCGCGATGACCCAGCCAGCGTCGACAGGCTTTACCCAGAAGCTCAAAGCCACCTCGATTATCTGCGCGCGGTAGGTGATCTCAACGTAGAAATGGCTGCCGGTGTCGCCCCAGTGGAAGTCCGCGAGATTGAGTTCGCCGAGCCAGGACAGATCCTGCTCCCATTCGTCGGCAGCAGGGCTTCTGCTCGCCTCGCCCCCAGCGGCGCTCGCTTCGACGGGCCCGGCCCACAGTGACTTGAGCACATGACGGACCGGGCCGTGATCGATGAGCTGTTCGGCCTCAGGGATCCTCCCGGATTGGAGCAGGCTGAAGTAGCAGCGAACGACAGCTTCGACGTCCGCCTTGGCAGGGTGCTCCGTCCAGATCCTCACCGCGAGATCATACGAGTTCGGTGACTGACTTAGTCTGAGCTGGCCAGTTGGAGGGTGAGGACGGCTTGGACGAGGTTCGTGATCCGGGTCGTTGAACACCGGAGTTTGCGGAGGAGCCGCCAGGACTTGAGGGTGGCGATGGCTTGTTCGACCAGTGCCCGGATCTTGGCCTGAGACCGGTTGACGGCCTGTTGGCCGATGGACAACTTCTCCCACCGGCCTCGAAAGGGTGACGCACCGTCCCGTCTGCACCCGTCTGTCAGGCCAATTGCCAGCCCGCGCGGGAGGTTGGAAAAGGCTCACTATGTGCGCGCGAGAGACTCAGGGGCGAGCGCTTGCGTGAAGCTGACGCTGCTGACGGGGAATTGTGTGACGTTCCACATGCGGACGGGACCGGAAGTAGGCGTTGATGGAGGAGTAGGACACGGAGACGTCGTGGTCGTCCAACAGCCGGTTCCAGATCTCTCGGAGATCGAGGCGTTGGCCGAGCATGGCGTCAATCAGAGTTCGTGTTGAGTCGTTGATCGCGGGGGCGGGCCGTCTGGCTGGCTGCCCCGTCTTGGGTCCTTTCCTGGACCTGTAGGTGCTCGGCGCTGGCATTTCCAGGATGGCGCGGGTGGTCCAGGAGGGCAGTTGGTGGTGTCTGGACAGGTCACGGATGGTCGCGGTCCCGGACTGGGCAGTCTCGTGGATGCGGAGGGCCAGGTCCGGGTGGTCGGCCAAGGGGACGGTGCTGGGGTAGCGGACTCGGCCAGTCCGATCAGCCCGTCGCGTTGGTAGCGCTGGCGCCGCTGCTTGATGCCGCTGGCCGTCATCGCGTGCCCGGGCGCGGTCAGCTCGGCAGCCTTGGCCCGCTCACGCTGAGCCAGCGAGTTCCGTGCCGGATCGAACTCTGGCCGCGGCGCCGTCCCCGCAGGAGCATCTGACGGTAAGCCGTCCAAAACCTCCAGAATGTGCCTCTCCCACCAGCGGGCCTGTTCAGCCGCGGTCTCCGGGAATTCCGCGATCCTGCCTGTCGGAGGCACCCGCCGCCCTTTACCCGTCACAGGCCACCTTCATCCGCCAGGCGCACGATGGTGGACGGCCCCAGCGACTCGATCGCCAGTCCCTCGGCGGTCATCTCCTGGAGCCAGAGGAGATGGAACAAGACAGGGAGCGTCTCCAACCGGTCGCCGGCGGCATCGGCGCCGACCATCAGGGGGCCGGGAACGCGAAAACCTCCCGGAGCCGGTCCACGACTGGTCCGCGCAGGCACCGCGGGTGCCGGTAGCGCGACAGCCACCGGACATTTGCCAGTAGCACCGCCTCCGGCACCCCGACCCGCTCGAAGCTCCACCCCGCCTGGCCGCAGGCCAGGCGGGTGACCTCGAACGCCTCCTCGTCCTTCGGCTCGATCCGTTCATCAGCGCGGACGTCGACGACCACTGCCGAGCCGTCCCTGCGGCGTACGAAGTAGTCCGGAGCATGCCGACGTTCCCCTTTGCCGTCGTGCCAGTGCAGCCAGAACGGTTGCGAGGCGATCCACGCCACCTTGGGATCGAAGTCCATCAGCAGAAGCCGGTCCCGCTCCAGCCACGATTCGAACCCGACGTGCCGCCCGGTCGTCGCCGCCCAGTACCAGCCGGAGAAGTGACGCTCACCACGCGACCAGCGAAACGGCCGTACGGCGGCCACCTCCTCGAACCGGGCCGTTACGCAGTCCAGCAGTGGCTGCCGTCGACGCTCGCTTACCGCATCCACGTACGACAGCTCTACGTACGGCTTCGCAAGATCCGCCCCGACCGGTACGGCCACCCAGCACCCCCCAGCACGTCACCTCGTACGACTAGGTTCGCTGTCAAGGAAGTCGAAACGCCTGGGTTCGCTGGCACACGCCTCGATTGGATGGCAGCGGTCAGGGGCATGCCGGGCATGACCGAGCGGCGGGGATGCACTAGAGTTATCTCGACATCGAGATAACTGCTTACGGCGCACCGCGGACGCCCACCCGGTAAGGGTTACCTAACTAAGTCTTACCTTAGCGGATCGGCGGGGAGTCGGGCGGCACCACGCGGCGGCAGCCGCATATTGTCGCTGCGCGGTAACCGCGCACACTGATGAAGGAGACTGTCGTGTCGGCGAACAGCTTCGACGCCCGCAGCACGCTGCGCGTGGGCGACGAGTCGTACGAGATCTTCAAGCTGGACAAGGTCGAGGGCTCCGCGCGCCTCCCTTACAGCCTGAAGGTCCTCCTGGAGAACCTGCTCCGCACCGAGGACGGCGCGAACATCACCGCCGACCACATCCGGGCCCTCGGTGGCTGGGACTCGCAGGCCCAGCCGAGCCAGGAGATCCAGTTCACGCCGGCTCGCGTGATCATGCAGGACTTCACCGGCGTTCCCTGCGTCGTCGACCTCGCCACCATGCGCGAGGCCGTCAAGGAGCTCGGCGGCGACCCGGCGAAGGTCAACCCGCTCTCCCCGGCCGAGCTCGTCATCGACCACTCGGTCATCGCCGACAAGTTCGGCACCGCGGACGCCTTCGGCCAGAACGTCGAGCTGGAGTACGGCCGCAACAAGGAGCGCTACCAGTTCCTGCGCTGGGGCCAGACCGCCTTCGATGACTTCAAGGTCGTCCCCCCGGGCACCGGCATCGTCCACCAGGTGAACATCGAGCACCTGGCCCGTACGGTCATGGTCCGCAACGGCCAGGCGTACCCCGACACGCTCGTCGGCACCGACTCCCACACCACCATGGTCAACGGCCTCGGTGTGCTCGGCTGGGGCGTCGGCGGCATCGAGGCCGAGGCCGCGATGCTCGGCCAGCCGGTCTCCATGCTCATCCCGCGCGTCGTCGGCTTCAAGCTGACCGGCGAGCTCCCGGCCGGCACCACCGCCACCGACCTGGTCCTCACGATCACCGAGATGCTGCGCAAGCACGGCGTCGTCGGCAAGTTCGTCGAGTTCTACGGCGAGGGCGTCGCCGCGACCTCCCTCGCGAACCGCGCCACCATCGGCAACATGTCGCCGGAGTTCGGCTCCACCGCCGCGATCTTCCCGATCGACGGCGAGACCCTGAAGTACCTGAAGCTGACCGGCCGCTCCGAGCAGCAGGTCGCGCTCGTCGAGGCGTACGCCAAGGAGCAGGGCCTCTGGCTCGACCCGGCCGCCGAGCCCGACTTCTCCGAGAAGCTGGAGCTCGACCTCTCCACGGTCGTCCCCTCCATCGCCGGCCCGAAGCGCCCGCAGGACCGCATCGTCCTCGCGAACGCCGCCCAGCAGTTCGCCCTGGACGTCCGCAACTACGTGGACGACGTCGACGAGGCGGGCAAGGAGTCCTTCCCGGCCTCCGACGCCCCGGCCAACACCCCGAACGGCGCCCCGTCGAAGCCGGTCCTCGTGACCGCCCCCGACGGCTCGACCTACGAGATCGACCACGGCGCGGTGACGGTCGCGGCCATCACCTCCTGCACCAACACGTCGAACCCGTACGTCATGGTCGCCGCCGCGCTCGTCGCGAAGAAGGCCGTGGAGAAGGGTCTGACCCGCAAGCCGTGGGTCAAGACCACCCTCGCCCCGGGCTCGAAGGTCGTCACCGACTACTTCGACAAGGCGGGTCTCACCCCGTACCTCGACAAGGTCGGCTTCAACCTCGTCGGCTACGGCTGCACCACCTGCATCGGTAACTCCGGCCCGCTGCCGGAGGAGGTCTCCAAGGCCGTCAACGAGCACGACCTCGCGGTCACCTCGGTCCTCTCCGGCAACCGGAACTTCGAGGGCCGTATCAACCCCGACGTCAAGATGAACTACCTGGCCTCCCCGCCGCTGGTCGTCGCGTACGCCCTCGCGGGCTCCATGAAGGTGGACATCACCAAGGACGCCCTGGGCATCGACCAGGACGGCAACCCGGTTTACCTCAAGGACATCTGGCCCTCCGAGGCCGAGGTCAACGACGTCGTCGCCAACGCCATCGGCGAGGACATGTTCAACAAGTCCTACCAGGACGTCTTCGCGGGCGACGCCCAGTGGCAGGCGCTGCCGATTCCGACCGGCAACACCTTCGAGTGGGACACCGAGTCCACCTACGTCCGCAAGCCCCCGTACTTCGAGGGCATGACGATGGAGACCACCCCGGTCACCGACATCGTCGGCGCCCGCGTCCTGGCCAAGCTGGGCGACTCGGTCACCACCGACCACATCTCCCCGGCCGGTGCCATCAAGGCCGACACCCCGGCCGGCAAGTACCTCACCGAGCACGGTGTGGAGCGTCGTGACTTCAACTCCTACGGCTCGCGCCGAGGCAACCACGAGGTCATGATCCGCGGCACCTTCGCCAACATCCGCCTGCGCAACCAGATCGCGCCGGGCACCGAGGGCGGCTTCACCCGCGACTTCACCCAGCCCGACGCGCCGGTGTCGTTCATCTACGACGCCTCCCGCAACTACATCGAGCAGGGCACCCCCCTCGCGATCCTGGCGGGCAAGGAGTACGGCTCCGGCTCGTCCCGCGACTGGGCCGCCAAGGGCACCGCGCTGCTCGGCGTCAAGGCCGTCATCGCCGAGTCGTACGAGCGCATCCACCGCTCGAACCTCATCGGCATGGGCGTCCTGCCGCTCCAGTTCCCGGAGGGCGCCTCGGCCGCGACCCTGGGCCTGACCGGCGAGGAGACCTTCTCCTTCACCGGCGTCGAGGAGCTCAACAACGGCACGACCCCGCGTACGGTCAAGGTCACCACCGACACCGGTGTCGAGTTCGACGCGGTCGTCCGCATCGACACGCCCGGCGAGGCGGACTACTACCGCAACGGCGGCATCATGCAGTACGTGCTCCGCAACCTGATCCGTGGCTGACACGATCTGATCCGGTAGTCCGGTAGTCCGGTAGTCCGGCAGTACGAAAGGGCCCCGCTCCTCGGAAGAGGAGCGGGGCCCTTTCGTACTGCCCTGGGGGCGATCAGAACATCTCGCGGAAGCCGTTCCAGCCCGAGGTGCCGATCTTCACACGGGTGGTGTACGGGGCGGAGGCCCGGCCCGTGCCCTTGTACAGCCAGAGCGCGCCGGCGCTGTCGCGGGCGACGAGGTCGGCCTTGCCGTCGAAGTTCAGGTCACCCGAGGAGACCAGCGAGTTGTAGCCGTTCCAGCCGCTGCCGATGCGGCTGCGGGTGGTGAAGGGCGCCTTGTAGTTGCCGGTGCCCCTGTACAGCCACAGCACGCCCGAACGGTCACGGGCGACGAGGTCGGCCCTGCCGTCGTTGGTCAGGTCGCCCTTGCCGGCGATCTGGGTGTACGCGTTCCAGCCGGTGCCGACCCGGTAGCGCTGGGTCAGCGCGGCGTTGCCGTAGCCCAGGTAGTGCCACAGCACACCGGCGCTGTCACGGGCGAGCATGTCGTCGGCCGCGCCGCCGCCGGTGTTGGAGGCGGAGATGATCTTGTTGTAGATGTTCCAGCCGCCGCCGAGGTCGCGGGGAGCGCCGTTGTCGGCGTAGTGCAGACGGCCGTTGCGGACGGCGTACCAGCCGTCGGAGCCGCCGTCACCGTCCAGGTCGACCTGGTTGAAGTGCTTGTGGGACGACCAGCCCGTGCCGGAGTTGTCGGCGAGGCGCTGGATGGTGCCCCCGCCGACCGGCTCGTAGCCCCAGACGGTGCCCGCGCTGTTGACGCCGAAGAGGAAGTTCGTCGGCGTCGCGGCGGCGGCCGCGAACGTGGTCGCGTTCGAGCTCCGCTCGATGCCGGCGGCGGTGGGCTGCGGCGCGTCGGCCGCCACCGCGGCCGTCGTGGTGGCGACCAGGGCGGCGGTTATCGCGGCGACCGTGACACGGGACAGGACGCCCGTGCGGTTCAGGCCAGAAGTGTGGGCCACGTAGTACTCCATAGGGGAGAGGGACAAAGCAGTTCCGCCGGGCGTCCGAACACACGGACGAGGTCGGCGGTCCCCCTATGATCGCCGGTCGTCCTCACAGGATCCTTACTTTGCAGGGGGTCTGTGACACAACTGTTTCGATCCGGCCGTATGTCCCCCTTGTTCGCGCGTGTCCGCGCGGCGCCACGGGCCGCGCCCTCAAGCTGCCTACTACGGGGAGGCCTGAGGCGTTGTCAAGGGTGTCGACGAACCAATGCTTGGACGAAACGCCGCAGATCCGCCGTGCTTATCCCGGAGGTCTCAACTCGGGAAAGATGGCTGCCGAAACCTGGTTTCGATCTTGCTCAGTCGAAGGGAAGTGGACTATACCTGTCGGCGTCCAGCCTGTCGTATCCATCACACGACGGCCCGACGCCTGCACGACCCGGCTGCAAATGACCGCGGTGGCGGGGCCCTTCGCCTGTGGCGAGCGAGTACGGGCGACCGGTACACCGCCTGAGTCCTGAATGAAGGCGAGGACTTGAGCATGGGATCCACCTCCGCACACAACGGTGAGGGCCTTGGCCGTCGCGACCTGATCAAGCGTTCTGCCGCCATCGGTCTGATCTCGGTGCCGACGATGGGCTTCCTGTCCGCCTGCGCGAGCAGCGGTGACAGCGGCAACGAGAAGGTCGAGAAGGGCACGAAGTCCGACAAGAACCCGCTCGGGGTGAACGAGTCGGCAGCGCTCGACTTCGTCCTCTTCGACGGCGGATTCGGACAGCAGTACGCCAAGGACGCGATCAAGATCTACGAGGGGAATTACCCCAAGGCGAAGGTCAAGTTCACCCCGACCCAGAAGATCACCACCACGCTCCAGCCGCGCTTCAACGGCGGCAACCCGCCGGACCTCATCGACAACTCCGGCGCCGAGCAGATGGACATGGGCGTCCTCGTCGGCCAGAAGCAGCTGGCGGACCTCACCCCGCTCCTGGACGCGCCCTCCGTCGACGACCCGAGCAAGAAGGTCCGCGACACCCTGCGGCCCGGCATCGTCGAGATGGGCCAGTTCGACGGCGACCCGGTCTGGATCATGTACTACGCCTACACGATCTACGGCGTCTGGTACTCGCAGAAGCTCCTCGACTCCCTCGACGCGAAGTACCCCGAGACCTGGGACGAGATGCTGGCCGTCTGCGAGAAGGCCAAGAAGAAGGGCATCGCCGGCTGGACGTACGCGGGCAAGCACCCGTACTACGTCCCCTTCTCGCTCTACCCGATGATCGGCAAGGTCGGCGGCCGCGAGGTCCTGGACGCCATCGACAACCTGGAGCCGAAGGCCTGGGAGCACCCCGCGGTCAAGGCCTGCTTCGAGGCGTACTACGAGCTCGTCCGGAAGGGCTACATCCTCAAGGGCACGCCCGGCCTCGACCACATCCAGTCGCAGACCGCCTGGACCGAGGGCAAGGCGCTGTTCATCCCGAACGGCTCCTGGGTCGAGAACGAGGCCGCGAAGACCATGCCGGCCGACTTCAACCTGGCCGTCTCGGCCCCGACCGGCCTCGACGCCTCGGACAAGATGCCGTTCGGCACCATCTGGGCCTCCGGCGGCGAGCCCTTCATCGTCCCGGCGAAGGCGGCGAACCCCGAGGGCGGCATGGAGCAGCTGCGCATCATGCTCAGCGAGGCGTCCTCCAAGAACTTCACCCAGTCCGTGAAGTCCCTGACGGCCCTCAACGGCGGCACCGACGGCATCGACCTGACCCCCGGCCTCAAGTCCGGCGTCGCGGCGCTGGAGAAGGCCGGCCAGAACGTCGTCAACCCGCGCCTCCAGGACTGGTACGTCGCCCTCCAGAAGGAGAAGATCGGTGTCGCCGGCATCGGCGAGCTGATGGCCGGCCGCGCGACCCCGGCCGAGACGATCAAGAAGATCCAGAAGTACGCCGACGAGGCGGCCAAGGACTCCTCGATCAAGCACTACAAGCACCAGTGAGCAGTGCCGGGGCCCCTTCCCGCCGACCGGGAGCGGGCCCCGGCCCCCTCGCGCGCCACAGCAGCGGCGCGCCTCCGCGGGAAGATCGGGGTCGGTAGGAATGCAACACGGCAAGTACCGTTTCATCGTGGGGTTCCTGGCGGCCCCCCTCGCGCTCTACGCGCTCTTCGTCATCTGGCCGTTCATCCAGTCCATCTACTACTCGTTCACGGACTGGACCGGGCTGAGTCCCGAATTCTCGATGGTCGGTGTCGACAACTACAGCAGGATGCTGGACGACGAGGTCTTCTGGAAGTCGCTCCAGCACAGTCTGACCTTCGCGGTGGTGCTGCCGCTGGTGACCGTCGGGCTCGCGCTGTTCTTCGCCTTCATGCTCAATGTCGGCGGTCGGCGCCGTAAGGGCGCGGCCATCGCGGGTGTGCGGGGCTCGTCCTTCTACAAGATCGTGTATTTCTTCCCGCAGGTGCTGTCGATCGCGATCGTGGCGCTGCTCTTCCAGTTCGCGTACAACCCCAACAGCGGAGCCATCAATTCCGTTCTGAAGGGCGTCGGTCTCGGCAGCGTCCAGCCCGACTGGCTCGGAGATCCGGATCTCGCCCTCATCTGCGTGATGGTCGTCCTCGTCTGGTCCACCGTGGGATTCTTCGTCGTCCTCTTCTCGGCCGGAATGGCGTCCATTCCGCGGGACTTCTACGAGGCGGCCCTGCTCGACGGCGCGAACCGCTTCACCACGTTCTTCAAGATCACCCTGCCGCTGCTCTGGGACACCGTGCAGTCGGGCTGGATCTACATGGGCATCCTCGCGCTCGGCGCGGAATCCTTCGCCGTCGTGCAGATCATGACCGTCGGCCCCAACGGCGGCGGGCCCGACTACTCGACCATCGTCCTTCCGCTGTACGTGTACCAGAAGGCGTTCCGGGACGGTCAGGCCGCCTACGCCACGACCATCGGCGTCGCCCTCCTCCTCGTCACGCTGGCCTTCGCGGCCGTCGTGATGAAGGTGGGCCGGCGCGAGCGGCTGGAGTTCTGATGAAGACGACCACCACCACCGGCGTCGAGACCCCCGACTCCCCGGGCGGTCCGGGGCCCGTGGTCACCAAGACCGCGGCGCCCGCCCCCGTCAAGCAGTCCAAGAAGGAGGGCGGCACCCTCAACGTCTTCTCGCACGGCGTTCTGATCATCTGGGCGATCATGGTCGTGATGCCGCTGCTCTGGGCGGTCATGACCTCGTTCAAGACCGACCGGGCGATCTTCACCTCCCCGTGGGCGCTGCCCGACAGGCTGCACTTCGAGAACTGGTCGCGCGCCTGGACCGAAGCGCACATGAGCGACTACTTCCTGAACACCATCCTGGTGGTCGGCGGATCGCTCGCCGGAACCCTGCTCTTCGGCTCGATGGCGGCCTACGTCCTGGCCCGCTTCGACTTCCCGGGCAACCGCTTCATCTACTTCCTCTTCATCGGAGGGATGAGCTTCCCGATCATCCTGGCGCTCGTGCCGCTGTTCTACGTGATGCAGAACATGGCCCTGCTCAACACGCTGCACGGCCTGATCCTCGTCTACATCGCGTACTCGCTGCCGTTCACCGTCTTCTTCCTCACCGCCTTCTTCCGCACCCTGCCGACCTCGGTGGCGGAAGCGGCGTTCGTGGACGGCGCCTCGCACACCCGGACCTTCTTCCAGGTGATGCTGCCGATGGCCAAGCCGGGCCTCATCAGCGTCGGCATCTTCAACTTCCTCGGCCAGTGGAACCAGTACCTGCTGCCGACCGTGCTCAACACCGAGCCGGAGAAGAAGGTGCTCTCGCAGGGCCTCGTCCAGCTCGCCGTCAGCCAGGGCTACAAGGGCGACTGGTCCGGGCTCTTCGCCGGACTCGTCATGGCCATGCTGCCGGTCCTCGCCGCGTACATCATCTTCCAGCGGCAGGTGGTGGCCGGTCTCACCGCCGGCGCCGTCAAGTGATCCCGTAACCCTCCCGCCCGTACCCGAAGGGCCCCCCGCGCACCCGCGCCGGGGGCCCTTCGGGCATCCCCGGCGGCATGTGACACAGACCGACCGTCACTCAAGGTCTTGACGGGGACCAAGCCGAAAGCGTCCCCTTAGAGTTCACATGTTGGAGAAAACGGTGGGAGTGAGTGAGTCGATGGAGACTCCGGGGTCGCAGACGTCTCTGCACAGGGCCAATCTCGAACGGGTCGTCCGGGCGGTGCGCATGGCCGGCTCGCTCACCCAGGCGGAGATCGCCCGGGCGACGGGCCTGTCCGCCGCGACGGTCTCCAACATCGTCCGGGAGCTGAAGGACGGCGGAACCGTCGACGTCACACCGACCTCGGCGGGGGGCCGCAGGGCCCGCAGCGTCTCGCTCTCCGGCGACGCCGGCATCGTGATCGGCGTCGACTTCGGCCACACCCACCTCCGGGTGGCCGTCGGCAACCTCGCCCACCAGGTCCTCGCCGAGGAGGCCGAACCGCTCGACGTCGACGCCTCCGCCGCCGAGGGCTTCGACCGGGCGGAACAGCTGGTCAAGCGGCTGATCCGGGCCACCGGCATCGGCCAGGACAAGGTGATCGGCGTCGGTCTCGGCGTCCCGGGACCGATCGACGTCTCCTCCGGGACCCTCGGGTCGACCTCGATCCTGCCGGGCTGGAGCGGGATCAACCCCGCCGACGAGCTCTCCGGCCGCCTCGGCGTCCCCGTGCACGTCGACAACGACGCCAACCTCGGCGCCCTCGGCGAGCTGGTCTGGGGCAGCGGCCGGGGCGTCAAGGACCTGGCGTACATCAAGGTCGCCAGCGGCGTCGGCGCGGGCCTCGTCATCGACGGGCGGGTCTACCGGGGGCCAGGCGGCACCGCGGGCGAGATCGGGCACATCACGCTCGACGAGTCGGGCCCGGTCTGCCGCTGCGGCAACCGGGGCTGCCTGGAGACCTTCACCGCCGCGCGGTACGTCCTGCCGCTGCTCCAGCCGAGCCACGGCCCCGATCTGACCATGGAACGGGTCGTCCAGCTGGCCCGGGAGGGCGACCCCGGCTGCCGCCGGGTGATCGCCGACGTCGGGCGGCACATCGGCAGCGGCATCGCCAACCTCTGCAACCTCCTGAACCCCAGCCGGGTGGTCCTCGGCGGGGACCTGGCAGAGGCCGGTGAGCTGGTCCTGGCGCCCATCAGGGACTCCGTCTCGCGGTACGCGATCCCCAGCGCGGCCCGGCAGCTCTCGCTCGCTCAGGGGGCCCTCGGCGGCCGCGCCGAGGTACTCGGGGCGCTCGCTCTCGTACTGAGCGAAATGGGTGATTCGACCCTGTTGGAGAGCGCCCTGCCGGCCGCCGCGCCGGTCTCCCGGCTTGCCTTCACTTAGATAACGAACACCACCGTTGTCATCTCGTTAAGAATTTACTTCTTGACGGCAACGTTGCAGCCGAGTTGACTTCGTGCCACCTCGGCCGCAACGTCGCGGCCTCGTCAGGGAGGCAACCCCACATGAACGCAGTGACGCGTCGTGCCGTCATAGCAACGGCCGCGGTCTCGATGGCCCTCTCGCTCGCCGCCTGCGGCCAGGCCGGCGGCGACGACAGCGGAGACAAGGGCAGCTCGACCAAGATCGGCCTGCTCCTTCCGGAGAACAAGACCTCGCGCTACGAGGCCCTCGACAAGCCGCAGTTCGAGAAGGCCGTCAAGGCCGCCTGCGGCGACTGCGAGGTCGTGTACAACAACGCGGTCTCCGACGTCGTCAAGCAGAAGCAGCAGTTCGACCAGCTGATCGCCGACGGCATCAAGGTCATCGCGCTCGACCCGGTCGACGCCACCAAGGCCGAGGGCTGGGTCAAGGACGCCAAGGCCAAGGGCGTCAAGGTCGTCGCGTACGACCGTGCCGTCAAGGGCGCCGACGCCTACGTCAGCCACGACAACAACAAGGTCGGCGAGCTCCAGGGCCAGGCGCTCCTCGCCGCCCTCGGCGGCAAGGCCGCGTCGGCCAACGTCGTGATGATCAACGGCGACGAGAAGGACCCGAACGCCGCGCTGTTCAAGAAGGGCGCCCACGCCGCCCTCGACGGCAAGGTCGGCAAGATCGCCTACGAGGCCTCCGGCGAGTGGGACCCCAAGGTCGCGGGCGAGAAGATGTCCGCCGCGATCTCCTCGGTCGGCAAGGACAAGATCGGCGCGGTCTACTCCGCCAACGACGGCATGGCCGGCGGCATCATCACCTCCCTCGAGAACGCCGGCATCAAGAACATCCCGGTGGGCGGCCAGGACGCCGAGGTCGCGGGCATCCAGCGGATCATCGCCGGCACGCAGACCTTCACCATCTACAAGTCGCCGCTCCAGCTGGCCCCCGAGGCCGCCAAGTTCGCGGTGAACCTGCTCCAGGGCAAGGAGCTCGGCGCCCAGGGCGCGACCGACGGCGTGCCGTCGACGCTCTTCCCGCCGGTCGTGGTCGACAAGACCAACATCCAGACCACCGTCGTCAAGGACGGCATCTACAAGGCCGCCGACCTCTGCACCTCGGACCTCGCCGCCAAGTGCACCGAGCTGGGCGTCAAGTAACACCTGACCCCACCCGCCGGGCCTCCCGAGGCCCGGTGTCACGGATCCCGCGTACGGCCCACCGGCAGCCCCTCGGACGGGGCGGCCGGGAGGCCGCCGCCACGGCCCGCGTACAGAGGGTGAAGACCCCTGGTAACCGCGGCCGGCGCGATGACCGGATCCGTCCCCCCGCCCGTCCGGCCCCCGGCCGACCCAGACCCCGCTGTCGGTCCGGGGGCCGGACGAGCTCAGCCCCCCTCGAAACTTCGGCGCTGCACCGGCGGCGCGACATGCCGCCGCCCGCGGGCGGCGAAGGAGTTGGTTCACGTGTCCCAGACGCCCGTGCTGGCGTTGCGCGGGATCTTCAAGCGGTTCGGAGCGGTTCAGGTCCTCTCCGGTGTCGATCTCGAAGTCCACGCAGGAGAGGTCGTCGCGCTCGTCGGCGACAACGGAGCAGGAAAGTCCACGCTCGTCAAGACGATCGCCGGTGTGCACCCCATCGACGAGGGCGTCATCGAGTGGGAGGGCGAGCGCGTCGAGATCCAGCGCCCGCACGACTCCCAGAACCTCGGTGTCGCGACCGTCTACCAGGACCTCGCGCTCTGCGACAACCTCGACGTCGTCGCCAACCTGTTCCTCGGCCGCGAGATCAAGAAGGGCAGCGTCCTCGACGAGGTCGCCATGGAGAAGCGGGCCAAGGACCTGCTCTCCACGCTCTCCATCCGCATCCCCAGCGTCCGCATCCCCGTCGCCGCCCTCTCCGGCGGCCAGCGGCAGGTCGTCGCCATCGCGCGCGCCCTGGTCGGCAACCCCAAGATCGTGATCCTGGACGAGCCGACCGCCGCCCTCGGCGTCGAGCAGACCGCCCAGGTCCTCGACCTCGTCGAGCGGCTGCGCGAGCAGGGCCTCGGCGTCATCCTCATCAGCCACAACATGGCCGACGTGAAGGCCGTCGCCGACACCGTCGCGGTGCTCCGCCTGGGCCGCAACAACGGCACCTTCCCGGTCGCCACCACCACGCACGAAGAGATCATCGCCGCGATCACCGGTGCCACGGACAACGCCGTGACCCGCCGTCAGGCCCGCAACGCGGAGGTAGCGAAGTGAGCAACACCCCTTCCACCGCGAGCGACCAGGCCGCCGTGCCCGACCCCCGTACGAGCGAGGAGGCGCCGGCCGCCGCCGCGATCCCCGCCGTCGACCCCCGCCTCCTCGTGCGCGAGCAGGGCTTCAAGGGCTACGTCGACGAGTTCAAGCGCAAGATCCGCTCCGGCGAGATCGGCTCGCTGCCCGTCGTCGTCGGCCTCGTCGTCATCGGCATCGTCTTCCAGGCCCTGACCGGCAACTTCATCACCTCGTACAACCTCGACCAGATCACGCTGTACGCGGTCGGCCCCGGCATCATGGCCGTCGGCATCGTCTTCGTGCTGCTGCTGGGCGAGATCGACCTCGCCGTCGGCTCCGTGGCGGGTCTGGCCGGAGCGGTCTGGGGCGTCCTCGGCACCGACATGCCCGACGGCCTCGCGATCGTCCTCGGCATCCTGTCCGGCACCCTGCTCGGCGCCTTCCACGGTCTGGTCTTCGCGAAGATCGGCGTGCCCGCCTTCGTCGTCACCCTCGCCGGCTTCCTCGGCTGGGCCGGGCTCCAGACCTGGGTCATGGGCGACAAGTCGACCATCCCGACGCCCATCGGCAGCTTCGTCGGCGACCTCACCAAGTACTACTTCTCCGACGTCGCCGCCGCCTACGGCCTCGCCGTGGCCGTCGTCGCCGCGTTCTACCTCGCCCAGCTGCGCGACGCCCGCCGCCGCAAGGCCGCCGAGCTGCCGCACCGCCCGCAGAGCGAGATGATCCTGCGCACCGCCGTCCTCGCGGTCCTCGTCCTCGTCGCCGCCTACGGCTTCAACCAGGAGCAGGGCCTGCCGCTCTCGCTCGTGATCTTCCTGGTGATCCTCCTCGTCACCGACTTCGTCCTGCGCCGCACCACCTACGGCCGTCAGGTCTTCGCCGTCGGCGGCGGCATCGAGGCCGCCCGCCGCGCCGGCATCAACGTCTCGTGGATCCGGATCTCGGTCTTCATGATCTCCGGCACCATGGGCGCCATCGGCGGTCTGTTCCTCGCCTCCGCGACCGGCGGTGCCGACCGCTCCCTCGGCGGCGGCAACCAGCTGATGATGTGCATCGCCGCGGCGGTCATCGGCGGTACGTCCCTGTTCGGCGGACGCGGCAAGGTCTGGTCGGCGCTCCTCGGCATCCTGGTGATCCAGTCGATCGTCCAGGGCCTCAACCAGATGAACCTGTCCTCCAACGCGATCCAGTACATGATCACCGGAGCGGTCCTGCTCATCGCGGTGATCATCGACTCGGTCTCCCGCAAGACGCAGAAGACGGCGGGACGCGCCTAGCTTCTCGGGACACCCGTCCCGCGCGCGTAACGCTCGCCACACCTGCCCGGCGCCGCGAAACCGGCGCCGGGCACTGCTGCGTCCGGAGCAGTGAACCGGCACGCACAGGCCCGTACAGATCAGCGGCACGTAGGCCGTGAGGGTGACGCCTCACCCCGTGGCCCGATGCCCGCGATCCAGGGCGGAACATTAGACTCGACAAATCGGCAAGCTCGACCAGCTCAAACGCAAGGAGGAACGGGTGGCTCTGCTGACCCGTATCAGGGGACCGCGAGATCTGGACCGGCTCTCCCCGGAACAGCTGGACCAGCTGGCCGACGAGATCAGGACGTTCCTCGTGGACGCCGTCTCCAAGACCGGCGGGCACCTCGGGCCCAACCTCGGCGTGGTCGAGCTGACCATCGCCCTGCACCGCGTGTTCGACTCCCCGAAGGACCGGGTCCTCTGGGACACCGGCCACCAGAGCTACGTCCACAAGCTGCTCACGGGCCGCCAGGACTTCTCCAAGCTCAAGATGAAGGGCGGCCTCTCCGGCTACCCCTCGCAGGCCGAGTCCGAGCACGACGTCATCGAGAACTCCCACGCCTCCACGGTCCTCGGCTGGGCCGACGGCCTCGCCAAGGCCAACGAGGTCCTGAAGAAGGACGACCACGTCGTCGCCGTCATCGGCGACGGAGCCCTCACCGGCGGCATGGCCTGGGAGGCGCTGAACAACATCGCCGCCGCCAAGGACCGCCCGCTCGTCATCGTCGTCAACGACAACGAGCGCTCCTACGCCCCCACCATCGGCGGCCTCGCCAACCACCTGGCGACCCTGCGCACCACCGACGGCTACGAGCGCTTCCTCGCCCGCGGCAAGGACATCCTGGAGCGCACCCCCGTCGTCGGGAAGCCGCTCTACGAGACCCTCCACGGCGCCAAGAAGGGCCTCAAGGACTTCATCGCCCCCCAGGGCATGTTCGAGGACCTCGGCCTCAAGTACGTCGGCCCCATCGACGGCCACGACATCGAGGCCCTGGAGTCCGCCCTGACGCGCGCCAAGCGCTTCGGCGGCCCCGTGATCGTCCACTGCCTCACCGAGAAGGGCCGTGGCTACCAGCCCGCCCTCCAGGACGAGGCCGACCGCTTCCACGCCGTCGGCAAGATCCACCCCGACACCGGCCTGCCCATCGCCTCCTCCGGCGCCGACTGGACCGGCGTCTTCGCCGAGGAGATGGTCGCGCTCGGCAAGGAGCGCGAGGACATCGTCGCCATCACGGCGGCCATGCTCCAGCCCGTCGGCCTCGACAAGTTCGCCAAGGCCTACCCCGAGCGGGTCTTCGACGTCGGCATCGCCGAGCAGCACGCCGCGGTCTCCGCCGCGGGCCTCGCCACCGGCGGACTGCACCCCGTCTTCGCGGTGTACGCCACCTTCCTCAACCGCGCCTTCGACCAGGTCCTGATGGACGTGGCCCTGCACAAGTGCGGAGTCACCTTCGTCCTGGACCGGGCCGGTGTCACCGGCACCGACGGCGCCTCCCACAACGGCATGTGGGACATGTCGATCCTCCAGGTCGTCCCCGGCCTGCGGCTCGCCGCCCCGCGCGACGCCGACCAGGTCCGCGCGCAGCTCCGCGAGGCCGTCGAGGTCACCGACGCGCCGACCGTCGTCCGCTTCTCCAAGGGCGCGGTCGGCCCCGCCGTCCCCGCCCTACGCAGGGTCGGCGGCATGGACGTGCTCCGCGAGCCCGGCAGCGACCGGCCGGACGTCCTCCTGGTCTCCGTGGGCGCCCTCGCGCCCATGTGCCTGGAGATCGCGAACCTCCTCGACAGCCAGGGCATCACCACGACCGTCGTCGACCCCCGTTGGGTCAAGCCGGTGGACGAGGCCCTCGCCCCACTGGCCGAGCGTCACCGGGTCGTCGTCACCGTCGAGGACAACAGCCGCGTCGGCGGTGTCGGTTCGGCCGTCGCGCAGGCGCTGCGCGACGCCGGGGTGGACGTACCGCTGCGTGACTTCGGCATCCCGCCGCGCTTCCTCGACCACGCCTCCCGCGCCGAGGTCATGGCCGAGATCGGACTGACCGCCCCGGACATCGCCCGGCAGGTCACCGGTCTGGTCTCACGCCTCGACGGAAGGTTCGAGAGCAGCGCGCAGGCCGTGGAGCCCGCCCGCGACTGACGGTTCGCGTCACCCCGCGTCACCCACGGGCCGGTCGGCTCACTCTTCGGAGTGCCGACCGGCCCGTTCGCGTGCATTCTGACCTCTAGGGGTGAGCCCGGCCTGATCGACAAGACACCCCCAGGGCCCGCAGCCCCACGGCAGGGAGGTACGACGGTGAGCACGGACCAGCAGCCACGGGCGAACTCCGGAATGTTCCGGACCAAATCGGTCGAACAGTCGATCCGTGACACGGAGGAACCGGAGCACGCACTCCGGAAATCCCTGTCCGCCTGGGATCTGACGGTGTTCGGCGTCGGTGTCATCATCGGCACCGGCATCTTCGTCCTGACCGGAAAGGTCGCCAAGGAGAACGCGGGCCCGGCCACCGCCCTCGCGTTCGTCGCGGCGGGCATCGTCTGCGCCCTCGCCGCCCTCTGCTACGCCGAGTTCGCCTCGACGGTGCCGGTGGCCGGATCGGCGTACACCTTCGCGTACGCCTCGATCGGCGAACTGCCCGCCTGGATCATCGGCTGGGACCTCGTCCTGGAGTTCGCGCTCGGCACGGCGGTGGTCGCCGTCGGCTGGTCCGGCTACGTCCGCTCGCTCATGGACAACGCCGGCTGGCACCTACCGGCGTGGATGGAGGGTCCGGACGTGGAGGGCGGCACCTTCGACATCCTCGCCTTCGTGCTCGTCCTGGTCCTCACCGCGGTCCTCGTCCTCGGCATGAAGCTCTCCGCGCGGATCACCGCGGTCGTCGTGGCGATCAAGGTGACCGTGGTGATGATCGTGATCATCGCCGGTCTCTTCTTCATCGTCGGCGACAACTACAAGCCCTTCATCCCGCCGGCCGTCACCCCCGAGGGCGGCGGCTCCAACTGGGACTCCCCGCTCGTCCAGCTGCTGTTCGGCTACGAGCCCACCAACTTCGGCGTCATGGGCATCTTCACCGCCGCCTCGGTCGTCTTCTTCGCCTTCATCGGCTTCGACGTCGTCGCCACCGCCGCCGAGGAGACCAAACTGCCGCAGCGGGACATGCCCCGCGGCATCCTGGGCTCGCTCTTCATCTGCACCGTGCTCTACGTGGCCGTCGCCCTGGTCGTCACCGGCATGCAGCACTACACGGAGCTGTCCGTGAGCGCCCCGCTCGCCGACGCCTTCAAAGCCGCCGGACACCCCTTCTACGCGGGCGTCATCAGCTTCGGCGCCGCCGTCGGCCTCACCACGGTCTGTCTGATCCTGCTCCTCGGCCAGACCCGGGTGTTCTTCGCCATGAGCCGCGACGGCCTGCTGCCGCGCTTCTTCTCCGTCACGCACCCGCGCTTCAAGACCCCGTACCGCCCCACGATCCTGCTCGGCGTGCTCATCGCGATCATCGCCGGCTTCACCAGCATCAACGAGCTCGCGACCCTGGTGAACATCGGCACCCTCTTCGCCTTCGTGCTCGTCGCCTTCGGCGTCATCGTGCTCCGCCGCACCCGCCCCGACCTGCCGCGCGCCTTCCGCACCCCCTGGGTGCCCGCGCTGCCGATCCTCTCCATCGCCGCCTCGCTCTGGCTGATGCTCAACCTGCCCGGCGAGACCTGGTTCCGGTTCGCCGTCTGGATGGCGATCGGCATCGTCGTGTACTTCCTGTACGGGCGCGGTCACAGCCGGCTCGGGCGGGAGGGCCCGGACGCCCGCTACTGAGCGGGTGACGCGACAGCCGTGGGAGGGACCCTCCGGAAGGGCGACTACAGTCGGTTCGTACCCGAACTCCTTCCGACGACCGGAGTGCTGGATCCCCCCATGGCGAATCGATCCCAGGCCCCCACCGCCCGTTCACACGGCTCCTCCACCGCCCCCGTGCTCCAGGGGCGCTGGCTGACCAGAGGGGCGGAGGGCCGGTTCAGCGCCTATCTGCCCCGGGACGGGGACGTGGTGCGCTGGACCGAGGAGCAGGACGGCCGCTGGAGCGGGCCCGTCTCGCTCGGCGGCGACGGTCTGATGCCCTTCCTCGCGGTGGGCCAGGGCCCTGACCGGTACGTCCACCTCGTCGCCCTGCGGCCGGCCGACGGGGGAGAGGATCACGTCGAGCTGGTGCACAGCGTCCAGTTCCAGACGGGCCGCCCCACGGTCGCCTGGCGGCCGATCGGGCACTCCAACGGCAAGGGGCCGTGGACCGGCAACCCCGCGGTCGCCGTCGACGCCCAGGGCCGCGCGTACGTCTTCATGCGCAACGGGGGCGGCGGTCTGAGCGTACGGGCCCAGAAGGACGCCGGCGGCTGGCACCCCTGGTGGGACCTGCTCGGCTCCAGGACGGACCCCTCGCCCGCCGCCGTCACCAACGGCTCCGGCCTCGTCGAGCTGTACAGCTCGCACGCCAAGGGCCTCGTCCGCTACGTCCAGCGGGAGCCCGGCGCGAAGCCGATCCGCGAGGAGCTGGTCCCGGCCTCGGTGACCATGGGCACCCTGGCGGCCACCACCGGCCCCTCCGGGCACGCCACCCTCTTCTACCTCGACGAGGACGGCCGGGTCTGCGCCTGGTCGCCCGAGCGCTCCCTCGAACCCACGCCGCTGGGCGACGCGGCCGGCACCGGACGGCTCTCCGTCACCCGCTGCCTCATCGACGGCCACGACTGCACGGTCCTCGCCCAGCAGTCCGCCGACGGCCGGCTCGCCCTCGCCGCCTACCCGAGCGAGCGGGAGGGCGAGGGGGGCATCGCGTGGTCGGAGACCGGCGACGCCCGCGGCGACCTCGACACCGTCCTCACCCGGGGCCTCGACGGGCGTCTCGTCGTGATGGCGCTCGCCGGCGGGAGCTCGCTGCTCACCACCCGTCAGAAGGCGGCGGCGGAGGGGCTCCTCCTGGAGGGCTGGCGCTCCATAGGGTGAAACCCGCCCCTGACCCGCCCGCGGAACGGCGAACGGCCCCGGCACCTGGAGAAGGTGCCGGGGCCGTACGCGTACGTACCGGGGGGTTACGCCGGGACGCTCGCCACGCCCTGCGCCAGGAAACGCCTGCCGTTGACGCGCTCGGAGACGCCCTCACGGTCCAGGTACGGCGTGATGCCGCCCAGGTGGAAGGGCCAGCCGGCACCCGTGATCAGGCAGAGGTCGATGTCCTGCGCCTCGGCGACGACACCCTCCTCCAGCATCAGACCGATCTCCTGCGCGACCGCGTCCAGGACGCGGTCGCGGACCTGCTCCTCGGTCAGGACGGAGTCGCCCTGGACGAGGAGGGCGGCGACCTCCGGGTCGAGCTCCGGCTTGAAGCCGTTCTCCGCGTTGTAGACGTAGAAGCCGCGCTTGCCGGCCTCGACCACACGCTTGAGGTTCGGCGAGACGGTGAAGCGGTCCGGGAAGGAACGGTTCAGGGTCTCGGAGACGTGCAGACCGATCGCCGGGCCCACGAGCTCCAGGAGCACCAGCGGCGACATCGGCAGACCGAGCGGCTCGATGGCCTTCTCGGCCGTCTCGACCGGGGTGCCCTCGTCGATGACGTTCTGGATCTCGCCCATGAAGCGGGTCAGGATGCGGTTCACGACGAACGCCGGGGCGTCCTTGGTGAGGACCGCGGTCTTCTTCAGCTTCTTCGCGACACCGAACGCGGTGGCCAGCGAGGCGTCGTCCGTCTTCTCGCCGCGGACGATCTCCAGGAGCGGGAGGATCGCGACCGGGTTGAAGAAGTGGAAGCCGACCACGCGCTCCGGGTGCTGGAGCTTCGACGCCATCTCGGAGACCGAGAGCGAGGAGGTGTTGGTGGCGAGGATCGCGTGCGCCGGGGCGACCGCCTCGACCTCCGCGAACACCTTCTGCTTGACGGACATCTCCTCGAACACGGCCTCGATGATGAAGTCCGCGTCCGCGAAGCCCTCGGCCTTGTCGAGGACGCCGGAGACCAGGCCCTTGAGACGGTTGGCCTTGTCCTGGTTGATGCGGCCCTTGCCGAGCAGCTTCTCGATCTCGGCGTGGACGTAGCCCACGCCCTTGTCGACGCGCTCCTGGTCGATGTCGGTCAGGACGACCGGCACCTCAAGGCGGCGCAGGAAGAGCAGGGCCAGCTGGGAGGCCATCAGGCCGGCGCCGACGACACCGACCTTGGTGACCGGGCGGGCCAGCGACTTGTCCGGGGCGCCGGCGGGGCGCTTGCCGCGCTTCTGCACCAGGTTGAAGGCGTAGATGCCGGAGCGCAGCTCGCCGCCCATGATCAGGTCCGCGAGGGCCTGGTCCTCGGCGTCGAAGCCCTTCTGCAGGTCGCCGTCCTTGGCGGCCTCGATGATGTCGAGGGCGCGGTAGGCGGCCGGGGCGGCGCCGTGCACCTTGGAGTCGGCGATGGCACGGCCCTTGGCGACGGCCTGGTCCCAGGCCTCGCCGCGGTCGATCGCGGGGCGCTCCACGGTCACGGAGCCGTTCAGGACGGAGGCCGTCCAGATCAGCGACTGCTCCAGGAAGTCCGCGCCCTCGAACAGCGCGTCGGCGATGCCGAGCTCGAAGACCTGCTTGCCCTTGAGCTGACGGTTCTGGTTCAGCGAGTTCTCGATGATGACCGAGACGGCCTTCTCCGCGCCGATCAGGTTCGGCAGGATGGCGCAGCCGCCCCAGCCGGGGACCAGACCGAGGAAGACCTCGGGCAGCGAGAAGGCCGGCAGGGCCTTCGAGACGGTGCGGTAGCTGCAGTGCAGACCGACCTCGACGCCGCCGCCCATGGCCGCGCCGTTGTAGTACGCGAAGGTCGGCACGGCGAGCGCGGAGAGACGCTTGAAGACGTCGTGGCCGCCCTTGCCGATGGCGAGCGCCTCGTCGTGCTTCTTGAGCAGCTCGACGCCCTTGAGGTCGGCGCCGACGGCGAAGATGAACGGCTTGCCGGTGATGCCGACGCCGACGATCTCACCGTTCGCGGCCTCGGCCTCGACCTGGTCGATCGCCGTGTTCAGGTTGGCGAGGGACTGCGGGCCGAAGGTGGTCGGCTTGGTGTGGTCGAAGCCGTTGTCCAGGGTGATCAGCGCGAACCGGCCCGCACCCGCGGGCAGTTCGAAGTGCCGTACGTGGGCGCTGGTGACGACCTCGTCCGGGAAGAGCTCGGCGGCGCCCTTCAGAAGCTCGGCGGTGGTGCTCACTTGCCCTCCCAGTGGGGGTTTTCCCAGATGACCGTGGCGCCCATGCCGAAGCCGACGCACATCGTGTTGAGGCCGTAGCGGACCTCCGGGTGCTCCTCGAACTGGCGGGCCAGCTGCGTCATCAGACGGACGCCGGAGGAGGCCAGCGGGTGACCGTAGGCGATCGCGCCGCCGTACTGGTTGACGCGGGCGTCGTCGTCGGCGATGCCGTAGTGCTCGAGGAACGCCAGGACCTGGACCGCGAAGGCCTCGTTGATCTCGAAGAGGCCGATGTCCTCGATCGAGAGACCGGCCTGGGCGAGCGCCTTCTCGGTCGCGGGGATCGGACCGTAGCCCATGACCTCGGGCTCGACGCCGGCGAAGGAGTACGAGACGAGGCGCATCTTGACGGGGAGGTCGTTCTCCCGCGCGAAGTCCTCGGAGGCGATGATCGAGGCGGTGGCGCCGTCGTTGAGACCGGCCGCGTTGCCCGCGGTCACGTTGCCGTGGACGCGGAACGGCGTCTTCAGGTTGGCGAGCGACTCCAGGGTGGTGCCCGGACGCATCGGCTCGTCGGCGGTGACCAGGCCCCAGCCGGTCTCGCCGGCGGCGGCGTCGGTGCGGCGCACCGAGATCGGCACCAGGTCCTGCTGGATCTTGCCGTCGGCGTACGCCTTGGCGGCCTTCTCCTGCGAGCGCACGGCGTACTCGTCGGCGCGCCGCTTGGTGATGCTCGGGTAGCGGTCGTGCAGGTTCTCGGCGGTCATGCCCATGAACAGGGCGGACTCGTCGACGAGCTTCTCCGACACGAAGCGCGGGTTCGGGTCGACGCCCTCGCCCATGGGGTGACGGCCCATGTGCTCGACGCCACCGGCGATGACGGCGTCGTACGCGCCGAACGCGATGGAGCCGGCGACGCTCGTCACGGCGGTGAGGGCACCGGCGCACATGCGGTCGATCGAGTAGCCCGGCACCGACTGCGGCAGCCCGGCGAGGATGCCCGCCGTACGGCCGAGCGTCAGACCCTGGTCGCCGATCTGCGTGGTCGCGGCGATGGCGACCTCGTCGATCTTCGCGGGGTCGAGGCCCGGGTTGCGGCGCAGCAGCTCCCGGATGGCCTTGACGACGAGGTCGTCGGCGCGGGTCTCGTGGTAGATGCCCTTCGGGCCCGCCTTGCCGAACGGGGTGCGGACGCCGTCGACGAAGACGACGTCCCTGACGGTACGAGGCACGATGGCTCTCCTCCAGGGTGCGGGGTGGCACTGCTGCTGCGGCACACGCCTAAGCGTGCGCTTGCTTCCCCCATGCTACTTGTGAGTAACCGGGCTGCCCAGCCCCTGGGGGGCAAGCGGCGAAGGTCACATCCCGCATGCGTCCGATCGGAGGGTCCCACACCCCGATGGGCCCAGGGCGGCAACCGTGCCGTGGCGCGCGGTCCCCGGCGGGCGGAGGCTGGTCCGGCCGGGGCGCGGCCCCCGGACCCACCGAGCGGAACGGGCTCCCATGGCGATCGTCACCACCGACCACGAGGTCACCCACACGTCCACCGTCCCCGCGAACAAGGGGGAGACGGTCAGACTCTTCGTCCGGGAGCGGAACGGCACGCCCGGCGGAGGGACGCGCACCCCGGTCCTGATGCTCCACGGCCGGAGCGTTCCCGTGCTCGCGGGCTTCGACCTCCCGTACAAGTCCTACAGCTGGGCGGAGGCGCTGGCGAAAGCCGGCTACGACGTCTTCATGATGGACCTGCAGGGCTCCGGGCTCTCGCCGCGCCCCCAGATGGACGACCCCCGCAACGTCAACCCCGCCCAGCAGGGCCAGCTGACGCCGAGGCCGGTGGGATTCACGCCGGGACCGCCCCCTTACCCGTTCCAGCTGACCAACTCGAACAGCGACCGGGACGAACTGAACACCGTCGTGGAGTTCATCCTCACCGAGTGCGAGGCGGAGAAGGTCGCCTTCATCGGCTGGTCCGCCGCCGCGTTCACGATGGGCCCGTACGCGGTCAAGAACGCGAAGAAGGTCTCCAGCCTCTTCCTCCTCGCGCCGATCTTCCCGCCCCTCGGCACGTCGAACCCGCCGGCCACGCTGCCGCTTCCGGGCTTCCCGACCTTCGTCGGCGGGAAGACGGGATTCATCACGGCCTGGGGCAACGAGGTGCACTGCGACGGCCAGCGCGAAGCCGGCATCGCCGACGTGGCGTGGGACGCGATCATGAAGTGCGACCCGGTCGGCCACACCTGGGGACCCCCGGAGGGGCTCAACCGGATCAGGAACTTCTTCCGGTGGGGATGGAACAACACCACCGCGGCGCAGGGCGGCGTGCTCGGCGGCGGCGTGCCCGTCCTCATGGTGTACGGGGAGCACGACAGCCAGGTGAACACGTCACCGCCCAGCACCAACCCGGAACTCAACTTCTCGGTCCCCGCGCTCTACAAAGCCGTCGCGGGCCCGCACAAGCTGATGGTGAAGCTGGCCTGTGCGGGGCATTCGGTGGTGTGGGAGATGCAGCACAAGAACGTGCACAACCTCTCGAAGCACTGGCTCAAGCACCTCAAGGTCGAGGGCAAGACCCAGGGCGTCTTCACCATGGACACCGCCGGAAACCTCACCCCGGTCCCGTAGGCCTGTCCCGAGACGACGGAGCCCCCGACCGCACACGGGCCGGGGGCTCTCTTCGAACGGGGTCACGCCGTCGCCGTCAGCGCCTTCACCAGGAGCGGGGTCACGAGCTCGACCTGCCAGGCGCGCGCGCCGTGACCCGCCAGGGCCTCCGCCACGCCCTCGGCGCCGGCCGGGGACGGCGGCTCCCAGCAGACCCGGCGCACGGTGTCCGGGGTGATCAGGTTCTCCTGCGGGAGGTTCAGCTCCTCCGCGAGTGCCGAGACCGCCGCGCGCGCCGCCGAAAGGCGGGCCGCCGCGACGGGGTCCTTGTCCGCCCAGGCGCGCGGCGGGGGCGGCCCCGCCACCTGCTGGCCGGGCTGCGGGAGCTCGCTCTCCGGCAGGGCCCTGGCGCGGTCCACCGCGGCCTGCCACTGCTCCAGCTGACGGCGGCCCATCCGGTGGCCGAAACCGGGCAGCGCCGTCAGCGCGGCCAGGTTCACCGGCACCGCGAGCGCCGCTTCCACGATCGCCGCGTCGCTCAGCACCTTGCCGGGGGAGACGTCCCGCCGCTGGGCGACCTTGTCACGGGCCGTCCACAGCTCCCGTACGACCGCCATCTGGCGACGGCGGCGCACCTTGTGCATGCCGGAGGTCCGGCGCCACGGGTCCTTGCGGGGCGGGGCGGGCGGGGCCGCTGCGATCGCGTCGAACTCCTGGTGGGCCCAGTCCAGCTTGCCCTGCCGGTCGAGCTCCTTCTCCAGGGCGTCCCGCAGGTCGACGAGGAGCTCGACGTCCAGGGCCGCGTACCGCAGCCAGGGCTCGGGGAGCGGCCGGGTCGACCAGTCCACCGCTGAGTGGCCCTTCTCCAGGGCGTAGCCGAGGACGGACTCGACCATCGCGCCGAGGCCGACCCGGGGGAAGCCCGCGAGCCGCCCGGCGAGCTCCGTGTCGAACAGGGAGGTCGGCAGCATGCCTATGTCACGGAGGCAGGGGAGGTCCTGCGTCGCGGCGTGCAGGATCCACTCGGTCCCGGCGAGCGCCTCGCCGAGTCCGGAGAGGTCGGGGCAGCCCACGGGGTCGATGAGCGCGGTGCCCGCGCCCTCGCGGCGGAGCTGCACGAGATAGGCGCGCTGGCCGTAGCGGTAGCCGGAGGCGCGCTCGGCGTCCACGGCGACGGGGCCGCTGCCTGCGGCGAAGGCGGCGATCACCTCGGCGAGGGCGTCCTCGGTCTCGACGACGGGCGGAACACCCTCGCGGGGCTCCAGCAACGGGATCGGAAGCCCATTCGCAGGGACATCGTCGTCCGGGGGGCCGCCCCCGGTGGTGCGCAGTGCTGTGTCTGCTGCGGTCTCTTGGGCGTCGGTCACGTGTCAAGGGTATCGGTGAACGGCAAGCGCCTGTCGACGGAACGTTCCGTCGACAGGCGCTTGCTCGTCCTGGGCCGGTCTGTCAGTGGATGATCCCCGTCCGCAGGGCCACCGCGACCATGCCGGCGCGGTCGCCGGTGCCCAGCTTGCGGGCGATGCGGGCGAGGTGGCTCTTCACGGTGAGGGCCGAGAGGCCCATGGAGACGCCGATCGCCTTGTTGGACTGGCCCTCCGCGACGAGCCGGAGCACCTCGACCTCCCGGCCGGAGAGCTCGCGGTAGCCGCCCGGGTGGCTCGGGGCACCCGGGGGGCGGCGGTGGCCGAGACGGGCGGCCGCGGCGCCGATGGGGGCGGCGCCGGGCCGGGTGGGGTGGCCGATGTTGTTCCGGGTGCCGGTGACGACATAGCCCTTCACGCCGCCCGCCAGGGCGTTCCGTACGGCGCCGATGTCATCGGCGGCCGAGAGGGCGAGGCCGTTGGGCCAGCCCGCGGCGCGGGTCTCGGACAGCAGGGTCAGGCCGCTGCCGTCGGGCAGGTGGACGTCGGCAACGCAGATGTCGCGCGGGTTGCCGACGCGGGGACGTGCCTCCGCGATGGACGAAGCCTCGATCACGTCACGTACTCCGAGGGCCCACAGGTGGCGGGTCACGGTGGAACGGACGCGCGGGTCGGCCACGACGACCATGGCCGTCGGCTTGTTCGGGCGGTAGGCGACCAGGCTTGCGGGCTGCTCGAGGAGAACGGACACCAGGCCTCCTGGGGGGAAGGGTGCGGGACGGAGCCGGCTCGGGGAAGAAGCCGGGGGCGAACCCGTGCTGTGAAGGGGTCACTCACTCCTTCGGCAGCTGGGCCGCCCGCCTTTAGGGAAAGATCACGATTTGGTGAGTAACAATTAGGGCAATTCGGACGCGTGATCGATCATCCTACGAGCGGACCCCGTCCCGTCACCCCCACGGGGGAGCGCCGGAGCCGCCGTTCGGACACCCCCGCGAGGTGGCTTGAACACGCCCCTCAGGTCTGCTGCGGACCCCGTCGCTGCGGCAGCGAGACGATCCCCGCGCCCGACACCGTCCCCGCCGCTCCCGCCACCGGCTCCGCCGGCGCGGGCGGCAGGCCCGCGATCTGACACAGCAGATCGCACCAGGCCGCCAGATGCGCCCCGGTGTCCGGCACCCCGCCCAGGCCCTCGCGCGGCGTCCAGGACGCCCGGATCTCGATCTGCGTCGCCGGCCTGCGGTCCGCGAGACCGCCGAAGTAGTGCGAGCCCGCCATCGTCACCGTGCCGCTCGCCTCACCGTAGGCGAGCCCCCGGGCCTCCATGGCACCGGTCAGCCAGGACCAGCACACCTCGGGCAGCAGCGGATCCGCCGCCATCTCCGGCTCCAGCTCCGCCCGGACGAGCGTCACGAGCCGGAACGTGCCCTTCCAGGCGTCGTGCCCCTCCGGATCGTGCAGCAGCACCAGACGCCCGTCCGCCAGGTCCTCCTCGCCGTCCACGACGGCCGCCTCCACCGCGTACGCGTAAGGGGCGAGGCGCTGCGGCGGCCTCGTCGGGTCGATCTCGATCTCCGGCCGCAACCGCGCCGAACGCAGGGCCTCCACCGCCCGCCGGAACACCGGTGGCACCGGGTTCGTCTCCGTACTGTCCGCCGTTTCGTCCGTCCCTCGATCGCCGTCGGAATGATCGGAAAAATGTCCCTGAGCCGCAGCCATGCGGGGAAGAGTAGGCGGAACGCGCCCTCCGTGCAGGGAGGGACACCCTGCCCGGACGAGCGGCTTCCCGCCACATGCGAAGATTCTGGGCGTGAGCGCCAACGACCGCCCCTCGGGCCAGCAGACGAAGCAGCAGTCGCGGACCTACGACTCCGCGTTCCTCAAGGCGTGCCGGCGAGAGCCGGTGCCGCACACCCCCGTCTGGTTCATGCGGCAGGCCGGGCGCTCCCTCCCCGAGTACCTGAAGGTGCGCGAGGGCATCCCCATGCTCGAGTCGTGCATGCGGCCCGAGCTGGTCACCGAGATCACGCTCCAGCCGGTCCGCCGCCACAAGGTCGACGCCGCCATCTTCTTCAGCGACATCGTCGTCCCCCTCAAGGCCATCGGCATCGACCTCGACATCAAGCCCGGCGTCGGCCCCGTCGTCGCCGACCCGATCCGCACCCGCGCCGACCTCGACCGGCTGCGCGACCTGACCCCCGAGGACGTCACCTACGTCACCGAGGCCATCGGGATGCTCACCGGCGAGCTGGGCGACACCCCGCTCATCGGCTTCGCCGGCGCGCCCTTCACCCTCGCGAGCTACCTCGTCGAGGGCGGCCCGTCGCGCAGCCACGAGCGCACCAAGGCGATGATGTACGGCGACCCGCAGCTCTGGGCCGACCTGCTCGACCGCCTCGCCCAGATCACCTCGGCGTTCCTGAAGGTCCAGATCGAGGCCGGCGCCTCCGCCGTCCAGCTCTTCGACTCCTGGGTCGGCGCCCTCGCCCCGGCCGACTACCGCCGCTCGGTGATGCCGGCCTCCGTGAAGGTCTTCGACGCGGTCGCCGGCTACGGCGTCCCGCGCATCCACTTCGGCGTCGGTACGGGCGAGCTGCTCGGCCTCATGGGCGAGGCCGGCGCGGACGTCGTCGGCGTCGACTGGCGTGTCCCGCTCGACGAGGCCGCCCGCCGCGTCGGCCCCGGCAAGGCGCTCCAGGGCAACCTCGACCCCGCCGTGCTCTTCGCCTCACGCGAGGTCGTCGAGGCCAAGACGGACGAGGTGCTCGCCGCCGCGCGGGACCTGGAAGGACACGTCTTCAACCTGGGCCACGGCGTCATGCCGTCGATGGACCCCGACGCCCTGTCCCGTCTGGTCGACTACGTGCACACGCGGACGGCCCGCTGAGGCGAGCCGTCCGCGCGCGGGGCGGTCGAGGTCAGTACTCGCAGTTGATCGGCGGGTTGCCGGTGTTCACCTGGCAGGCGTCGAAGCCGGTGCCGCCGTCGGCGGTGCCGTCGTTCACGTTGACCCTGAGGTAGTCGTTGCCGAAGTTGCCCCGGACGGCGCCGCCGGAGGCGAGCAGGCCGTCGACGACGAGGTAGTCGGAGCCCTCGTTACCCGCGAGGACTCCGCTCACCACGACGTTCGAGCGCGACGTGATGTAGTCGCGGCCCAGGCCGCCGGAGACGGTACCGGCGGCCTGGCCGGTCAGAACGATGTTGTCGTCGCCGCCGAGGCCGTTGACCTGATCGCCGGGGTCCACGGACGAGCACACGATGTAGTCGTTGCCCGCGGTGCCGTTCACGACCGGGCCGGACCTGGGGGACCCGTTGACGGTGCAGGAGGTCACCGCGTGCGCGGGGGCCGCGGCCAGGGCGAGGGGGGCGATGACGAGAGAGGCGGCGCAGAGCGCACGCGCGGTGTGTCGGATCATGCGAAGAGTGACGCATGGTGACGGATCGCGTGCAAGTCATTACCGCGTGTCACTCTGCCGCTCGGGTCATCCCGCCGCCCGAACGGCCGCCGTCGCCTTCCGCGCCGCGATCAGGACCGGGTCCCACACCGGCGAGAACGGCGGCGCGTACCCCAGGTCCAGGGCCGTCATCGCCTCCGCCGTCATCCCCGCCGTCAGCGCCACGGCCGCGATGTCCACCCGCTTCGCCGCACCCTCCCGGCCCACGATCTGCACCCCGAGCAGCCGCCCCGTCCGCCGCTCGGCCAGCATCTTCACCGTCATCGGCGCGGCACCCGGGTAGTACCCCGCCCGGCTCGTCGACTCCACCGTCACCGTCACGAACCGCAGCCCCACCTCGCGGGCGTCCTTCTCCCGCAGGCCCGTCCGCGCGATCTCCAGGTCGCACACCTTCGACACCGCCGTGCCCACCACACCCGGGAACGTCGCGTAGTCACCGCCCACGTTCGCGCCGATGACCTGGCCGTGCTTGTTCGCGTGCGTCCCCAGCGGCACGTACCGCTCACGGCCCGAGACCAGGTCGAGGACCTCCACGCAGTCACCGCCCGCCCAGATGTTCGCGTGGCCCCTGACCCGCATCGCCAGATCCGTCAGGAGTCCGCCGTGCGCTCCGAGGGGCAGGCCCGCCGCCCGCGCGAGCGAGGTCTCCGGCACCACCCCCATCCCGAGGACCACCACGTCCGCCGGGTACTCGGCGTCCTCCGTCGCCACCGCCCGGGCCCGGCCGTCCTCACCCGTCAGGATCTTCGTGACCTCCGCCGAGGCGACCGTCGTGATCCCCAGGCCGTCCATCGCCCGGTGCACCAGGCGGCCCATGTCCGGATCGAGGGTCGCCATCGGCTGCTCGCCCCGGTGCAGCACCGTCACCTCGTAGCCGCGGGCCAGCAGTGCCTCGGCCATCTCCACGCCGATGTAGCCCGCGCCGACCACCACCGCACGCCGCCCCGGCGCCCGGTCGAGTGAGTCGAGCAGCGCCTGCCCGTCGTCCAGGGTCTGCACGCCGTGCACGCCCGGCGCGTCGATCCCCGGCAGCGCCGGGCGCTTCGGCCGCGCCCCTGTCGCGATCACCAGCTTGTCGAAACCCGTCCAGGCCTCCGTACCCCTCTCCAGATCCCGCGTACGGATCCGCTGCCCGGGCACGTCGACGGACGTCACCTCCGTCCGCATCCGCAGATCGATCGCGCGCTCCCGGTGCTCCTCGGGGGAGCGGGCGATCAGCTCGTCGCGGGAGGCGACGTCGCCGCCGACCCAGTACGGGATGCCACAGGCCGAGTACGAGGAGAAGTGACCGCGCTCGAAGGCGACGATCTCCAACTCCCCGGGGGCCTTCAGCCTGCGCGCCTGCGACGCGGCGGACATCCCCGCCGCGTCCCCACCGATGACCACCAGTCGTTCCGTCATGAGAAGAAACTACTTCGCGCCGGTCTCCGGGTGTTCGGGAGCCGTGGCAGCCCCGGCGGCGTTGCGCGGGGTGTCCGGCAGGGCAGGGGCGGCCGGACGGGGCCGTGCCGCGCGGCGCGGGCGGATCAGGCGGTGCCACACGACGAACGCGATCAGGGCGACCGCGAGCCACGGGGCAAGGGCCGCCAGGATGAGGCCGATCCAGGTCACCGCGGCGACCAGGGCGTTCCAGCCGCCGCTCAGGGCGTCCCCGAAGCCGGGACCGCCCTCCTCCGGCTCCTCGGGCCGCGGCTTCTCCTTCTCCGTCAGCTCCAGGGTGATCGTCGCCAGGGACGTCCGGTCCCTCAGCGAGGACTGCTGGGCGAGCAGCGCCTCCAGGTCCGCCTGACGGCGGCTCAGCTCGCCCTCCAAGGTCACCACGTCCGCCAGCTTCTCCGCCCGCTGCATCAGCGCCCGCACCCGTGCCACGCTCGCGCGCTGGGTGGCGATCCGGCTCTCCACGTCCACCACCTGCTCGGTGACGTCCTTGGCGTCCGCCTTGCGGCCGAGGAGCTTCCCGGTGCCCGCGAGCTCGGCGAGCACCGTGTCGTACCGCTCCTGCGGCACCCGCAGCACGACCCGCGAGGTGACGTACATGTCGTCGACCCGTTCCGTCGCCTCGTTCTCGATCCGCCCGCCCGCGCCGGCCGTCACCCGGCGGGCCGTGGCCAGGGCCTTCGTCACGTCGTCGACCTCCACCGAGAGGGAGGCGGTACGGATGACGTGCTGCTCGGCGGGCGCCTTCGACTGCTTCCCGGCCTGCTCGGCGCCCGAGGAGCCGTCAGCGGCCCCGGGGGCCTCGGCCCCGCTGCCGCCCTTCGCGCCGGCGGCCGCGCTCAGGTCCCGCTTGCCGTCCGCGCCCATGTCGGTGCCGTCGGCGCCGCAGCCGGTCACGACCAGGGCGGCCGTGAGCAGGGCCGCTGCCGTTGCCGCCGCACGTGTGCGCGTCGTTCTCGCCGTCGTTCGTGCGCTCCGCATCGTGTCCCCCCAGGGATGGTGGTGAGTGTCGCCACTGCGATGCCTCTTCGACGTACGGGCCCCCGGAACGGGTTGCCCTCCTGCGGTAGCGATGCGGTCACGGTCGGGCCTCGGAACGGGAGCGGGCGGGCGATTTGAGAGAGTGGTGCCATGAACGCGGACACCACGGGATCCCATGTCGTCGTCGCCGGAGGCGGTATCGCCGGGCTCGCGGCCGCCCACCGGCTTGCCGTCGCCGGACACCGGGTGACCCTCCTCGAAGCGGGGAGCCGGCTCGGCGGCAAGCTCCTCGCCGGGGAGATCGCGGGCGCCCCCGTGGACCTCGGCGCCGAGTCGCTGCTCGCCCGCCGCCCGGAGGCCGTCGCTCTGGCCCGGGCCGTCGGCCTCGGCGACCGGCTCCAGGCCCCCGCCACCACCACCGCGTCCGTCTGGTCCCGCGGCGAGCTCGTCCCCATGCCCAAGGGCCACGTCATGGGAGTCCCCGGCGACGCCCACGCCGTCGACCGGCTCCTCTCCGACGAGGGCGTACGCCGGATCGGACGCGACGGCGAGCTGCCCCCGACCGAGATCGGCGAGGACATCGCCATCGGCGCGTACGTCGCCGACCGCATGGGCCACGAGGTCGTCGACCGGCTCGTGGAACCCCTCCTCGGCGGGGTGTACGCCGGTGACGCCTACCGCATCTCGATGCGGGCCGCCGTCCCCGCCCTCTTCGAGGCCGCCCGCAGCCACCCCACGCTCACCGCCGCCGTCCGCGCCGTCCAGCGGGCCGGCGCCGCCGTCCCCACCGACGCGGCGGGCGCCGCCACCGGCCTCGGCGGCTCCGTCTTCCTCGGTGTCGAGGGCGGAGTCGGCACCCTGCCGGGCGCGGTCGCCGACGCGATCCGCGCCGCGGGCGGCGAGATCCTCACCGACGCCCCCGTGACCGCACTGCGCCGCACCGGCCCCACCGGCTGGCAGGTCGTCAGCGGCGACCGGGTCCTCAGCGCGGACGCCGTCGTCCTCGCCACCCCCGCGGGGCCCGCCGCCAGGCTCCTCGCCCCGCACGCGCCCGCGGCCTCCGCCGAGCTCGACACCGTCGCGTACGCCTCCATGGCCCTGGTCACCCTGGCCTTCCGCCGCTCCGACATGCCCGCCCTGGCCGGATCCGGCTTCCTCGTTCCCCCCGTCGACGGCCACACGATCAAGGCCTCCACCTTCTCCTCGCAGAAGTGGCGCTGGGTCGCCGACGGCGCCCCCGACCTGTTCGTTCTGCGCACCTCCGTCGGCCGCCACGGCGAGGAGGAGCAGCTCCACCGCGAGGACGCCGACCTCGTCGCCGCCTCCCTCAAGGACCTCGCCGCCGCCACCGGGCTCGGGGCGCGCCCCGTCGCCACCACGGTCATCCGCTGGACCGGCGGCCTGCCCCAGTACCCCGTCGGCCATCTCGACCGCGTCGCCCGGGTCCGCGAGGCCGTCGCCGCGCTCCCCGGCCTGCGGGTCGCGGGCGCCGCGTACGACGGCGTCGGCATCCCCGCCTGCGTCGCCTCCGCCCACCGCGCGGCGGACGAGATCGCGGAGGAGATCATCGCCACGTCGAAAAGGACCGACCCCGGTGCGGGGCACTCCCTGTGACGGGCGAGAATAGGCGTATGAGTGCGCCCGAAAAGATCCCGAACGCCGGTAAGAAGGCGAAGGACCTCAACGAGGTCATCCGCTACACCCTGTGGTCCGTGTTCAAGCTGCGCGATGTCCTGCCCGAGGACCGCGGCGGTTACGCCGACGAGGTCCAGGAGCTGTTCGACCAGCTCGCGGCCAAGGACATCACCGTCCGCGGCACGTACGACCTGTCCGGTCTGCGCGCCGACGCCGACGTCATGATCTGGTGGCACGCCGAGACGAGCGACGAGCTCCAGGAGGCGTACAACCTCTTCCGCCGCACCAAGCTGGGCCGCGCCCTGGAGCCGGTCTGGTCCAACATGGCGCTGCACCGCCCCGCCGAGTTCAACAAGTCGCACATCCCGGCCTTCCTGGCCGACGAGAACCCGCGCGACTACGTCTCGGTCTACCCCTTCGTCCGCTCCTACGACTGGTACCTGCTGCCGGACGAGGACCGCCGCCGGATGCTCGCCGACCACGGCAAGATGGCCCGTGGCTACCCGGACGTCCGCGCCAACACGGTCGCCTCCTTCTCCCTCGGCGACTACGAGTGGCTCCTCGCCTTCGAGGCCGACGAGCTGCACCGCATCGTGGACCTCATGCGTCACCTGCGCGCCTCCGAGGCGCGGATGCACGTCCGCGAAGAGGTCCCCTTCTACACCGGTCGCCGCAAGAGCGTCGCCGACCTGGTGGCGGGCCTGGCCTGACGGCCGTACGAACCTGGTGGCGGCCCGGCTCCCGGCCGGGCGCGCCACCCCTCGACCCGGAAGATCAGACGGCAGGCGGGAACGTTGCCTGCCGTTCCAGCGACACCGGGTCCGGCTCCGGGTGCGGCGCGCGTGACGCGCGCCGCACCGGCGTCATTTCCGGGCCTTTCCGGCGTCCTTGGCGGACGGTCAGCTGCTGGAGCTCGAACACGAACTCCCGCTGGAACTCGAGCTGGAGCACGAGCTGGAGCTGGAGCTCGAACACGAGCTTGAGCTGGAGCACGAGCTGCCCCCGCCTCCGCCCCCGCAGCCGGCGCCTCCGCCGGAGCACGAGCTTCCGCCGCCGGAACACGAGCCTCCCCCGCCCCCGCCCCCGCAGGAGCTCACCCCCGCGCACCACACGACGGCGGCCGCGAGGTCGTCGCCCGTGTCGGCGTACCCGTGCCGCACCGGACGCCTGCCGCCGCTCCGGCGTCGCCGGACCGGCCCGGAGAACCTGGCCGCGGCGACGAGCTGCTCCCGCAGCACCGGATCGGGCAGGGCCCGCAGCCCGTGCAGGGCGACGAGCAGGCCCGCGTCCCCGAGGTGGGCGTGCGCCCGTCCGTACGCGGAGACCGCGGCCTGGCCGGCCGGGGTGATCTGCCGGGCGGAGAGCGACCCGCAGACGAAGGCGGTGATCACGCAGGCGAACAGCACCGGCAGCACCTTGAGGATGAACGGGACCGACGTCCCCGCGTCGGTGGCGAAGTCCACGGCGGTGAGGAGGGCCGACACCGGGAAGAGCACGAAGGCGGTGAGGCCGACGGCGACGCACCACCGGACCGTGGTGCGGCGGACCGCCAGGTGCACGACGAGCCCGCGCGCCGCGAGCCCCTCGCCGATCTCCTGGACCGCAGGGTGCCGCATGACCGCGAGCCGGAGGTGGTGCAGGGCCCCGTGCGGGGCGGCGGCATGCGCCTGGAGCACGGCGCGCTCCACCGGGTCGTACGCGGTGGGACGGAGGACGGCCACGATGCCGGGGCCGCCCACCGCGAGCCTGCCGTCCGCCTGGAGGGCGGCGAGGGCGGTGTCGACGACCCTGGCGGGACCGCCGTTGAGGAACGCGGCCTCGTAACGGTCGTGGACGGCTCCGCCGGGTCCCCGGCGGGCCCGGGCGACCCGGGTGACGAGCAGCGCGATGCCGGTGGCACCGGCCAGGTAGTAGAGCGTGACCAGGACGTTCACAGGCACCTCATCTCCGTACGAGTGCGTGACGTGCGGCCCGCACGAGCCGCGTGGCGCGGCCCGGCGGACGGCTGCCGGAACGGTCCTGCCACCACTCCGTGAGCTGCCGCCGTGCCACCGGATCCTCCGGCCGCCCGGCCACGAGCAGGTGTTCGGCGAAGTCGAGCGCGTCCCGGCGGTAGCCGCCGGTCATGGGACGGGACCTGGCGTACGCGAGGAACGCCGGCCGGAAGCCCGTGCCGAGGATCTCCGGCAGCTCCGGCGCGACCTTCGCGACCACCCCGGCCCGCTTCGCCGCGAGCGCCCGGCTCTGCACGCCGAGCCGACGGCTGTCGAAGCCCTCGGGGACGGGGGTTCCGGCGACGAGCGCGGAGAGGAGCGAGGCCTGGGCGAGGCCGAGGCGCTGGCGGGCGGCCCGCGTGGGTGCGGGGGGCGTCTCGACGGGGGCGCTCGGCATCGCCCCGCCCGAGACTCGGGCCCCGGCACCGATGAGCAACGGCTGCGTCACCGCTGTGGGCATACGTTCCGCAGGGGCGGTGGGGGTCCCCCCGGACGAAGTCTGGGGGAGGGTGGGCACAGCCCCGTAGCGCGGCGCCCCTTGGCTGGAACCCGTACCCCGGTGAGTCCTTGTCCGCGGCGTACCCGTCAAGGTCCCCCGGATTGTTTCCAGTTCCGCCGCCAGCTCCTCCGCCGGCGGGAAGTCGTCGTCCCGCTCCAGGAGCACGCCCGGCGGCGACACCCGTGACGCGAGGTCCGCGAGGACGTCAAGGACGGCCTTCGGCACCGGGTGCGCGTGCGTGTCGTGCCAGACCCCGTCCCGCTCGACGCCACCCGCCACATGCACGTACGCGATGGCGTCGACCGGCAGTTCGGACAGGGCCCGCGCCGGGTCCTCGCCCCGGTTGACGTGGTTGGTGTGGAGGTTGGCGACGTCGATGAGGAGCCGTACCCCCGTACGCTCCACCAGCTCCGCCAGGAACCGTCCCTCCGACATCTCCTCGCCCGGCCACGCGATCAGGGCCGCGATGTTCTCCAGGGCGAGCGGTACGGGCAGCGCGTCCTGCGCGATCCGTACGTTCTCGCAGAGCACGTCGAGGGCGTCCCGCGTCCGGGGCACGGGAAGCAGATGGCCCGCTTCGAGCAGCGGGCTCGCCGTGAGCGGCCCCCCGGCCCGTACGAACGCGATGTGTTCCGTGACCAGCGGCGCGCCGAGCGCCACCGCCTTCTCGCCGAGCGCGGCGAGCCGCGCCGGGTCGGGCCGGTCCGCACCCCCGAGGCCGAGCGAGACGCCGTGCGGGACGACCGTGACGCGGCGCTCGCGGAGCCGGGTCAGTGAATCGGGCAGATGGTCCGCGCAGATGTTCTCCGCGACGACCTCCACCCAGTCGAGACCGGACAGTCCCTCCACCGCCTCAGCGATCTCGGGACGCCAGCCGATGCCGATGCCGAGTTCCGTCATGTCCCCCTCCTTCGGTCCTCAGTCACCCACGTCATGACCCTCGCGGGAACGTTCGAACCCCAGGAGGGGGACGTTCAGAGCTTCATTTGAGGTTCGGGAACGCCGAGACCACCGTGCACGAGCCCGGCGCGATCTCGGTGAACCCCGCGTCCCGCACCACCGGGAGGCCGCTCGTCGTCAGGCCTGCCCAGTCCTCCTCCGGCGCCGTCCGTACCGCGAGCGGGAACCCCGCCTCCCGCCAGGCCTTGCGGTCGGCCTCCGCCATCGCCCACCACAGCAGCTGCGCCCCGTGCCCGGCCTGCGCCATCGCCTTGCCCGCCGACATGTCGAGCCCGGGGTTGAACCACAGCACCGCCGTCCCCTCCGGTACGGGTCCGGGCGCGGCCGGGTCGTCGAGGTCGGTGCCCGAGACCTGGAGCTTGGCCAGCTCCTTGGGCCAGCCGTCGAGGGGGACCGGCGGGAAGACCCGTACCTCCGCCTCCGTACCGCTGACCGTGATCCCGGGGAGCGCCGCGGCCCGCCGCCACTCGGCGCCGCGCGCCCGGCGCACCACCTTGCGGATCCTGGCGTCCTGCCAGTCCGTCATGACCCGGGCCCACTCGCCCTCGCCGAGGGAACGGTCGTCGGTCAGGATCTCCAGGACCGCGCGCGCGGCGGTCTCGAGCGCGTCGGTACGGGCCGGCGGCGCGTCCCGCTCGATGCGGACGACCAGCGGGAGGACGAACTGCGGCTTCTCGTCGCGGAGATCGGCGTCGGGGACTTCGGCGTCGCGGAGGTCGGTGCTGCCGGCGGAATCGGTGTCGTTGCTGCTCACCTAGCAAGTCTGCCACTGCCGTGACGAGCGGTTCTTGTGGGAATCGTCCCTTCCGGGCCAGGATGCCCCCATGAAGAGCGATCTTTTTGCCGGCGAGCATCTCGCCGAGGCCGCCACCTTCCCGGGCATGACCCTGCAGAACTCCAAGTCGGTCAAGTACACGGTCGACGGCGAGATGCACGCCCGCCAGGGTTCGATGATCGCCTTCCGCGGCGACCTCCAGTTCGAGCGCAAGGGCCAGGGCATCGGCGGCCTGCTCAAGCGGGCCGTCACCGGTGAGGGCCTCGCGCTGATGGCCGTGCGCGGCCGGGGCGAGGTGTGGTTCGCGCACGAGGCGCAGAGCTGCTTCATCGTCGAGATCGAGCAGGGCGACGCGTTCTCGGTCAACGGCCGCAACGTGCTCTGCTTCGACGCCAGCCTCCACTACGAGATCAGGACGGTGAAGGGCGCCGGCATGACCGGCGGAGGCCTCTTCAACTCCGTCTTCTCCGGCTACGGCAAGGTCGCCCTGATCTGCGAGGGCACCCCGATCGTCATTCCCGTCTCCCCGCAGGCCCCGGTCTACGTCGACACGGACGCCGTCGTCGGCTGGAGCGAGCAGCTGCGCACCTCGCTGCACCGTTCGCAGTCGCTCGGCTCGATGATGCGCGGCGGCTCGGGCGAGGCGGTGCAGCTCAAGCTGGAGGGCCAGGGCTTCGTCGTCGTCCGGCCCAGCGAGGCCACCCCGCAGAAGAACTCGGCCGGTTGAGGCTGGAGCGCGTCGGCCGGCGGCACGGCCTCCGGGGGCCGTGGGTCCTGCGTGAGGTCGGCCTCGACCTGCCCGCGGCGACCCTCGTCCGGGTCGTCGGCACCAACGGCACCGGCAAGTCCACCCTGCTCCGGACGGTCGCCGGAGTCGACGCGCCCAGCGAGGGCCGCGTCACGGGCCGCCCGGCCCGCACCGCGTACGTCCCCGAACGCTTCCCGGTCGCCCTGCCGTTCATGGCCGCCGACTACCTGGTCCACCTGGGACGGATCCAGGGCCTCGGCCGGGCGGCGGCGCGGACCGCGGCGGGGGAGTGGCTGGAGCGCTTCGGGGCCGCCGAGCACGCGGGAACGGCCATGGCGGAACTCTCCAAGGGCACCAGCCAGAAGGTCGCCGTCGCCCAGGCGCTCCTCGCCGACCCGGCCCTGCTCGTCCTCGACGAGGCCTGGACCGGCCTCGACACGGGCGCGCGTGCGGAACTGGACGCGGCCGTCCGCGAACGGCGGGCGGCGGGCGCGACGATCGTCTTCGTCGACCACGACCCCCGCCGGCTCGCGGGCGAGGCGGACGCGGTGTACGCGGTGGGCGGTGGTCGGGTACGGGAGGTGGGGGAGCCGGACGCGTACGGCCTCGCGTACGAGCACGTCACCCCGACCGACGGGGAGGCCGAGCCCCCGCCCCGCGTCCGGATCGCCGTCTCCGGCGGCCGCCGGCCGCTCCCGGAGCGGCTGCCCGGCGGTCCCGTCGTCACCCCGCCGGGGCCCGGTGACACCACCACCGTCCTCACCGTGGACGCCGCCCACTCCGACGCCCTGCTCACGGCGCTCCTCGCGGCCTCCTGGCACATCGATCACCTCACCACCGAAGGCGTACGGGTATGACGGCGCTCCTGCGCTACCAGACGGGTCTGCTGCTCCGCTCGCAGCGCTGGCTGGCACCGCTCCTCCTGTACGCGGCCGTCCTCGGCGTCGGCATCTCCCTCGGCGAGCCCGTGCTCGGCGCGCTCGGCGTCACCGCCGCCGCCCTCCTCCCGGTGACCGCCTGGTCCGTGCGGATCTGCCTGACGCAGGAGCCACCCGCGGCCCGGAGCGTGGTCGCGGCGGCAGGCGGCCGGGAGCGCGCGCATCTCGCGGCGCTGGTCACCGGGACCGCCCTGCCGGCGCTCGTCGGCGCGGTCGCGGTCCTCGTGGTGACGGCGACCGGTGACCGGCGGGGCGTCACGGCGATCGCCGCGGCGACCACGGGTCTCCTCGCCGCCTCGGCCTGTGTGCTGACGGGCGCCGCCGTCGGCACGCTGGCCTCCCGGCCGTTCGTCCGGGCCACCGGCTGGTCGCTCGCGGTCCTCGTCCTGGGCTCGCTCCTCGCCCTGGTGACCAGCGGCTCGCCCGCGAAGCACGCCGTGACGGCCCTGATCACCGGCGCCCGCACGACGACGGCGGCTCCGCCGTGGCTCGCCGCCGCGGCCGCCCTGCTCCTGGCGACGGCGGCGGCGTTCAGCGCCTGCCGGGCCACCGGGCGCCTGGAGTGAGTACGCTCGAAGACATGAGCGAGACCACGTTCTCCTGTGCCCCCGAGCCCGGCCCGAAGCCCGAACCGGCGGCCGAGGGACCGTTCGCCGCGTGCGTGCTGTGCCAGGAGCCGACCGAGTACCCGGAGTCGACGAAGGGCATCACCCTCTGCCCCGTCTGCGAGTGGCGCGAGGCCGAGCGGACGGCCTGCTCCGGCTGAGGCCCTAGGGGGTGTCCTGACCTCAGCGGCTCATGAGCTCCGAGACCTTCACGAAGCGGTAGCCGCGGGCCCTGAGCTCCGGGACGATGCGGCGGATCGCCCGCTCGGTCACGGGGGCGGCGCTGCGGGTGCAGTGCAGGACGACCAGGGAGCCGGGCTTCACCCCGTCGATGACCTGCTCGGCGACGGCGTCCGCGTCCTTCGCGAAGGCGTCCCCGCTGACCACGTCCCACTGGACCGCGGTCACCCCGGCCGGGGCGAGCGCGCGCAGGGCCGCGTCGTCGTAGCAGCCGCCGGGGAAGCGGAAGTACGGGACGACGTTGACGGCGCCGGCGTCACGGAAGGCGTCGAAGGCCCGCTGGACGTCGGCCGTCATGTCGGGTGCGGGGACGGTCGGCAGGCCGTAGCAGGGGGACGCGAAGGCGTAGTGGCTGTAGGAGTGGTTGGCGATCTCGAAGCGCGGGTCGCCGCCGATGGACCTGGCCTGGTCGGGGTACTCCTCGGCCCAGCGGCCCGTCATGAAGACGGTCGCGTCCACCGAGAGCCGGCGGAGGGTCGCGATGAGCTCCGGATTGTCGAAGCGTTCGCCGCGCGCGGCCCGGGGGCCCTGGTCGGCGGTCATGTCGGCGTCGAAGGTGAGCGCGACGACCTTCTCCGCGCCCTTGGCGCGGCGCTCGTACACGGGGGTGAGTCCGCCGGGTCCCGGTGCCATGGTGGGCGGCGCGGCGGGGACGCGCGCGGGCTTCGGGGCGGCGGCGGTCGCGCCGGCCCGGGGCGGCGGGCTCCCGGCGGCGGTCGGCTCCTTCATGGGGGCTGTCTCGGCGGCTGGTGCGCCGCAACCGAGGAGGGCGGCGCCCAGAAGACCGAGCGCCGCCACCTTTCGTACAGAAGTGTTCACGATCGGAAGTTAACCGATCAAAGGGGCGGATGCCCGCGACGCGACGTCGGCGACGTCAGCACCACGGACCCGTGACCGCGAACGTCGTCCCCGGGGTGTAGCAGTTCACGTACATCGTCTGCCGGTCGGGCGAGAAGGTGACGCCCGCGAACTCGCCCCACTCCGGCGCCTCGGGCGTGCCGATGTTCCGCGCGCCCCGGGCCAGCGCGTACACCTCGCCCTTCCTGCTGACGCCGTAGACGTGCTGCGCCCCGTCGCCGTCCTCGCACACCATCAGGCCCCCGCTCGGCGCGAGACAGATGTTGTCGGGGGACTCGCCCGGGAGCTGGATGTCGGTGCTCGGGCCGAAGACGACGACGAGCGTGAGTCGGCGCCGGTGCGGCTCGTACTTCCAGACCTGCCCGAAGTGCGTGGCGCCGGAGCCGTCCTTGACGCGCGCGAACGAGGACACGAAGTACACGGCGTTCCCGCCCCAGTAGCAGCCCTCCAGCTTCTGCGCGTGCGTGATGCCCTTCGGGCCGAAGTCCTGGAGCCTGATCGGGGTCTCCACCGCCTGCGGATCCGGTACGGGGACCCACTCGACGCCCTCGAAGCGGGCGCCGGTCTCCTGTATCACCGAGAGGTCCGCGACGCCCGGCACCCGCATGGCCTCCAGGGCGCCGCCGGCGCGCAGCGAACCGGTGCCGCCGAGCGGCTTGTGCGGGAGGAAGCGGTAGAAGAGGCCGAAGGGCTGCTGGAAGGCGTCCTCCGTCTCGTACACGATGCCGTTCGCCGGGTCGATCGCGATCGCCTCGTGCTGGAAGCGGCCCATCGCGGTGAGCGGGACGGCCCCGGTGCGGTGCGGGTCGGCGCCGTCGACCTCGAAGACGAAGCCGTGGTCCTTGGTGTAGCCGTTCGTGCCGGCCTTGTCCTCGGTCTCCTCGCAGGTCAGCCAGGTGCGCCACGGGGTCGGCCCGCCCGCGCAGTTGACGGCGGTCCCGGCGATGGCGACCCGCTCGTCGATCACGTTGTTCCGGCCGTCGAGTTCCAGGGCCGTACAGCCGCCCTTGGCGGCCGGGTCGTAGGTCAGACCGGGGACGGTCGGGACGCCGATCTTCCCGGTGACCCGGTTCTCGTGGTTGCGGACGAGGTGCGTCCGGCCGCGGCGGCCGGCGAACGCGGCCATGCCGTCGGGGTTGCTGGGGACGAGGCCCTCGCCGGAGCGGAGCGGATCGCCCTGCCGGGAGAGGACCTTGTAGCGGAAGCCGGCCGGGAGGTCGAGGAGGCCGTCCGGGTCGGGGACCAGCGGGCCGTAGCCGTCCCCGCTTCCGGCGGCGGCGGCGCTGCCGGCGAAGAGTTCGGAGAGCGCGCCGGTGAAGGCGATCCCGACGGCGGCGGCGCCGGTGCGGGACAGGATCTGACGTCGTGTCGCGGACATGAGCAACCCACTTTTCCTGTTGGCGGACAGGTGTGTGACGCGTGACCCGCATGTGTGTATCACGCACGGTGGTGACACGTGAACCATGCGGGCCACAACGGTCTCGTGGGACGCCTGTTCTGACCTGGGGTCAGATAGGTCGGATAGTCAGACCAGCTCGGCGGTGAGCGTGATCGTCGTGCCCGTGAGCGCCTGGCTGACCGGGCAGTTCTTCTTCGCGTCCTCGGCGAGCGACTGGAACTGGTCCGCGTCCATGCCGGGGACCTCTCCGCGCACGGTGAGGTGGATGCCGGTGATGCCCTTCCCCGGCTGGAAGGTGACGTCCGCCTTGGTCTCCAGGCGGGCCGGCGGGGCGTCGGCCTTGGCCAGGATGTTGGAGAAGGCCATGGAGAAGCAGGAGGAGTGCGCGGCGGCGATGAGCTCCTCGGGGCTGGTCTTGCCGTTCGGCTCCTCCGTGCGGGCCGGCCAGGAGACGTCGTACGAGCCGAGACCCGAGGAGTCGAGGGTGACGACGCCGGAGCCCTTGAGGAGGTCGCCCTGCCAGACGGTGTGGGCGTGACGCACGGTGGCCATGGTGGATCCCTTTCGATCGGGTACGGCCACCAACCTACTGCCGGACAAGCCCCTTGGCGTCGCGGGCGAGGGCGGTGAGCCGGGAGATCGCCCGGAAGTACTTCTTGCGGTACCCGCCGTTCAGCATCTCGTCGCTGAAGAGCCGGTCGAAGGGGAGACCCGAGGCGAGGACCGGTATCTCGCGGTCGTAGAGCCGGTCGGCCAGGACGACGAGCCGCAGCGCCGTCGACTGGTCGGGGACGGGCCGCACATCGGTGAGACAGACCGCGGAGAGGTCGTCGGTCAGCGCGCCGTACCGGCTGGGGTGCACCCTGGCCAGGTGTTCGAGCAGGTGCGGGAAGTCGTCGAGGGAGGCGCCCGGCGTGGCGTACGCGGTCTCCGTGACGACCTGGTCGGAGTACGGGGCCGGGGCCTCGGGCAGGCCACGGTGGCGGTAGTCCTCGCCGTCGATCCGCAGCGGCATGAAGTGGGCGGAGAGGCCCTGGATCTCGCGGAGGAAGTCGGCGGCGGCGAAGCGGCCCTCGCCGAGCTTGCCGGGGAGCGTGTTGGAGGTGGCGGCGAGCGCGACACCCGATTCGACGAGCCTGGCGAGCAGGCTGGAGACGAGGACGGTGTCGCCCGGGTCGTCGAGCTCGAACTCGTCGATGCAGAGGAGACGGTGCTCGCCGAGGGTCTTCACCGTCTGCTGGAAGCCGAGCGCGCCGACCAGGTTGGTCAGCTCGACGAAGGTGCCGAAGGCCTTGAGTGCGGGCTCGGCGGGCGTGGCGTGCCAGAGCGAGGCGAGCAGGTGGGTCTTGCCGACGCCGTACCCGCCGTCCAGATAGACGCCGCGCGGTCCGGTGGGTGCGGCCGGCTTCCGGGCGAACCAGCGGCGCTTCCCGGCACCGGAGGCGTGCGCTCCGCCCAGGCCCTCGGCGAACTGGCTCAGGGCCTTGACGGCGTCCGTCTGGCTGGGCTGGTTCGGGTCGGGGAGATACGTGTCGAACCGTACGGAGTCGAAGCGCGGCGGCGGCACCATCTCCGCGACGAGACGGTCGGCGGGGACGTGGGGCTCCCGGGAGCAGAGCGAGAGCGGGGCCGCTGAGGCGGAAGGGGCTTCGGTGAGGGCACGGGTCGACACAGTTCCCCACTGTAAGCGCCGTGCCAGACTGCGAGAATGCGACGACTGCTCCCTGTGACGGACATGACAGCCCACGAGACCACGGGCGGGGGGACGGCCACCGGACCGGCCGCCGTCGGTGCGGACGGTGGCCCCGAGTGGTCCCTCGACGAGCTCGCCGACGCCTACGCGTACCCCGAGCTCTCCTCCCGGGGCTCATGGCTGCGGGCCAACATGGTCTCCTCGCTCGACGGAGCGGGTCAGCACGACGGACGCTCCCAGCCGCTCTCCTCCGAGACCGACATGCGGATCTTCGGCACCCTGCGGGCGCTGGCCGATGTCGTCGTGGTCGGTGCGGAAACGGTACGCCTGGAGGGTTACCGCCCGGCACGCGCGCGTGAGGCCTTCGCGGCCCGCCGCGCCGCCGCGGGACAGGGCCCCGCGCCCGTCATCGCCGTGGTCAGCGCCTCCCTGGCCCTCGACTTCTCGCTGCCGCTCTTCACCGAGCCGCTGGTGCCGACCCTGGTCCTCACGGGGGCCGCAGCGCCCCCCGAGCGGGTCGCCGCGGCCCGCGCGGCGGGCGCCGAGGTGCTCGTGGCGGGCGACGGGGCGGGGGTGGAGCCGGCCCGTGCGACGGCGGTGCTCGCGGAGCGCGGGCTCCGGCGGCAGCTGACCGAGGGCGGGCCCCGGCTGCTCGGTCAGTTCGTGGCGGCGGACGTCCTCGACGAGCTGTGTCTGACGCTCTCGCCGACGATGACGGCGGGTGACGCCCAGAGGATCGCCGGGGGCCCCGCGGTGGCCGTCCCGACACGCTTTTCGGTGGCTTCCGTGCTGGAGCAGGACGGCTTCCTCTTCACCCGCTACCTTCGGATCTGACAATCGCGGAATTTGTCGTTCCGCTTACCGTCCGCTGGGCACACTTACTGTCGCAGACCCCGTGCGGGCACGGGGAAGGATGGTTTCCGCAGAAGGGCTCCTGAGGTGTTCACAAGCGTTCTGATGATCGAGAAGCCCCTGACGTCCGTCGACGTGGAGTTCGTCACCACGCTGCACGGCGACGAGGGCGTGTCCTTCATCGTTCTGATGCAGCCGCGTGGTGACCAGGCCGATGTACTGCTGCGTGCCATCGACGACGTAGCCATGGGCGAACTGAAGGAAGCCGCCCGTGAGGGCGACGAACCGGAGGGCAAGGAGGCCAGGGTCCCCGCCGAGCAGGCCCTGGAGCACTCGCTCCAGGCCCTGAGAGACGCCGGCTGCGAAGCGGTCGGCCAGGTCGTCGAGGACCACCCGCTCAACAAGATGAAGGCGGTGGTCGAGGAGTCGGAGGCGGACGAGGTGATCGTGCTCACCGCCCCGCACTACGTGGAGGAGTTCTTCCACCGGGACTGGGCGTCCCGGGCCCGCCACAAGGTGGGGGTCCCCGTGCTCAAGCTCTTCGCCCACAGTGAGCAGGTGAGCGAGTAGACAGCCGGGGCCCGGGTCCGCCCCCCCCGCACGGGGGCGCGGACCCGGGCCCCGTACGGCACCGGCCCCGCCGTGGCACGCCGGGGCCACCCGGCCCGAGCCACTAGGCTGGGGGCTTCCGCACACCTGCCCGATGCGCGCGCAACGGGCAGCAGATACAAGACGCACCCAGGGGAGAGATCCGCATGGCACCCGCCATCCCTGCCGCCATGGAACGGCCGCACTTCATCGGCATCGGCGGTGCCGGAATGTCGGGCATCGCGAAGATCCTCGCCCAGCGCGGCGCCAAGGTCGCCGGCAGCGACGCCAAGGAGTCCGCGACCGCGGAGTCCCTGCGCGCCCTGGGCGCCACCGTGCACATCGGCCACGCGGCCGAGCACCTCGCCGACGACGCCTCCGCCGTCGTCGTCTCCAGCGCCATCCGCGCCGACAACCCCGAGCTGGCGCGCGCCGCCGAGCTCGGCATCCCCGTCGTCCACCGCTCGGACGCGCTCGCCTCCCTCATGGACGGTCTGCGCGCCATCGCGGTCGCCGGCACGCACGGCAAGACGACGACCACCTCCATGCTGGCCGTCGCCCTCACCGAGCTCGGTCTGGACCCCTCGTACGCGATCGGCGGCGACCTCGCGGGCCCCGGCACCAACGCGCTGCACGGCGACGGCGAGATCTTCGTCGCCGAGGCCGACGAGAGCGACCGCAGCTTCCAGAAGTACGACCCCGAGGTCGCGATCGTCCTCAACGTCGAGCTGGACCACCACGCGAACTACGCCTCGATGGACGAGATCTACGAGTCCTTCGAGGCCTTCACCGCCAAGATCCGCCCCGGCGGCACCCTGGTCGTCGGCGAGCACGCGGGCGCCCGCGAGCTGGCCCGCCGGGTGGCGGACCGCGACGGTCTGAACATCGTCACCGTCGGTGAGACCGAGGACTCCGACGCGCGGATCCTGAAGATCGTCCCGAACGGGATGAAGAGCGAGGTGACGGTCGCCCTCGACGGCGCCGAGCACACCTTCACCGTCTCCGTCCCCGGCCGTCACTACGCCCACAACGCCGCCGCGGCACTCGCCGCCGGCGCCCGCGTCGGCATCGACCCCGCCGAGCTCGCCCAGGCCCTCACCGCCTACACCGGCGTCGGCCGCCGCCTGCAGCTCAAGGGCGAGGCCAGGGGCGTCCAGGTCATCGACTCGTACGCGCACCACCCCACCGAGATGACCGCCGACCTGGAGGCCATGCGGGGCGCCGCCGGAGCCTCCCGGCTCCTCGTCGTCTTCCAGCCCCACCTCTTCTCCCGCACCCAGGAGCTGGGCAAGGAGATGGGCGACGCGCTGGCCCTCGCCGACGCGTCCGTCGTCCTCGACATCTACCCGGCCCGCGAGGACCCGATCCCGGGCATCACCAGCGAGCTGATCATCACCGCCGCCCGTCAGGCGGGCGCCGACGTGACGCCCGTGTCCGACAAGGACGCCGTGCCGGAGGTCGTGGCGGGAATGGCGGGCCCCGGCGATCTCGTTCTGACGATGGGCGCGGGAGACGTCACGGACCTCGGTCCGCGGATCCTCGACCACCTGTCGAAGTAGCGGTCGCAACAGCAGAGGGAGCGAGCTCATGGCGTACGACGTCGAGAAGCCGGACGAGCAGTGGCGTGCGGAGCTGACCCCGGCGGAGTACCAGGTGCTGCGCCAGGCGGGCACCGAGCCCGCCTTCCGCGGCGAGTACACGGACACCACGACCAAGGGTGTGTACTCCTGCCGGGCGTGCGGCGCGGAGCTGTTCACGTCGAACGAGAAGTTCGAGTCCCACTGCGGCTGGCCGTCCTTCTTCGACCCGAAGGACAGCTCCGCCGTCGAACTGATCGAGGACCGCTCCCACGGCATGCTGCGTACCGAGGTCCGCTGCTCACGCTGCGGCTCGCACCTCGGTCATGTGTTCGAGGGTGAGGGGTACCCCACCCCGACGGACCAGCGCTACTGCATCAATTCGATCTCGCTGCGGCTGGAGCCGCAGGCCTAGGGGGTGCCGGACGCGGGGGCTCAGCTCGGAGAGGGTTCCGGGGTGAGCTCCTCGTGGCCGATGCGGGTGCCCGACTTGTAGATGGAGACGGTGCTCCCGCTGATGACGTACCGGTACGGGCTGTTCTTCGCCTCGTACCCGTCGCTCGTCTTCGTCGCCGGCATGGGGATGCCCTTCTCGCGCCCGTCCCTGAACTCGCCGTAGTAGTACAGCTTCCCCGCCTTCGTGCGGCAGAGGGTGATCCGGTGGTAGTCCGTGCGGAACGCCTCGACCAGCCTGGCGCCCTTGCCGCTCGGCAGCGTGCCCGCGATACGGGGCGGGCAGGCGGCGCCGGTCGGCGCCGCGGTCGTCGTCGGCTTCGGGTCGGCCTCGTCGAGTGAGCCGAGGATCGCGGTGACCCCTCCGTTCAGGAGGCCGAGCAGGACGAGACCGCCCACCACGCTGAGACAGCTGATCATGCAGCCGTTCGACTTCTTCGCCGGCGGCCGGTACGGCGGCCGGGTGCGGGGCGGGGTGTAGGCGGGCGGGGTGTACGGGGGCGGAGTCGGGGTCCGCGGGGGTGCCGGGCTGTAACCGGTGCTGCTGGGCGGCGGGTAGAGGAGACCCGTCGGGGGAGTGCCGGTCCCGCCCGTGGCGCCGGTGCGCGGCGGGGGCGTCCTCCTCGGGGTCGGCTTCTTCGGCGCCGCCTTCTTCGGAGCCGCCTTCTTGGCAGGCGGTGTCGCCTTGGACGGCGAGGCCTTCGACGGCGTGGCCTTGGTCGGCGTCGGCTTCGCGGTCGTCGGCTTCGGCGTCGTCTTCTTCGGGGCGGGGCCGCCGCTCGTCTTCCAGCTCTTGCCGCAGCCGGCGCAGTCGAGTCGGCGCGACGGGTTGGTGGCGCGGCACACCGCGCACTGCCAGTCGCCGGACGGGCGCGCGGGCGACGGGCGTTTCGCCGCCGGGCGCGACGGGGCGGGGGCCGCCGGGATCGGTTCCTTACGGACCGAGTCGCAGATGCCGCACGGCGTCGGCCCCGCCTCGGTGTTGCTGCCGCAGTCCTTGCACTTCCATCTGGCAGAGCCCGCCACCCCGTCGTCCCTCCTAGCGTTCGCTGTTCCCCAGGCGTGCCATCACGTCCTGGAAGAGTTCCTCGGACCTCGGCCCGACATGGTTGACGATCCAGTCGCGGCCCTCGGGGACCCGCTCCAGTTCAGGATCGTCCGGAGCGGTCTCCGCCGCTGTTCCCGCGTCGGAGTCGGTGTCCGGCTCCTCCTCGGCTTCGACTTCGGTCTCGGCCCGAGCCTCGCCCTCCGCCTCCAGGTCCGCGCCGGCCTGGTCGGGTACCGAGTAGTCCGTCCAGAGCACGCCCACGAAGCGCCGGGCGTGCTCCACCTCGCCGGGGGGCACGTCCGCGCGGATCACGACCGATTCGGTCCCGACCGCCATGCCGGGGAACCGGAAGCGGAAGACGAGCCGGTGCGCCTCGCCCGCCTCCTTCGGAGGGCGGAGGGAGGCCGCGACGCAGTTCGTCGCCTCGACGTCGAAGGCCCCTCCGCCGCTCCAGTGGAACCGGAGGCCGTCAGGCGCCAGGGACAGGTGGAAGCCGTCCCACTCCAGACTCACAGGCTGTTCGCGATCGTCTCGATGATCTCGTCCATCTCGAACTCCTCAAGACCCTCGCCCGCCTTGGAGGCGAAGTGCAGGGTGAGGTCCCACTCCTCGGCGATCGGGTCGGACCAGGGGGCCTCCTCCGGCGCGAACAGCACGAGACGCTTGGCGGACTGCTCCATGACCGAGGTCTGACTGCGGGCGTAGCCCCACTGCTCGAAGAGGTCGTCCATGCTGCGGGGGATGTGCCGGGGGTAGGTGGCCGCGTCCACGCCGACCGTACCGAGGGCGTGCGCGGGCGCGTCCGTGAACATCACGATCACATGGCGCCTGCGGTCGAGCCCCGTCTCCCAGGGGGAGTTGATCGCCAGGGCGAGGGCCTCAAGGCCGGACTCGGGGTAGTCGCCGCCGCCTCCGGCCTCGATGCCGCTGACGAACTGCTCGAACTCGCCCGCCTGGGCCGGGAGATGGAGGAAGTCGGTCTCCTCGATCGCGTCCGTGGGGTCGTCGCCGAAGTCACGGAAGGCGATGACCTTCAGCCGCAGCTGGCTGATGGACTTCCCCTTCTTGGCCATCACGTCGTCGAGCCGCTGGTGGAACTGGAGGGCGCTCGACTTCACCGTGCCGAGGACGGGGTGCATGCTGCCGGTCGCGTCGATGCACAGCGCGATGTCGACGGCGTACTGCAGATTGCCCTGGTACTGCCCGCGGGCGTCGTTCATGGTGGTTCTCCTTGTCAGGGGGTACGGCGGTCGCCGCGGCGGCCGCCGAGGTTGATGCGGACGCGGGACGTGCCCGGCGCGGGGGAGGGCGCCGCCGCCGGCTCCTCGGCCGCAGGGGGAGGAGGCGGGGGCGCGGGGGCGGCGGGCGTCGCCGCCGGAGGGGTTTCGGCGGTCTCCGCCCGCCGGCCGAAGGTGGACCGGATACGGCTCGGACGCCGCTCCTCGGTGGAGGGCGCGGAGGTGGACGGGGAGGTGGACGTGGGCGAGGACGCAGGTTCGGGCCTGGACGCCGGGATCCCCGGGGCCGTCGTGCCGGGCCGGCGGTGCTGGAGCGTGCACACGGCGGGGTCGGAGAGCGCCGCCATGAAGGCGGAGATGTCCGGCCGTGCCCGGGGGTCGGCGTCGGTCATCCGGCGCAGCAGTCCGAGCAGCTCGTCGGAGAGGCGCACGTCGAGCCGGAGTTCCTCCCCGGCGTTCACGGCGTCCGCGGGCGAGCCGAACCTCTTGTCGTACGAGGGGAGCTGCCCCACCACGTACAGATGGGTCATGAGGCCGAGCGCGAAGATGTCGACGGCGCAGGTGAGGTCCTTCGGGCCCGCCGAGCCGTCGTCCTGGAGATAGCGCCGCCACTCCGGGGCGCCGTAGACGGAGTCGCCCGAGATGTCGTCCGGCTTCGGAGGGTCCCCGGAGTCGTAGGAGTCGTCGAAGTCGATGAGCCGTGCCGAGTGGAACGCGGCTCCCTCCCGCTTCTGGACCAGCACGTTCAGCGGCTTGAGGTCCCCGTGGACCGTACCCGTCTCGTGGAGCTGCTTGAGGCTCGCTCCGAGCGTCTTGAGCAGCACCGTCTTCGGCCGCGGCTCCAGGGCGTCGGGCTGCTCCAGGCTGGAGGTGTCGATCCGCTCCGTGACCTTGTAGTAGGTGCTGCCCTGGTGGAAGAAGTCGGTGGCGAGCACGAGGTTGCCGCCGCCGAGCGTGTCCGGCCGCAGCCGCTTCATGATCTTGCGGTGCCGCTGCTCGAACTCCCGGGCCACCTCGCGGCGGATCCGCACGCTCTTCGAGTCGGCGGCGTCGTCGCGGGGGCGCTTCGGTTCGAGGAACTGCTTGATGAAGTACTGGCCCCCGTCCTTCTCCGCGAAGGCCCAGATGCACTTGCCCCCGTTGGCGTTGGTGGGATCGGTGACGATGCGGTAGCCCGCGATCGTGTCGCCCTTCTTCATCGGTACTCCTCGGCCGCGGGCGGCAGATAGGTCTCGTATCCGGCGCGGTACGTCTGCCAGCTCTGGTCCTGCCAGGCGCGGACGCGGGCGTGCGTCTCGCGTTCGTCCTCCTGCCCCGCCCCTCCCTCGCCCCCGCCGGGTGAGGTGCGGTCGAGGACCTGGGGACGGCCCCGTACGTGCCGTTCGGTCAGCTCGGAGAACCGCTGCTCGTGGGCGGCGACCAGGCTCGCGAAGTCGCCGTGACCCAGGGCCAGAAGAGCGAGCGAGGCGTCGTCCCCCGTGTACTCCTGGACTCCCCGGCGGAGCAGATCGGCCCACTCGTACTCGTTGTTCGCCTGCCGCAGGGTGCTGAGGAGCAGGTACTCGAAGTCGGCCGGCGTGTGCACGTAGCCGAAGTAGCCGTCCGTGGCCGCGATCAGGACGCAGGGCATGTCGAACGAGGCGATGTGCTGCGTGTCGATGGTGAACTCCCGGTCCGCGCAGACCACGTTGGTCATCGGCGGGTCGCTGCGGAGCAGTTCGAGGGCGTCACTCTCGCGGGTGTGGTCCCGGGTGAGGACGTGCAGTCCGCCGCCCGGGGTGAGCACGTACGCCCGCGAGTCGCCGGCCCACAGCGGGCGCAGCTCGACCGTGCCCCGCCGGCCGTGCACGCGGTAGTGCACTCCGGCGAGGGTGGTCGGCAGCTGCCGGCGCATGGTGCCGCCGATCTTGCTGCGCCGCTGGGGTGCCTTGGAGAGGAACCAGTTCAGGTACGTGTGCAGACTCTCGGGCCCGACCGGCTCGGTCTCCTGCGCCAGCTCGCGGAACCAGCAGTCCGTGGCCAGGCGCGCGACCCGGGCCCCGACCCAGGCGCCCGTGTGCTGGAGGCCGTCCGGCCCCTCCCAGACGGGGGCGGCGCCCGCGCCGCCCGAACCGTCGAACACGGCGATCATGCCCTGGTGCGTCTCCCAGTGGTGGACGACGAACGGCTCGGCGTCCTCGCCGTGACCGGGAACCTGCTCGGTCCACACGGAGAGCGCCTGCAATCCCTTGATGCCTCCCGGCGTCGACCAGATGGCCTGGCGGGGCAGCCTGCGTTCGACCGGAACCGGCTGTTCCTCCGGCACGGCAGGCGCCTGTGCCGTCCTCTGCGGAGCCATGGGACCCGGACCGATGTGCGGTACGGAGGCGGGCGGCGGTTCCGTCACCGGGAGCCCTCCCGGTGGTCCCGGCGGCGCGGGCGGCGCGGGCGCGTGCTGCCACGGCTCCGGGCGGTGTGAGGGTCCGGCGTGCCGCGCCCCGTGGTCGTGGTCTGCCATCAACGCTCCCTGTCGGGTCCGGATCGAGGGGTGTCCCGCTTGGTGGTGCCCCGCACCCTGCTCACCCGGGGTGGCGTCGCGCCGGACGCCGGGTCACGCGGCCCGGGCGCCGACGGCGCTCCCGGTGATGTGCCGGGCGCCGCTGACGGCCCCGGCCGATCCCGGTCCCCGTCCCTGTCCCGGCCGGCGCTCGGGTCGGGTCCCGGCCTGTCCCGGTCCCGCCCCCGGTCCACGCTGGGGTCCGGCAGCGGCTCGTCCTCGGGCGGAGCGGAGTGCCCGGAGCGGCCGGTGCCCCGCGATGCCCCGCCGACCCGGTCCCGTGCGTCGGGGTCCGTCGCGCGACCGGGGCGGCGGGCGGAGCCGTAGCCCTCCGAGCGCCCCGCGCCGTGCGTCCCCGACACCCGGCTGCCGGGACGCGCGGGCCCCGCCTCTCCGGTGCCGGTGCCCCGTGGGTCCTCGGCCTCCTCGCGGACCACCTCGCCGCGCAGCGCCCCGCTCGCGGGTGCCGGCCCCAGCGCGGGCGCCGGGTCCGCGGGGCGTGCGAGCGAGCCGCGCAGCCGTCCGCGGCGGGCGGCCCCGTCGAAGAGGCCGTCGCCCTCGCGCAGGACCTCCTCAAGGACGGTCCGCTCCAGTTCGGCCTGCTCGAAGGGCTCCCGGTCCGAGTCGCCGCGTTCCAGGACCAGGCGCATGATCTCGCGCCGCACCTCGCGCTTCTCGGCCTCGTTCTTCTCGATCCAGGTGAGGGCCGCCCGGGGGCCTTCCTTCTCCATGATCTCGGCGATCAGGCCGTCGAGGCCCTCCTCGCGGATCATGTCCAGGTGCCGTCCGCGCCGCATCCCGGCGAGCCGGGTCTCCCGGACGACGTCCCGGAACTCGCGGCCGCTGGTGGCGATCTCGTCCTCGTCGACGAGCAGTTCGACGTGCACGTTCCGCAGGCGCACGGCGTCGTCGCCGGTGAACCCGGCCACCGTCCCGTTCAACGCCCGCTCCGCCTGGTGGAACTCGGCGATGTCGTAGTCCCGGGCGACCTCGCGGAGCGTCTTGCGCAGATAGTCGAAGAGCGTCGCGCTCATGTCCCGGATGCCGCGCGCCACGACCTGGGCGGGGTCCGCGACCCTGCACACCAGGTCGACCCGGCTGCGGAACGAGAAGGTGGGGTCACGGCTGAGGAGCGGGATGTCGAGCACGAGCCGGTGCTCGCTCATGTCGACGGTGAACATCCCGCTGTACGCGCCGAAGCGCGAGGACGGGATCTCCTCCCCGCTGCGGATCGTCAGGGACGGGCCGCTGTCCCGGACCAGGACCAGGGCACGGCCGGGCCGCGGCGGCCGGACGGGGCTCGTCAGCCGCCACTTGGGCAGTTCCTCGTAGGACATCACCGGGTCGTAGGTCTGTGCTTCCACCGGTTCCTCCCCCTTCCTCGGGGCGTGTCGCTCAGGTCGTACGGGCCAGGGCCGCGTGGAGCAGCGCGGCGTTGGCGGAGGGGGCCTCGCGGTCCCGTGACCACGCGTCGAGCCACCAAAGGAGCCGCTCGCGGTGGGAGCCCCGTTTGCGGGAGATGTCCCACAGGAGGCGGTTGAGGGCCTCAAGGGTGCGCCGGCCGCCGCGGGCGGCGTAGACGTCGATCCACTCGCGCAGGGCGAGGAGCGCCGTCTCCTGCATCGGGCGGCGGGCCAGCGCGCGCGCCCACAGCTCCGCGAGCGCGTCCTCGTGGTCGGGGAGGCCGCTCAGCAGCAGGGGCACCCCGGAGACGCCGTCCACCGGTCCGTCGACGGTCGGTTCGTACGGCCGTCCCGCCGCGAAGAGGAACGCGGAGAGCGACTTGACGACCATGGGGGAGAGGTCCTGCGGCTCCGACCAGTCCAGATAGGCGTCGAGGAGCTCCCTCGCCCGCCCCTGGTGCACGAGGTGGACGCCGCCCCAGGCCACGGACGGCAGGGTGCCCCAGTCGTCGTCCCGGTCGAGGGCGTCGTGCAGCACGGCCACGGCGCGTTCGGGCGCCTCCCGGCCGAGGAGCCCGCCCGCCGTGTTCGCGGCGGTCCCGGCGAGGCGGCGCTGCCGGACCGAGCTGCCGCCCCGTGCCCAGCCGTGAAGCAGCTGCCACACCGCGTCGGCCGACTCGTCCCGGCTCCCGGCGACGCCAAGGGCGGTCGCCGCCGCCTGGCGGAGCTGCCAGGAGTCCGACGCCGCCCAGGTGGTGAGGAAGCGGTGCACCGCGTAGTGGTGGTCGGCCCAGGCGAGGATCCCGGCGGCGACGGCCGCGCGGGCGCGGACCTCCAGGTCACTGTGGTCGAGGAGCCGGCGAAGCCAGGAGAGGAGGGGTTCGCGCCAGCCGTCGAGCCCGGTCCAGGCGTAGATCAGGACGACCTGACCGAGCATCGCGTTCCGGTAGCGCACCCGGGGCGGCCCGAAGCCGTCGGCGTCGAGGCGGATCCACTGCTGCTCGTCGCCGAGCCGGTCCCTGAACCGTACGTCCGGCGGGGCGGGTTCGGGGGTCGTGAGAGCGGCCCGGAGCTTGACGGCGGCCTCGGCGACGGTGAGATAGCCGCTGTCCTCAAGGACGGCGGCGGCGAGCGCGAAAGCCACGGCCTCCGGGTTCCTGTGACGGTCGAACCACGTCCTGACCTGGTCGCTCGGGTCGCGCAGCGCCGCCGCCGCTGCGGCCACGTCCCGGCCGGCGGAGATGTCGGCGGCGAGGCGTGCGGCGTGCCGGGCCGCCGGCATCTCCCGGAGGGCGGTGACGACTCCGCCGGAGTCGAGCATCGCCCGAAGTTCGGCACGGGCCTCCGGCGGGCCGCCGTGGCCGAGCACCCGCCGTTCGAGGACGGCCACCGGATCGACGGGCGCGAGTGCGTGGACGGCCACCGACTCGGCGCCGTCGCCGCGCACGGCCACCGCCAGGTCCTGGCCACCGGTGAGGACCAGGTGGCAGCCGTGGGCGCGCAGGGCCGCCACGACGGCGGGAAGCCGACGGGGAAGCGCGTCGAAGTCCCTCGCGCCGGAGACCCCGTCCTCGACCGCGACCAGGTAGCCACTGTCCCTGACCGGCGGTTCCCAGTCGGGGACGAGCACGGAGACCGGGTCGAGGAGCCGGTGGCAGGCGCCGCCGCCTTCGGCGCCGCCCAGGGCGAGGGCCTCGGCGAGCAGATTGACGGCGGCGGCCTCACGACCGCTGCCGGACGGCCCCGTCAGGACGAGGAGCCGTCGCTCGCACAGGACGGTGAGGGCGGAGTCGTACCCCTCGGGCTGCACGAACAGCTCGGTGTGGTCGACCAGTTCCGCCGCGCCGATCGGCAGCACGGACCCGCCGCCCCGGTGCGCGGGGCGGCCGTGCCGCTCGCCCCCGGAGTGGAAGCCGCCACCGAAACTGACCGTGTCGTTGAAGAGAGCGAGCGTGCCGATCCGCGTGCCGGAGGCGTCGGCGTTGAGGCGCTGCGCGATGAGGTCCGCGATGGCACCGGCCTTCAGCGCATCGGACCGCTCGGCGTCGTCGGACGCCGAGCCCTCCTTGAGGGAACGCAGGGCGTCGGACTCGCTGACCGGGCCGTCCTGCTCCGCCGCGCCCGCGCGCGGCTCACCCTCCGACGCGCCTTTCGGGGCGTCGGAAGGGGTGGGCGTCGCGGGGGCGGGATCGGAGCGGTCACTCTTACCACCGGGCGGCACGTCGGCGGTGGGTTCCTCGCTCATGGCACAAGATCTTCCGGGGTGGGTCGGCGAAGGGCGGCGCGAGCACGGCCGGCCTTCTCTGAGCGGGGACGGACGTCGTTACGAGACGTTCCAGTCGCCCTTGATCTCGACCTTCTCGTTGAAGATCTGAGCGTTCTTGATCAGTGCGGCGCTGACCTGCGGGCCGCCCCGGCCGGAGGCCGCCACCGCCTCGTCGACCATCTGCCGGATGTCGCTCTCGAAGTCGCGGTCGCGCAGCATGTGCGCCGTGAGCATCCGCTCCAGGTCCTGCCGGCCGGTTTCGTCGTCCGGCGCTTCGGTCACGCGCTCCAGCGCGGCCTGGGCGTCGCCGTCCCCGCGGAAGCGCTCCCGGATCCGGGCGACGAGCCGCGCCCCACCGGTCCAGCCGCTCCGCCCGGCCTCCTGGCCCGTGGCTTCCAAGGCACCCTTGACCACGAGCGCGACGCCTGCTGCGGCGATGGCCGTCAACGGATCCATGACTTCCCCCGATTGTTCCCGTACGCACCCCGTACGCGCGTGGAGCCATTCAAGTACGCACCACGTGGTGCGCCAGAGGTTCCGCGAACAATGACCGAAAGCCGTCGGCCCGCCGCCGTCCGCGATGGCTGGATCTCGTTGGGCGACGGGCGGGGCGAACTCAGTGGACCGAGAGCCCGCCGTCCACGAAGAGGGAGTGGCCCGTGACGTACGCGGAGGAGGCGCTCGCCAGGAAGACGGCCGCGCCCGCGAAGTCCTCGGCCAGGCCGTTGCGGCCGGTCATCGTGCGGGCGGCAAGGGCGGCGACCTTCTCCGGGTCGGAGGAGAGGCGCTGGTTGAGCGGGGTCATGACGAAACCGGGCACGAGCGTGTTGGCGGTGACCCCGTACGGGGACCAGGCCTCCGCCTGGGAGCGGGCGAGGGACTCCAGGGCGCCCTTCGACACCCCGTACGCCCCGCTCTGCACGAACGCGCGGTGCGCCTGCTGCGAGGTGACGTGGATGATCCGTCCGAACCCGCGCTCCGCCATGCCGGGACCGAACCGCTGACCGAGGAGGAACGGCGCCTCCAGGTTCACGGCCATCGTGGCGTCCCAGACCTCCTCGTCCAGCTCGCCCAGCGGCGGCCGGAGGTTGATGCCCGCCGAGTTGACCAGGATGTCGGGCTCCCCGAAGACGCCCGCCGCCCGCTCCGCCGCCTCCTTGATCCCCGTACGGGTGCTCAGATCGGCGCTCACCCACGCGGCCCGGCAGCCGTCGGCCGTCAGCTCGCCGACGGTCGCGACCAGTTCGGCCTCCTTGCGGGCCACGATCACCACGCTCGCCCCGGCGCGCGCCAGGGCCCCCGCGATGGCACGGCCGATGCCGGAGCTGCCGCCCGTGACGAGGGCGGTGCGGCCTTCGAGGGAGAACAGGTGGGCCAGGTAGCCGGCGGGGGTGATGCTCATCGATGTCGCTCCTCGCGTCGTGCGTGTACCCGCCCGGTCCGTGTGCGGTGGAGGGCGGATACACGCATCCTGGCAGACGACTCGGGCGTACGGACTGAACCCGAGGTGGGGACCCGGGCAGCCCTGATTGCCGAGATCGGGCAACCGGGCTGTGACCGGTGTGCCGACACGGCCCCGCGACGCCACCGGATCGCCTGCCTATCGTGCTCAAGGAGACAGGCACGGAGAACGGGCACGACCGAAGGGGCGAAGACGTGGCGGACATGTCGCACGCGGGCAGGACCGGCGCACGCCGGGAAGACGCGGCCGAGGGAGTCCTGAGCGCGCGGGCCGGCCTCTGGTTGTCGCTGGTGCTCGCGGTGCTCCTGGGCGCGCTGTCGGGCCTGGTGATGCTCCCCGCGGCCCAGCACCTCCGCTCCCTCCAGGACGGCCGGCGGGCTCAGGCGACGCTGCTGACGAACGGCCCCTGCATGACGGGCAGTTGCAGGGTCTCGTTCGAGGCCGGGGGACGGACCGTGGTCGCGGCACTGCCGATGGGGAGCGGCGGCCGGTACAGCGATGCAGGCACCCTGCTGGACGTCCGGTACCGGGCGGACGATCCCCAGGTGGTCGCCCGTGAAGAGGACGTGAGCGGTGGCGGGGCGGCCGTACTGGCCGTGATCTCGGGAGCCGCCGCCCTGCTCTTCGCGGCCCTGTCGGTCTTGTCGGCGGTCGTCATGCGTCGCCGGCGGCGCGCGGAGCCTGTCCGCTGAGCCGGGTGCGGGGTCGGGCGAGGTCGAGAAGGAGGGTGCGGGAGCGGAGCCGCAGCACGTGCGGGACAGCCGATCCGGAAGCCCGGGCGAAATCCTCTTGCCCAATGGTCAAGAAGTGTTGACCATTGGGTCATGCCTGCCGATGAACTGCCCGAGACGTTCCATGTCACCACCGACGAGCAGCTGCGCGCCGTCTCCAATCTCACGCGTCACCGCATCATGGCCGTGCTCCGCTTCGAGCCCGCGACGATCACGCAGATCGCCGAGCGAGTGGGCCTGGCGAAGGGCAGTTCCAGCTATCACGTGCGGCTGCTCGAACGGGCCGGCCTGGTGAAGGTGGTGCGAACGCGGAAGGTCCGGGGGGTCACCGAGCGGTACTACGCGATGGCCGCGCGGTCCATCGTGCTGCCGGATCCGGGCGAGGGAGGCCCGGACGTGCTGATGCGGCATGCGGTGGCGGACCTGGAGGCAGCCCCGGCGGATGGCGAGCGGCACGTGCGGATGGCGCATCTGCGGCTCACCGGGGAGCAGTTCGCGGAGCTGGGGGCGCGGCTGCAGGCACTGGCGGACGAGTACCGGGAGCTGTCCGATCCGTCACTGCCGGACGCGTCACTCGTCTTCGCCCTGTTCCACCCGGCACCGCGCGAGCAGGCCGAAGGAGACGCCAAGTGACCTCGGAGGTTAGGAAGTTGCCGACCGGGTTCGGGCGGCTGTGGACCGCGCAGACGGTGTCCTCTCTCGGCGACGGGGTGTCGCATGCCGCGCTGCCGCTGCTCGCGTTGACGCTGACGCGGGATCCGATGGCGCTCGCCGTCGTCACGGCGGCCGGAACGCTGCCGTGGCTGCTCTTCGGGGTCCTCGGCGGTGCGCTGGTGGACCGCTGGGACCGTCGGCGCACGATGTGGGTCACGGACGCGGCGCGTGCGGTGCTGCTCGCGATACCGGCGGCAGCGGCCGTGCTCGACGTGCTGAGCGTTCCGCTGCTCGCGGCCGTCGCCTTCCTGCTCGGCCTCGGCGGGCTCTTCTTCGACACGGCCGCCACGGCCTATCTGCCGGATCTGCTCGGCCGCGACCCCGCGCTCCTGGAGCGCGCCAACTCACGCCTGCGCGGCACCCAGACCGCCGCGTCCGGCTTCGCGGGGCCGCCCGCGGGCAGTGCCCTGCTCGCGCTCGGGCGGGCGTTTCCGCTGCTCGCCGACGCGGTGTCGTTCGCGCTCTCCGCACTGCTCGTACGGTCGCTGCCCGCCACACCCCGCCCTGTACCCCAGGCCCGTGAGTCGCTGCTGCGGCAGGCGCGGGCCGGCGCCTCGTACGTGTTCCAGGATCGTCTGCTGCTGGGGCTCGCGCTGCGCCCGGCGGTCGGGAACATCGCCTTCCTCGCCGTGGAGACCGTCCTCGCCCTCTTCGCGCACGACCGTCTCGGCATCGGCACCTTCGGCTTCGGCCTGCTCCTCACGGCGGAGGCCACCGGCGGTCTGCTCGGCGCGGGCATCGCCTCCTTCCTCGGCCGGCGGCTCGGCACCGGCACCGCGCTCACCTGCACGGCCGCAGCCGAGGGACTCGCGATCCTGGGCCTCGCCGCCGCCCCGAACCCCTACGTCGCCGGCCTCGCGCTCGCCGTCTGCGGAGCGGGCATGGGCGCCACGATGGTGCTCGGCCCCTCCCTCCGACAGACGATCGTCCCCGCCCACCTGATGGGCAGGGTCGCCTCCACCTCCCGCATGCTCGCCATGTGCGCCGCCCCGTTCGGAGCCTTCCTCGGCGGCTGGCTGGCCACCACCTACGACGTACGCACCCCGCTCTACGCCGCCGCCGGCCTCCTCCTCACCATGACCGCCGTCACGGCGACCATGACCGGTAACCGGCGGGTCGAGGCGGCGCTGCGTGCCGCCGCCCCGGCCGATGATCCGGATCACCCGGAAGCCAAGGATCCCGTTCGGAAGGGCGCCGTGTAGGACTCGGCGAGATCGTCGAGTTGCCGGCGCACCGGTCGACGACAGGTGTCGTCGACCGGATCCGCCCGCGCCGCCGAGGCGGCCGCTCCGGCGGCGACGGGACGGCCCCCAGGGGGCGGCCCCCAGGCGGGAGGCTCCCGGCGGACGGCCCCCAGCGGGTGGGCATCACCCCGCACGAGTCACCCCGTACGAGTGTGCCCGTACGGGTTAGCCCGTGCGAGTCACCCCGTACGAGCCGACTCGCACGCACCCGTCGACTACACGCCCGACACCCGGTCCGGCGCCGCCGCGTACCCCGCCGGGCGGGTCGTGAACGTGCCCCTGCCCTGGGTCCGGCCGCGCAGGCGGGACGCGTAGCCGAAGAGTTCGGCCAGCGGGACCGTCGCCGCCACCACCGCCGTACCGGAGCGGGTCGTCTGGTCCGTCACCCGGCCCCGGCGGGCCGCGAGGTCGCCGAGGACCGCGCCGACGGACTCCGCGGGGACGGTGACCGTCACCTCGGCCACCGGCTCCAGGAGCGTCATCACGCTCGCGCGGAGCGCCTCGCGGAGCGCGAAGCGGCCCGCCGTCCTGAACGCCATCTCCGACGAGTCCTTCGGATGCGTGGCGCCGTCCGTGAGCGTGACCCGGACACCCGTCACCGGGTGGCCGCCGAGGGGACCCTCGACGAGCGCGTCCCGGCAGCCGGCCTCGACCGCGCGGATGTACTCCTGCGGTACCCGGCCGCCCGTGACCGTGGACGCGAAGGTGAACTCCTCGCCCTCGGGCAGCGGTTCGACGTCGATGACGACATGGGCGAACTGGCCCGCGCCGCCGTCCTGTTTCACATGGCGGTACAGCAGGCCGGCGACGCCCTTCGTCACCGTCTCCCGGTACGCGACCTGCGGACGGCCGACCGTGACCTCAAGGCCCCGGTCGCGCCGCAGCTTCTCCACCGCGACCTCCAGGTGCAGTTCGCCGAGCCCGGACAGCACGGTCTGGCCCGTCTCCGGGTCGGACCGTACGACAAGCGACGGGTCCTCCTCGGTCATCCGGGCGAGCGCCGTGGCCAGTCGGCCGGTGTCCGTGCCGCGGCGGGCCTCCACCGCGACCGAGACCACCGGGTCGGCGGTCGTCGGCGGTTCGAGGACGACCGGCGCGTCCGGTGCGCACAGCGTCGCACCGGCGCGGACGGCCTTCGGCCCGACGACGGCGACGATGTCACCGGCGCGCGCCACCTCGACCTCCGTCGCCCGGTCGGCCTGGACCCGCAGGATGCGGGCGATCCGCTCGGTGCGGCCGGTGACGGCGTCGAGCACGGTGTCCCCCTTCGCGATCGTGCCCGCGTAGACGCGGACATAGGTCATGCGGCCGGTGGCGGTCGCGCTCACCTTGAACGCGAGCGCGGTGAACGGAGCCTCCGGGTCCGCCGGCACCTCCCCGCGTACCGGCGGCATGTCCGGCGGCGCCGGGAGGTACGCGACGACGGCGTCGAGCAGCGGCTCGACGCCCCTGTCGCGGTACGCCGAGCCGCAGAGGACGACCACGGCCTCGCCCGAGAGGGTGAGGTCGCGGAGCGCCGCCGCGAGCGTCCCGTCGGAGAGCGCGGAGCCCTCCCCGCAGAACTCCTCGAGGGCACCGGGATGCAGCTCCGCCACCGTCTCCTCCAGGCGTCGCCTGCGGTGCCGGGCCTCGTCGCGGAGCCCGTCGGGGACCGGCTGCTCGGTGTACGAGTCGGCGCCGTCGGGCCACACGTACGCCCGCATCCGGACCAGGTCCACGACGCCGGTGAAGCCGTCCTCGCGGCCGATCGGCAGCTGGACGGGCAGCGGGACGGTGCCGAGGCGGGTACGGATCGACTCGACGGCGGTGTCGAGCTCGGCACCCGCGCGGTCCATCTTGTTCACGAACGCGAGGCGCGGGACACCGTGCCGGTCGGCCTGCCGCCACACCGCCTCGCTCTGCGGCTCGACGCCCGCGACGGCGTCGAAGACGGCGACGGCGCCGTCGAGGACGCGCAGCGAACGCTCGACCTCGTCGGAGAAGTCGACGTGCCCGGGGGTGTCGATCAGGTTGATCCGGTGTCCGGCCCAGTCGCAGCTGACGGCCGCCGCGGAGATCGTGATGCCCCGGTCCCGCTCCTGCGGGTCGAAGTCCGTGACGGTCGTGCCGTCATGGACCTCGCCCCGCTTGTGGATGGCGCCGGTGAGGTACAGGAACCGCTCGGTGACGGTGGTCTTGCCCGCGTCGACGTGGGCCAGGATGCCGAGGTTGCGGACGGTGGTGCTGTCAGGGGTACGCACGGTCTCGTGCCTTTCGCTGCTGCGTGGAGAACGGGGCAGCGCGATTCCCGGACGAGCCTCCGTCAGGAGGAGGACGTCGTCACGGGCGGCGATGGCGGGCGCGCAGCCGCCACCGCTCGGCGGAGGAGGCGAGGATCACGTCGTACCGGGCACGGGAGGAGGACACGGCGACGGCGTCATGGCTGCGCACGGTCCTCTCCCCTCGGTCTTACGGCTCCGCGGCGCACCGAGTGGTGCGCCGAGACGTGAGTGTAGGGAGCCGAACGGGCCGTGCGACAACGGTTTTCGCCCGCCGGTCACGCCAACCGCGTTGTTAGCCTTGGATCTTGATCGAGAAGTTCGTTGATCGAGAGGTTTCTTGATCGAGAGGCGGGGAGCAGAGATGACACCGACCACGTTCCGCATCGGCGGGGACCTGAGCGTGCGGAGGCTCGGATTCGGGGCCATGCGCCTGCCGGCCGGGCCAGGGCCCGCCCGAGAGGCGTCCCTCCAGGTGGCGCGGCGGGCCGTCGAGCTCGGCGTCACGCTGATCGACACCGCTCACATGTACGGCTGGGGCGCCAACGAGGAGCTCCTCGCCGAAGCCCTCCATCCCTACGCGGACGGGCTGCTCATCGCCACCAAGGTCGGCATCGCACCGGCACCCGAGCCGGACGGGTGGCGGCACGACGCACGGCCGGACGCCCTGCGCGGCCAGGTCGAGCACGCGCTCCGCCGGCTTCGCGTCGAGCGGATCGAGCTGCTCCAGCTGCACCGCATCGATCCGCGGGTGCCCCTCACGGAGCAGCTGGGGGCCCTGCGGGAGCTCCAGGCCGAGGGGAAGGTCGGACGGATCGGGCTGTCCGAGGTCACCGTCGCCGAACTCGAACGGGCGCGGGAGATCGTCGACGTCGCCAGTGTGCAGAACCGTTACAGCCTCTTCGACCGAGAGCACGAGCCCGTGCTCGCGGCCTGCGAGGCGGCCGGAATCGCCTTCCTGCCGTGGCGGCCCGTCGCCGGAGGAACGCCGGGCGCGTCGGCCGCCCTCGCCGCCTTCGCGTCCGAACTCGGCGCGACGCCCGCGCAGGTCTCCCTCGCGTGGCTCCTCCACCGCTCACCCGTCATCCTCCCGATCCCGGGCACGGCCAGGGCGGCGCACCTGGAGGAGAACGTCGCGGCGGCCGACCTGGACCTGGCACCGGCTCAGCTCGACCGGCTCGACCGGCTGTCCGGGCAGGCGTAGGCGCGAGGGCTACGCGCCCGCCGGCTGGAGGAGGTCCCAGCGGTTGCCGTACAGGTCCTCGAAGACGGCGACGGAGCCGTAGGGCTCGTGGCGCGGGTCCTCCAGGAACTTCACACCGGCCTCCGACATCCGGGCGTGGTCCCGGGCGAAGTCCTCGGTGTGGAGGAAGAAGCCGACCCGGCCGCCGGTCTGGTTGCCGACGGAGGCCTCCTCGGCGTCGTTCTTGGCGCGGGCCAGGAGCAGACCGGCGTTGCCGAGGCCCCCGACCCCCGCGGCGCCGCGCGGGCGGACGACGACCCAGCGGCTCCCGTCGCCCCGGTCGGTGTCCTCGACCAGGTCGAATCCGAGGGCGTCGGTGTAGAAGGCGATGGCCTCGTCGTAGTCACGGACGACGAGGGTCACGAGTGCGATGGACGGCATTACCCCAACGTAATACGCGGAACGGGCAGGAACTACTCGCGTCGACCCGCGCCGCCCCGGACCCGACCCTCGTCCCGTCGAGGGTCGCACCGAGGGTCGGGGAGGGGGCGGAGAGGAACGGGAGGGGGGTCGGACCGAGGGTCGGGGAAGGGGCGGCCCGGAGTCGTGCTCGCGCCCCTCCCCGTTCCCGCGCCGGGTCCGCGTGCCCGGGGCCCGGAGTCGTGCTCGCGCCCCTCCCCGTTCCCGCGCCGGGTCCGCGTGCCCGGGGCCCGTACCCCCGCCCCCACCCGATGCGACAATCCCCCGCATGGACGCACAGGGATTCGACCGGCTCGTGGACCGCGCGCGGAGCCTCGCCCTGCCCGGGCGCCGCAGGATCCTCGGGCTCGCCGGGGCTCCCGGGGCCGGGAAGTCCACGCTCGCCGCGCGGCTCGTCGACCGGCTCGGCGGGCTCGCCGTCCTCGTCCCCATGGACGGCTTCCATCTGGCCCAGGCCGAGCTGGAACGTCTCGGCCGGGCCGGCAGGAAGGGCGCGCCCGACACCTTCGACGCCGCCGGGTACACCGCGCTCCTCGCCCGGCTGCGCGCCCCCGAGCCCGGCACCACCGTCTACGCGCCCGCCTTCGACCGCGCCCTGGAGGAGCCGGTCGCCGGGGCGATCCCCGTCGGGCCCGACGTCCCGCTCGTCGTCACCGAGGGCAACTACCTCCTGTACGGCGAGGGCGCCTGGGCCGGAGTCCTGCCCCTGCTCGACGAGGCCTGGTACCTGGACCTGGACGAGCGGCGCCGCGTCCCCCGGCTCGTGGAACGGCACGTGCGTTTCGGCAAGGACCGGGCCCACGCCGAGCGCTGGGTCCAGGACTCGGACGAGGCGAACGCCCGCCTGGTGGCCGACAGCCGCGCCCGCGCCCACCTCGTCGTGACGATGGACTGAACCGATCGGCCTCTCAGCGCGCCACGGCCGACCGGTCCGCCGCGTGTCGCACCGCCGCCGCCGCGAGCCCCCGGATCAGCGGATGCGGCCGCGTGCCGTCGCCCGCGAGTTCCGGCTGGAAGAGGGTCGCCAGGAAGAAGGGGTGCGCGGGGAGTTCCGCGACGCGGATCCCGCCGTCCTCGTCCGCGCCCGTGAACCGCAGGCCGTGCGCCCGCAGCGTGTCCAGGTGGCGGGTGTCGGGGCCGTACTGGCAGTGGTACCGCTCGACGGTCCGCTCCGCGCCGATGGCCCGCTCGGCGAGGGAGCCCGGGGTGATCCGTACGACCCCCTCGTGGCCCACGAGCGAGCAGGCCAGCGGCGCGATCAGCAGGTCGCCCCGGTCGGCCGCCGGGTCGTTCTCGGCGTGCGCGGCCCGGGTGAGGCCGCAGACGTTCCGCGCGTACTCCAGGAGCGCGTGCTGGAAGCCGCCGCAGGTGCCCAGGAACGGGACGCCGTCCTCGCGGGCGGTACGGATCGCCGCCAGCGCCCCCGCCTCGCTCGCGTACGGGCTGCCCGGCAGCACCCACACCGCGTCGAAGCCCCGCACCGCGCCGGGCGCCTCCGCGTCCCCCGTGGGGATCCAGTACGCGTCGAGGGCGAGACCGTCCCGCTCGGCGAGCGCGTCGAGGAGGACCGGGATCCGGACGTGCGAGCGGACGTGCGGGGAGCGGTCCCCGACCAGAGCGATACGGGGGACGGGGCGGGGGAGTGTGTTCGTGTGCATGGCCACCATCCTTGGCGCCGTCCCCACTTCACGTCCAACGATGATTCCCGCATCGTCCATCACGAACGCTTATGACCAGGTGGATAGGGTGAGCGTCATGACGAACGATCAGGACTGGGAGCAGCGCGTCGCCGCCCTCTGGGAGAGCCTCGACGCCCACGAGCCCGCCGACTTCCGCGCCCGCGCCGCCGAACTCGCCGCCGAACGGCCCGCCGACGACCCCGCCGCCCTCTTCGAGCAGGGCGCCGCCCACGACTCCACCGGACAGCCGGAGGAGGCCGTCCGGTACTACCAGCGGGCGCTCGACCACGGCCTCAGCGGGCTCCGCCGCCGCCGGGCCGTCATCCAGCTCGCCAGCAGCCTGCGCAACCTCGGCAGGCCCGACCGCAGCGTCGAACTCCTCACCGCCGAGCGCGCCCTCCCCGCCGACCGGCTCGGCTCCGACGAGACCGCCCTCGCCGGAGCCGTCGACGCCTTCCTCGCCCTCGCCCTCGCCGACACCGGACGCGACCGCGAGGCCGCCGCCCTCGCCCTCGGCGCCCTCGCCCCCCTGCTGCCCCGCTACAACCGCTCGCTCGCCCACTACGCGCGCGCTCTGCTCACCTCCCCCGACGGGTCCTGAGGGCCGGCGCCCGGATGGACCCCCACCTCCTCCGTACGTACGTCACCGTCGCCCGGCACGCCTCCTTCTCCGAGGCCGCGCGCGAGCTCGGTTACACCCAGTCCGCCGTCTCCCAGCACGTCGCCGCCCTGGAGGCCGGCCTCGGACTGCCCCTGCTGACCCGCAGGCCCGTCGCCCCGACCCCGGCGGGGGAGCGGCTCGTCGAGCACGCCCGGGCCCTGCTGCTCCGTATCGACGCGGCCCGCGCCGACCTCGACCGGTTCGCGGCCGCGCCCCGCGCGGCCCTGAGCGTCGCCGCCTCCCCGCTCGCCCTCCACGCCCGGACGCTCGCCGCGCTCCCCGCCACCGGCGTCACCCTGCGCGGCCTGCCCCCGGAGCGGGTGCCCGCCGCCGTCGCCTCCGGTGAGGCCGACGCCGGTCTCGTCGACGGGATCGCCGCCCCCAGCGACCCGCTGCGGCTGCCCGACGTCGCCCCGCTCACCGCGACCGGCGTCGCCGAGGAACCCCTCGCCGTCCTCCTGCCCCGCGCGCATCCGCTCGCCGGGCGCTCCGGACTCCGGCTCGACGACCTCGCCGACGCCCGCTGGCTGGACGCGCCCGCCGCCGGCGTGCCGCTCGACCGGCTGCGGGCCGTCCACGGTGGACCGGCGGGACACGGTTTCCGGACCGCCCTGCGCTACGAGGGCACCGACACCCGTACCCTCACCGCTCTGGCCGCCGCCGGCCACGGACTCGCCCTGCTGCCCCTGCCCGTGGCGACGGGCGTCCCCGGCGCCACCGCCGTCCCCCTGGTCGCGCCCCGGCTCGTCCACCGCACCGAACTCCTCCTCCTGAGCGGCGCACACGCCGAACCGAGCGGCCCGGTGGCCGAGTTCGCCCGACGGCTCAGGAGCTGACACCCGCAGTCGCTACCCTGTGCGCAACGGCGACGGAAGGCGGGCAGGCGTGGGGTGGCTGCGACGAGGACCCAGGCGGGACGGCGACGACGCACCGAGGGACCCCGAGTTCGCGTACTTCTCCGAGCGCGAGGCCGCGCTCTTCCGCCGGCAGGTCAGGGAGACCTTCGCCGAACTGGGCCTGGAGGTCACCGTCTACGGCGACCACGTCATCGACGACAAGGGACGCCGCTTCGGCCTCGGCAACCTCGCCGCCGTCTGCCACCAGGACCGGCGCGGCCCCCGCGTCTGGCCCGGCATGATCGACCGGCACATCAGTCTCGTCGTCCGCGCCATGGACGGTCCCTCCGCGCTCGACACCCTGCCGCCCGAGCAGATCCGCTCCCAGCTCTACCCGCGCGTCGTCAGCGGCGACGGCATCGACGCGGGCGCCTTCGGCTACGCGCGGACCGTCGCCCCCGGCCTCTACGAGATCCTCGCCCTCGACCTGCCGGAGAGCGTCATGATGCTCACCGACGAGGCCCTCGAACGGCTGGGGGACCACGCCCAGCTCCGGGACCGCGCCCTGCGCAACCTGCGCGGGCTGCCCGTCGAGGAGCACGAGACCGTCCGTGACGCCGACGGCATGTGCTTCGAGATCATCCTCGGCGACTCCTTCTACACCGCGAGCCGCGTCCTCGACCTGGACGGGGTGGTCCGGCGGGTCACCGGTCTGCCGCTCGGTGAGCACGGCGCCCTCGTCGCGATGCCGTTCCGGCACCAGCTCGCCTTCCACCCCATCCGCGACACCTCGATCATCCCGGCCCTCGGCGCGATGGCCTCCTTCGCCGCCTCCGGGTACGAGGACGTGCCGGGCGCCATCAGCCCGTACGTCTTCTGGTGGCGCGGCGGGACGCTCACGCAGCTCAGCGAGCACGACCAGGAGCGGGGGGACCTGCGGATCGTCGTCGGCGACGACTTCCAGGAGCTCCTGGAACACCTCATCGCCCAGGGCCCCGACCGCCGCTGACCGGTCGGCGCCGAGGTCCCCACCACCTGACCGGTCGCGGGCCGAGTGCCCGCCCGGCAGGATGCTGTACGTCCGGGACACGAGCGGAGCCGAGAAGGAGTCCCCATGCCAGGAGTCCCCATGCCGAGCGGTGCGGTCCCGGAAGAGGCCGTCCCCTTCACGGCGGACGACTACCGTGCCCGGATGACCCGCGCCGCCGAGTCCGCCGCCGACGCCGGACTCGCGGGCGTCGTCGTCGCCCCCGGCCCCGACCTCGTGTACCTCACCGGCTACCGGCCCACCGCGATCACCGAGCGGCTCACCGTCCTCGTCCTCGCCGCCGGACAGGAACCGGTCCTCGTCGTCCCCACCCTGGAGGCGCCCGACGCCGAGAGGGCCGCCGGGGCCGCCGCCCTCACCCTGCGCGACTGGACCGACGGCAAGGACCCGTACGCCGTCACCGCGCCCCTCCTCGACGTCGACGGCCGCTTCGGCGTCAGCGACAACACCTGGGCCATGCACCTCCTGGGCCTCCAGCAGGCCCTCCCGGGCACCTCGTACGTCTCCCTCACCCAGGCCCTGCCGATGCTCCGCGCCGTCAAGGACGCGCGCGAACTGGCCCGGATCGCGGCCGCCGGAGCCGCCGCCGACCAGGCGTACGGCGAGATCCTGAAGGTCCGCTTCGCCGGCCGGAAGGAGACCGACGTCGCCGCCGACCTCGCCCGGCTGCTCCTGGAGTCCGGCCACTCCCAGGTCGACTTCACCGTCGTCGGCTCCGGCCCCAACGGCGCCGACCCCCACCACGAGGCCGACCACCGGGTCATCGAGCACGGCGACATGGTCGTCCTCGACTTCGGCGGCCTCAAGCACGGCTACGGCTCCGACACCACCCGTACCGTCCACGTCGGCGAACCCACCGACGAGGAGCGGCGGATCCACGACCTCGTACGGGAGGCCCAGCAGGCCGGCTTCGAGGCCGTACGGCCCGGGGTGGCCTGCCAGGACGTCGACCGGGCGGCCCGCGAGGTCATCACGGACGCCGGCTACGGCGCCCACTTCATCCACCGCACCGGCCACGGCATCGGCGTCACCACGCACGAACCGCCGTACATGATCGAGGGCGAGGAGCTCCCGATCGTCCCCGGCATGTGCTTCTCCATCGAACCGGGCGTCTACCTCCCCGGCCGCTTCGGCGTCCGCATCGAGGACATCGTCACGGCGACCGAGGACGGCGCGGGACGCCGCTTCAACCACACACCGCGCGAGATGGCGATCGTCGAGTAGCCGGGCGGCCTCAGCCGTCCGTGAGGACGACCGCCGACTCGCCGGGGAGCCGCAGCGCCCCGTCCGCCGCCGGGGTCTCGACCGGCTCCCAGGCCGCCAGGACCCGGTCACGGCCGTTGGTGCCCAGCGGGATCACCGCCGGCTCCTTGCCCAGGTTGACGGCGACCCGCAGCACCCCGCGCCGGAAGACCAGCCAGCGCGCCTCCTCGTCGAAGGCGACCTTCACACCCGCCAGGTCGGGGTCCGTCAGGTCCGGCTGCGTGCGGCGCAGCGCGATGAGCTCGCGGTGCCAGGCGAGCAGCCGCTTGTGCGGGTCCCGCTCCCGCTCCGACCGGTCGAGGACCGAGCGGTCCCGGGTGACCGGGTCCTGCGGGTCGGGGACCTCGTTCTCGTCCCAGCCGTGCTCCGCGAACTCCCGCCGCCTGCCCCGCCGTACGGCCTCCGCGAGCTCCGGGTCGGTGTGGTCGGTGAAGTACTGCCAGGGCGTGGTCGCCCCCCACTCCTCGCCCATGAAGAGCATCGGCACCGAAGGACCGGTGAGGACGAGCGTCGCCGCGCAGGCCAGCAGACCGGGGGAGAGGGAGGCCGAAAGACGGTCGCCCAGGGCCCGGTTGCCGATCTGGTCGTGGGTCTGCGCGTAGCCGAGGAAGCGGTGCGCGGGCGTCCGCTCCCGGTCCACGGGACGGCCGTGGTGGCGGCCCCGGAACGCCGAGTACGTGCCGTCGTGGAAGAAGACGTGCGTGAGGGTCTTCGCGAGCGCCGCGATCGGGGCGCGTGCGAAGTCCGCGTAGTAGCCCTGGGACTCGCCGGTCAGGGCGGTGTGCAGGGAGTGGTGGAAGTCGTCGTTCCACTGGGCGTGGATCCCGATCCCGCCGAGGGCGCGGGGGGTGGTGGTGCGCGGGTCGGCGAGATCGGACTCGGCGATCAGGAAGTGGGTACGGCCCTGCTCCCTTGCCAGCTCGTCGACGGCCGCCGACAGCTCCTCCAGGAAGGTCAGCGCCCGGGTGTCGGCCAGCGCGTGCACGGCGTCGAGCCGCAGCCCGTCGATCCGGTAGTCCCGCAGCCAGGCGAGCGCGCTGCCCTGGAAGTACGCCCGGACCTCGTCCGAACCAGGCGCGTCCAGGTTCACCGCCGCGCCCCACGGGGTGTGATGGGTGTCCGTGAAGTACGGGCCGAAGGCGGGAAGGTGGTTCCCCGAAGGACCCAGGTGGTTGTGCACCACGTCGAGGACGACGCCCATGCCGAGCCCGTGGGCCGTGTCCACGAACCGCTTCAGCGCCACGGGACCGCCGTACGGCTCGTGCACCGCCCACGGCGCCACCCCGTCGTACCCCCAGCCCCGCACCCCGGGGAACGGGCACAGCGGCATCAGCTCCACATGGGTGATGCCGAGGCCCGCCAGCTCCCCGAGCCGCGCGGCGGCCGCGTCGAGCGTGCCCTCCGGGGTGAACGTCCCGAGGTGCAGCTCGTACAGCACTCCGCCGCGCAGCCGCAGCCGCGGTGAGTCGTGCCGCCAGGTGTACGTGGAGTGGTCGACGACCGCGCTCAGCCCGTCGGGCCCGTCGGGCAGCCGGCGGGAGCGCGGGTCGGGCAGGACGGGCCCGCCGTCCAGGGCGAAGCCGTACCGGTCGCCGTCCTCGGCGGCCACGACCCCCGTCCACCAGCCGTCCCGCTCGGCGTCCCGGTCCAGGGGACGGCCGGAGCCGTTCAGCTCCAGCGTCACCCGGTCACGGGCGTTCGGCGCCCACACCTCGAAGAGCACGGAAATCCCCTCGTCGACGGACCAACCACGCGGCGGCCCTGCGCACCGGCGCACGACCACCGTGTCCATCCTGGCAGCCGGGACCCCGCCACGCCCGGCGCTTGGGCGCAGGACCCGTGGTGTGCCCGGAGCTCCGACACAGGACCGCCGGCGTGCCGGCCCGGCGCTCCGACGCGGCCCCTCGGCGTGCCCGCCCGGCGCTGGGCGTCAGCCCTGCGGGGTGTCCGGCGCGTCCCACACGTAGTTGATCGCGCGCTCGAAGGTGACGTAGCCCGCGCGGGCGAAGGACGCCGCCATCGGTACGTTCCCCAGGTCCGTCGCCGCCCGGATCCGGGGCACGTCGGCGGCGGCCAGGATCCGGGTCCCCTCCGCCAGGATGTCGTCGATGTACCCGTGGCCGCGGTGGGCGGGCAGCACACCGATGTACGCGATGGTGTGGTGGTAGTTGTTGCGCGCGGGGACGACGAAGCCGACCGGCTCGCCGCTCTCCGGCAGCTGCGCCACCTGCCACCACTCACGCGGCGAGGAGTAGTGCGCGAACTCCTCGTCGTAGTGCAGCTCCGCCGCCTCCCGCGCCGAGAGGCCGGAGGCCAGGTCGGCCCGACCGTGCGCGTCGAGGGTGCCCTCCATCACCGGAGTCATGAGGGCGACCAGGTCCTCGCGGTCCCGGACCGGACGGAACTCCAGACGGCCCTTCGGCTCCGGTACGGGGGTGCCGGGCCGCCACTCGAGTCGGAGCCGCTCGACCAGCGGACGGGCGCCCGTCCGTTCCAGGACGTCGAAAAGGGACTCCAGGACGGAGCGGGTCTCCGGGATCTCGCGCCAGTCCGCGGGCATGAAACGCCCGAACTCGGGACGCCGCTCACCGGCCGGGACGACCGAGGCCGTCGCGGTCTCCAGGAGCCGCAGACCGATGTCCGCGCGCTCGTCCCCGGACAGTTCGGGGGCGATGTCGAAGAAGTCGAGCGCCAGCGGTTCGCCGCCCGCCTTGTTGGTCCACCAGGCGACGCGGGCGAGGAGACGGTCGCCGTCGAGCGCCACCCACATCCACTCGGGGACGCGGAGGCCGGTGGCGAGGTCGTCGGCGAGCTCGTGGTCGAGCGAGTAGGTGAGGCGGAGGAACAGGTCGAGTTCCTCGGGTCCGGCGAGCGGACGTATGACGAGGTCGTGCGTGGGCGAGTCAGCCGTTGTCACGTGGTACTTCCCCCTGGGGATCTCTGGTCCGGAAACCGCAGACCGTAGCAGCGATCTTGTGGATCGGGTACGGAGTTCCCGGGCGGCCGGGTTGCCCTCGCGTACGGAGTTCCCGGGCCGGGCCCGACGGCCGTGAAGGGCCCTGGCGGGGCCCTTCTGGACACTTCGGGCCCGGCGGACCGACAATCACGGGTGTGACGACCCCTTTCGAGCTTCCGGCGAACTCACCTCGGCTGACCGACGCCGAGCGGGACCGTGCGCTGGGGCTGCTCCGTGAGGGCGCCGCTCAGGGCCGCCTCTCGCACGACACGTTCCTCTTCCGCATGGAGCGCGCGCTCCAGGCCCGGCGGCCGGACGAACTCGACCTGCTCACCGCCGACCTGAGGAGCGAGGGCACCTGGACCCGGCGGGTGGTGGGCGTGGTCGAGCGGATGTCCGCGTTCACGGCGAGGCTCGGGCGCGCCTGGCACGCGGAGCGGCTGCCGAAGCTGCTGCTGCCCCTGCCCGGCCCGCACCCCCTGCGGATAGGGCGCGACCCGGTCAACGGGCTCCGGCTCAGCCATGAGACCGCCTCCCGGATGCACGCCGAACTCTCGCTGCAGAGCGGGATGTGGGTGCTGCGCGACCTCGGCTCGACGAACGGCACGACCGTCAACGGGCGGCGGGTCACGGGCGCGGTCGTGGTGCGCGCGGGGGACGTCGTCGGCTTTGGGCAGATGTCGTTCCGGCTGTCCCACGGCTGAGCGCCCGGCACCCTGACGGGCCCTGAGCGCGTTCACCCGTTCGGCGGTACGCGGCGGGCGCCGCGGCGCGTGCGGTGATGGGCTGGGGGGACGCGCGCCACGATCTGCCGGCCGCGGCACCCACCGCCGATCGACAGGGGGCGCCATGAGCGACGAGCCGAAGCAGGGCATAGGGAGCGGCCGGCCGGAGTCCCCCGGGGCCGGGGACCCCTGGACACGACTGCCGTCCATGGCTCCCGCGGCGCCTTCGGGGCCGACGGCCGGAACATCGGGGGCGTTCCGGACCCGCTCGGGCCCGTCCGCCGCGGCCCCCGGACGCGTCGGACCCGTCTCCGTGCCGGGGCGCGTGCGGAAGGGCTCCGCCGCTCCCTCGGCCCCCCGGGCGGTCGGATCGCCCGGACCGAGGACCGTCGCCCCGAGCCCCCTCGACCCCGGCGCCTCGCGTGACCCGCACCGGATCCACCGGACCCTCCGCGAGGAGTTCCCGCTCACCTACGACCCGCTGCTGCGGGCCTGGGTGCTCTCCCGGTACGCGGACGTGGCCACCGCCCTCACCGACAGCCGCTTCACGCACGGACACCGGCCCGGCGACCCGCCGTGCGCACGGGCCCACGTCGACGTCGACGTCGAGGCCATGCGGTCGGTCACCGAACGCACCGCCTACGTCCTGGCCCGCCGGCTTGCCGAGCGGACACAGGTCGACCTGGTCGCGGACTTCTGCCACTGGCTGCCCGCAGGAACCGTCGCCGCCGCCGTCGGCGTGCCCTATCGCGACATGATGCGGCTCGTGCGCGGCCGTGCGGCCGGGGCGCTCGCCGGGGAGTGCGGCGGGCAGATCGCCGTACGGGAGAAGGCCCTCGCGTCCTTCCTCGGGAACATCCTCGTCGACCCCGACCAGGTCGCCGCCCTCCGTGACGCTCCCGCGGGCCTGGTGGGCCGCGCCTGGACCGAGTCGCTTCGGCGGGACCCGCCGGTGCAGATCGCCGTGCGCCGCACCAGCGCCGAGGTCCCGGTCAGCGGCGGTGTCGTCCCGTCCGGTGCGTCCGTCGCCCTGCTCGTCGGCTCGGCGGGCCGCGACCCGGAGCGCTTCCGGGAGCCCGACCGTTTCGACCCGTTCCGCGACGACCCGGGCCAGCTCACGTACGGTTCCGGCTTCTGCCCGGCCGTCGTCCTCGCCGGTCTCGAAGCCGAGTACGCTCTGCGGGCGTTGTTCACGGCCATGCCCCGACTGCGGCTCGCCGACGGCTTCCGGCCCACACCGGCGGGTCTGATCACCCGGGCGCCGCGCAGTCTGATCGTCCGCCCGGGCGGCTGATCCGGGGGCCGGGGCCACGAGTGGCGAGCGGCCCCCCGACCGCTGCTAGGGTGACGTGCGCTCGTCAAGGAGCCCTTTTTAGTACCACATTCAACGGGGATTCAAACATGAAGATGCGTCATGTCCGTGCCATCGCTGTCTTCGGCATCGCGGTCGTCGCCCTGACGGGTGCCCGCGGCTCGAACGGCGGCGGCTGCGACAACAACAGCAGCAGCGGCAGCTCCAGTTCCAGCAACAACAACAGCGACAACGACAGCACCTCCGGTGGTACGTCCGGCGGCTCCGTGCCCGGCGGCTCCAGCAGCGCCGACAAGGCGGCCCGCGACGTGACCATCGACGAGTGCAAGTACGACCCGGCGACCAAGAACCTCGTCGGCCGGATCACCATCAAGAACGACGACGCGACGGACTACGACTACATCGTCTCGATGAAGTTCACCGGCGCCGGCAGCGACGTCCTCCCGATGAGCGCGGTCGAGACCGGCATCGCGGTCGCGTCGGGCGCGTCCGTGAAGGCCGAACTGACCACCCCGTACGCCGGAACCGGCGACGGTTCCGAGTACACCAAGTGCGAGGTCACGCGAGCCTCCCGCTTCTGATCGCCCGAGCGCTCCCGGGTTTCCCCCGGGAGCGCTCAGCCGTTCAGTCGCTCAGCCGTTCAGTCGCGCAGCCGGGCGAGCAGCGCCACCGGGCGCTCCTCGAAGAGCTCCGCGAGCTTCAGCTCCGTCGCCGGGCCCCCGGTGAACTCCCGTACGCCGTCCAGGACATCGGCCCAGCGGCCCTCCGGCAGCACCAGCTCCGTGTCCTGCCAGCCGCCCGCCTCGCCGAGGCGCAGCGAGAGCCGGGTCACCGCCGTGACCACCTCGCCCGCGCGGGCGAAGGCCAGACAGTGGGCGGCGGCCGGGCCCTCGGCCGTCAGCGGCGTGTACGTGCCCGGGGCGCCGAAGGCCGCCGGGCGCTCGCGGCGCAGCCGCAGGGCCGCCCGGACCAGGGCCGTACGGTCGTCGTCAGGACCGACCGCGAACGGCGCACGGTTGTCGGGATCGACCAGGGCCCGGTACTCCCGCTCCGTGTTCTGGTACAGCTCCGGCACCCCCGGCATCGTCAGCTGCGCCAGGAGCACGCCGAGCGCGTGCGCCCTGATGTGCGGCTCCAGGGCGAAGGCGGCCTCCGATGCCGACCGGAGCGGGATGCGGCCGGGCCCGGCCGCCGCGAACTCCGCCACCGCCCGCTCGTACTCGGTGTCGGGTTCGGTCCAGCTGGTCCGAAGGCCCGCCTCCCGTACGGACTTGAGGATCGCGGGCGTGAGCCGCTCCGCGTCCGGGGTGCCGAAGCCGAAGGCCGTCTGCCAGGCCGTCCACGCCACGTGCGCGTCGGGCGCGGGCACCCCCGCCACCTCCGCGAGCAGCTCCGCCCACACCTGGGGGCACTGCGCGAGGACCGCGATCGCCGCCCGGACGTCGGCGCTGCGCTTGGTGTCGTGCGTGGAGAGGACGGTGCCGGTGCCCGGCCAGTCCTCGGCGATCCGGAGGCAGTACGCGTGGAACTCCTCCACCGACACGGCGGGGCGGCCGGCGTCGCCGCCCACCTCGTTCGCCGAGAGCAGCGGGGTGTACCGGTAGAAGGCCGTGTCCTCCACCGACTTGGCCCGCAGGGCCGAGGAGGTCTGCGCGAACCTGGCCCGGAAGGCCCGGTGCTCGGGCCCGTCCCCGAGCGTGCCGAGCGCGAGACTGCGGACGACGTCGACCGCCGCCGCCTCCTCCGGCACCGCGAACGCGGCCTTCGCGCCGCGCGCCGCCTCCGGGGTCAGCACCTCCTCGCCGCCCGTCCGGTACGGGCGGTAGACCGGGACCCGGACGAGGAGTTCACGGATCGCGGTGCGCAGCGCCCAGGGGGCGTGGTCGCGCAGGGCGGGGTCGGCGGCGCAGATCCGCTCCGCGATCCGGGTGAGCAGGGCCGTCTCTGCGGCCAGGTCGTGCCCCACCACCTCGTACGCGGCCCGCCGTTCGGTCGCCTCCCAGTGGCCGCCCCTGTCCGCGGCCTTGCCGACGAACTCCCGGTAGATGTCCGTCAGTTCGTCGGCTCCGAGCGGGTCGGTGAACACGCCGTCGAGGTGGCGCAGGGCGTCGTAGCCGGTGGTGCCGGCGACCGGCCAGGCGGTGGGCAGCGTCTCCTGCCCGGTGAGGATCTTCTCGACCACCGTCCAGCAGCGGCCGCCGGTCGCCGCCGCCAGGTCCTCCAGATAGCCCTGCGGATCGGCGAGCCCGTCCGGGTGGTCGATGCGCAGCCCCTCGATCACCCCGTCCCGGACCAGCTCGGCGATCTTCGCGTGGGTGGCCGTGAACACCTCGGGGTCCTCCACCCGCACCCCGATGAGCTCCGAGATGGTGAAGAAGCGGCGGTAGGTGAGCTCGGTGCGGGCCAGCCGCCACCAGCCGAGCCGGTACCACTGGGCGTCGAGCAGCTCGTCGAGCGGCAGGCCCTCCGTGCCGGGGCGCAGCGGGAACTCCTGGCCGTCAAGACACAGCGCCCCGCCGGAGACCCGCAGCCGGTCCTTCACCTCGGGGAGCCGGGCGGGCAGCACCGGAAGCAGCAGCCGTCCGTCCCCCGCGCGCCAGTCGATGTCGAACCAGCGGGCGTACGGCGAGCCGGGACCGTCCCGGAGCACGGCGCGCAGCGCGTGGTTGTACCGGGGCGAGGCCGCCATGTGGTTGGGCACGAGGTCGACGACGAGCCCGAGCCCGTGCGCCCGCGCGGTCGCGGCGAGGGCCCGCAGTCCCTCCTCGCCGCCGAGCTCGGCCCGTACGGACCGGTGGTCGGTGACGTCGTACCCGTGGTTCGAGCCGGGCACCGCCTCAAGGACGGGGGAGAGGTGGAGGTGGGAGACCCCGAGACCCGCGAGGTGGGGCACGGCCCGCTCGGCGGCGGCGAACGGGAACTCCGGCTGCAGCTGGAGCCGGTAGGTCGCGGTGGGGAGGGCGGAAAGGGCCGGGAGGGAGGTCATGCGAACGTACGTACCCCGCGCGGGGGCTTCTGTGTCATCGCCCCATGCATCCGTTCGTGTGCATCGCGTTACGTTCGGTTGATGCTCCGGATGTATCGCGACACCCTGTCGCTGCTCGGTACCGCCCTGCCGGTCGTCTCCTTCCTCGGCCGGCTGCCCACCGCCATGTGCCAGCTCGGCAGCCTGCTCCTGGTCGCCGAGACGAGCGGCTCCCTCGCCACGGCAGGCCTCACCGGCGGAGCCCTCGCCGCGGGGCAGACCGTCGCCGGGCCCGTCATCGGCCGGCTCGCCGACCGCCACGGCCAGCGCGGGGTCGTCCTCGTGGCCTCCCTCGCGAACGCCGTCGCCGTCACCGCCCTGGTCCTCGCCGCCCTCGGCGGCGCCCCCACCGGCCCGCTGATGGTCCTCGGCGCGCTCGCCGGAGCCACCGTCCCCCAGGTAGGGCCGCTCGCCAGGACCCGCTCGGTCGCCCTCGCCCGCCGCTCCGGCGCGGACGACAGGACCGTCGGCGCCGTCCTCTCCTTCGAGGGCACCCTCGACGAGGTGTCCTTCGTCCTCGGTCCGGCCTTCGTCGGCCTCGCCGCGGCCCTCGCCCACCCGGCCGCCGCCCTCCTCCTCGCGGCGCTGCTGCTCGCCGTCTGTGGGACGGCCTTCGCTCTGCATCCGACGGCGCGGGCCCTCGCGCCCGCGCCCGGCACCTCCACCCGATCGGGTGCCGCCGAACGGACGCGGCTGCCGGGATCGGCGTACGCCCTGCGCGCCACGATGGTCCTCCAGGGCGCCATGTTCGGCGCCTCGCAGGCGGGGATCACCGCGCTCACCGAGAAGCTCGGCGCGCCCGCCCAGGCCGGTCTCGTCTACGCGGCGATGGGGGTGATGAGCGCCGCCGTCGGCCTCTCGATGGCGGGGGTGCCCGCGCGGATCGGGCTCACGGCCCGCTGGCGCGCCGCGACCGCCGGGCTCGTCGTCCTCTCCGTACCGCTGCTCTTCGTCGGTTCCCTCGGCGCGCTGTACGCGGTCGTCGTCGTCCTCGGCGCGGCCTACGCCCCTCATCTGATCACCGTATTCGGGCTCACCGAGCGGACCGTCCCCGCCGCACGGCTCGCCGAGTCCATGGCCTTCCTGACCAGCGGGATCGTCGGCGGTCAGGCCCTCGCCCTCGCCGTCTCCGGCAGGCTCGCCGAGAGCCACGGCGCCCCCGCCGCCTTCGCGGTGGCGGTGGGGGCGGCCGTGGCCTGCGCGCTGCTGTCCTGGACGGCCAGGGTGACGACTCCCGTACGGGAGCTCAGGCCGGCCGTCGCAGAACGGTCAGGCTGAGCGGCGCCAGCGTCACCCGTTCGCCGCCCGCCAGCTCCGGGCCCTCGTGCGGTGGCATGCCCTCCGGGTCGGAGGTGTCCACCACCGTGCGCCAGCAGGCCCCGTGGCTGTCCGGGACCGCGAACTCCAGCTCCTTCGACGAGGCGTTGAACATCATCAGGAAGGAGTCGTCGACGATCCGTTCGCCCTGGGTGCCCGGCTCCGAGATGGCGTTGCCGTTGAGGAAGACGGTCAGCGCCTGGGCGTGCGCCGCCTGCCAGTCGCGGGACGTCATCTCCTCGCCCTCGGGCGTGAACCAGGCGATGTCCGTCAGCTCGTCGTGGGTGCCCTCCACCGGCCGCCCGTGGAAGAACCGGCGGCGCCGGAAGACCGGATGGTCCCGGCGCAGCCGCACCATGGCCCGGGTGAACCGGAGGAGCGTGGTCTCCGCCTCGCTGTCCGCCTTCGGCCAGCGCACCCAGGACACCTCGTTGTCCTGGCAGTAGGCGTTGTTGTTGCCGCCCTGCGTCCGCCCGAACTCGTCGCCGTGGCTGAGCATCGGCACGCCCTGCGACAGCATCAGCGTGGCGATGAAGTTGCGCGTCTGGCGGGCGCGCAGCTCCGCGATCCCCACGTCCTCGGTGTCGCCCTCGGCGCCGCAGTTCCAGGAGCGGTTGTGGCTCTCGCCGTCCCTGTTGCCCTCGCCGTTCGCCTCGTTGTGCTTCTCGTTGTACGAGACGAGGTCCCGCAGGGTGAAGCCGTCGTGGCAGGTGACGAAGTTGACCGAGGCGAGCGGCCGGCGGCCGTCGTCCTGGTAGAGGTCGGAGGATCCGGTCAGCCGGGACGCGAACTCGGCGAGGGTCCGCGGCTCGCCCCGCCACAGGTCCCGTACGCAGTCCCGGTACATGCCGTTCCACTCGGTCCACAGCGGCGGGAAGTTGCCCACCTGGTAGCCGCCCTCGCCCACGTCCCAGGGCTCGGCGATCAGCTTCACCTGGCTCACCACCGGGTCCTGCTGCACCAGGTCGAAGAACGAGGACAGCCGGTCCACCTCGTGGAACTGACGGGCCAGGGTGGCCGCCAGATCGAAGCGGAAGCCGTCCACGTGCATCTCGGTCACCCAGTACCGCAGACTGTCCATGATCATCTGGAGCACGTGCGGGGACCGCATGAGCAGCGAGTTCCCGGTGCCGGTGGTGTCGTAGTAGTAGCGGGGGTCGTCGCCGAGCCGGTAGTACGAGGGGTTGTCCAGGCCCCGGAAGGAGAGCGTGGGCCCCAGGTGGTTGCCCTCGGCGGTGTGGTTGTAGACGACGTCGAGGATGACCTCGATGCCCGCCTGGTGCAGGGCCCGGACCGCCGACTTGAACTCCAGGACCTGCTGGCCCCGGTCGCCCCAGGACGCGTAGGCGTTGTGCGGGGCGAAGAAGCCGATCGTGTTGTAGCCCCAGTAGTTGGAGAGCCCCGCGTCCACCAGACGGTGGTCGTTCACGAACTGGTGTACGGGCATCAGTTCGAGCGCCGTCACCCCCAGCTCCTTCAGGTGCCCGATCACCGACGGGTGCGCGAGACCCGCGTACGTCCCGCGCAGCTCCTCCGGAAGGTCCGGGTGGAGCATCGTCAGGCCCTTCACATGGGCCTCGTAGATCACCGTGTGGTGGTACTCGGTGCGCGGCCGCCGGTCGTCGCCCCAGTCGAAGTAGGGGTTGACCACGACAGACGTCATGGTGTGCGGGCCCGAGTCGAGGTCGTTGCGCGCGTCGGGCCGCCCGAAGGGATAGCCGTACACCGCCTCGCCCCACTCGATCTGCCCCGACACCGCGCGCGCGTAGGGGTCGAGGAGCAGCTTCGCCGCGTTGCAGCGGAGCCCGCGCTCCGGGGCGTACGGGCCGTGCACCCGGAACCCGTACCGCTGGCCGGGCATCACGCCCGGCAGATAGGCGTGACGCACGAAGGCGTCGGTCTCGCGCAGTTCCACCGCCGTCTCCGAGCCGTCGTCGTGCAGCAGACACAGCTCGATCCTGTGGGCGGTCTCCGAGAAGACCGCGAAGTTGGTTCCCGCTCCGTCATAGGTGGCGCCCAAGGGGTACGCCTGTCCCGGCCAGACCTGCATGGATACGACTATTCCTCTTCTGTCCGGGTTTTGGAGGTGTTCTTCGGCCAGATCCTGCCCGAAAGAGGGGCAACCTCCTAGGACTTCGCCCCGTCCTACCGGGTGACCGCAGACCAAGAGGGGGAAAGAGGGGGAAGTGTGTACGAAATAGCGCGCCGCCATCTGGGGAAGGTGGTGGCCGGAGCGGCCATGGCGGTGACGGGGACCGCCGTCGCGGTCGCGATCAGCCTGCCCGGCCAGGCGGGAGCAGGCCCGGCGGCGGAAGGTGCGCCAAGGCCGGTGGGGGGTTCCACGGCCGGCGGCGTCACCGGTGGGGGCGGAGGAAGCGGGGCGGGGGACGGCGTGTCGCCCGCCGGCACCTCCGGCGGCGACGGAGCGCGGAGCACGGGCACCCCGCCCGCGCCGGCGACCGTGGCGCCCGCCCCGGCCGAGGGGAAGAAGGGCGTGGGCGGCGACCCGCTCACCGACGACGAGCTCGCACGGGCCGAGGACCTGGCGCTGACCCCGCCCGGCGCCGCCGCCCGGCAGGACGTCGAGGGCGGCCGGGGGCCGCAGCACCTGGGCACCGACCTCGCGGACCCGGTGCCGGGGGACACGACACGCCGCGCCGAGGTCCGCCTCTACGACTACGCGCGGGACGAGCTCCTCACCCGGATCGTCAACCTCGACACGGGGAAGGTGGAGACGTCGGGCTCACAGCGCGGCGTCCAGCCCTCCGCCCACCCCGAGGAGCTGCGCGAGGCCCTGGAGCTGATCCTCGCGAGCCCGCTCGGCAAGGGCGTCAAGGAGGACTACAAGGACGCCACCGGCAAGGAGCTCACCTCCACCACGCAGCTCTGGTTCAACGGCGACGTCTACCGCACCTACCGCGAGAAGGACGTCCCCGCGCAGCTCGCCCGCTGCGGCGAGCACCGCTGCGTCCGGCTCGTCACCAAGGTCCTCAACGGGGCCTGGATCGACACCCGCAACCTGATCGTCGACCTCTCCGCGAGGACCGTCACCCGCGTCGGCTGACCACCGCCGCCACCGGTCCTCTCCTGCCTCATCTCCGTACGAGGGAGTACGTTCCCATGTCAACGCAGCGAAACCGGCGCGCCCGCGGGCGGGGCGCCGTCCTGACCGCGGCCGCCCTGCTCGGCACCGCCACGGCCGCCGCCGGACCCGTCTCCGGCGCCACCGCGGCCCCCGCCACGCCGCGCCCCGCGGCCCCGGCGCCCCCGGCGCCGGCCGACTGCTCCGCCGCGTACCGCATCACACAGAAGCTCGAAGGCGGCGCCACCTGGCGCATGTGCTGGCGCTACGACACCGACGCCGGGCTCACGCTCGACAAGGTCACCTACCAGCCGCCCGGCGCCGCCGCGCCCGTCAAGGTCCTCAACAGCGCCCGGCTCGCCCAGATCCACGTGCCCTACGACGACGGCAACGCCGAGTACGACGACCTCACCGGCGCGGGCTTCGGCTGGGGCCTGCAGAACCTCAACCCGGCCGAGTGCCCCGGCGGCACCCTCACCACCGTGAAGGTGCCCGAGGTCGGCCAGGTCAAGGGCCTGTGCACCACCACGCGCGCGCGGGGCCACGCGTACCGCATGGCCAGCGACACCGGCACCAAGGTCTATCAGACCCAGTCCAAGGACCTGCTGGTCTACACCGTCAACAAGGTCGGCTGGTACGAGTACATCTCCGAGTGGCGCTTCTCCGCCGACGGGACCATCGGCGCCAACGTCGGAGCCACCGGCAGCCTCTCGCCCGTCGACTACAACGCCACCGACGGCCGCGGCTGGCCCATCGGCAAGGGCGCCCGCGCCTACGCCACCAGCCACGCCCACAACGTCTTCTGGAAGCTGGACTTCGGTCTCGACGGCTCCACCAAGGACCGGATCGAGCAGTTCGACTCCACCGTCACCCCGCCCACCGGCGACGGCAGCCCCACCGTGAAGACCAAGCGCACCGTCGTCACCAAGGAGCTCGCCGGGGACGCGAAGAACATGCGCTGGTGGCGCGTGGTCAGCGGCACCGGCAAGAACGCCGACGGCCACGCCCGCTCGTACGAGATCGTGCCCGGCCACACCGACACCCACGCCGGGCGCGGCTTCACCAAGCACGACGTCTACTTCACCCAGGCGCGCGCCTGCGAGCAGTTCGCGAGCAACAACATCGGGAACTGCGCGCCCAACGCGGGCAACAGCGTCGACAAGTGGGTCAACGGCGAGACGCTGACCAAGCCGTCGGTCTGGGTCAACATCGGGTTCCACCACATAGCCCGGGACGAGGACCAGCAGCCCATGCCGGTCCACTGGCAGGGCTTCCAGCTCGCGCCCAGGGACGTAACCGCTATGAATCCGCTCACTCCGGCCGATCTCGCCTCCCAGAACGGGCAGCCGGATCTGGGGAGTTGAGCAAGCAGCCTGACGATCCTGCTGCACCGCCTCCCGCTCCCGGAGTACCCTTCCTTGATCGTTGTCGGACCGGTCGACACGGGCGTCCAGGAGCAGAAGGCGGTGCGCGGGTGAGCTCGGGAGGTCTGGAGCTGCCCCCAGGTGATGCGGGTCGCGAGGGGGGTCCCGCCGACCCCGCGGAGGCGCCGCCGGGCGCGGTCGCGCCTCCGGGCGCCGTGCCGCCCGGCACCGTCACCGTCACCCGGCCCGTGGAGATCGGGGCGGAGCTCGACTGGGGCGCCGAGGCCTGGAGCGAGGTCCGCACCCGCGCCCAGCGCGCCGGACGGGCCTACATCTGGCTGAATCTCGTCGAACAGCGGCTCCGCGCCGTGGTCGCCGCCGTCCTCCGGCCCGTGTACGAACCCGTGCACGGCGAGGAGTGGGTGGTGGCCGCGGCCGGCCCCGCGGGACAGGAGTGGGTGCAGCGGGCGGTCGCCGTGCGCGAGGTGTCACGGCGCAAGGGCTACCTGCTCGACCCGGCCGACGACAACGTGCTGAGCTTCCTCACCCTTCCGCAGCTGCGGGAGCTGATGGTGCAGCACTGGCCCTGCTTCGAGCCCTACTTCGACGACCGGCGCGAGGTCGAGCTCGCCCTCGACGAGCTGGAGGTCACGCGGAACGTGGTCTCCCGCAACCGGGCCCTCTCGCTGACCGTGCTCGCCCAGTCCGAGCGGGCCTCCGCCCGCATCCTGGAGATCCTCGGCAGCGGCGCCGGGGTGCCGTCCGCCGACCGGCTGCCCGTGGACGCGGTCGAGGACCTCGTCGGGGACCGGTACGCGGACGTGGTCTCCGTCCACCCCGACCGGGTGCGGCTCCAGCGGCAGCTTCCCGCCGAGGACCTCTTCGGCGGGGCCCGCCGCCTCGACGCCACCGGCATAGGTCTCAATCTGCTCGTGCAGAACTTCTCCGGCCGCCGCATGGTGCGGCTCGCCGAGTCCGGCTGCCGGACCCGGCTCCTGTTCCTCAACCCCGCGAGCAGCGCGGTCAAGCGCCGCGAGCGCGAACTCGGCCTCAAGAAGGGCGAGCTGAGCCGCTCCGTCGAGATGAACATCCTGCACATGCGCCGGGTCCGCTCCAAGCTCCGCGACCCCGGCGCCTTCCAGATCCACGTCTTCGACGAGACCCCCCGCTTCACCGCCTACCTGGTCGACGGCGACGGACCCGACGGGGTCGGTGTCGTGCAGTCCTACCTCCGCCGGGCCCGGGGCATGGAGGCGCCGGTCCTCGTGCTGCGCGGCGGCGGGCGGAACGTGGTGCGCCACGGGCAGGGCATGCGGGACGGCGATCACGGACTTTTCGAGACATACCGGGAGGAGTTCGAGTCGGTCTGGCTCGACTCACGGCCGGTCTCCTGACCCCGGGGGCCTGTCCGGCGCCGGGGGGACCCGGCGGCGTTGTCAGTGGTGCGTGCGAGGGTGGTCAGCACCACGGGGGAGATCACGTAAGGAGGACCCGATGGCTTGGCATGGGGAACCACTGGTCGGCTTCGACCTGGAGACGACCGGCACCGATCCGCTGGAGGCCCGGATCGTGACGGCCTCGATCGTCGGATTCCACGGCGGACGGGTGGTCCGGCAGTGCGACTGGCTCGCCGACCCGGGCATCCGCATCCCCGAACAGGCCTCCGCCATCCACGGCATCAGCAGCGAGCGGGCGGCCGCCGAGGGCCGGCCGGTGCGGGAGGTCGCCGACGAGATCGCGGAGACCCTGACCGGCTACTGGCAGCAGGGCGTTCCGGTCGTCGCGTACAACGCCGCCTTCGACCTGACGCTCCTCTCCGCCGAGCTGCGCCGCCACGGACTGCCCTCGCTGAGCGAGCGCCTCGGCGGCGCCGGCATCGGGCCCGTCGTCGACCCGTACACCATCGACCGGGCCGTCGACCGCTACCGGCGCGGCAAGCGGAACCTCGAAGCGGTCTGCGGGGAGTACGGCGTGGTGCTCGAAACCGCCCACCAGGCCGCCGCCGACGCGCTCGCCGCCGTCCGGGTCGCCGTCGCGATAGCCGAGCGGCACCCCGAGGTCGCCGCGATGCACCCCGCCGAACTCCATGAGCGCCAGATCGTCTGGTACCGCGCCTGGGCCGAGAACTTCCAGGCCTTCCTGCGCCGCAAGGGCGACACGGTAGCGGTCGTCGACTCCGTCTGGCCGCTGCGCGGCCCGGTGGCCGCGCCCGTCGGCCAGGAGGCCTAGGAGTCCTAGGAGTTCTCCTTGAGGAAGGAGAGCAGAAGCTCGTTCACCTTCTCGGGCTGGTCCAGCTGGAGCCAGTGGCCCGCCTCCTCGACCCGCTCGTAGCGCCAGGTACCGGCGACGTGCTCGCCCGTTCCGGACATCGAGCGTTCGGTGAGGAATCGGTCGCCGGTCGACCACAGGCCCATCACCGGGACCGGCTCCGGCAGCGGCACGGGCGGCGGACTCGCGCCGAACTGGGCCTCAGGCGGCAGACCCGCGCGGTAGATGTTCAGCGCCGCCGTCAGCGCGCCCGGCGCGCGCAGCGGCTCGATCACGGCCCCCGCGTCCGGGTGCTCGGCCAGCATCTCCCGCAGGTTGGCGAAGTCGTCCCGCGCCAGCCAGTCCTCGGCCACCCCGGCCAGCTGGAACAGCAGCATGTACCACGAGCGCTGCCTCTGCTCCCAGCCCGCGCCGAAGACCGACGCCCCGTGCCCCACGGACAGCAGGCCCAGGCTGCGCACCCGCTCCGGCGCCATCTGGGCGAGTCCCTGGGCGATGCCCGAGCCCCAGTCATGACCGACCACATGGAAGCGGTCGACCTCCAGCCGGGCGAGCAGTTCGAGCACGTCGCCGACGTGCTTCGCCGGGTGGTACGCCGCCGGGCCGCCCTCGGGTCGGTCCGAGGCGCCGAAGCCCCGCAGCGTGGGCGCGACGCACCGGAAGCCCGCCGCCGTGAGGGCCGGCACCTGGTGACGCCAGAGCAGGTGACTGTCGGGGAAGCCGTGAAGCAGCAGCACGACCGGCCCCTCACCGCTCACCTCGACGCCGAGCGTCACCTCGGACAGCTCCACACGCATCACAACACCCCGTTCGGTCAAGCCGGTTCGCCGGGGATCATGATGTCAGAACGGGTACCAGCGCACCTCGGGATCACCGTCCCGCAGCGAGGCCACCCGCCGCTCGAATTCGGCCAGTGCCTTCGGGTTGCCCGGGGCGTGCTGCGCCACCCACGCGCAGCTCGCCGTCTCCCGGGCCCCGCGCAGCACCGCGCACCCCTCCCACTCCCGGACGTCCCAGCCGTACGCCTCCGTGAACGCCTCGTAGGCGGCAGGGTCGAGTCCGTACCGGTCGCGGGAGAGCGCGAGGACCACCAGATCGTGCTCGCGGAGGTCCGAGGAGAACGTCTCCAGGTCCACGAGGACCGGGCCGTCCGGGCCGACGTGGACGTTGCGCGGGAGGGCGTCACCGTGGATCGGACCGGGCGTCAGACGCGGGGTCAGGGCGGCCGCCGCCGGGGCGAAGGAGTCACGCCGCTCCCGCAGGAACGCCGCGTCCGCCGGATCGATCGCGTCCCCCGCGAGCCGCAGCCACCGCTCCACCCCGCCGAGCAGCTCACGGCGGGGGAGGGTGAACCCCGTCGGCTCCGGCAGGGCGTGGACGGCCCGCAGCAGCGGCGCCAGATCACGGGGCTCGGCGGGCCGCACCGCAGCGGGAAGCCGATGCCAGAAGGTCACCGGATGCCCCTCGACCAGACGCGGCTTCTCCTCGGCGGCCCGCACCGCCGGGATCCCCGCCCCGGCGAGCCAGCCCGCGAGCGCCACCTCCCGCTCGGCCCGCTCGAACAGCTCCGCGTCCCGGCCGACCTTCACGGCGAGACCGCCCACGGCGAAGACCGCGTTCTCCCCGAGCGCGAGCAGCCGCGCCTCCGCGACCGGCAGCTCCGCCGCAGCCAGGATCTCCCGCGCCCGCGCCTCGTCCATCGACCTCTCCCTCACCTGTGCGTTTGAGCCAAAGTCTCGCATCCACGCAGCTCACCACGCAGGTCGCCTTGACGGCCTCCGGGTCCCTCAGGACCATGGCGGGATTCCCACGGCGGTGCCGGGGAGGGCGGACGGGGGTCGGATCGGTGAGCTCGGTGACCGCGACGAAGCGGCCGGACGGGACGCGCACACCGCGCTCCGCCCACGGGGCACGCCCGCGCGGCCCCGACTTCGGCGCCTGGTTCCTGGTGCTCCCGGCGCTCCTGCCCATCCTGGTCCTCAGCGTCGGCCCGCTGCTCTACGGCATCGCGCTCGCCTTCACCGACGCCCAGTCGGGCCGCACCCAGGCCACCCGGTGGGTGGGCACCCTCAACTTCCAGGACCTGCTGCACGACACCCTCTTCTGGGACTCGTTCCGCATCGGCGTGGTCTGGGCCGTCGGCGTGACCGTCCCCCAGTTCCTGCTCGCCCTCGGCCTCGCCCTCCTCCTCAACCAGAACCTCCGCCTCCGCTGGCTGGCGCGGGCCCTCGCCATCGTTCCCTGGGCGATGCCGGAGGTCGTCGTCGGCATCATGTGGCGGCTGGTCTACAACCCCGACGCCGGCATCCTCAACGAGACCCTCAGGAACCTCGGTCTCGGCGAGGGCCACGACTGGCTCTCCGGCCTCGCCACCGCCCTGCCCGCCGTGATCGTCGTCGGCGTCTGGGCCGGCATGCCGCAGACCACCGTCGCCCTGCTCGCCGGACTCCAGAACACCCCGAAGGAGCTCCACGAGGCCGCCGCCCTCGACGGCGCCGGAGCCTGGCGCCGCTTCCGCGCCGTCACCTGGCCCGCCCTCAGACCGGTCGCCCTCGCCATCACCGCGCTCAACCTCATCTGGAACTTCAACTCCTTCGCCCTGGTCTACGTGCTCACCAGCGGCGGACCCGGCGGCCGGACCCGGCTCCCCATGCTCTTCGCCTACGAAGAGGCCTTCCGCTACGGACAGTTCGGCTACGCCGCCGCGATGGGCTGTGTGATGGTCGCGGCCGTCTCGGTGCTCATCGCCCTCTCCCTCGTACGCCGGCTGAAAGGGGACCAGGACCGGTGAGCGCACTCCGGACGAGCAGACCCGCGCGGATCGGCCAGTACCTCGCCCTCCTCGCGTACCTGGTCTTCCTCGCCTTCCCCTTCCTCTGGCTGCTCTCCACCGCCTTCAAGCCCGCCCGCGAGCTGGCCTCGCTCCACCCCACCTGGATCCCGAAGGACCCCACGCTCGCCAACTTCCGGCAGGCCTTCGACGAACAGCCGCTGCTCGGGGCCGCCGCGAACAGCCTGATCGCCGCGGTCTCCGCCGCCGTGATCGCGGTGGCCGTCGCCACCCCGCTCGCCTATGTGACGGCCCGCCACCGGGGCCGGCTCGCCTCGGCCGCCACCGGCTGGGTGGTGATCAGCCAGGCCTTCCCCTTCGTCCTGGTGATCATCCCGCTCTTCCTGATCCTCAAGAACCTGCACCTGATCAACAGCGTCCTCGGCCTCGTCCTGGTCTACGTGGTCTGGTCGCTGCCCTTCGCCCTCTGGATGCTGATGGGATACGTCCGGGCCGTCCCCGCCGAACTCGAGGAGGCCGCCGCCGTCGACGGCGCCGGGCGGCTCCGTACCCTCGTCTCCGTCACCGCCCCGCTGCTCGTCCCCGGCATCGTCGCCACCGCCCTCTTCGCCTTCGTCACCGCGTGGAACGAGTTCTTCTTCGCGCTCGTGCTCCTCAAGACCCCGGAGAAGCAGACCCTGCCGGTCGTCCTCACCCACTTCCTCGGCGCCGAGGGCGTCGCCGACCTCGGACCGCTGGCCGCGGCGGCCTTCCTCGCGACCCTGCCGTCCCTCGTCGTCTTCGCCCTCCTCCAAAGACGGATCACCGGCGGGATGCTGGCCGGGGCGGTGAAGTCATGAGACGGATCCTGACCGTGGCCACCGCGCTCCTCCTGCTCCTCACCGGCTGCACCGCCGGGGACGAGGGCCCCGACGACGGAGTCGTACGGCTCCGCTTCCAGTCCCTCGCCTGGCAGAAGGAGTCGGTCGACGCCAACCGTCAGCTGGTGAAGGAGTGGAACGCCGCCCACCCCGACGTCCAGGTCGACTACGTCCAGGGCAGCTGGGACTCCGTCCACGACCAGCTCCTCACCTCCTTCGAGGGCGGTGAGGCGCCCGACATCATCCACGACGCCTCCGACGACCTGGCCGACTTCGCCTACGGCGGCCACCTCGCCGATCTGCGCACGCTGCTGCCCGAGCGGCTCCGCGCCGACATCCCCGCCCGCAGCTGGGAGACGACCACCTTCGGCGAGGGGATCTACGGCGTGCCGTTCCTCCAGGAACCGCGCGTGATCATCGCCAACCGGAAGATCCTGGAATCCTCCGGAGTCCGCGTCCCCACCCCGGAGAAGCCCTGGAGCTGGGCCGAGTTCCGGCAGGTCACCCAGGACCTCACCCGCACCATGGGCCCCGGCGGGTACGCCGTCGCCTGGCCGCTCAAGGAGCCCGTCTCCGTCAGCCTCAACCTCGGGCTCTCCGCCGGAGGCCGGCTCTTCCACCGCGAGGACGACGGCCGGGTCACCGTCCGCTTCACCGAGGCCGACGCCGTCGTCCCCGGCACCGTCCACGACCAGGTCGTCACCGACCGCACCGCCCCGCGCACCACCCTCGGCAGCGGCGCTTCCGACACCCTGCCCGGCTTCTTCGCCGGCAAGTACGCCATGGTCCCGCTGGGCTTCGCCTTCCGGCAGCAGATAGCGCAGCAGGCCCCCGAGGGCTTCGAGTGGACGGTGCTGCCCGCCCCCGCCGGGAGCGCGGGGCCGACCCAGGGCGTCTCCCCGCAGACCCTGTCGATCGCCGAGGACAGCCCGTACAAGAAGGAGGCGGCGGAGTTCCTCGACTTCTTCCTCCGGCCGGAGAACATGGTGCGGCTCGCGCGCGGCGACTGGATGCTGCCCACCGGGACGGCGGCCCTCGCCCACCCCTCCCTGCACACCGCCGAGGACGGCTGGGCCACCGGGGCCGCGGTGGCCGCGCACCTGCGGCCGGCCCCCGCGCAGTCGGTGCGGGGCTATCCGGAGTGGAAGGACAAGGTGGCGACCCCCGCCTTCCAGGAGTACTACAGCGGCGCCATCGACGTCGGGGAGCTGCGCAGACGGCTTGTGGAGGACGGCAACCGGGTGCTCGCCCGCTATCAGCGCAAATGATGGATTCGTGATTACGAAACCTTGTTGAATAAGTCACAGATGAGTGAAGGGTCTTCTCCGGGCTCCCCTCCATCGGACAGTGTTCGAACCGGCCACCGTGCCGCCCCCCACGAGGCGCGGTGGCCGCCCTAGGGTGACGTCATGACGAAGACTTACGCGCTCCTGCTCCGCGGCATCAACGTGAGCGGACACCGGAAGGTCCCCATGCCGGAACTCCGGTCCGTCCTCGAAGGGCTCGGGCACCGCGACGCCCGCACCTATCTGCAGAGCGGGAACGCCGTCTTCACCACCGACTCCGCCGCCGGCGAGGACGAACTCACCACCCAGGTCGAGGACGCGATCGAACGGCACTTCGGCTTCCGCGTCGACTGCCTCGTCCGCGACGGCGCCTACCTCGCGGCCGTCGCCGAGGCCTGCCCCTTCCCTGCCGCCGCACTCCAGGGCAAGCAGCTCCACGCCTTCTACCTCTCGGGGCCCGCCGATCCCGGACGCTTCGCCGCGATCGACCGCGAGGTGTACCTCCCGGAGGAGTTCGCGCTCGGCGACCGGGTCCTCTATCTCCACGTCCCGGAAGGCCTGGGCCGGTCCCGGCTTGCCGACGTCCTCACCCGCCCGTCCGTCGTCAACGGCCTGGTGGTCACGGCCCGCAACTGGAACACCGTGGTCAAGCTGGTGGAGATGACACGGGAGGAGTGACGGCCGAAAGTGGCCCGCCCGGAGGGCCTCCGATTGGCCCAGGGAAGCAGGCCACTCGCTGGCTAGATTCACCGGTATGACGACCACCGCGACCGTGTCCCGTCCCACCGTCGACTTCTACTTCGACCCCGCCTGCCCCTTCGCCTGGATCACCTCCCGCTGGATCCTGGAGGTCGAGCGGCACCGGGACATCGACCTCCGCTTCAAGGTCATGAGCCTGTACCTGCACAACGAGGGCGCCACCCTGCCCGACTGGTACCGCGAGCTCGTCGACGCCTCGATCGGCCCCGTCCGGGTCGCCGCGGCCGCCGCCGCACAGCACGGCGAGGAGATCCTGCGGCCGCTCTACACCGCGTACGGAACCCGCATCCACGAGCGGAAGCGGAAGGACCTCGACGCCGTCGTCGCCGAGTCCCTCGCCGAACTCGGCCTCTCCGCGGCCCTCGCGAAGGCCGCGCACGACCCGGCGTACGACGAGGACGTCCGCCGCAGCCACGACGCCGGCAGGGAGCCGGAATCCGGGGGATACGTCGGCACCCCGACGCTCCACGTCGACGGCACCGTCTGGTTCGGCCCGGTCCTGCGCGCGATCCCGCGCGGCGAGAGGGCGGCCGAACTCTTCGACAGCTTCCGCGTCCTGGCCGCCCACCCCGACTTCTTCGAACTCAAGCGGACCCGCACCGGCGGACTCGACTTCGGCTAACCGGCCGCCACGGCCAAGCGCTCCGCGGCACGGAGCGCGCCGTCGTACCGCTCCACGAGCAGCGCCGCCAGTTCGGGGGAGGGACCGAGGACGTCCGCCAGGACGTCCGCGTCCGCCGCGCCCGCCGCGATCCGGTCCGGGAGCCGGCCCGGGGCGATGACGTACGGCGCGACGGCCACCCGCCGGACACCCGGGTCCGTACGCAGCGCCCGCACGGCGTCCTCCGTACGGGGAAGGGATGCGGAGGCGAACGCGGGCCGCACGGAGCACCAACCGGTGCGCCGCAGCTCCCGCGCCGTTTCTGCGATCACCGCGATCGCCTCCGGGTCGGTGGAGCCCGCCGAGGCCAGGACGACCCCGGTCGCGCTCTTGTCGCCGGGCGTGAGCCCGGCCTCGTACAACCGCCGTTCCACCGCGGCGATCAGCAGCGGCGAAGGGCCGAGGACCTCCGCCTGGTGGACGCGCAGGGACAGGGGCGCCTGGCGCAGCACGGTGGGGATGTCGGCCTTCGCGTGGAAGGCCCGGGTGAGGAGCAGCGGGAGCGCCACCACGTCCCGTACCCCCTCGGCGGCGAGCCGGTCGAGCACCCCCGCGACCGACGGCAGGTTGAAGTCCAGGAACGCCGTCTCCACCCGCAGCCCCGGCCGCAGCGCACCGGCCCGGCGCACCAGCGCCTGGACGGTCGCCGCGTGCCGCGGGTCGCGGCTGCCGTGGGCGATGACGAGGAGGACCGGCCTGTTCATGGGGTGGCTCAGCCCTTCGTGAGCAGGCCGCGGCGGCGCAGCACCGCGCGCTCCAGCGGGCTGAAGATCAGCAGGTCGATGGCGATGCCGACGACGAGGATCAGGATGATCGCCAGGAAGATGCCCGCCATGTCGATGTTGTTGCGGCCGTTCTCCAGGAGCTGGCCGAGGCCGAGGCCCAGGTCGGGGGAGGAGGCGATGATCTCCGCGGCCATCAGCGAACGCCACGAGAACGCCCAGCCCTGCTTCAGTCCGGCCAGATAGCCCGGCAGCGCCGCCGGCATCACGATGTGCCAGGCGCCCCTCAGGCCGGTCGCGCCGAGCGTCTGCCCGGCCCGCAGGAAGAGCGGCGGGACCTGGTCGACACCGGCGACGAGGCCGTTGGCGATCGACGGGACGGCGCCCAGCAGGATCACCGCGTACATCATGCTGTCGTTGAGGCCGAGCCAGAGGACGGCGGGCGCCACCCAGGCCACCGAGGGCAGGGACTGGAGCCCCGCGAGGATCGGGCCGATCGCGGCGCGCACGAACTTCACCCGGGAGACGAGGAGTCCGAGCGGGGTGCCGATGGCGAGCGCCAGGAGGAAGCCGAAGAGGGCCCGGGACACGCTGGTCCACAGGACGTCGAGGAGCGTGCCCTCCAGCCACATCGTGGTCAGGCTGTCCCACACCGCGGACGGGGCGGGCAGCTTGTACGCGTCGGTGACCTTCAGGGTGACGAGCAGCTGCCACACCACGAGGACGAGCAGGACGGCGACGGCCGGCGGCAGCACCTTCTTGAGCAGGACCTCACGGACCGGGGTCCGCTGGATCTGCACGCTGTCCAGGGCGTCGAGACCGGCCTCCAGGCCGGCCAGGTCGTCGGCCTTGCGTGCCTTCGTGCTGGTTTCAGTGCTGGCCATGACGGCGGATCTCCCCACGCAGGTGCTCGGTGATCTCGAGGGACAGCTCCGCGACGTCGGAGTCCTCGATGCGGCGCGGCTGAGGGATGTCGATGGTCCACTCGTGCGCGATCCGGCCCGGCCGCGAGGAGAGGAGGACGACACGCTCGGCGAGGCGTACGGCCTCCCGCACGTTGTGGGTGACGAAGAGCACCGACAGCTTCGTCTCCCGCCAGATCCGGGTCAGCTCGTCGTGCAGCACGTCCCGGGTGATGGCGTCGAGCGCCGCGAACGGCTCGTCCATCAGGAGGAGGTCGCTGTCCTGCGCGAGCGCGCGGGCCAGCGCGACCCGCTGGCGCATGCCGCCGGACAGCTCGTGGACCCGCTTGCCGTACGAGCCGCCGAGCCGGACCAGGTCGAGCAGGCGCTCGGCCTCGTTCCGCCGCTGGGTCTTGGGCACCCCGCGCAGCCGCAGGGCCAGTTCGATGTTCTTGCCCGCGGTCAGCCACGGGAACAGGGCGTGCTCCTGGAACATCAGGGCCGGCCGGCCGCCGGGGGTCTCGATGGACCCCACGGACGGCCGGTCGAGCCCGGCGACCAGGTTGAGCAGCGTCGACTTGCCGCAGCCCGAGGCGCCCAGGAGGGTGACGAACTCGCCCGGGGCGACATCGAGCGAGATGTCGTCGAGGACGAGCTGCCCGCCGGCGGGACCGCCGAAGGACTTGGAGACATGCTGGATACGGGCGGCATGGGTCACCGCCACACGGTCCTCGGCCTTGGCGATCGTCGCGGTCGTGGCCATGGTCGTCACCTCCTGGGGATCAGCTGCGGACTGTTACTTCGCGCCGAGACCGGCGTCGGAGACCTCGGGCTGCCCTGCGGCCTTCAGGACCTTGTTGAGCGGCTTCAGGTCGTAGATGCCGGAGAGCTCGGGCTGCTCCAGAAGACCGGCCTTCACCGCGTGGCCCGCCTGTGCCTGGAGCGTGGCCGCCAGCGGGTCGTCGGTGAACCGGATGGACGGCCACGCGGCGTCGATCACCTTCGCGCCGAGCGCCTTGCCCGAGAGGTCCTTCAGCTTGGCGTTGGCCGAGGCCTTCGCCTTGTCCGGGTTGGCGTTGATCCACGCGTTGGTCTTCACCGAGCCGCGCAGGAACGCCTCGACGACGTCCGGGTGGGCCTTCAGGAACTTCTGCGACACGATGATGTTCGTGATCACGAACTTCTTGTCCGGCCACAGGTCGGACTCGTCGAGCAGGACCTTCGCCCCGTCGCTGACCAGCTTCGACGCGGTCGGCTCGGGCACCCAGGCACCGTCGATGGCGCCGGAGAGGTAGGCGTTCGGGGTGACCTTGTTGTCCGTGCGGACCACCGAGACGTCGCCCTTGCCGCTCTCGGCGTCGACCTTCCAGCCCTTCTCGGAGATCCAGTTGAGGAAGGCCACGTCCTGCGTGTTGCCGTGCTGCGGGGTGGCGATCCGCTTGCCCCTGAGGTCGTCCAGGGTCTTGATCTTCGCCGGGTTCACCACGAGCTTCACACCGCCGGAGGCGGAGCCGCCGATGATCCGCAGGTTGGTGCCCTTGGTCTTGACGTAGCCGTTGATGGACGGCGAGGGGCCGATGAAGCCGATGTCGATCGAGCCGGCGTTCAGCGCCTCGATCTCGGAGGGACCGGCGTTGAAGGTGGTGGGCACCAGCCTGGTGCCGCCCAGCTCCTTCTGGAGGATGCCCTCCTGGTCGCCCACGAGCGCGGTGGCGTGGGTGAGGTTGGGGAAGTACCCGAGCCGTACGGTGTCGGCGGAGAGCTTCGCGCCCTCGGCGGCCACCTTCTTCTCGTCGTTCTTGGCCTGGGATCCGTAGCCGCAGGAGGCGAGTGCGCCGATCAGCAGCGGCAGAGCGGCGACGGCGGCGAGACCGCGGCGCAGGGTGGTACGGGTGGTGGCAGGCACGGGAGGTTTTCCCCTCGATTCAGCGTTTTCGAAGTCTGCGTCTATGTCGTTCGGCGTGGAGCGGGTGGTGCGGGGTAGCGCCGCGCGTGCGGCGCTTCGAGGTCAGCACGCACATCGCGCCACACCTCCCCGGCCCGCGCCGAGGGCGCCGGAGCCCACCCGGCCGCCCTCCTTCGCGAAGGTGGCGTACGCGTCCTGACCGGCCATCAGAAGTCCCACCCTTCCTCGTCCTCGACGACCGTGACGGTCTTGGTCGTGGCGAAGGACTCGCCCGCCATGCCCGCCGCGAGCGTGGTGCCGTCCGCCGGGTCGATCAGCAGGAACGAGCCGGTACGGCGCGAGTCCGCGTACGCGTCGAGCGCGAGCGGCTCGGCGGTGCGGACCACGACCCGGCCGATGTCGTTGGCGACCAGCTGACCCGGGTTCGGGTGCTGCGAGAGGTCGTCCAGGGTCAGCCGCGAGGGGATCTCCTTGACGATCGCCTTGACCGTGCGGGTGGTGTGCTTGAGCAGCACCCGCTGGCCGACGGCGAGCGGCTGGTCCGCCACGTGGCAGACGGTCGCCTCGATGTCCTGCGTCGTCGCCGGGGCGTCACCGCTCGGGGCGAGCAGGTCGCCGCGCGAGATGTCGATGTCGTCGGCGAGCCGGATCGTGACCGACTGCGGGGCCCACGCGATGTCCACGGACTCGCCGAGCGCGTCGATCCCGGTGATCGTGGAGGTCTTCCCCGACGGCAGGACGGTGATCTCCTCGCCGACCCGGAACGCGCCGGCCGCGATCTGACCGGCGTAGCCCCGGTAGTCGGGGTGCTCGGCGGTCTGCGGGCGGATCACGTACTGCACGGGGAACCGTGCGTGGCAGGCCGTCAGGTCGTGGCTGACCGGCACGGTCTCCAGGTGTTCGAGGACCGTCGGGCCGCCGTACCAGTCCATGTTCGCGGACGGCTCCACGACGTTGTCGCCGGCGAGCGCCGAGATCGGGATCGCGGTGATCTCCGGGACGCCGAGCTCGGAGGCGTACGTCGTGAACTCCTCGGCGATCGCGGCGAAGACGGGCTCCCGGTAGTCGACCAGGTCCATCTTGTTCACGGCGAGGACCACGTGCGGGACGCGCAGGAGCGCGGCGACGGCGGCGTGCCGGCGGGTCTGCTCGACCACGCCGTTGCGGGCGTCGACGAGGACCACGGCCAGCTCGGCGGTGGAGGCGCCGGTCACCATGTTCCGGGTGTACTGCACGTGTCCCGGGGTGTCGGCGAGGATGAAGCGGCGGCGGGTCGTCGCGAAGTAGCGGTACGCCACGTCGATGGTGATGCCCTGCTCGCGCTCGGCCCGCAGACCGTCGGTGAGGAGCGCCAGGTCGGGCGCCTCCTGGCCACGGGAGCGGGAGGCGTGCTCCACGGCCTCCAGCTGGTCGGTGAGGACCGACTTGGAGTCGTGGAGGAGCCGTCCCACCAGCGTGGACTTGCCGTCGTCGACGGAGCCGGCGGTGGCGAAACGCAGCAGGGTGGTGGCCGCCAGCTGCTCGGACAGCTGCTCGGTGGACGTGCTCATTAGAAGTACCCTTCGCGCTTGCGGTCTTCCATCGCGGCCTCGGACATCTTGTCGTCGGCGCGGGTGGCGCCCCGCTCGGTCAGTCGGGAGGCGGCGATCTCGGCGATGACGGCGTCCAGCGTGGTGGCGTCGGAGTCGACGGCGCCGGTGCAGGACATGTCGCCGACGGTGCGGTAGCGGATCAGCCGCCTCTCGACCGTCTCGGACTCCTTCGGACCGCCCCACTCGCCGGCCGTCAGCCACATGCCGCTGCGGGCGAACACCTCGCGCTCGTGGGCGAAGTAGATCTCCGGGAGTTCGATCTTCTCGCGCTGGATGTACTGCCAGACGTCGAGCTCGGTCCAGTTGGACAGCGGGAAGACACGGACGTGCTCGCCGGGCGCGTGCCGGCCGTTGTAGAGCTGCCACAGCTCGGGGCGCTGGCGGCGCGGGTCCCACTGAGAGAACTCGTCGCGCAGCGAGAACACCCGCTCCTTGGCGCGGGCCTTCTCCTCGTCGCGGCGGCCGCCGCCGAACACGGCGTCGAAGCGGTGCTGCTGGATCGCCTCGGTCAGCGGGACGGTCTGCAGCGGGTTGCGGGTGCCGTCGGGGCGCTCGCGCAGCTTGCCGGCGTCGATGTACTCCTGCACGGAGGCGACGTGCAGCCGCAGCCCGTGTCGGGCGACGGCTCGGTCGCGGTACTCCAGGACCTCGGGGAAGTTGTGCCCGGTGTCGACGTGCAGCAGCGTGAAGGGGACCGGCGCGGGGGCGAAGGCCTTCAGCGCCAGGTGCAGCATGACGATGGAGTCCTTGCCGCCGGAGAAGAGGATCACCGGCCGCTCGAACTCACCCGCCACCTCACGGAAGATGTGGACGGCCTCGGACTCCAGGGAGTCGAGGTGCGACAGCGCGAACGGTGTGTCCGTGGTGTCGTGAACATGAGCGACGGTCGTCATGCGAGACCCCTCTCGGTGAGCAGCGCGTGGAGCGTCGCTGCCGACTCCTGCACGGTCTGGGTGTGGGACTCGATCCGCAGATCGGGGTTGCGCGGCTCGTCGTACGGGTCGTCGACGCCGGTGAGACCGCTGATCTCGCCCGCGGCCTGCTTGGCGTACAGCCCCTTGACGTCGCGCACGGAGCAGACGTCCACCGGAGTGGCGACGTGCACCTCGACGTACGGGGTGCCCTCCGAGGCGTGACGCTTGCGGACCGCCTCGCGGCTGTCCTCGTACGGGGCGATGACGGGCACGAGGACCTTCACGCCGTTGGAGGCGAGCAGCTCCGCGACGAAGCCGATGCGCTGCACGTTGGTGTGCCGGTCCTCGCGGGTGAAGCCGAGGCCCGCCGAGAGGAACTCGCGGATCTCGTCGCCGTCGAGCACCTCGACGCGGTGCCCTTCGCCGCGCAGCCGGCCGGCCAGTTCGTACGCGATGGTGGTCTTGCCGGCGCTCGGCAGGCCGGTGAGCCAGATGGTGGCACCCGTCACGCGCTTCTCCTGAATCTCCTGAGTGTCCGTCATCCGTGCAGCCCGCATTCGGTCTTGGCGCGGCCCGCCCAGCGTCCGGCGCGGGCGTCCTCGCCCTCCAGGACGCGGCGGGTGCAGGGGGCGCAGCCGACGGAGGCGTATCCGTCCATGAGGAGCGGGTTGGTGAGGACACCGTGCTCCGTGACGTACGCGTCGACGTCGTCCTGCGTCCAGCGGGCGATGGGGGAGACCTTGACCTTCCGCCGCTTCTCGTCCCAGCCGACGACCGGGGTGTTCGCCCGGGTCGGGGACTCGTCGCGGCGCAGGCCGGTCGCCCACGCGCTGTACCGGGTCAGGCCCTCTTCGAGGGGCTTGACCTTGCGCAGCGCGCAGCACAGGTCGGGGTCGCGGTCGTGCAGCTTCGGCCCGTACTCGGCGTCCTGCTGGGCCACGGTCTGGCGCGGGGTCAGCGTGATGACGTGGACGTCCATGACGGCGTCCACGGCGTCACGGGTGCCGATGGTCTCCTCGAAGTGGTAGCCGGTGTCGAGGAAGACGACGTCCACGCCGGGCCGGACCCGGGAGGCGAGGTGGGCGACGACCGCGTCCTCCATGGAGGAGGTGACGCAGAAGGCATCGCCGAAGGTGTCGACCGCCCACCGGAGGATCTCCAGCGGGGAGGCGTCCTCCAGATCACGGCCGGCCTGCTCGGCGAGTGCCTTGAGGTCGGCCGCGGTGGCGTCCTGAGTGACCGTCATATGTCTTTCCTCCCAGAGGTGTTCCTCGAAGTCGCCGGGGCGAGCAGCCCCAGGAACTTCAGCTGGAAGGCTCGGCTGCACGCTGCGCATTCCCAGGCGCCGTGGCCCTGCTCGTTGGGACGCAGGTCCTCGTCGCCGCAGTAGGGGCAGAAGAAGGGGGCCGCACGCTCGCTCACGAGAGCGCCTCCTCGGAGGCACGCGCCGCCCAGGTCGCGAAGCGCTCGCCGGTCTCGCGCTCCGCCTGGAAGCGCTTGAGGACCCGCTCGACGTAGTCGGGGAGCTCGTCCGCGGTGACCTTGAGGCCCCGGACCTTGCGTCCGAAGCCGGCCTCGAGACCGAGGGCGCCGCCCAGGTGCACCTGGTAGCCCTCGACGCGGTTGCCGTCGTCGTCCAGGACCAGCTGGCCCTTGAGACCGATGTCCGCGACCTGGATGCGGGCGCAGGCGTTCGGGCAGCCGTTGATGTTGATCGTCAGCGGCTCGTCGAACTCCGGGATCCGGCGCTCCAGTTCGTCGATGAGCGAGGCACCCCGTGCCTTGGTCTCGACGATCGCGAGCTTGCAGAACTCGATGCCGGTGCAGGCCATCGTGCCGCGCCGGAACGGGGTCGGGTTCACCCGCAGGTCGAGCGCCTCCAGGGCGGCGACCGCCGAGTCGACCTGTCCCTCCTCGACGTCGAGCAGGATCATCTTCTGGTCCGCGGTGGTCCGCAGCCGGCCGGAGCCGTGCTGCTCGGCCAGACCCGCGATCTTGGTCAGGGTGGCGCCGTCGACCCGGCCGACGCGCGGGGCGAAGCCGATGTAGAAGCGGCCGTCCTGCTGGCGGTGCACACCCATGTGGTCGCGCCACTGGCCCGCGGGCTGCTCGGGGGCGGGGCCGTCGGTGAGCTTCCGCTCGAGGTACTCGTCCTCCAGGACCTGGCGGAACTTCTCCGGGCCCCAGTCGGCGACGAGGAACTTCAGCCGGGCGCGGTTGCGGAGCCGGCGGTAGCCGTAGTCGCGGAAGATCGAGATGACGCCCTCGTAGACGTCCGGGACCTCGTCGAGGGAGACCCAGGTGCCGAGCCGGACGCCGAGCTTGGGGTTGGTGGAGAGACCGCCGCCGACCCAGACGTCGAAGCCGGGGCCGTGCTCCGGGTGGTGCACGCCGACGAAGGCGATGTCGTTGATCTCGTGCGCCACGTCGAGCTGCGGCGAGCCGGAGACCGCGGACTTGAACTTGCGGGGCAGGTTGGAGAAGTCCTTGTTGCCGACGATCCGGCGGTAGATCTCGTCGATGGCGGGCGTGCCGTCGATGATCTCGTCGGCGGCGATGCCGGCCACGGGGGAGCCGAGGATGACGCGCGGGGTGTCACCGCAGGCCTCGGTGGTGGACAGGCCGACCGCCTCCAGGCGGTTCCAGATCTCGGGGACGTCCTCGATGCGGATCCAGTGGTACTGGACGTTCTGCCGGTCGGTGATGTCAGCCGTGCCCCGGGCGAACTCCTCGGAGATCTCGCCGATCACCCGCAGCTGCTCGGTGGTCAGCCGGCCGCCGTCGATGCGGACGCGGAGCATGAAGTACTCGTCGTCCAGCTCCTCCGGCTCCAGGACACCCGTCTTGGTGCCGTCCAGACCCTGCTTGCGCTGGGTGTAGAGGCCCCACCAGCGCATGCGTCCGCGCAGGTCGTTGGGGTCGATGGAGTCGAATCCGCGCTTCGAGTAGACCGTCTCAATACGTGTCCGTACGTTGAGACCGTCGTCGTCCTTCTTGAACTGCTCATTGCCGTTCAGGGGGGTGAAGTGCCCCACGGCCCACTGACCCTCGCCACGGTGGCGTCCGGCCTTGCGGCGGGCGGCGGCGGGAGTGGGGTTTTCCGGGGTGGCGGCCATGGCGTCTTGTCCTTCGGGACTGCGAGAGGGCGGCTCTGACCTGCACACTGGCGCTCAGGTCAGAGGGTGGCGCGTCAGTGCGCAGCAGGGCGGGGCAGAGTCGTGCTGAAATGTGATCGCGGCGGTGCTGGTTCTCTCAGCGCGCCGGACAGATGGCGCTGGACATGCGGCCGAGGTCGACGTGCCGCCGACTCACCAAGGCAATTCCAGTTCCAGACATGACGGAAGCGTGTCACGGGACTTTGGACCCAGTCCAGCATCGTCCAGAATGCGGACATAGTCGTCTCGCTTTGCGAGACGGTGTGGTGCGGGTCACGCAAAAGGGGCCCTGATCAGGGCCCCTTCACGGTTCTTTGTCGTCGGCTCAGTGGGCGCCGGGCCACGGGCCGGGGGCCTCGGTCTCCTCGACCTCCTCCACCTTCGTGTCGAAGAGCCGGAAGCCCCGCCGCTCGTAGTTGGCCATCGCGTGCGGACCGTCGAGGGAGCAGGTGTGCAGCCACACCCGCTTCGTCGCCTCCCGCTCCGGCCAGCGCTCGGCCAGGTCCCAGGCGCGGGCCACCCCGTACGAGAGGAGGTGGCCGCCGATCCGGCGCCCCCGGAACGCCGGGATCAGGCCGAAGTAGACGATCTCCACGGCACCGTCGTCCTGCGGGTCCAACTCCACGTACCCCGCCGGCGTCCCCTTGTCGTACGCCACCCAGATCTCGGCGCCCGGCTTCTCGACGATCTCCTGCCACTGCTTGTAGGTCAGCGACAGCCGGTCGGCCCAGCGGATGTCGCCGCCGACCGCCGTATAGAGGAAGCGGCTGAACTCCGGTGAGGGGACCTCGGCCCGCGCGATCGTGATCTCGCCACCCTCGGGGGCGGGGGAGGGGCGGAGATCGGACGGCGAGGTCTGCTCGAGGGACCAGGTGGTGAGTGTGATGCGCATGGAGCCATCGCATCACGAGCCCGTGCGGCGCGGCGACCGGGGTCACGGTGAGCCGCAGTCCCTCGGCCTCGCCGAGTGCCTGGATGTGGCGCACCCGCGCGGCGGCCCGCTCGGGAGTGCTCTGGTACTGGGCGATGACCTCGGCCGCCGTCGGACCCGCCGTCGGGCTGCCCTCCGGATCGAGCTCGAAGCTGCGCCAGACGACGTCCACGTCCTCGCGTCCGGCGAGCGCGGTCGCCAGTCTCCTCTTCCCGATGTAGCACCAGGGGCACAGGATGTCGAAGTACACCTCGACCCGCATGAGCAGGTCTCCTTTCAGTCGGCGACCGGAGCGGGAGCGGCGGCTCGGTCGTCGGGGGACGTCCGGTCCTTCTCCTCCTTCTCCGCCGGCTCCCCGCCGCGCCGCCGCAGCGTGAGCGTGAGCGCGGAGAGGGCAAGGAGCAGCGGGATCAGGATGAGTGCGTGCACGTGCAGGCTGTGGGTGAACCCGGCGCGGGCCGTGTCGGCCAGCGCGGTGCCCAGTGCCCCGGGGAGCTGTCGAGCGGCCTCCAGGGCCGCGGGCAGCGTCTCGCCGACGGGGCCGGCCAGCTCCGTCGGCAGGCCCCGGGGCAGATGGTCGGCCAGGTAGCCGCCGTAGACGGCGGTGGCGACGCTGCCCAGGGTGGCGATGCCCAGCGCGCCGCCGAGTTCCGCGCCCGTCTCGGAGATGGCCGAGGCGGCGCCGGCCCGTTCGGCCGGTGCGGAGCCCACGACCAGGCCGGTGCCCAGGGCCATGAACGGCGTGAGTCCGGCGAAGAGCAGCAGCGAGCCGGCCACCACGAAGCCGGGACCGCCGTCGACCTGGGTGAGCATGACCGGCCCGAGGACGGCGAAGGCGGCGCCCGCGCTCATCAGCACGGCGGGCTGGAAACGGGCGGCGAGACCGGAGGCCCACAGGGCCACCACCGTGCCGCCCACGGCGGTCGGCAGCTGCCACAGGCCCGCCTCCAGCGGCTCGAAGCCCAGCACCAGTTGCAGGTACTGCGAGGTGAGGAGGCTCGTCCCGAAGAGGAGCATCCCGACCACGATCATTCCTCCGGCCGAGACCGCGAACGCGGGGACCCGGAAGAGGGACAGGTCGAGCAGCGGGGTGTCGAGCCGCCGCTGGCGCCGTACGAAGACCGCGCCGATGACCAGACCGGCGGCGATGAAGCCCAGCGAGGAGACACCGACGCCGTCCGCGGCGAGGCTCTTGATCCCGTACACGATCACGAGCGGGGCCGTCAGGGACATCGCGACGCTGACGAGGTCGAGCCGCCCGGACCCGGCCGAGCGGAACTCCGGTACCAGGAACGGGACGGTGAGGAGCAGGACCAGCATGGTCGGTACGGCGACCAGGAAGACCGAACCCCACCAGAAGTACTGCAGGAGGACACCGCCGACGAGCGGACCGAGCGCCCCGCCGCCCATGAAGCTCATCATCCAGATGGTGATGGCGAGGGTCCGCTGCCCGGGATCGCGGAAGCGGTCGCGGATCACGGAGAGCGAGGAGGGCGCGAGGGAGGCCGCGGCGACGCCCTGGATCGCCCGTGCGGTGATGAGCATGCCGGCGCTGTCCGCGTACGCGGCGAAGACCGAGGCGCCGGTGAACGCGACCGCCCCGGCGAGGAGGATCCGGCGGTGCCCGATCCGGTCGCCGAGCGTGCCCATGGTGATCAGGGCGCCGGCGACCATGAAGCCGTAGATGTCCGTGATCCACAGCAGTTGGGGGCCGCTGGGGTCCAGGTCCCGGCTGAGTGTCGGGAGCGCCAGGTAGAGCACCGACATGTTCATCATGACGAGGACGGCCGGAACCCCGAGGACCGCGAGCGCGGTCCATTCCTTCGCGCCGGCCCGCTCCGGCGGGACGCGGGGCGCGGCGCTCATCGGCCGGAGTCCGGGTCGCCGACGGCGAGCAGGGTCTTGCCGACGGTGGCCCGTGCCTCGATGGCGGCGTGTGCCTCGGCCGCGGAGGCGAGCGGGAAGATCTGGCCGACGACCGGCCGCAGCACGCCGTCCGCCGCCAGCCGCAGGGCCTCACCGATGTAGGCGCGGGTCTCGGCGGGGCCCGGTGCGGCGAAGAGCCCGAGGGTACGGATCCGCCGGGCGGCGAGGTCGTCCTCCTCGAGCTCGGCGTCCGCGCCGCTCGCCATGCCGTAGAGGCTGATGCGTCCCCCGGCGCCCAGGGCGCCCGCCGCCGCGGTGCCGATCGCGCCGCCCACTCCGTCGAAGACGACGTCGAGGTCGCCGCCGGCCGCGTCCCGGACCCGGCGGAGCCACTGCTCCCGCGAGTAGTCGACGTAGGCGGCGCCGAGCGAGACGACCAGCTCGGCCTTGCGTTCGCCGCGCGCGGCTCCGATGACACGGGCGCCGGCGTGTACGGCCAGCTGCACGAGGAGGCTGCCGACACCGCCGGCCGCGGCCTCCACGAGGACCTTCTCGCCCGGCTTGACCTCCGCCTGCCGGAACAGCAGGAGCGCCGTGCGGCCGTCGGCCAGCAGCGCGACCGCGTCCTTGAGGTCGAGGCCGGGCGGAACAGGCACCACCTCGTCGGCCCGGGCGAGAGCGCGTTCGGCGTAGCCGCCCTCGCCGCCGGTCGTGGTGACCACGGTCGTACCGACCAGGGCGGGGTCCGTGCCCGGTCCGACGGCGACGACGCGGCCGCCCACGCCGTTGCCCGGCACGCGGGGGAGAGGGGGACGGCCGAAGGGGCCGTTGCCCGAGCGCACCTGCGTCTCGACGAAGGTGACGCTCGCGTACGCCACGTCGACAAGTAACTGACCAGGTCCCGGCACCGGATCCTCGACACGTCGAGCCCGCAGGACCTCCGGTCCTCCGAACTCCTCCATCACTACGGACAGCACGGCGCCCCTCCAAACGGATGGCTTCACTTCGTTTGGAATGTATAACGGAGCGATTCGCTTCGCAAGTGGCTACAGTGGGCGCATGGCCCGACGAGCACCCCGGTACGCAGAAGCCGAACGCAACGACCGCGCCCTCCTGGAGGCCGCCAAGAAGGTTCTCGCCGTTGACGGCGCCCATACGTCCGTGGCGGCGATCGCCGCCCGCGCGGGTGTCGGCATCGCCAGCCTCTACCGGCGGTACCGCACCAAGGAGGAGCTGTTCCAGCACCTGTGCGCGCTGTCGCTCGGACAGTGGATCCAGGCGGCGGAGGAGGGGCTCGCCCAGGACGACCCCTGGGAGGGGCTCGTCCACTACGTCACCGCCGCCATCGAGTTCAGCGGCGGCGCGCTCGGGCCGCTGGCCGGCACGATCCGGGTCACCGACGAGATGGCCGAGAAGTTCACCAGGTCCGACGAGCTGACGCGGGCGCTGGTGGCGCGGGCCCACGAGGCGGGGGTGCTGCGGGCGGACGCCACGACCGTGGACATCTCCCTGCTCATCGAGCAGCTCGGGAAGTCCTCGCTGGTCGAGCAGTTCGAGGGGCAGGGCAGGACAGACCTCGCGGGGGCGGCGAGCAACGCCCGTCACCGCGTCATCGCCATCGCCCTCGACGGGCTGCGGGCCGGCCACGACCCGCTGCCGGGCACCCCGCCCGGCCCCGACCTCCTCGCCGAACGCTGGTAGGGCGACGGCGGGGGCCGGGCCGCCGGGCGACGCCCGGCGGAGCCTCGCCGCGGCCCGCCGACGACCGCACCAGCGGCCGGTCCCCTTCCGGACCACCACTCGCAGAAGGGTCACCATGACCACCTACGTCAGCTACGTCGAGGGACGCCGCGCGGTCGCCCGCCGCTACGAGGAGGGCCTGGCGGACCTCGTCGGACGGGGCGAGCTCCGGCTTCCCCGCGTCAACGACGGCAACGACCACGTCCCCTACGTCTACGTGGTCCGCCACCCCCGCCGCGACGAGATCATCGAGCGGCTGAAGGGCTACGGCATCTCGCTGAACATCAGCTACCCCTGGCCGGTGCACACGATGAGCGGCTTCCGGCACCTCGGGTACGGCGAGGGCTCGCTGCCCGTGACCGAGCGGCTGGCCGGCGAGATCTTCTCCCTCCCGATGTACCCCTCGCTCTCCGAGGACGTCCAGGACAAGGTGATCTCCGCCCTGCGGGAGGTTCTCACCGAGGGGATCCGGTCATGAAGGCCCTGGTGCTGTCCGGCGGAGCGGGCACCCGTCTGCGCCCCTTCAGCTACTCGATGCCCAAGCAGCTCATCCCCATCGCCAACAAGCCCGTGCTCCAGCACGTCCTCGAGAACGTCCGGGCGGTGGGCGTCACCGAGGTCGGCGTCATCGTCGGCGACTGGGCCGAGGAGATCGCCCACGTCATCGGCGACGGGGCCCACCTGGGACTGCGCGTCACCCTGATCCCCCAGGAGAAGCCGCTCGGCCTCGCCCACTGTGTGGCCCTCGCCCGGCCCTTCCTCGGCGACGACGACTTCGTGATGTACCTCGGCGACAACATGCTCCCCGGCGGCATCGCCGGCATCGCCGCCGACTTCGCCGTCGACCGGCCCGACGCCCAGGTCGTCGTCCACAAGGTGCGCGATCCCCGTGCGTTCGGGGTGGCCGAACTCGCCCCCGACGGCAGTGTGCTGCGGCTCGTGGAGAAGCCCGAACACCCCCGGAGCGACCTGGCGCTCATCGGTGTGTACTTCTTCACCGCCGCCATCCACGACGCCGTCGCCGCCATCGAACCCGGAGCGCGCGGCGAACTGGAGATCACCGACGCCGTCCAGTGGCTCGTCACCCACGGCTCCCGCGTCACCGCGAGCGAGTACGACGGTTACTGGAAGGACACCGGACGGGCCGAGGAGGTCCTCGCCTGCAACCGGGCGATGCTCGGCGAACAGACCACGCGGATCGACGGCGAGGTCGACGCGGCCAGCGTGGTGACCGGCCGCGTCGTGATCGAGGCCGGCGCCCGTCTGGTGGGCTCCACCGTCACCGGGCCGGCCGTCATCGGAGCCGGCACCGAGATCGCGAACAGCACGGTGGGACCCCACACCTCGATCGGCCGCGACTGCCGGCTGCGCGACACGACCCTCACCGACTCCATCGTCATGGACGGCGCCTCCATCACCGCGGTGACCGGTCTGCGCGGCTCGCTGATCGGCCGTAACGCCGTCATCGGAACGGGAGCCGAGGGTGACGGCCACCGCCTCGTGATCGGCGACCACACCCACATCGAGGTGGCGGCATGAGACTGCTCGTCACCGGCGGCGCCGGCTTCATCGGCAGCCACTACGTGCGCACCATGCTGGCGGGAGGCTACCCCGGCTACGAGGACGCGCGGATCACCGTCGTCGACAAACTCAGCTACGCCGGCAACCGGGAGAACCTCCCGGCCGACCATCCCCGCCTGGACTTCGTCCACGGCGACGTCTGCGATCTCCCCCTCCTGCTCGACGTGTTCCCCGGCCACGACGCACTGGTCCACTTCGCGGCCGAGTCCCACGTCGACCGCTCGGTGGAGTCCGCGGCCGAGTTCGTCCGCACCAACGTGGGCGGCACCCAGACGGTCCTCGACGCCTGCGTGGAGACCGGAGTCGAGCGGGTCGTCCACGTCTCGACCGACGAGGTGTACGGATCGATCGAGACGGGCTCCTGGACGGAGAGCCGGCCCCTGCTGCCCAACTCCCCGTACGCCGCCTCGAAGGCGGGGGCCGACCTGGTGGCCCGCTCCTACTGGCGCACCCACCGGCTCGGCGTCTCCATCACCCGCTGCTCGAACAACTACGGCCCCTACCAGCACCCCGAGAAACTCGTCCCGCTGTTCGTCACCAACCTCCTGGAGGGCGTCCCCCTGCCGCTCTACGGGGACGGCCGCAACATCCGCGAATGGCTGCACGTCGACGACCACTGCCGGGCGGTGCAGCTCGTCCTCGCCCACGGCGGCGCGGGCGAGATCTACAACGTCGGCGGCGGCAACGAGACCACCAATCTGGACCTCACCCGGCGGCTCCTCGAACTGTGCGGCGCCGACGAGTCCATGATCCGGCGGGTCGCCGACCGCAAGGGCCACGACCTGCGCTACGCCCTGGACGACAGCAAGATCCGCGAACAGCTCGGCTACGAGCCCCTCGTCCCCTTCGACGAGGGCCTGGAGGCCACGGTCACCTGGTACCGCGAGAACCCGCAGTGGTGGAAGCGGGTGAAACACCGCGAGCGGACCGGCCCCGGCCCGGTGGACGGCCCGTGACCGGCCGTGCGGACACCACGCACCGGACGCCAGGGCCCCGGCCCGGCACAAGCTGCGCGGCCCCGGAGCCGCGCTGGTCGCCGAACAGGCGGGCGGCCTGGACGCGCTGGGCCACGCCCGGAGGTCCCGCCGGCTCGGCACCCCGCTCGTCGTCACCGGCGGCGTCGGCTCGGCCCTCGACCCCTGGGGCTGGGCCGCGCACCTGTCCGGCGGGCTGGTCAGCGACAGCGACGACCCGGACCGGGCCTACCTGCCCTTCGACACCCGGGCCGGCGGCCGGTCCGCTGGACGTGGCCGGGGTCTTGGGCGAGATGGTCGCCTTTCACGGCCGCCTCCCGGACTGCCACGCGTGACAGCGCCACCTTGACGCCCGCCCGAAGGCCCGGTCACACGACCGGGCCTTCAGGCGCGTGTGCCCCGCCGTTGGGAGACCCTACGAGCCCTGCGCGGGCGGGCCCGGCCGGGCCGACCGTACCGCCGGTGCCAGGGAGTGGGGCAGCAGGTCCGCCGGCAGTTCCGGGCGCAGGACCTCCACCGCGACCTCCTCCCGGAAGCGGTACGGGCGGTGCGCCAGGACACCGGCCAGGTTCCGGCGTACCCGGGACATCTCCGCCCGTACGGTCACCGTGCGCGTACGGTCACCGAACACGTCCTCCGCCAGCTCCGCCGCCGTCCGCCCGTCCGGGTGCGCCGCGAGCACATAGAGGAGCTCCGCGTGGCGGGGGCTCAGCTCCTGCTGCCAACTGCCCGCCGCCCCCGAGACGGACACCGTCCAGCGGCGCGGCCGGCGCAGATCGAGGACCACCCGGCTCGCCGCCTCCGCCCCCGGCTCCGTGGCCCGCGTCTCCTCCTCGACCCGCAGCAGCCAGCCCCCCGGCAGCGGCTCCACCGCGCACACCCCGAGCGAGGGCAGCCACAGCCGGCCGGAACGGAACGACTTCGGCAGCGGGATCCGGTCCACGGGCGCGAGCCCGGTCACCGCCGCCGTCCAGCCGTGGGTGTCCACCGCGACGGCCCGCCCGCCCACCCGGCACAGGATCGGCGCGGCCACCGCCCGCAGCCGCTCGACCGACCTCCGGTGCCGCTCCCGCATCTCGGCCTCGGCGAGCTGCGCCACCGAGTCGACCAGGGCCAGCATCGCCGGATGGAAGGTGGACGCGGGGCCGCTCACGTCCACGATGCCGAGCAGCCGGCGGTCGCGCGGGTCGTGCACGGGAGCGGCGGCGCAGGTCCAGTTGTGGAGGGTGTGGACGTAGTGCTCGGCGGAGTGCACCTGCACCGCCCGGCCCATGGCGAGGGCCGTGCCGACCGCGTTGGTGCCGGTGGTGTGCTCGGTCCAGGCCGCGCCCTCCTCCAGACAGATGCCGTTGGCCTGCCGCATCACCGCCGTGTTCCCCTGCCGCCACAGCACGCGGCCGTGCTCGTCGGTGACGACCATGATCTGGAGCGAGGTGTCGGCGATGCCGGCGAGTCCGCCGCTCAGCGTCTGCATGACCTCCGAGAGGAGCGTCGACCGCCGCCGCTCCTCCAGTTCGTCCCGCTGGAGCAGCACACTGTTCGTGCCCTGGTCGGGGTCGAGCCCGAGCCGGGCCATCCGCTGCCAGGAGGCGTCGATCACCGGACGGGGCGCGATCGGGGGCGTACGGCCGGCCAGGATCGCCTCGCGCACCCGGTGGAGCAGCCGGGTGGCCTGGGCGGCGTCCATGGCGGCGAGGCGCTTCATGTCGAGCTGCGTGTTGTTCATCGGTCTCTCCCAGCCACCCGGGTGCTGTATCGGTTCTGCACAGGGCAGATGTCCGGAGTGTCGGTGCCCATCGTGCCGTTCGGGACCGCCCGGCGAGGCCCGGTTCGGGTAATCCTGCAACCCTTTGCAACTCTGGTCGGCCACCGGCCCCCTGGGCGAAGGTGGTGCGAGCGGTGGGTGGTGCCGTGTCGGCGCAGCACCACCCCCGCTCCTCCGCTGCGCGGCGACCCCCTGAGGCCCCCTGGTACGCGCGCGACGGCGCCCCGCCGCACGGCTTGGCAGCCTAGGGGGTACGAGGCGCCCCGGCTGTCGGTCTCGGGCGTCCGCAGGCCCGGCCGAAGCTTCCCGGCTTCCGGAGGGCTCCGCGTCGCGGTCGCCCGTCGCGGCCGTGACGCCGGCGACGACGACCTCGGCGGGCCGGCTGCCCCCGGGCCAGCCCCCGAGCCAGCCCCCGGGCCCGGCCCCGCCCTCAGATCTCCACCCGCGCCCGCTCCACCACCGTCCGCAGGTCCAGGGTGTGCGGCAGTGTTCCGAAGGCCGCCCCGCCGTCCCCGCCAAGGCGCGCCGCGCAGAACGCGTCCGCGACCTCCGGCGGCGCCCACCGCACGAGCAGCGCGCCCTGCAGGACCAGCGCGAGCCGTTCCGTGAGCCGCCGCGCCCGCGCCTCGATGCCCTCCATGTCCGCCAGCTCCACCAGGAGTCCCCGGATCGCCCGGTCGAGCCGGTGGTCCGCGCCCCGAGCCGCCCCCACCTCGCGCAGGAACGCGTCGAGGGCGGCGGGCTCGGTCCGCAGCACCCGGACCAGGTCGAGCGCCTGGACGTTCCCCGAGCCCTCCCAGACAGAGTTGAGCGGAGACTCCCGCAGCAGCCGGGGCATCCCCGACTCCTCCACGTACCCGTTGCCGCCCAGGCACTCCAGCGCCTCCGCCACCATCGGCGTGCACCGCTTCGTCACCCAGTACTTCGCCGCCGGAACGGCGATACGGAGCAGGGCCCGCTCCTCCGGTGTGTCGGCGTCGCAGGCCGCCGCGAGCCGCATCCCCAGGACCGTCGCCGCCTCCGACTCCAGTGCGAGATCGGCCAGCACGTTCCGCATCAGCGGCTTCTCGATGAGCAGCCCGCCGAAGGCCCTGCGGTACGCGCAGTGGTGCACGGCCTGTGCCACCGCCTGCCGCATCAGCGCGGCGGAGCCGAGGACGCAGTCCAGCCGGGTCGCCGCCACCATGCCCATGATCGAGCGCAGCCCCCGCCCCTCCTCGCCGACCCGGCGCGCCCAGGTCGTCCCGTCGAACTCCACCTCGGCGGAGGCGTTCGAACGGTTGCCCAGTTTGTCCTTGAGGCGCTGGAGCGCGAACGCGTTCCGCGAGCCGTCCGCGAGCACCCGCGGCACCAGGAAGCAGGTGAGACCCCCCGGGGCCTGCGCCAGGACGAGGAAGGCGTCGGACATCGGCGCCGAGCAGAACCACTTGTGCCCGGTGAGGACGTACTCCCCTTCGGCCGCGAGCGGGCGCGCCTCCGTCGTGTTCGTCCGGACGTCGCTGCCGCCCTGCTTCTCCGTCATGCCCATCCCGAGCAGGACCCCGGCCTTCTCGGCGACCGGACGGAGCCCCCACTCGTACACATGGGAGGTCGCCGCGGGCTCCCAGACCTCCGCGAGCTCCGGCTCGGCGCGCAGCGCGGGCACCGCGGCGTGCGTCATCGACAGCGGGCAGCCGTGCCCCGCCTCCACCTGGGACACCACGAAGAACCCGGCGGCCCGTCGCACATGTCCACCCGGACGGCCCCACGCGTCGGTGAGCCCCGCACCCACCGACTTGCCGAGGAGCCGGTGCCAGGCCGGATCGAACTCGACCTCGTCGATCCGGTGGCCGTACCGGTCGTGGGTGAGGAGCCGCGGCGGGTTCGCGTTCGCCCGCTCGCCCCACTTCGCCATCTGCCCCGAACCGGCCGCCTTGCCGAGGACACCGAGGTCGCCGCGGGCCTCGTCGAGGAGCTCCGGCGCGAGATGCCGCTCGACCGCCTCCGCCAGCACCCGGTCGCTGTCGAAGACGTCATGCCCGACCAGGGGCGGAGCCTGGTTGGTCACGGTGTGGGTGGTCGCTGTCATGCCGATACGGTAAGCAGGTGCAGGCAGCAAGCGAAACACCCGAACGGCCCGAGCGGCGGCCCTGGAGCAGGCTCCACCGTGCGCGCGTCCTCTACCGCAACGTCTCGAAGCGGAAGATGGTCTGGCTGCTCCTCAAGGACACCGTCAACTCGTGCATCGAGTACCGGATCCTCGGCCTCGCCGCCGAGGCCGCGTTCTTCACCCTGCTGTCCCTGCCGCCGCTGCTCCTCGGTCTGATCGCCCTCCTCGGCTACGCCGACGACTGGACGAACACGGACACCGTCGCGAGCATCCAGGAGAACATCCTCCGCGCCGCCGGAACGGTCCTCTCCGACCGGGGCGTCGACGACATCGCGAAACCGATCCTGGACGACGTGACCCAGGGCAAACGCGCCGACCTGATCTCCCTCGGCTTCGCCATCGCCCTCTGGTCCGGCTCGCGCGCCGTGAACGTCTTCATCGACACCATCACCGTCATGTACGGCCTCGACGGCCACCGCGGCATCGTGAAGACCCGGCTCCTCGCCTTCCTGCTCTACCTCGTGGCCCTCCTCATCGGAGCCGTCGTGCTGCCCCTCGCGGTCGTCGGCCCCGACCGGGTCGTCGAGCTCGTCCCCTTCGGCACGGAGGTCGTCGCCGTCCTCTACTGGCCGGCCGTCATCCTGCTCTCCATCGCCTTCCTCACCACGCTCTACCACGTGTCCGTGCCCGTCAGATCGCCGTGGATCGAGGACATCCCCGGCGCCCTCGTCGCACTCGGCATGTGGGTCCTCGGCAGCTTCCTGCTGCGCATCTACCTCACCAGCCAGGTCGAGGGCCCGACGATCTACGGCTCCCTCGCGGCCCCCATCGCCGTCCTCCTCTGGATCGGCATCTCGGCCTTCGCCGTCCTGGTCGGCGCCGCCGTGAACGCCGCCATCGACCGCGTGTGGCCCTCCGTCGCCACGGCCGCGGCCCGCGAGGCCAACGAACGGGCCCGCGCCGTCCAGGCCGCGGAGCTCGTGGCACGCGTGCGGGCCGAGGAGGAGGACGTCGACGAGGACGACCCCGACATGCCCTCCGAGTTCCCCGAACGCTGGTCCAGGTTCCTGCCCCCGGACGACGTCAAGGCCCGCCTCCACTCGGGCTGGGAGAAGGACTGAGCCATACGGCGGAGGCGGTGTCCCGCGCCGTGGGGATGACGACAATTTCCGGCTGTCACACCGGTGGCGCGCCTTTCCCCGCGTGGAAGAGCGCGCGAGTGCCGTCCGGAATGGGGGCGGGAGTTTCCGTCCCTTCGCTTGCGCCGGGCATCGGAATTTCACCGGCACCGGCGACATCGGGGCGGATCCGACTCGTGTTTCATCCGGCCTCGAACGGCCTCTGCGAAGATGACGACGGCGGCCGTTCTCACGGCCGCCGTCGCCGCGGGTCAGGTGCGGGTCCAGTGCTGGTTGGCGCCGTTCCAGCAGGAGTAGAGCTGGATCAGGGTGCCGTTCGCGGTGCCGTTGCCCGCGGCGTCGAGGCAGAGGCCGGACTGGACGCCGACGATGGATCCGTCGGAGTTGAGGCGCCACTTCTGGTTGTCGCCACCCCAGCAGCTGTAGATCTGCACCTTGGCGCCGTTGGCGGTGCCGGCGGCGTCCAGGCACTTGTCGCCGTAGACCCTGAGCTCACCCGCGGCGGTGTGGGTCCACTGCTGGTTGGTGCGGTTGTTGCAGTCCCACAGCTGGAGCTGGGTGCCGTCGGTGGTGCTGGAGCTCGGCACGTCCAGGCAGCGGCCCGAGGCGACGCCCTTGATCTGTCCGGCACCGGAGGACGGGGGCGGGGTGGGCGTGGGGGAGACGGCGTTGAGCGCGTTGAGGACGGAGGTGTAGGCGGGCTTCTTGCTGCCGTCGCCGTTGAACAGCAGCGGTGTGTGCTCCGCTCGCCAGGAGTCCGTGTCGCGCACACCCCAGACGGTGATGCCGACGCAGCGCGGGACGGCCAGGCAGTCGTTGGTCACGTTGGCGTAGGTCGTGCCCGAGGCGCCCTGGATGTCGAGTTCGGTGATGGCCACGTCGACGCCGAGGGCGGCGAAGTTCTGCAGGGTGGTGCGGAAGTTGCTGTTGTACGGGCTGTCGTTGTTGAAGTGCGACTGGAAGCCGACGCAGTCGATGGGCACGCCGCGCTGCTTGAAGTCCCGGACCATGGCGTACATGGCCTGGGTCTTGGCCCAGGTCCAGTTCTCGACGTTGTAGTCGTTGTAGCAGAGCTTGGCGGCCGGGTCGGCGGCGCGTGCGGCGCGGAAGGCGACCTCGATCCAGTCGTTGCCGGTGCGCTGCAGGTTGGAGTCGCGCCGGGCCCCCGAGGTGCCGTCGACGAAGGCCTCGTTCACGACGTCCCACTGGACGATCTTGCCCTTGTAGTGGGCCATCACGCCGTTGATGTGGTTGATCATCGCCTGGCGCAGCGCGCTGCCGCTGAGGCTCTGCATCCAGCCGGGCTGCTGGGAGTGCCAGGCCAGGGTGTGGCCGCGCACCTGCTTGCCGTTCTGCACCGCCCAGTTGTAGACGCGGTCACCGGCGGCGAAGTTGAACTGCCCCTGCTGGGGTTCGGTGGCGTCGATCTTCATCTCGTTCTCGGCCGTCACCGAGTTGAACTCGCGGTTCGCGATCGTCGTGTACGCCGAGTCGCCCAGCCGGCCCGAGGCGATGGCGGTGCCGAAGTAGCGGCCGCTCTGCGCCGCCGCGCTGCCGAGCGTGTTCTCGGCGGCGTGTGAGGTCAGCGGCGCCACGAGCACGGTGGCCGAACCGAGGACGCCGACGATCAGCGCCGCACACAGGCCGCCGATCTTCCGGCGGACGGTGGTTGGGGGAATGGCGCGTGAGCGCATGACTGAACCTCCAGGGGAGAAATCACGGAAGGATGTGAGCGCGGCGGAATGAATCCGCGTCGGCGGCGTCCGCGTCCATTGAGCGAAAGGGCGCGCACCATCAGGGCGTGATGTTTCGAGGACCGGCACCCGGCACTCGGGCAGAGGGGTGACGCCGCCTCGGGATTCAGTCTGGAAACACGGCAGATACATGTCAAGAGTTTCGAAAGGCTTTCGAGATTCATGCGCTCGGAGCGGACCGAATAGCGGGTTTATCGCACGCGTCTCTCACCGAAATAATTTCGATGAGCGGTCGGCCACCGGTCCTGCCGGCGTGGATACGTGAGGTCGAGCCACCTGCCGCGGGGTTCCCTCCAGCCAGTGCGGTTCCGACCACGGTCCCGCCGGGTCGGTCGCCGTGACGACGACATGGCCGGGGCCGTCCATCAGCGTGCAGACGAGAGGGAAGACCCCGTCATGGTGCCGGACCGTCGGCGCGAACAGGCCGCGCGAGGGCGCGGGTCGGGCCGGAACCCGGGGAGTACGGGATCACGCCACCGGCCGGTCAAGAGAGCCCCCTAGGGGCGGGGCGGGGCGGTGGAGAGCCGGACCTTGAGTTCGGTCGAGAGCTCCATCCGGGGGCTGACCAGGGGCTGGTCCTCCAGAAGCTGGAACAGGGTGCGGGCGGCGAGCCGGCCCATCTCCTCCAGCGGCTGACGCACCGTCGTCAGCGGAGGTGACAGCCAGTCGCACATCGGCAGGTCGTCGAAGCCGACCACGCTGAGGTCCCGCGGGATGCTCAGTCCGGCCTGCCGGGCGGCTTCGTAGACGCCCATCGCCTGCTGGTCGCTGCCGGCGAAGACGGCGGTCGGCGGCTCCGGCAGGGCGAGCAGTTCCTGGGCGCGCAGGAACCCGCCCTCGTGCTGGAAGTCGCCGAACCGGATGAGGTCGCGGTCCACCTCGATCCCGGCCCGCTCGAGCGCGGCCCGGTACCCGTCGATGCGGGCCTGGCTGCAGAGCATGTCCTTGCGCCCGCCGATCGCCGCGATCCGGCGGTGCCCCAGTTCGAGCAGGTGCTCGGTGGCGGCGAGGCCGCCCGCCCAGTTGGTCGCTCCGATGCTCGGCACACCGTTGCCCGGCAGGTCGATCGGGTCGATGACGACGAGCGCCACCCCCGCCCGCTCGACCTGGTCGCGCTGGGCCTGCGTGACCGAGGTGGTGACGAGGATGACGCCGTCGCTGTGGTGCAGGACCGGCAGTGCGGCCCAGCTCGACGGCGTGGCCTCGCCCGGCGGGACGAGCGACACGACGGTGCCGACGCTCCGCGGGGCGCACTCGGCCTCGACGCCGCGCAGTATCTCCACCGCCCACGCGCTGTCCAGGCCTCCGATGATCAGGTCGACGAGGCCCGATCTGCGCGCCCTGCCGTGCCTGCCCGGCTGGAGGTAGTTGTGCGACCGCAGCAGCCCCTCGATGCGTTCCCGCGTCGAGGGTGCGACATCGGAGCGGCCGTTGATCACCTTGGACACGGTGGCCTGCGAGACCCCCGCCTCCGCGGCGATGACGGCCAGGGTCGGACGCTGCTCGCTCAACTTCTCTCCTCTGCGCGGCCGCCGTCCGGCGACATGTATCGCAAACTTTCGAAGAGTTTCTGGTCGCCGTGATGCCCTTGTCAACCCTGTGAACAGCCGCTGTTCTCAAGTAAATCTGCAACAGGTCTTGACCGAGAAGCCTCCCGTTCCTAGTTTGTGGCAGCACAGAATTCGAGAGTATTTCGAAACATTTTCGGGCGCGAACCGGCATTCCCCACCCCCGGAGGTCCCATGGCCAGCACTCCCCCGAGCCGACGAAGCTTCCTGGCGCTCACGGGCTTGACCGCACTGTCCGTCTCCATGGCCACGGCCTGCGGAGTTGACGATTCCGGCGGCACGCCGACTGCTGACGGGAAGGTGACGTTCGCGTGGTGGAACATCGCCACGACGGAGCCGGGCAGGTCCCTCTTCCCGGAGATCTCCTCGGCGTTCATGTCCGCCCACCCGAACATCGTCATCAAGACGACCTCGTTGGAGAACGAGGCGTTCAAGTCCAAGCTGACCGCCACCACTTCTTCGGGAAAGCTCCCCGACGTCTTCCAGACCTGGGGCGGCGGTGTGCTCCAGCAGCAGGTCGACGCGGGTCTCGTCGAGGACCTCACCGAGGCGTTCGACTGGTCGTCCGACCTCACCCCGGTCTCCCTCGGCGCCTACCAGCTCGGGGGCCGGACGTACGGGGTGCCCTACGACATCGGCATGGTCGGCTTCTGGTACAACAAGAAGCTCTTCGCCAAGGCCGGGATCACCGCTCCGCCGGCCACCTGGGCCGAACTCCTCGAAGACGTCCGGAAGCTCAAGGCCGCGGGCGTCACGCCGATCGCCCTCGCGGGCAAGGAGAAGTGGCCGGGCCACTACTACTGGGCCTACCTCGCGATGCGCGTCGCCGGCCTCCCCGCGCTGCAGGAGGCCGCGACCACCAAGGACTTCACCGGCGACGGCTTCGTCCAGGCAGGCGCCCACCTCAAGGAGCTGGTCGACCTCCAGCCCTTCCAGACGGCCTTCCTCGGCGCCGGCTACGCCACCCCCGGCGGCCAGGCCGCGACCATGGGCAACGGCAAGGCCGCCATGGAGCTGATGGGCCAGTGGGCGCCGTCGGTGCAGAAGGACGCGGGCGCCGACCTCGGTGCGGACCTGGGCTTCTTCCCCTTCCCGACAGTGGACGGCGGCGCCGGCCGGGCCACCGAGGTGTTCGGCGGGGGCGGCGGCTTCGCCCTGCGCAAGGGCGCCCCCAAGGAGGCACTGGACTTCCTGAAGTTCTTCGTCCTGGAGAACCAGTCCAAGCTCCTTGCCTCCAACGGCTACCTGCCGGTGGTCAAGGGAGCGGAGAGAGAGCTCACCGACGCCAACAAGAAGGTGGTGGCCGACAGCCTGGTGAAGGCGACGGGCTTCCAGCTCTTCCTCGACCAGGCCTACCCGCCGGCGGTCGGCCAGGAGGTCAACGACAGCGTCGCCGACCTCATCGCGGGCAAGAAGACGCCCGAGCAGGTCACCGCGTCGATCACCGAGGCTGCGAAGGGTGCCTAACTCCGTGGCGACCCCGGCCAAGGGCCCGGCCGAAGGTCCGACCGAGGATCGGCCGGAGGACGCCGTCCCCGTGCGCCCGCCCGCTCCGGCCCGGTCGCTCCTGCGCGGGTGGGGCAGCTGGGCGTCGGTCGCCTGGTTCCTCGTCCCGGCCCTGGTCCTCTTCCTCGTCTTCGTCCTCGCCCCGATCGTCGTCGCCGTCTACACCGGCTTCTTCAAGTGGGGCGGGATCGGCCCCCTGGACGACTTCGTCGGCTTCGGGAACTACACCAGACTCTTCGACGACCAGGTCTTCCTCGGCGATCTGGGACGCGGGCTCTACCTGATCGTCCTGTCGGTCACGGTGCAGTTGCCGTTCGCGCTCTTCACCGCGGTCCTGCTCAACCAGCGGCTGCGCGGCCGGGCCGTCTACCGGATGCTGTTCTTCGCGCCGTACATCCTGTCCGAGGTCGTCACGGCGGTCCTCTTCACGATGATCTTCCTGCCGGGCGACGGCATGGCCGACCATCTCGTCGGCCTCCTCGGTCTCGAGGGCTTGCAGGGCAGGTGGCTCGCCGATCCCTCGACGGTCATGCCGACCCTGTTCGTGGTCATGATCTGGAAGTACTTCGGCTTCCACATGATGCTCTTCCTCGCCGGCCTGCAGAGCATCCCGGCCGAGGTCCTCGAGGCCGCCTCCATCGACGGCGCCGGCGCCTGGCAGCGCTTCCGGCACGTGACGCTGCCGCTGCTCGGCCCGACGATCAGGATCAGCGTCTTCCTTTCGGTCATCGGCTCCATCCAGCTCTTCGACCTCGTCTGGGTCATGACCGCGGGCGGACCCAACCACTCCTCCGAGACGATGGCGATCTCGATGTTCCAGTTCGGGTTCAAGCGGTACCAGGTCGGCTACGCCAGTGCGATCAGCGTGGTGCTGTTCATGATCAGCATGGTCTTCTCCCTCTTCTACCAGCGGTACGTGCTCCGCCGTGACCTGAGCGGGGCCGTCACCACAGGAGGTGGCCGATGAACGCCCGCGGGACGGCACGCGGAATCTCGCTGCACGCCGTGATCTGGCTGATCGGCGCGTTCGTCGTCGTGCCGCTGATCTACGCGGTGATCTCCGGGTTCAAGAGCACCGGCGAGCTGACGACCAACCCGTTCGGGCTGCCGCGGCAGTGGAAGACCGGCAACTACACCGGCATCCTCGGCGACGGGATGTTCTGGCGGCAGATCGCCAACAGCGCGGGCATCGCGATCGGCACGACCTTCTGCACGGTGGCGGCCGCCGCGATGGCGGCGTTCGTACTCGCCCGCTACGCCTTCCGGGGCAGGGAGTTGTTCTACACGCTGTTCACGATCGGGCTGATGTTCCCGTTCGCGGTGGCCGTCCTGCCGCTCTTCCTCATGCTGCGCACCTTCGACCTGCTCGACAATCCGCTCGGGGTGATCCTCCCGCAGGCGGCTTTCGGACTCCCCATGACGATCATCATCCTGCGCGGTTTCTTCCGGACCATTCCGGCGGAGATCGAGGAGGCCGCCATCGTGGACGGCTGCGGCAAGTTCCGCTTCTTCTGGAAGATCCTGCTGCCCATGGCGCGTCCGGCACTCGGAACGGTCTCGGTCCTGGCGATCGTCACGAGCTGGAACAACTTCTTCCTGCCGCTCCTTGTGTTCAACGACCCGAAATGGCAGACGATCCCGGTCGGTGTCCAGCAGTTCCAGGGCCAGTACTCGACCGACTACGCGCTCGTCCTCGCGTACATCGTGCTCGCCATGATCCCCGCCCTCGCCTTCTACGCCGTCGCCGAACGGCAGTTGATCGGCGGCCTCACCGCCGGCGCCACCAAGGGCTGACCCGTTCCGCGTGACCTCCCTTCCCGAGGAGACCTTGTGAAACGCATGACCGCACTGACAGCCGTCCTATTGTTAGCGCTCACATCGCAGGCCGCGGCCGACCCCGCGCGACCTGCCGCCGCCCCCGCGCGCCCCACCATCGACTTCCGCGCCGAACTCCAGCCCATCGACGGTTTCGGCTTCTCGATGGCCTTCCAGCGGGCCGACCTGCTCCACGGCGCCCGCGGCCTCAGCCCGGCCAAGCAGCGCGAGGTGCTCGACCTGCTGCTCAGCAAGGACAAGGGCGCGGGCCTCTCGATCCTGCGCCTGGGCATCGGCTCGTCGACCGACCGGGTCTACGACCACATGCCGACGATCCTGCCGGCCGATCCCGGCGGTCCCGACGCCAAGCCGACGTATGTCTGGGACGGCTGGGACGGCGGCCAGGTCTGGCTCGCCAAGGAGGCCAAGGCGTACGGGGTCAAACGGTTCTTCGCCGACGCCTGGAGCGCCCCGGCCTTCATGAAGACCAACGGCAGCGAGAACGACGGCGGCGAGCTACGGCCCGAATGGCGTCAGGCCTACGCGAACTACCTCGTCCAGTACGCCAAGTTCTACCAGCGCGAGGGCATCAGGATCACCGACCTGGGGTTCACCAACGAACCCGACTGGACGGCGACCTACGCCTCGATGCGGTTCACCCCGCAGCAGGCCGTCGACTTCCTCAAGGTGCTCGGGCCGACCGTCCGCGCGTCCGGACTGAAGACCGGCCTCGTCTGCTGCGACGCCGCCGGCTGGGACCGGCAGGTCGCCTACACCGAGGCCATCGAGGCGGACCCCGTGGCCGGCAAGGCCGTGCGGACCATCAGCGGCCACCGCTACAGCGGGCCGACCTCCGTCCCGCAGCCGACCGACAAGCGGGTGTGGATGTCGGAATGGTCGCCGGACGGCACCACCTGGAACGAGAACTGGGACGACGGCAGCGGCTACGACGGACTCACCGTCGCGGCCGACATCCAGAACACCCTGACCGTCGGCAACGCCAGTGCCTACGTCTACTGGACCGGCGCGTCCCTCGGCGCGACCCGGGGGCTCATCCAGCTCGCCAACCCCGGCGACGACTACCGGGTGTCCAAGCGGTACTGGGCCCTTGCCGCCTTCAGCCGGTTCATCCGCCCCGGTGCCGTCCGCGTGCCGGTCACGAACGCCGACCCGGCCCTGCGGATCACGGCCTTCCGCAACAGCGACGGCAGCCGCGTCATCGAGATCCTCAACACCTCGGCCACCGAGAGCTCCGCCGCGTTCTCCCTTCGCGGCGGGCACGACCGGCACCCCGAGGGCTACGTCACCGACGAGACCCGCTCGATCACCCCGGCCGACATCGCCTCCACGCACGGCACGACCCTCACCGCGAAACTCGCCCCGCGCGCGCTGACCACGATCGTCCTCGACCAGGGCCTGTCCGACGACTGAACCGCCCGGCCGAACCACCGAACCGCCCGGCCGAACCACCGAACCGCCCGGCCGAACCACCGAACCGCCCGGCCGAACCACCGAACCGCCCGGCCGAACCACCGAACCGCCCCGCCGAACCACCGAACCGCCCCGCACCCGAGGAGTCCCTCATGCTCATGTCCCGGAACCTCATCGCCCTGGCCGCCGCCCTCTGTGTCGGGGCCGGCCTCGCCGCCGCGCCCGCGGCCGCCGAGCCCCGCCCCAGAACACTCGGCGAACTGGCGAAGAAGCACCACAAGTACTTCGGCTCCGCCACCGACAACCCCGAGTTCACCGACGCCGCCTATCTGAAGCTGCTCGGCAGCGAGTTCGGGCAGACCACCCCCGGCAACGCCATGAAGTGGTACGCCACCGAACCCGAGCGCGGCGTCTTCGACTTCTCCGCCGCCGACGAGGTCATGGCCTTCGCCAAGGACCACCACCAGAAGGTCCGCGGCCACACCCTCGTCTGGCACAGCCAGCTCCCCGCCTGGCTCACCGAGCGCAGCTGGACCGCCGAGGAGCTGCGTGCCGTCCTCAAGAACCACATCCAGACGGTGGCCCGCCACTACAAGGGCAAGGTGATCCACTGGGACGTCGTCAACGAGGCCTTCAACGAGGACGGCACGTACCGCGAGTCGGTCTTCTACAAGACGCTCGGTCCCGGCTACATCGCCGACTCCCTGCGCTGGGCCCACGAGGCCGACCCGCACGCCAAGCTCTACCTCAACGACTACAACGTCGACGGCGTCAACGCCAAGAGCGACGCCTACTACCACCTCATCAAGCAGCTCAAGGCCGACGGCGTCCCGGTGGAGGGCTTCGGCCTCCAGGGCCACCTGGCGCTCCAGTACGGCTACCCCGCCGGCATCAAGGAGAACATCCAGCGCTTCGCCGACCTCGGGGTCGACGTCGCGATCACCGAACTCGACATCCGCATGGAGCTCCCGGCGACCCCCGAGAAGCTCGCCACCCAGGCCACCTGGTACGCCGACTACGTCAAGGCCTGCCTGGAGGTCAAGAGGTGCGTCGGCGTCACCATCTGGGACTACACGGACAAGTACTCGTGGATCCCCTCCGTCTTCCCCGGCGAGGGCGCGGCGCTGCCCTACGACGAGAACCTGCGGCCCAAGCCCGCCTACCACGCGATCAGGAAGGTGCTGGGCGGATGATCCGTACGGCGATCGTCGGAACGGGCGGGATCGCGGGCATCTGCCACGTCCCCGCCCTCCGGGCGCAGGCCCACCGCGCCGAGATCGTGGCAGCCGTCGACGTGGACGCGGGGCGCGCCGAGGCGTTCGCGGCCGAACACGGCGTACCCGCGGTCTACACCGACCTGCGCACGATGCTCCAGGAGCAGGGTCCGGACCTCGTCCACCTCTGCACGCCGCCCTTCCTGCACGCCGAACAGGCGGTGGCCTGCCTGGAGTCGGGGGCGTGGGTGTGGTGCGAGAAGCCGGTGGCGCTCTCGCTGGCCGAGCTCGACCGGATCCGTGCCGCCGAAGGGACCGCCGCCGCCGGCGCGGTGTTCCAGCACAGGTACGGCTCCGGCGCCCGGTACCTGCGCGACCGGATCGCGGCCGGGGCGCTCGGCCGTCCGCTGGTCGCGCAGTGCGTCACGGCCTGGTACCGCGACGACGCCTACTACGAGGTGCCCTGGCGCGGCACCTGGGAGAGCGAGGGCGGCGGCCCGACGCTGGGCCACGGCATCCACCAGATGGACCTGATGCTCGCGGTGCTCGGCGAGTGGGCCGAGGTGCGCGCGATGGCCGGCTGTCTCGAGCGCGACGTCCAGACCGAGGACGTGTCCGCGGCCCTCGTCCGCTTCGAGAACGGAGCCATCGCGACGGTCGTCAACAGCGTCCTCTCCCCACGCGAGGAGAGCTATCTGCGGTTCGACCTCACCGACGCCACCGTCGAACTGCGCCATCTGTACGGCTACTCCAACGCCGACTGGACGGTCACGACCAGGTCGCCCGGCGTGACGTGGGAGCCGCCGGAGGACCTGCCCAGCTCGCACACCGCCCAGCTCGCGGACCTCCTGGACGGCTACGAGGCGGGCATCAGGCCCGACCTCGGCAGATCCACCATGGAACTGGTCACCGCCCTGTACAAGGCCGCGATCACCGGCCTGCCGGTCCTGCGCGGAGAGATCGACGCGGCCGACCCGTTCTACGGCTCGCTCAACGGGGGACGCCCGGAGGTGTTCCGATGACGCTCGAACTCCTGCACCACGAGGACTCGTTGACCGTCAGGGCCCGCGGGGTCGACCTCTTCCGGTACGTGCACCGGCCGGTCATGGACCCCTTCGAGGCGCCGAAGCCCTACCTGCATCCGGTGCGCACGCTCGCCGGCGACGTCGTCACCGGGTACCGGCCGCACGACCACCGCTGGCACAAGGGCGTGCAGATCACGGCGTCGTGGGTGTCGGGGCAGAACTTCTGGGGCGGCGGCACCTATCTGCGCGGCCAGGGCTACGTCGACCTGCCGAACCTCGGCACGATGCGCAGCCTCACCGTCTCCGCCGAGACGGGCCACGGTCGCGCCCTGATCACCGAGGACCTGGCCTGGCACACCATGGCGGGGGAGCACTGGATCGACGAGCGCCGCACGCTGACCGCCCGCGACGTCGGGGCCGACTCCTGGACCCTGGAGGTCACCACCGCGCTGACCAACGTCCTCGACACCCCTCTGGTGTTCGGCAGCCCGGGCACCCAGGGCAGAGAGCTCGCCGGATACTCCGGCCTGTTCTGGCGCGGCCCGCGCGACTTCACCGGCGGCGAGGTGATCGGCCCCGCGATGGGCGAGAAGGGCGACTGGCTGGCCTTCGTCGGCAGGCACGACGAGGTCGACCGCTCCTCCACGCTCCTGTTCCTCGACGATCCGGACGCCCCCTGCCACTGGTTCGTCCGCAGCGAGCCCATCCCCGCCGTCAACCCGTCCCTGGCGTTCGACGAGGAACTGCCGCTCGCCCCGGGCGACACCCTGTCGCGCCGCTACCGGATCGTCGTGGGCGACGGAGCGTGGACCCCCGCGCGCTTGGCCCGCCACGTCGCGGAGCACCCGTGGTGACCGCGCTCCCCGGCGGTGTGGGGATCTCCGGGCTGACCGTGTACGACTGGGAGGCCGCCGACGGACTGTGCGGCGGCACACCCCACATGCACCTTGTCTGCTCCGAGGCGTATGTCGTCATCGGCGGCGCCGGCAGCGTCCAGACCCTCACCACCTCCGGCTTCGCCGACACCCCGCTGCACCCCGGCGACGTCGTCTGGTTCACCCCCGGCACGATCCACCGCCTCGTCAACGCCGGCGGCCTGCGCCTCGTGGTGCTCATGCAGAACAGCGGACTGCCCGAGGCGGGTGACGCCGTCTTCACCTTCCCCGCTCGCGTCCTGGCCGATCCACCCGCCTACCGGAAGGCGGCCGCCCTGACCGGCGACCATGCCGTGGCGGCGCGGCGCCGCCGCGACCTGGCACTCGAAGGTTTCCTGGCCCTGCGGGAAGGCGGGCTGCGGGAGTTCCACACCGCGGCCCACCACCTGAAGAGGGAGCTCCTGGACGCCTGGCGGCTCCGCTGGCGCGACGGCCCCCTGGCCGCGGCCCTCGAGACCGGCCGTCAACTGGAACGGCTGCGGGCGGGAGACCTCTCCCACCTCGGCCACGGCGCGGTGGCACGCCTGGAACGCCCGGAGCACCAGCTCTTCGGCATGTGCGGCCGCCTTCACACCTATCCCGTTCCCGACCCCTCGGGGTCACCTCACCTCCGTCTCCCCAAGGAGCTCTTCTGATGCGGTTTCGCCATCCACCCCTGGTCCTGAGTCTCGTACTCGCGGTCCTGTCGTCCCTGCTGCTCGGAGTCACCCTCTTCAGCGCCCCGCCCGCCGCCGCGGCGACCGTCGACACCAACGCCTCGTACGTACTGGTCAACCGCAACAGCGGCAAGGCCCTGGACGTCTACAACCTGGCGACCGGCGACGGCGCCCGCATCACCCAGTGGACCAGGAACGACCAGAACCAGCAGCAGTGGCAGTTCGTCGACTCCGGCGGCGGCTACTACCGCGTCAAGTCCCGCCACTCCGGCAAGGTCCTGGACGTCCACAACCTCTCCACCGCCAACGGCGGCGCGATCGTCCAGTGGTCCGACCTGAACGGCACCAACCAGCAGTGGCGGCTCGCCGACAGCCCGGACGGTCACGTGCGGCTCATCGCGCGCCACAGCGGCAAGGCCCTCGAAGTGCAGGGTGCCTCCACCGCCGACAACGCGAACATCGTCCAGTACGACGACTGGGGCGGCACCAACCAGCAGTGGCAGCTCGTCAAGGTCGGCGCCGGCACCCCCGGTACGTGCGCCCTCCCCTCGACGTACCGCTGGTCGTCGACGGGCGCCCTCGCGCAGCCCAAGGCGGGCTGGGCCTCGCTCAAGGACTTCACCGTCGCCCCCCACAACGGCAAGCACCTCGTCTACGCGACGACGCACGGCGCCGCGGGAACGGGAGCGGGCTGGGGTTCGATGAACTTCACCCCGTTCACCAACTGGTCGGAGATGGCCTCGACAGGCCAGAACACCATGTCGAACTCCGTCGTCGCGCCCACGCTCTTCTACTTCGCGCCGAAGAACATCTGGGTGCTCGCCTACCAGTGGGGCAGGAGCGCCTTCTCCTACCGGACGTCGAGCGACCCGACCAACCCGAACGGCTGGTCGGCGGAGCAGGAGCTCTTCTCCGGAAGCATCGCCGACTCGGACACGGGTCCCATCGACCAGACGCTCATCGCCGACGGCACGAACATGTACCTGTTCTTCGCCGGTGACAACGGCAGGATCTACCGGGCCAGCATGCCGCTCGGGAACTTCCCGGGGAGCTTCGGCTCGACCTACACGACGATCATGAGCGACACGAAGAACAACCTGTTCGAGGCCCCGCAGGTCTACAAGCTCCAGGGCCAGGACCGCTACCTCATGATCGTGGAGGCGATCGGCGCGCAGGGCCGGTACTTCCGCTCGTTCACGGCCACCAGCCTGAACGGTTCATGGACGCCCCAGGCCGCGACCGAGAGCAACCCCTTCGCCGGCAAGGCCAACAGCGGCGCCACCTGGACCAACGACATCAGCCACGGCGAACTGCTCCGCACCAGCGCCGATCAGACCTTCACGGTCGATCCCTGCCGGCTGCAGTTCCTCTACCAGGGACGCAGCCCCAGCTCCGGGGGCGACTACGGCCTGTGGCCCTACCGGCCGGGTCTGCTGACCCTGCAGCGCTGACGCGGCGCCGCGAGAGCCCCAGGCACCCGACCTGGGGCTCTCGCGGCCTCCGGCGTCCGGCGCCGGTCAGGGCAGCCGGGAGGTACGGTCACCGGCCGCCTCGGCAAGGAGCCCGCCCAGATGGTCGAGGAGCGCGCGCCCCTGCGCCGGATCGCGGAAGTAGAAGTGGTCGCCGGGGAGCATCGTCAACGAGAACGGGCCGGTCGTGACGTCCTCCCAGCGGGCCAGGACCTCCGCCGGCAGGTCCTGCTGCCCGCCGATCGCGTGCAGCGGACCCGTCCAGGGCGGGCCCGGGAGCGGCTCGTACGTCTCGGACAGGGTGATGTCGGCGCGCATGGACCGCATGACGAGACCGCGGAGGGTGTCGTCCTCGCCGAGGTCCGGAGGCAGTCCGCCGCCGAACCGGCCGTGGACCGCGGCCAGGAGCTCCGCGTCCGGGAGCAGACGCAGGCCGTTGTCCCGTGGGTGACCCGGCGGAGTGCAGGCCGAGGCCATGACGAACTCCGGTACGGGCCTGCCGAGGCCGGCCAGACGCCGTGCCGTCTCGTACGCGGTGAGGCCCCCCATGCTGTGCCCGAAGAAGGCGAACGGCGGCTCGAACTCCGCACTGTCCAGGAGCCGGCCGAGCACGTCGGGCAGGGACGTCAGCGGTTCGGCCATCAGCTGGGATCCCCGTCCGGGCAGCTGGACCCCCAGCACTTCGACATCCGGAAGCTCGTCGGCCCAGCGCACGTACTCACCCGGCGAACCACCGCTGTGCGGGAAGCAGTAGAGCCGTATCCTCGCCTCCGGCCGCCGGTGCCGGCACACCAGCCACGGGGTGGCTCGCCCACCGTGTCCCTTCGTCCCGCTCATCGTCCCGTCCCTCCGTGTTCCGTTCCCGTCAGGCGGACCCGCGTGCCGAGCCCTTCCGCCGCGGCGCGGTCGTACACGCTCCAGGCGGCGACGACATCCTGGACCGCGAGCCCGAGCGACTCGAACACCGTGATGTCGTCCTCCGTGGTGCGGCCCGCGCACCGCCCGATGAGCACCTCGCCGATCTCGCCTCGTACGTGCTCCTCGCCGAAGAGGCCCTCGCTCATCGGGACCAGCAGGTCGCCCGCTTCGGAGAGCGCCGACCGCCGGCTGTCCGTCAGGACCCGGGCCCGCTCGATCAGGTCCGACGTGAGTTCGCGCCGTCCCGCGAACACCGCGCCCACCGCGTTGATGTGGGTTCCGGGCCGGACCTGCGACGCGTCGAGGACCGGCTCCGCGCTGGAGGTGACCGTGGAGATCACGTCGGCGTCGGCGACCGCCTCCGTCACCGAGGACACCGCCGTCACGGGCAGCCGGTCCGCGAACTCGGCGGCGAGCATCCGGGCGTGTGCCTCCGTGCGGCCCCATACGCGGATCTCCCGGGGGCGACGCACGAGCGACACCGCCTCGATGTGCGACCGTGCCTGGGCGCCGGTGCCCAGGACGGCGATCACCTCCGCGTCCGGCCGGGCGAGCACGTCGGTCGCCACCGCCGAAGCCGCGGCCGTCCGGATCTCGGTGATCACCGTGGCGTCGAGCATCGCCATCGGCGCACAGGTCTCGGGGTCGAGGAGCAGCACGACCCCGACATGCGGATCGAGTCCCTTGGCGATGTTCCCGGGCTGGACGGCGATCACCTTGATCCCGAACGCGCCGGGGCCCGAGCCCGCGCCCAGGGGGACATGGGCGGGCATCGTCGCGAGGACCTCGCCCTCCCCGTCGCCCGGGGTGATGGTGCGCTGCGGCTGACGGACCCTGCCGGAGCTGAACGCGGTGAAGGCGCGGCGCATGTCCTCGACGGCCAGGGCCATCGGATACAGCGCGCGCACGGTGGCGGCGTCGACGGTGAGCACAACTGACTCCTGACGTGGCCCGGCCCTCAGAGGGGCAGCGACTGGCCGATGATCTCTTTCATGATTTCCGTGGTACCGCCGTAGATCGTCTGCACCCTGGCCTGGGTGTACGCCCGGCCGACGAGCGACTCGGAGCTGAAGCCGTAGCCGCCGTGCAGTTGCAGACAGCGCCCGATGACGTCGTTGCACAGCTCGGAGTTCCACCACTTGGCCATGGACGCCTCGTCCACCTCGAGGTCCCCGCGGCTGTGTTCCACCACGCAGCGGTCGGTGAAGGCCCGTGCCACGCGCAGGGCGGTCGCCATCTCCGCGAGCTGGAAGCGGTTGTGCTGGAACTGGCCGATGGGACGACCGAAGGCCTCCCGGTCCCCGCAGTACGTCAGCGTCTCCTCAAAGACCCGCTCCGCGAGGGCCAGCGAGGTGACCGCGATGGACAGGCGTTCCCTCGGCAGGTTCTGCAGCAGGTACAGGAAACCGAGTCCGCGCCGGCCGAGGATGTCCGACGGCTCGACGACGACGTCGTCGAAGGACAGCTCGACCGTGTCGAGCGAATGGATGCCGATCTTGGGCATGGGACGGCCGACCTCGAGTCCCGGCGCCGGCGGCCGCAGCACGACAAGCGTCGCGACGGGCGGCCCTTCGGGTTTCCGGACGGCCGGATCGAGCGCGGCGACGATGACAAGCCCGGCGAGCAGACCGTGGGTGACGAAGCTCTTGCGCCCGGAGAGACGGAACGTGCCGTCGGCCGCCTCCTTCAGGGTCGTACGGATCGCGGCGACGTCACTGCCCGCTTCCGGCTCGCTGATCGCGACGGTCGAGATCAGCTCTCCCGAGCAGAACCCGGGAAGCCAGCGCGCCTTCTGCCCGGCGGTGGCGAGCTGCGCGAAGTAGCCGCCCGCCACCTCGCTGTGCAGGTTGAACGCCGGGCTGAGCGTCCCGGCCCGGGCCAGCTCCTCGGTGCGGACCACGTGGTACAGGTAGTCGTCGACACCGCCGCCCCCGTGCTCGGCGTCCATGTCGGGGGCGAGCAGGCCCTGCCGGCCGGCGGCCCGCCAGACGGCCGGATCGACGACTCCGGCCTCCTCCCAGGCCGCCAGGTGAGGAGTGATCTCGCGGGCGACGAACTCCCGGACCGTGCGGCGGAAGGCCTCGTGGTCCGGGCCGAAGATCTCACGCCGCACCCCCGTCCCCCTCCCCGGCGCCGACGTGGCAGACGGGCAGCAGCGTGCGCAGCCGCTGGATCATCACATGGCAGTAGCCGGCGTTCTGCTCCATCGTCCGGCGGCGCGGGACGGGCATCTTGCCGTAGGCCGGGTGCTCGAACCGCAGATGTGCGGCCGGGCCGGAACCGGACGGAAGCAGGCCGAGCTCCGCCGGCAGCGCCCGGCCCGCCTCCGGAAGGGCGATCGTCAGCGAGGTGTCGGTGACCTCCACCACCCGCGCCTCGCTGAGCGGGACACCGGGTGCCCGTACCGCCTCCCGGTAGATGTACGGCCGTGCGACCAGGTCCAGGTCGAGGGCGAGCCGTGCCGAGGGGTCCGACCACCACTCCTGGCTCCGGGCGAAGTCGATGAGGAGCTGGTCGAACTCCTCACGGTGGGAGTGCAGCACGAGGTGGGCCGCCTTGCCGATGTTCAGCAGGTCGTAGTGGTCGTCCGTCGACACCGAATCGGCGACGAACCGGCTGAGCCCGTTCTCCGAGCGCCGCCAGTGCTCGGTCGCCGCCGAGAAGAAGTCCTCGTACGACTGGATGCCCGACCGGTCGAGATGGCGCGCCAGCCAGTAGGCGCCCCGGGCGTTGTAGAGGCTCTGCACCAGGTAGTAGAACCAGGTTCCCGCCGTGCACTCCTCGCGGCTCACCCACTTGGTGGCCACGACCACGTCCGCCTCGGCGACGGGGTCGGGGGCCCGCTCCGTCTCGATGCCGAAGATCTCCCGCTGGTCGTACAGCGCGGTGTTGTGCAGGAGCAGCTGCGGATAGACCGTGAGGGTGTCGGCCTCCATGCGGCACAACCGCGCCACACCCTGCTTGAAGGTCTCCAGGGTCTCGCCCGGCAGCGGCCAGATCAGCTCGATGAAGGAGCTGATGCCCTTCGCGTTGAGCTTCGACTGGAGGTCGGTGTACGTGGACTCGCGGATGTTCTTCCGGTCGATGAGCCCCAGTGCCTCGTCGTTGACCGTCTGCAGCGAGATCGGCTGGCTGGTCACCAGGCCGCCGCCGACCAGGATCTCGGTGATCTCCGCGACCCGCTCGGGGCGGTTCTTGGCCGCCGCGATCACCAGCGAGGTGGGGAAGCCGAACTCCTCCTTGCAGCGCACGATGTGGCGGCTGAGCTCCACATCGCGGGGCGAGAGACCCCAGTTGGCATCCGCGATGAACACGCTGGACACGCCGTGCTCGGCGATCCACCGGATGTCGCCGAGCACCCGCTCCTCTTCGAACTTGTTCACCTTCGAGTTGGTGGCCGCGCCCCAGAAGCAGAAGCCGCAGTGGAACGGGCAACCGCGGTTGGTCTCCAGGACGGTGAAGGTGTACTCCCCGTCGTCGAACAGACCGGTCGCGAACGGCGAGGGCACGTCGTCCAGGGTCTTCATCCGGGGCGGCTTCTCATTGGTCACGAGCTCGCCGTCCGGGGCGCGGTAGCTCACCCCGGACACCTCGGCGAGATCGGGCTCCGGCCGCAGGACCTGGCGGAGGAACTCGTAGAAGGGCTGCTCGCCCTCCCCGTTGCAGACGACGACGCGCCGCGCCCCGGCCGGGATGTACTCCTCGCCGTGGTTGATGACCTGGGCGCCGCCCAGGACGAACCAGGCGTCCGGGCGTCGCTCCAGGAGCCCGGCGAGCAGCCGCCGCACCAGGCCGGCGTTCCAGATGTAGCAGCTGAACGCGTACACGTCGGCGTCGCACGCCAGCAGGTCGGCGAGGAGCGTGTCCGGGTCCTCGGACAGGCCCCGGGCGAAGAAGGAGAAGTCGCAGCCCTCGGCGACGGCGGGGTCCTGGACCGCGTACGCCTGGAGGTAGCCGGAGACGAGCGGGACGGTGTTCTCGTACACCGAGAGCTCGACGAGGGTCACCTTGCTTGTACGTGTGGCGGTGCTCACCGGGCGGTCTCCTCCACGGAGGTCTGTGGGTCCGGGGCGCCCGGCTCCGTCGGGGAGACGGCACGGGCGAGGTCGGACAGGACGGGGTAGGTGTAGACGTCCTCGGCGTCGAGCTTCAGGCCTTCGCGCCGGGCCTTGCCGACGAGCCGGATGAGCCGGAGGGAGTCGCCGCCGATCTCGAAGAAGTCGTCGTCCGGGGCGACCGAGGGCACGCCGAGGACGTCGGCCCAGAGAGCGGAGAGCAGGGACAGGGGAGTGGGCGGCGCGGACGGCTCGGGCACCTGTGCGGCGCCGGTGCTGCCCGTGGTCGCCGGGCTCCCGGTGCTGCCCGTGGCCGCCGTGGTGCTCGCCGTGCTCGCCGTGCTTCCCGTGGTCGCCAGGCGCGCGGCGAGGGCCGCCCGGTCCACCTTGCCGCGTTCGGTCAGCGGGAACGCGGCCACCGAGGTGATCTGAGCGGGCACCAGATAGTCGGGCAGCCGCTCCGCGAGCCGCGCGCGGATCGCCCGTGGTGCGGCGGTGTCGTCACCGAGGACCACGTACGCGATGAGCCGGGGCTCCTCCTCGGCCGTGGCCACCACCACCGCCGAGTCGACCGCATCGAGGGCGCACAGCGCCGCCTCGACCTCGGCCGGTTCGACGCGGAAGCCGCGGATCTGCACCTGGTCGTCTTCTCTGCCCAGGTAGTGCAGCCGGCCGTCGGGGTCACGGACGACCCGGTCGCCGGTGTCGTACACGCGGGCGCCGGGAGTCCCGGCCCACGGGTCGGGCCGGAAGGGGGAAGCCGCGTCGTCACCGTGGAGATAGCCGAGGGCCACCCCCACGCCGCCGAGGTGGAGCCGGCCGGGCTCCCCGTCGGCGACGGGCGCCCCCGAGGCGTCCAGGACATGGGCGGTGACACCCGGGATCGGTTCGCCGATGGCCGGCAGACCGGGACAGGGTTCCGGCTCGACGAGCCCGACGGTGGCGACCACGGTGTTCTCCGTGGGTCCGTAGTTGTTGTGCACGCGGAAGGGCAGCGAGGCGGGCGGCCGACGCGTCAACCGGTCGCCACCGACCAGGAGCTCCCGCAGTGCGCAGCCTCCCTCCCGAGGCGGCCAGGCCAGCGTGAACAGCTGCTCGGCGAGTCCCGTGGGGACGAAGGCGACGGTGATCCCCTCGGCGCAGAACCAGTCGCGCAGCCGTTCGGGGTCGAGGATCACCCCGGACGGCACGACGTGCAGGGACGCGCCGGCCGCCAGCGCCGTCCAGGTCTCCAGGACGAACGCGTCGAACGTAAGCCGGGCGAGCTGGGTCGTCCGGTCGCCCGGCCCGACCCGATAGCGGTCCCGGTACCAGTCGACGAGATTGCGCAGCCCGCGGTGACCGACCAGAACGGCCTTGGGGCGTCCGGACGACCCCGAGGTGAAGTTCACATAGGCGAGGGAGTCGCCCGCGTCCGCCGACGCGTCGTCCTCGGTCGTCTCCACGGCAGGGGCGGGCGGGGCGGTGTCGGTGCCGACGACGGTACGGAACGCGCCGATGTCCACGGGGTCGTACGCCTCGAGACCCAGCCGCCGTACGTGCTCCGGCCGGCTCACGAGGGTCGTGGCCGAGCTCCGCGCCAGCAGGTCCCTCACCCGCTCCCGCGGCTGGTCCGGGTCGAGGAGCAGATACGCGGCACCCGAGGCGAGCACACCGGCGCAGGCCGTCACGGCGTCGGCCGAGCGCTCCAGGCACACCGCGACGACGTCCCCGCGCGCCACCTGGGCCGAGTGCAGCCGTTCCGCGACGGCGACCGCGCGGGCCCACAGATCGGCGTAACGCACCTCGCCCGTCGCGTCCTTGACCGCCACGCTCCCGGGCCGCAGGACCGCGTGCTCGGCCAGCATGCGGACGAGCGGCGGCGGTTCGAGCCGGGGAGTGCTCGTATCCGGGATTGCGTTGAGCACTCCACTGCCTCCTGAGGGTCCGCAGGTCTCACGCCTGCTCTGATCGGGTAAGGGGGAGCCGCTCCGCCGCCTCGTGGGCGGCAGGGCACCGCACCGCCAAGTCTCGTGACGGGGCACGGGCCGTGCCATGGGACTCAGGTCCCTGCCGCCCTGGTGGCGGCGGAAGCCGGGGACGAGCGGGAACCTCAGCCGGGACCTTGGTCCCGGCCGGCCAGGGCGTGGCGGGCCCCGTACAGGCAGGCCCCGAGCGCCAGCCACGCCAGACCGGTGACGGCTCCGCTCGTACCGGTCGCCACCAGCATGCCCACGACCGCGAGGAAGGCGAGGGGAAGCAGCACACGGGGCATCGGCGTGCGGAAGGCGGGGGCGGGGGCCGCCGGGTCGCGCCGTAGCCGCACCAGCGCGATCAGCGGCGGCAGGAAGTGCAGGACGTACAGGAACCCACCGGCCGTCGCCGCGAGGGAGACGCTGCCGGTCAGGGCGACGCCGGCGAGCAGCGCGCCGTCGACGACGATCGCCGTGCGCGGTGTGCCGGAGCGCGGCTCGACGGCCGCGAGGCGGCGGGGGAGCAGCCCGTCGCGCGCCATGGCGAACAGGGCCCTGGAGGTCACCATGAGCAGGGAGTTGGTGGCCGCCGCCAGGGTGAGCAGGGCGCAGCCGAGCATCAGCCAGCGAGCGGGCTCCCCGCCGAAGCCGCGTGCCGCCTCCGCCAGCGGCGAGGCGGCGGATCCGAGCACCTGCGTCGAGGTGGTCCCGAAGGCGACCAGGGCGACCAGGAGGTAGAGAGCGAGGACGACGGCGAGCGTCAGGAGGATCGCCAGGGGCAGATTGCGCTCGGGGCGCCGGATCTCCTCACCGGCCGCCGCGACCATGTCGAACCCGCCGAACGCCAGGAACACCACCGGGGTCGCGAGGAGGACTCCGGTCACCCCGTGGGGAGCGAACGGGGTGAGGGTCTCCGTGCCGACGTCGCCGAGCCCCCACACGGCGAAGGCGACGAAGCCGGTCACCGCCACGAGGAGCACACCGGTCTGGGCCCATCCCGAGAGACGCGCACCCAGCAGGTTGATCCCGGTGCACAGCGTCACGAGGCCGACCGCGCCCACGGTCGTCGGCAGTCCACTGGCGGCGTGCAGATACTCGCCGAAGCCGATGGTGACGTAGCCCGAGGCGAGCAGATAGCCGCCCCAGTAGACCCAGCCCATGGCGAACCCCCAGCGTTCGCCGAGGACTTCCCGCGCGAAGGCGTAGCCACCGCCGGCCACGGGCAGCCGGCAGGCCAGTTCGGCGTAGGGAAGAGCGATGAGCACGGAGACGGCGGCCGCCAGGACGAAGGCGAGGAGCGCGGCGGGGCCCGCGGCGTCCGCGGCGACCTTGACCAGGGTGAAGATGCCGCCGCCGACCGTGCCCCCGATGCCGATCGCGAGGGCGTCCCGCAGCCCCAGCTCGCGCCGCAGCCGCGCGACGGGCTTCGGCACCGGGCGCTGCGGCCTGGCGGGTTCAGCCGGCGCTCGGCCCATGCCCCGCTCCGAGGCCGCCGGCCGCCTGCTCCTTCTCGAGGGCCGCACAGAGGTCACCGAGCACGGGGTGGGTCAGAACGAGCGTCAGTGTCAGCGGAAGCCCGCGTTCCTCGGCGAGCATCACCGTCTTCACGGCGAGCAGCGAGTCCCCGCCGAGCTGGAAGAAGTCGTCGTCCCGCGAGATGTGCGCCACGCCGAGCAGATCGCTCCAGACCTGCGCCATGACGGACTCGACCCCCGTCGAGGGCTCATCAGGCTGCTCCCCTTCGGCCGTCGCCCGCACCTGGCTGAGCAGGACGAGGGCCTCCCGGTCGACCTTGCCGTGCAGTCCTCTGGGCAGGACCTCGTGCTCGACATGGCCGCTGGGCCGCATGTACTCCGGGAGGCGCCGCGCGAGGTGTGCGGCCAGGGACGCGCGCCTCGCGGGTTCGCCGAGCCGGCCGGCCGGGACGAGATGGGCGACCAGACGCTCGGCCCCGGAGTCCTCACGGACGAGGACCACGCACGCGTCCCGCACGTCCGGGTGGCTGTTGACGGCCGCCTCCACCTCACCCAGCTCCACCCGGTGGCCGCGGACCTTCACCTGGTCGTCGAAGCGGCCCAGGTACTCGATCAGGCCGTCGGCACGCATCCGCCCGCGGTCTCCGGTCGCGTACATGCGCGCGCCCGGCTCCTCGGCGTACGGGTCGGGGAGGAAGCGCAGGCTCGTCGCGCCGGGTTGTCCGAGATAGCCGCGGGTGACGGCCACCCCTCCCGCGTGGATCTGCCCCTCCTCGCCCGGACCGACCTGGCGGCCCCGCTCGTCGAGCAGGCGCAGCGTGACGCCGTCGAGCGCGGTGCCGAGCGGGGGGTTGGTCTCGTCGTCGGGGATGGGGCCCATGGCGTGGGCGCTGACGCAGGTGGTGGCCTCCGAGGGGCCGTACCCGTTGATGAGCAGATGGTCCGCGCCGCGTGCGGCGTGCCGGCGCGTGAAGGCGCGGGCCCGGTCCATGGACATGACGCTGCCGCCGACGATCAGGCGGCGCACACTGTCGAACGCCTCGGGACGGGCGTCCCACAGGACGTGGAACAGGGTGGTCGTGATGAGCGCCGTGGTGATCCGCTCCCGGATCAGCAGGTCGGGCAGCTCTTCGATGGCCTGGTACGAGGGGGCCGCGACGACGAGCCGGGCACCGGTGGCGAGGGCTCCCCAGACCTCGAAGGCGGCCACGTCGAAGGCGAGCGGGGCGAGTTGGAGGAAGGATTCCCCCGGCCCGAAGTCGACGTAGGTCTGCCGTGGGTCGACGAGGTTGACGGCTCCTCGGTGGGTCACGCCCACACCCTTGGGCGTTCCGGTGCTGCCGGAGGTGTAGACGATGTACGCCAGGTTGTCGGGGTGCGCACGCGGTGCCGTACGCGTGGCGAACTCCCCTACGGCGTCGGCGGGTTCGTCCTCGACGCACAGGACGCTCATCGGGCCGGCGAACGGGGCGGCCGGGCCCGTGGCGCTGCTCAGGACCAGCCGCACCGCGCACTGCTCGGCCATCAGCTCAAGCCGGGCCGCCGGGTAGTCGAGCGGCAGCGGCAGATACGCGGCTCCCGCCTCCACCACGCCCAGCATGCTGACCACGGCCTCGATGCCCCGGTCCAGATGGATGCCGACGATCTGTTCGGGACCCGCGCCGAGCGAACGCAGCCAGGCGGCACGCCGCTGGACCCGCCGACTCAGCTGGGCGTAGGTGAGGGTCTGTCCCTCGGCGGTGAGCGCCGGCGCGTCGGGGTGCGCCTCGGCCACCGCCGCGAACCGTTCGTGCAGCAGGAGGCTGTCTGTCGTCATGGGTCTCACTCCACGTCGTCCGGGTGCCGGGGGCGCGGGCCTTCACGCGGCACGAACCGCACCGGCAGGCTGCTCACCCCCCGCATGAAGGTCGAATAGACCGGAACGCCCTTCCCCGTGATCTCCCAGCCGTCGGCGTGGGTGAGGAGCGCCTGGAGGAGCGCGGTCATCTCGATCCGCACCAGCCGGGCCCCCGGGCAGGTGTGCGGCCCGCGCAGGAAGGCGAGGTGCCGGTTGGGTGTGCGTCCCAGATCCAGCCGCCGCGGGTCGCCGAACTGCGTCTCGTCGTCGTTGGCCGCGCTGATCCAGGCCGTGACGATGTCCCCTTCGGCGATCCGTACGCCCCCGAGTTCGGTGTCGCGCGCCGCGGTGCGGCCCACGTGCATCGGCGCGGTCGTCCAGCGCAGCAGCTCCTCGACGGCCGTGTCCAGACCGACCTCGCCGCGTACGAGCCGCTGCCACTGGTCGGGGTGGTCGGCGAGCGCCTGGACGGTGCCGCTCATGGTGTAGCGGGTGGTCTCCTCGCCGCCGAGGAGCAGGCTGTAGCAGTTGTAGAGGACCTCGTCCCCGGTGAGCCCGATCTCGCTGTCGGTCATCCGGACCAGCAGGCCGAGCAGGTCGTCGCCGGGCTCGCCACGCAGCGAACGGACGAGGCGCGCGAAGTACAGCAGGATCTGCTGGCGCGCCAGGCGGGTCGAGAGGTCGTCCGTGACGGGCGTCTCCGAGGCGAGGGTGTGACTGGCGTCCGCGTACAACGCCTCCCGGTCCTCCTCCGGCACCCCCAGCATGTCGCAGACGGCGGCCATCGGGATGGGCCGGGCGACGTCCCTGGCGAAGTCGACCCGGCCCCGGGCCACGGCGGTGCGGACCAGGTGGTCGATGCGGGAGACGATCCGTTCCCGGTAGGGGGCGAGCGCCTGCGCGGTGAACGCGCGCATCAGCTCCCGGTGGACGACGCGGTGCCGGGGACCGTCCGAGACGGCGAGCATCCCGCCTCCCGCCGGATCGCCGCCGGCGAGGAGCGTCCCCAGGGTGTTGCCCCGGACCGAGGTGAAGCGCTCGGAGGAGACGCAGACCTCCTCGACCAGCCGGTGGGGGGTCACGACCCAGAAGCCCCGGCCGTCCGGCGTGGGGTGACGCACCACCGGGTGGTGGCGCCGCAGGTGCCGCCACAGCGGTCGCAGGTCCTGCTCCGCGTGCACCACCGGGTCGGTGAGGTCGGCCTGGGCGAACTCCGGTACGACGGTCACCGTCATCGTTCGTCCCCGGCGGCCGTGCCTTCGGCCATGGCGTGCGCGCCTTCGGTCATGGCGGCCGTGCCTTCGGCCATGGCGCGGCGGAGCGACAGTGGACGCATGTCCGTCCACAGGGCGTCGACCTGGGAGGCGCACTCCTCCGCGGTGCCGGTCGGGCCGGCCGCGCGCCAGCCGCGGGACACAGGCCAGGAAGCCAGGACGGTCGCGTACTGCAGTTCGTCGTTGACCATGACCTTGTACTGCTCCCCGTGGGCCACGCGGTCCCCCTCCTGGTCTGTTCGCAGAGCGGTCCCAGTGTGCTGGCGCGGCACGTCAGCCTGCCATGGGACGGGAGTCCCAGTCGGCGGCTCTCGGCTCCAGGACCCGGATCTTCCCGCCCGGTCCGCTGGGACCCTGGTCCTGACTGCCGTGCGCGTCCTGTACGGAGAGCAGGCCCCTGCGCAGACCGATGACGAGGGCCTCGGTGCGGTCGGACACCTGAAGCTTGGCGAACAGCGAGGTGATGTGGTTCTTCACCGTCTTCTCGGAGATGCGGAGAAGGGTGGCGATCTGGCGGTTGGTCCGCGCGCTGCCGATGAGGCGGAGGATGTCGTACTCGCGCTCGGTCAGGTTGGCCGGGTGACGGGCCGGGTCGGGCCGCTCGCCGACGTGCGCGCGGGCGACGAGGTCCGACGTGGCCCGACTGAGCCTCGCCGCATGGCCGACGGACCGTCTGGCCGCCTCGCTCACCGAGCGGCTGTGCTCCTTCAGCACCTCGAGAAGGAGCGGGGGGACACGTCCGTCGGTCGGGGCGCACAGCCACACCATCGCGGCACGTGCCAGGTCCTGCCGCTCGGGGGCCGCGCCCGGCGCGCCGGCCGTTCCGGCGACGAGCGCGGCGAGACGGGGCCGGTCGAGACCGGCGAGGCGAAGCCAGTCGTCGAAGTTCCGGGCGAATGCGCCATCGGATTTGTCTGCCACCAAGAAGGCCCTCCCAGGGTGTGCGGGGATTTCATTGACAGCGTGAACGTCGATGATGGAAACACACCCGGGAGGGGATTCGAGGGGAGCCGCCCGATCCATTTCACATGGCGAGACGGATGCCGGAAGTGGAATGCCGCCAAGGTTGCAAAGTTCGCCGAATCGGACATAAGGGCAGGCGTGAGGGGTGCGCCAAGTACCCATCAAGCCAACAGAGTTGACAATCTCGCCATCCGAGATCGTGTAAAGGAGACCTTGATCGTCATCATGATGCGTGATTGCCTGCACGGGGGCATCGAGGCGCGCCTGATACGACCAATCACATTCTGTTTGTCACGGGGGAGCTCATGAGTCGTACGAAGAAAGGGTCGGAGTACATCCGGCATCTCCACACGCTCGGCCCGCAGGGCACCAATCTGGAAGCCGCGTCCCACGAATGGCTTCGCCGGCGCGACATCGACGGAACGGTGCGACTGCACTCCTCCATCGAGTCCGCGCTCGACGCCGTTCCCGACGACGGACGGCACGCCCTGGTCGCGTGCGCGGTCTACCCCGCGCTGCACACCCTGGTGTTCAGCAATCTGCACCGCCTGCACATGGTCGACAGCTTCATCATGCCGACGCACAACATGGTGCTCGCCACCACGGGCGCGGCCCGGCCCGCCACGGTCGCCTCGCACCCCGCGCCGACGAGGCTCATACCCGCCGGCACGGAGATCAGGGAAGTGCTGAGCAACTCCCAGGCGGCCATCGACTGCGCCGAGGGTCGCGTCGAGGGCTGCATCACCACCATCGTCGCGGCCGACCACCACGGGCTACGTGTGGTCCGGGACTTCGGCGCCGTACCCATGGTGTTCACCGTCCACCAGGTCCTCGCCGTCGGCGTCGAGAACGACCGGCTCGTCGAGGCGGGAGCGGCGCTGTGACCGTGTCCACCACCACCACCACCACCGCGCCGGTCGCCGCCGACCTGCTGGCCGACGCCGACGAACTGACGGGATCGCTCATCCCGAAGGTCGACCGCTTCCGGGAGCGTCAGGCGGACGACGGCTCCGTCCCCGGAGCGACCGAGGAGGACCGCGTCCTGCTCGGTCGCATCCGCGACGAGGCGTGTGCCTGGTACGAGCGACGGGGACGCGACGGGCAGGCGAGCGCGCTGGCCGCCGACGTCGACGGCTGGCTCGCGGCCGGCCTGGACACCCGGCCCCACTTCGCGCGCTCGCGCGACGCCCTGCCGGTGCCCGAGGACGGCTCGGCCGTCTTCTTCCTCGCCCCGCTGCAGAGCACCAACAGCGCGCCCCCCGTGGGCAAGCGCCTCGACTGCTTCTTCGCCCTGCGCAAGGAGCCGGCCGCGCTGCCGGAGCTGGCCCTTTCGTATCCGCACCCCAAGAACAACTGCCAGTCGCTCGTCCTGATCACCGGCAGCGCCGGTTTCCGGCAGGGCAACTGTCTGGTGTTCTTCCCGGAGAACGTGGCCGCTCACGACAAGATCACCGAGCAGCCCTACGCCATGTTCTTCTACAACAAGATGCGGAAGATCCACGAGACGTACGCCCTCACCGGAGCGGAAGCCGTCCTGACCCCGGAGTCCCTGCCCCGGGCGTCCACGGGCCTGGACGCGGAGGTGTGCTTCGAGGCCCGCGCCATCTGGGGCTATCTGCACGACTCGATGCACTACCAGGGCCTCTGGCCGTTCGACGAGCACATCTCGCTGAAGATGAACTGGTTCGTCGGACTCCTCGAGGAGATCAAGGTCGACGCCAAGACCGTGCTGGCCTGCGCGGACAGCGGAGTCGTACCGTTCGCCGCGGAGCAGATCGACATGATCCTGCTCGAGCGGATCTTCCGGTACCCGCAGGCGGACGACGCCACCCGCAACTTCGACTCGGGCACCGGGGTCTTCCTCTACTCCTGGCTGCGCGAGCACGGCGCGCTGGCCGGCTCCCCGGCCGACGGCGGGCTGCTGCACTTCGACCGGGCCAAAGCCGTCGACGCGCTGCGGGAGTTCGTCGCCACGGTCGAGAGGCTGGAAGCGGAGGTCTCGACCGACGACGAGTACCGCGTGGCGGCCAGGGAACTGGTGCGCCGGTACCTCCCCGCCCCCGATCCCGCGCCCGCCGGCACACCGCGGCAGCGGTACGCCTTCACCGAGGACCAGCGGGTCCTGCTGCGGGCCAAGCAGGGTCTTGACCGGATGTCCGCGCTGGAGTTCGAGCGCGCGGAATGGTGACGGACACCTCCCCACGAGGCGCCCACCGGGGCGGGCGCCTCGTGGTGCCCGCCCTCTCGGCGCTGATGGTCACGCTCCTCGCGGCCGGCTGGCTGCTCGCCGGGCATCTGGTGGACGGCGCCCCTCCGCTCGTGGTGGCCGCGGGGCGGACGGCGACCAGCTTCCTGGTCCTCACCGTCATCGCCCTGCTGCACGCGCGGTCGCGGCCCGAGGCCCGGGTCGCGGCCGGCCGTGGCGGGAGCGTCGTCCTGCTGGCGTTCCTCGGCTTCTTCGCGTACTACGCCGGGACGCTGCTCGGGACCGGCTTCATCGGGGCGTCCCGGGTCGGCCTGATCGTCTCCCTGCTGCCCTGCCTCACCTTCGCGATCGGAGTCGCCGCGTTTCGTGAGCCCTCCTCGCGCCGCAAGGTCCTCGGCACCGTACTGGCCGTGGCGGCGGCCTGCGGATACGCCCTGGCCGACACCTCCGCGAGCGCCGGTGTCGACGGGGAGGCCCTGCTGAGCGGAGGACTCCTCGCGCTCGCCGGCACCGTCACCTACGCGGTGTACGGCTATGTCTACCGGCGGCGCATGGCGGATCTCTCCCCGCTCGCGTCCCTGCCCGCCATCACCGGTGCGGGCACCGTCATGCTGGGTCTCACCGTCGTGCTGTTCGTCCCGCTCGGCGGCGTCTCCCCGGCCGACTGGGGCGGCATCGCCGCCCTCGGAGCGGTCCTCACCGCCCCTGTCTTCCTCATCTCGCACGAACTCATCCTGCGCAAAGGGCCGTTGTTCACCTCCGCCCTCGCGCTCGTCGTGCCGTTCCTGGTGCGACTGGGAGAGTGGGCCCTCGGGCGGGAGACCGCGCCCGGACCGCTCGTACTCCTGCTGCTCCTGCTGTGCGCGGGCGGCGTGTGGCTCACCGTCGCCGGTGCCCGCCCTGCCGGAGACAAGGCGGACACCGGGCAGCGGACCGGGGTGCACATCAAGCAAGGAACATCGTGACGGCAAAGGACCTGGTGATGACAGCGGACCCGGTGAGGACGACGGACCCGGTGATGACGACGGACCGTCCCGGCGGCCCCCGACCCACTCTCGTGCTGGTCTACCAGCGCCTCGCGCTCCCCTGGGTCTTCGAGAGCGCGGAGCGGGCCGGCATCGACCTCGTCCTGGTTCCCCGGCCCGACGAAGCGGTGACCGAGGACCGGTTGCCGCCCGCCGTGGTGGAGGTACTGCCGCTGGACATCGAAGCCGACCGGGCCGGTGCGCTGGACACCCTGCGGCGGCGGTACGAGCAGCGGGCCTTCCAGGGCATCGTCACCCTCTTCGACCCCGCCGTGCCCTTCGTCGCCGAGACCGCCGAACTCCTCGGCCTGCCCGGCATCGGCCGCGACGTAGCCCTCGGTGCGCAGGACAAGCGCGTCATGAGGGAGCGCCTGGCCGCGGCGGGCCTCAACGTGCCGGGATTCGTCAGGCTGGACGACCCCGCCGACTGGGAGAGGGCGGCGGGGCTCGTCTTCCCCGTCGTCGTGAAGCCGGCACTCGGCTTCTCCAGCCTCGGCGTCACCAAGGCGGAGTCCCCGGAGAGCCTGAAGAGCGTCGTCGACGAGGTGTGGCAGACCAGCGCGAGCAAGCTCGGCCGGGTGGACGGCCTGGTGGTCGAGGAGTACCTGGACGGCCCCGAGTTCGCCGTCGAGTCCCTCGCCCACGGCGGTGAGGTACGGATCCTGACCATCGGCTACAAGGGCGACCCTCAGGGACCGCACTTCGAAGAGGGCGTCTACCGCGCTCCGGCCGCCCTGCCCGAGTCGGTCCAGGAGGACATCCGGCGTGAGGTGATCGCCGCGCACAAGGCCCTCGGCATCACGGAAGGCCCCACCCACACGGAGCTGCGGCTGCGCGGCGGTGTGACGCCGTACCTGCTGGAGATGGGGGCCCGGATCGGGGGCTCCGGGGTGTCCCACTACATCGCCTCCGGGGTGACCGGCGTCGACTTCGCGGCGCGGGCACTGCGGATCGCCGCCGGGATCGCCACCGAACCCCTGGGCTCGGGCCCGCCGCCGACGCCCGTCGCCGCCGCGGCCAACTACATCGTCCCCTGCGGCGGTTCGGGACGGATCACCGCGATCCACGGCCTGGACGCACTGCGTGACGACCCCAGGGTCGATCACGTCGTGCAGATGCTCTTCCCCGGTGACGTCGTGCGGCCCTACCCGGACTTCACCGGCTATCCGGCCTTCGTCCTGTCCCGGCACCCGAGCACCGCCGAGACCGAGGAGTTCCACCGGTTCCTGGAAGAGTCCATCCGCATCGACTACGCCGACGACACCGACCACCACCACGAGGGGCAGGCGTGACCACCACCGCGTTCGACGACCGTGACGGCGTGATCTGGCTCGACGGGGCGTTCGTGCCGTGGCGCGAAGCCCGCCTGCACGTCCTGTCCCACGGGCTGCACTACGGCGGCGGCATCTTCGAGGGAATCCGCGTCTACGACGGCCGGGCCTTCAAGTCCGTCGAGCACTTCGAGCGTCTCCACACCTCGGCACGGGAACTGAACTTCCGCCTGCCCTTCGGTGTCACGGAGCTCGACGCCGCCATGCGGGAGATCATCCGGCACCAGGACATCGTCGACGGATACATCAGGCCGGTGGCCTGGCGGGGCAGCGAGCAGATCAGCGTGTCCGGGGCGGGGACGTCCGTCCACGTCGCGATCGCCGCGTGGGAGTGGCCGCACGTGTTCTCCGGCGACGCGCGCGACCGCGGCATCCGGCTGCGCACGTCCCGGTGGCGGCGCCCTTCCCCCGACACCGCGCCGGTACGGGCGAAGGCGGCGTCGCTGTACAACATCTGCACCCTCGCCCGCGACGAGGCGGAGGCGGCCGGCTTCGACGACGCCCTCCTGCTGGACTTCCGCGGCTACCTGGCCGAGGCCACCGGGGCCAACCTCTTCCTGGTGATCGACGGAGCCCTGCACACACCGACCGCGGACACCTTCCTCGACGGCATCACCCGGCAGACGGTCCTGTCCCTCGCCGAGGAGCTGGGGATCCCCGTCCACGAGCGCCACATCAAGCCCGAGGAACTCCGGGCCGCGGACGAGCTCTTCCTCACCGGCACGGCCTACGAGGTGCAGCCGGTGTCCGGCGTGGACGACCGTTCCTACGAGGTCGGAGGCATCACGAAGAGTCTGTCCGAGGCCTACACCGAACTGACCCGTTCCGCCCCGGCACGCTGACGAGAGGCCCGCGGCGGGTCCGGCCGTTACGGGCGGTCGCGACGGGGTAGGCGCCTCATACCCAGGAGAACCCGGGAACGTGAGGAGTTCGGCGGCTCATGCCCAGAAGACCGGATTCCGCGGCACCGGAGCCCCGCGGCGCCGAGGCCCCGCCGCGCGGCGGACCGCCCGCGGCGGGCGCCCTCGACATGGCCGTGCTCGTCGGGCTGCAGGCATCCGGAAAGTCCACCTTCTACGGACAGCACCTGGCGGGCCGCTACGCACTGATCAGCAAGGACCTCTTCCCCCGCGCGGCCCGGCGCAAGCAGGAGCGGCAGATGCGTCTGGTGAGGGCCGAGCTCGCCGAGGGCCGGTCCGTGGCCGTCGACAACACCAATCCGTCGCCCGAGGAGTGGCAGCCGCTCGTCGCCGCCGGGCACGCCCACGGGGCGACGGTGACGGCGTACTGGTTCCCGCCGGACATCGCCGGTTCCAAGCGGCGCAACGCCGCACGGGAGGGCCGTGCGCGCGTGCCCGACGTGGGCATCCACGCCACCTTCACCAGGCTCCGCCGACCCGCGCTCGGCGACGGGTTCGACGCCGTGTACGAGGTGCGGTTCGACGGCCGGGGCGGATTCCTGGTCCGCCCGACACCGGCGTCCGGCCGTTGTCAGTGGCCCCCGGCATAATCACCGGCATGACACCGCTGCTTCTCACCGACATCGAACGAGCCGTACGCAGCAGTTGGAGCGCCGAGACGCGCCCGCCCGAGACCCGCGCGCGCTGGACCGAGGACAACCCGGCCCGGGACCAGTGCGGAGTGACCGCCATGGTGCTCCATGACCTGCTGGGAGGCGAGTTGCTCCGGGGCGAGGTCCACGTCGACGGAGAGCGTGTGGACTACCACTGGTGGAACCGCCTGGGCACGGGCATGGAGATCGACCTCACCCGCGAACAGTTCGGCCCGGAGGAGATCGTCACCGAAGGAATCGTGATTCCGCGCCCTCCCGTGACCGAATGGCGCAGACTCCGGCAGGAGTACGAGCTCCTCCGCGACCGCGTCGCGGAGAAGCTCGACCGGCCGGCGCGGGATCCGGGGTAGCGGCCGGGTCCGGTTTCCCCGTGACCGGCCTGGAGCGACCCCTTCGCCCCCTCTGATCGCGGCCGCCGCCATGCGGACGCCGACGACGACGAAGGCACAGCCCGCTCGGGTCAGTCGGATTCGCGTATCCCCGCAGCCAGCTGGCCTGACATTCCGGCGGGCTGCGTTGTCGAACCTTCTGAGGCGAACACGTCGTCCCAGCGAACAGGAGGCCCCTCATGAACACCTTGTACCGGCGACGCCGTTCACCGGCCCGGCGCCCGCTCAGCGCCAGGAGCGGGCGGCTACCGCGTTGACCGCTCCGGATCGTCGGCGCGCAGAAGGTGGTACCCGGCCTCGGCACGGCAAGGCCATCGGATTCCAGAACCGGCTGTGGGGCTCGACGGCGGCCCCTATCGATGGACTGCCGCCATCTCGCGAGGTTCGAAATATGGAGGATCCGCCGTGGTCAGAAGCAGTCTGGGATTCGTCGGCACGCATCAGAAGGAGCGAGGAGAGAGCAATATGAAAGCATCGCGCACCAGATTTCTCGCCGTATCACTGGCCATCGTTCTGGCCGGTGCCTTTGCTGTAAGCAGCGCAGACGCCGATGCCCCCGCAAGGGGCCGAGTCGAGGTCCTCGAACTTGAGGTTCGGAACGATCAGTACGCGGATGTCGACCTCGGCGCGAAAGGGATGAGCCTGGGTGATACGTACGTCTACTCCGGCACCGCGATGAAGGACGGCCGCAGTGTCGGCCGTGGGGGCGGTTCGTGCCAAGTCATTCACATCGATGGTGAAGAACTCACGACGCAATGCTTGATCACGGTGGAGCTCAAGCGTGGCTCTCTGACCATGCAATCGCTCTGGGTGAGCGGAACAAGCTCGCTCGACATGGCCATCACGGGCGGTACGGGCGACTTCCGCCACGCCCGGGGCACCGCTCGCTACTGGGACATCGCAACGCCGAAGGAGAGGGTGCGGGCCGAAATCATACTGTAACGCCTGCTTCGGCCGGCGCGTCGGCAACGGCCCGTCCAGCACCCGGATATGCCCTTCTGGGTGCCGGCGCGGTGCCGGGGGTGTCTCACCCCTCCTTCTGGGGTTCTTCGGCGTTGCGCCAGATCGTGAGGTCGAGGGTGATGTACTTGCTCGGTTCGTTCCCACCCGACACGCCGCGGTACGTCACCACCGCGATGTGGCCGGCGTTGCTCAGCAGGCAGACCTGAGAGCCGTCGCTGAGCTGGTCGAGGGTGATCGTCTCGCTGTAGCGGGTCTCCGAGCGGCAGGTCGCCAGCGAACCCTTCTGCGCGTTGTTCAGCAGCACCAGCCTGCCGTTGCCCGTGCCGATCTCGTCCTTCTCCACCACGTTGGTCGTTCTGGGTTGGAAGTACAGGTCGCCGTCGGTGGCGAAGCCCGGCTCGTCGTCCCCCTTCGGGCGCGGCGGGTTGTCGGCCAGCATCAGGAAGTAGTTCTCGGTCACGTCGATGCCCTTGTACGAGACGGGCTTCGGGTCCGGCCGCTGGCCGCCGGAGGCTCCGCCGGACCCTCCGGCGGCGGGCGACTGGGACGTGCCCTTGGACGGGTCCTTGTCGGGGTCGTTCGGCAGGAGGGAGTTGACGACGGCGAGGCCCACGATCGCGGCCACCACGGCCCCGGCCACGACCAGCCCCCTGCGGCCCCGCTTCGGCGCCGGCGGAGGACCCCAGGGCGACTGCGGCCCGCCGACGACCGGCGGCGGGGTGGCCGGGGCGGACGGGGTGTGAGGCCTGCCCGGCGCGGGCTGGGGAGGCGGGACGTGAGCCCCGCCCGGCGCGGTCTGGGTGGGCGCGTAGGCGGGCCCGAAGCCGGCCGGCGGCATGTGCGGGGAGTGCGCGGTGGGCGTCGGTGCGGCGGGCTGCGGCACGTGCGGGGAGCGTTCGGTGGGCGTCGGTGCGGCGGGCGGCGGAGTGCGGGCGGGCTCGGGGAGCTGCCGGCGCTCGGTGAGGGCTCCGTCCAGGGTCCGCGGCAGCCAGTCCTCGCCCTGCCGCAGCGGATCGGGTGAGAGCGCGTGGCACTGCTCGATGATCTCGGCCAGGGAGGGCCGCCCGGCCGGGTCGCGGCTGAGGCACCGGCCCACCAGCGGCCGCAGCTCGGCGGGCAGCCGGCTGAGGTCGGGATCCTCGTGCACGATCCGGTACAGCACCGCGTGGGTGGGGCCGTCGCCGTAGGCGGACGCCCCCATTCCGGCGAAGGCCGCGATCTGGCCGAGGGCGAAGATGTCGCTGGCCTGCGTGACGGTCCCGGTCGTCGCCTGTTCGGGCGCCATGAAGGCCGGGGTGCCGACGCTGACGCCGGTGCCGGTGAGGGCCGTGCTGTCGGCGGCACGGGCGATGCCGAAGTCGATGACGCGCGGGCCGTCCGTGGCGAGCAGGACGTTGGCGGGTTTCAGGTCGCGGTGCACGATTCCGGCGGCGTGGATGACGTGGAGGGCTTCGGCGACTCCGACCATCAGCAGGAGCACGGTGCGCGGTGGCAGCGCGCCGTGCTCGGCCACCGCGTGCGCGAGCGAGGGCCCGGGGACGTAGGAGGTGGCGAGCCACGGCTGCGGGCCCTCGGTGTCGAAGTCGATGACCGGCGCGGTGTACAGGCCCTGCACCCGTTGGGCCGCGTGCACTTCCTGCTGGAATCGCCGCCGGAACTCGGGGTCTCCGCTGAACTCGGACCGGATCACCTTCAGCGCGACGGGCCGACCTCCGGGCGTGTACGACAGGTACACCTTGCCCATGCCGCCCGCGCCCAGCACCGCCGCCAGGCGGTATCCGCCCACGACGGCCGGGTCGTCTTCCGCCAACGGCTGGAAGGGACTTGCCGAAGGTGTGCCGCTCATGTCGAACCATCCTTGTCGCCGGCTGTTCCCCGACCGGGCCCCTGCCCGTGCCCCGAAGCCGCGGAGAGCGTACCGAAGTCGGCTGTCGGCCAGGCCTTGTCCGGCGGATCAAGGCCGGCGTCAGTCGGTCCTGGCCTGGCGGCCACGACACGGTCCGTTCGATGCCCCACCTGCGGCGCCCGCCCGTCGAGCCGGGCCAGGAAAATGTGTCGAACGCGGAGTCGACCTTTGAGAAGGTCCTGAGTGTCCCGGAACTGCTGCGAAAGGAAGCCCGTGCCGCGCGCTGTCACATTGATTCGCTCTGCCTCCCTGTCCGATGCTGCGGAGTACGCCTACGCCGCCACGGCCCCGGCCGAGTCACGGCTGATCTTCCTGGCCGGAGCGTGTCCTCTCCATGAGGATGGCTCCACGGCGGCGATCGGGGACGTCGCGGGGCAGGCGGCCAGGGCTGTGGAGAACATGCGGACCGCTCTGACGGACTCGGGCGCGTCACTGCACGATGTCATCAGCACCCGTGTTCTCGTCGCCTCTCACCGGCGGGAGGACCTGGTGACGGCGTGGGAGGTGGTCCGGGACGCGTTCGGTGACCACGACGTGCCCAGCACGTTGTTGGGTGTCACCGTGCTCGGCTATGACGGCCAGCTCGTGGAGATCGAAGCCATCGCCGCCGTGCTTGATTCCTGAGCAGAGTTGTCATGGCGGAGAAGCGCCGGAGGTGGGCGAGGTCTCGGATTTAATCGGTGGTGCTGTCCCAGGGGCGGCGCTATGGTGGCGCGTAACCGTTCCTCAGGGGACGGGTGTTGGTTCGTTGAGGAGAAGCAGGAGGTGAGGACATTGATGACTGTCACGGTGACGGGCACTGCCCGCATTCAGGAGTTCATCGTTCCCACCCCCGTGGCCTCCGGCTGACATCCGCATCACTTCCGCGCGCAGAGCGCGCCGCCGGGGCCGCCCTTCGAAGGGTCTCCCTTGTTCAACGCTTCGTTCGACATGTCCTCCTCCGACACGTCGTCCCCTTCTGATGCCCGTTCCCCGCTCACCGCGTACGGCTGGGACTCCGGCTGGGCCAAGGCCTTCGCGTCCTATGCCGCCCAGGGCCTCGTTCCCGGGCGTGTCATCCGCGTCGATCGCGGTCAGTGCGACGTCGCCACCGCCGAAGGGGTCGTCCGTGCCGACACGGCGTTCGTGACGCCGCACGACCCGCTCCGGGTCGTCTGCACCGGCGACTGGGCCGCCGTCGACCCGGAGGGCGTCCGCGACCCCCGGTACGTACGGGCGTGTCTGCCGCGCCGTACGGCCTTCGCGCGGTCCACGTCCTCCAAGCGGTCCGAGGGGCAGATCCTCGCCGCCAACGTGGATCACGCCGTCATCACCGTCTCGCTTGCCGTCGAGCTCGACCTCGGCCGCATCGAACGCTTCCTCGCCCTGGCCTGGGAGTCCGGCGCCCAGCCGACCGTCGTCCTCAGCAAGGCCGACCTCGTGCCCGACCCGGTCGGACTCTCGTACCTCGTCGAGGACGTCGAGACGGTCGCCCCCGGCGTCCAGGTCGTGCCCGTCAGCTCGGCCACCGGAGAGGGCCTCGACGTGCTCGCCGCGGTGGTCGCGGGCGGCACGACCGTGCTGCTCGGCGTCTCCGGCGCCGGGAAGTCGACCCTCGCCAACGCGCTCGTCGGCGAGGACGTCATGACCGTCCAGGCCGCCCGTGACATCGACGGCAAGGGCCGCCACACCACGACCACCCGCAACCTCTTCGTCCTGCCGGGCGGGGGAGTCCTCATCGACACCCCCGGGCTGCGCGGCGTCGGCCTCTGGGACGCCGAGACCGGCGTCGGCCAGGTCTTCTCGGAGATCGAGGAGCTGGCCGGGGGCTGCCGCTTCCAGGACTGCGGCCACGAGTCGGAGCCCGGCTGCGCGGTCGCCGCGGCGATCGAGGAGGGCACGCTGCCGGTGCGCCGCCTCGAGAGCTACCGCAAGCTGCTCCGCGAGAACCAGCGGATCGTCGCCAAGACCGACGCCCGGCTGCGCACCGAGATGCTCAAGACCTGGAAGCGCCGCCACGCGGCGGGCCGGCAGGCCCTGGAGCTGAAGCGCGGGCACAGCGGCCGGTAGGGGCACGCGCCCGGCCGGGGGGACGGCACGACCGTCCCCCCGCCGCAGCGCCGTGTCCGAAAACCGCGAGCCCGGTGCCGTCGGGGGCCCCACACTGGGAGTCATGAGGGACGACGACACCCGCTACGAGGCGGTCAGCAGCAGGGACGCGCGGTTCGACGGAGAGTTCTTCTTCGCCGTCCGCACCACCGGGATCTACTGCCGTCCCAGCTGCCCCGCCGTCACCCCCAAACGGCAGAACGTGGCGTTCTTCCCGACGGCCGCCGCCGCCCAGGGCCACGGCTTCCGCGCCTGCCGCCGCTGCCGGCCGGACGCCGTGCCCGGCTCCGCCGAGTGGAACGTACGGGCGGACGTCGTCGGGCGCGCCATGCGGATGATCGGCGACGGCGTCGTCGACCGCGAGGGTGTACCCGGCCTCGCCGGACGCCTCGGCTACAGCACCCGGCAGGTCCAGCGCCAGCTCACCGCCGAACTCGGCGCCGGGCCCGTCGCGCTCGCCCGCGCCCAGCGGGCCCACACCGCGCGCCTGCTGCTCCAGACCACCGCGCTGCCCGTCACCGAGATCGCCTTCGCGGCCGGCTTCGCCAGCGTCCGCCAGTTCAACGAGACGATCCGTGCCGTCTACGCCCGCACTCCCACCGCCCTGCGCACCGAGGCCGGCAGCGGTGCCGGAGGCCGTACCGCGCTCGCCGCCGGGGTCCCGCTGCGGCTCGCTCACCGTGGGCCCTACGCGGCCGGGGAGGTCTTCGACCTGCTCGCCGCGGAGGCCGTGCCGCGCGTGGAGGAGGTCGTCGGCGCCCCCGGCTCCCGCACCTACCGGCGGACGCTCCGCCTCCCGTACGGCACCGGCGTCGTCTCCGTCGACGAACGCTCGGCCGGACGCTGGCTCGACGCCCGCATCCACCTCACCGAACTGCGCGACCTGACCACCGCCGTGCACCGGCTGCGCCGCCTCTTCGACCTGGACGCCGACCCGTACGCGGTCGCCGAGCGCCTCGGAGCCGCCCCCGGGCTCGCCGCAGAGGTCGCCGCACGGCCGGGCGTGCGCTCCCCGGGAACGGCCGAACCCGAGGAGTTCGCGCTGCGGACGGTCCTCGGCGCCGAGGAGTCCGCCCGGATCGTCGAGCGGTACGGCACCCCCCTGGCCACGGCCTGCGGCACCCTCACCCATGTCTTCCCCGAACCGGCCGCTCTGACCGGCCACCCCGTCGCCGGCCCGCTGGCCCGGGCCCTCGCCGGCGGAGTCGTACGCCTCGACCCCGGAGCCGACCGCGACGAGGCCGAGCGCGCCCTGCTCGCCGTCCCCGGCGTGACCGCCGAGGCCGCCGCCCTGATCCGCATGCGATCCCTCGGCGACCCGGACGTGCCCCCGACGGCCGGCCACCCGGCGGAGGAGTGCCGCCCCTGGCGCTCGTACGCGGCGCGCTACCTCGGCTCGGCCCCCGCGACCCCGGCTCTCTGAGCTCCCCGGGGCTCGCCCCACGGACTCCGGCTCGCTGACTTCTCCGGGGCTCGCCCTTGTGGACTCCGGTTCGCTGACTTCTCCGGGGCTCGCCCTTGTGGACTCCGGCTCGCTGACCTCTCCGGCGGCGGCCCCTGGCCCTCCGGCCCTCCCAGCCTTCCGCGCCTCAGCCCCAGAGCACCGCGCCCGCCCACGCCCCCACGATCAGCAGGCAGGCGAAGAGCTCGACGAGCACGCTCGTCCCGGCCGCCCGCATCACCGTGCGCGTCGCCGCCCTCGCCTGGCCGTGGCCGCCGAGGCGGAGCCGTTCCGCGAGGTAGATCCCGCCGACGAAACCGGGGATCGCGCCGACCACCGGGACCAGGACGAAGCCCACGAGCGCGCCCACCCCGGCGTACGCCACCATCCGGCGCGAGATGCCGACGCCCCGGAACCTGCGCGGTGGCAGTTGCCAGACGACCACCTGCGTGAGGAGCAGCAGACCGGTCGTGGAGGCGAGGAGGATCCAGGCGAGGTCCGTCCGCTCGTGGAGCGACCACCACAGCATCGCCGCCCACACCAGCCACGTCCCCGGTACGCCGGGGGCCAGCACCCCGAACAGACCGAGCAGCATCACCGTCGCGATCATCAGGAGCTGCCACACACCCACGCTGACCAGCGTCCCCCACATTCGGCGTCGGCGCAGGTCGCGGCGGGCATACGGGGGTGCGGAACCGCACGGACGCCGAAAGGGCCGCGCTCAGCCCCACGCCGCCCCGGGCTCGGCGGGTCCCAGCGGCGCGTCGCACCCGGCCCCGCCCTCCCTCACCCCCGCGCCACCCATCCCTTCTCGTACGCGTGCCAGCCCAGCTGCAGCCGGGTCGTCACCCCCGTCAGCTCCATCAGGCCCTTCACCCGCCGCTGCACCGTGCGTAGCCCCAGGTCCAGCTGCTTGGCCACGCTCGCGTCCGTCATCCCCGCGAGCAGCAGCGACAGGATCTCCAGGTCCATGACGTCGGGGCCCGGCGCCTCGTCCTCGGTGATGTGCGCGCTCGCGCCGAGCCGCAGCGGCAGCGCCTCCCGCCACACCGACTCGAATAGGCCCATCAGCGATTCGAGCAGTCCGCTCGCGTGTACGACGATCGCCGCCGGCTCGGCGCCCCGGCCCGTCAGCGGCACCATGGCCAGATTGCCGTCGGCGATCACCAGCTTCGTGGGGACCCGGTCCGCGACCCGGATCCGCTCGTCACGGCTGAGCGCCGCCGAGAGTTCCAGGAGCCCGGACGGGAGCGTGAGCACCTCGCGCTCGATCACCACCCGGTAGCGCACGCCCCGCCCCGCCGCCTGCTCCTCCGCGTCGTTCTCCAGGCCGGAGACCGCGATCGGCTTCCCCGTCACCAGGGCGCAGACCTCCTCCTGCGCGCCCAGCTGGAGCTGGAGGAAGCGGTGGGTGACGGCGCTCGAGCCGGTCACCACCTCCACCAGGTCGTGCACGGCCGCCTCCGTCGCCTCCGCCCGGTACTCCTGGGCGAGCAGCGCAGCCGCCAGCTCCGCCTGCTCCAGTTCATGGCGCTGCTGGGTCAGGAGCGCGCCGAGCGCCACGCCCGGCGGCGCCGCCACCCACCGCCCGGTCCTCGCCGAGGACTGGGCGGCCAGCCCCTGCGACTCAAGCCGGCGCAGCGCCCGCTCGGTGTCCCGCTCGGGCAGCGCGAGCCGGTGCGCGAGGTCGGTCACCTCGGCGGCGCCCAGCGCGACCAGCGCCCGGTACGCGGACTCCTGGCGCTCGTCGAGTCCTATCGCTCCCAGCATGGATGCCCCACCCCTCGCCGTACCTCCGGCGAGGGTCCCGGATCTTTCCAGGACGTTCACCGGAGGCATTCGTTCCGTTGGTGACCTGGCGGGAAACGGCCACGGCGTATTCCCGCCTTCCCCATCATCCCTGTACCGCCCTCACCTCTGCCAATGTGGCGCCACCGCAGCACCAACAGCCTCCGGAGACGGGTGCTTTGCGCCAATTTTCCGGAATCAGATGGGGAGAGCGATGCGCCCGATTTCGCGTACGGCCCTGGGGGCGGCGACCGCCGCCGTCCTGGCCGTCACCGCGGTCGCGCCGTCCACGGCGAACGAGCCGCAGGACGACACGGCCGGCAAGCGACCGCTGGTAGGCAGCGAGGCCTCGGCCCGCGCGGGGGACCGCCCGGCGACGGTGACCCTGGTCACCGGAGACCGGGTCGTCGTCACCCGCGACGCCGAGGGCGCCCCCGCCGCCACGGCCCTGCCCCGCGAGGACGGCACCGTCCCCCTGATCCAGACCCGCCGCTCCGGCCAGGACCTGTACGTCTACCCCGAGGACGCCACCGCGGCGCTCGCCGCCGGACGCGTCGACGAGGAACTCTTCAACGTCACCGGGCTCGTCCGCCAGGGCTACGACGACGCCGCCACCGGCACCCTGCCCCTCATCGCCGTCTACGGCACCGACCTCGCCCGCTCCGTCCCCGCCGCCCCGCGCGGCGCCCGGCGCGGCCAGGTCCTCAGGACCGTCGACGGCGTCGCGCTCACGGCGGAGAAGAAGCAGGCCGCCACCTTCTGGGCCGAACTGAACGCCCCCACCGCACGCTCCGCCTCCGGGATCAAGAAGCTCTGGCTCGACCGCAAGGTCCAGGCCACCCTGGAGAGCTCGACGAAGCAGGTCCACGCCCCCGAGGCCTGGGCCGCCGGATACGACGGCACGGGGACCAAGGTCGCCGTCCTCGACACCGGCGCCGACACCGAGCACCCCGACCTCAAGGGCCGCGTCGCCGCCTCGGAGAACTTCACCGACTCCGACTCGGCCGACGACCGCCAGGGTCACGGCACCCACACCCTCTCCACCGTCGGTGGCTCGGGCGCGGCGAGCGGCGGCAAGAACAAGGGCGTCGCCCCCGGCGCCGAACTCCTCAACGGCAAGGTCCTCAACGACTCCGGCTCCGGCGCCGCCTCCTGGATCATCGCGGGCATGGAGTGGGCCGTCGCCCAGGGCGCCGACGTCGTCTCCATGAGCCTCGGCAGCCCCGTCCCCACCGACTGCACCGACCCGATGAGCGTCGCCGCCGAGGAACTCGCCCGGAGCGAGGGCACGCTGTTCGTCATCGCCGCGGGCAACTCCGGCCCCACCCTCAACACCGTCTCGTCGCCCGGCTGCGCGCCCAGCGTGCTGACCGTCGGCGCCACCGACCGCGACGACTCCACCGCGTGGTTCTCCAGCCGCGGCCCGACGATCGTCCACCACACCCTCAAGCCCGAGATGGCCGCGCCCGGCGTCGCCATCTCCGCCGCCGCGGCCGGCGGCCGGGGCCTCTACGCCTACCGGTCCATGTCCGGTACGTCGATGGCCACCCCGCACGTCGCGGGCGCCGCCGCCATCGTCAGGCAGCGCCACCCCGACTGGACCGCCCAGCAGGTCAAGGCCGCGCTCGTCGCCTCCGCCGACAGCTCCGTCCCCGGCGACGTCCGCGAGGTCGGCGGCGGTCGCCTCGACGTCAAGGCCGCCATCGACCAGACGGTCCTCGGCTCGCCCGCGGTCCAGGGCGGCACGTTCGGCTGGCCGCAGGACAGGACCGACCGCACCACGGTCTCCGTCCCGTACACCAACACCTCCGACGCCCCCGTCACCCTGAACCTGGCCGTCGAGAAGGTCACCGGCAACGACGGCTCCCGCGTCCGGAGCGCGGTCGCCCGCCTCGGCGGGCGCAGCGTCACCGTCCCGGCCGGCGCCACCGTCCGGGTCCCGCTGGCCCTCGACCCCACGGCCCGCCTCGAACGCGCCCAGTACGGCGACGTCACCGGCCGCGTCATCGCCACCGGCCCCGGCGGCGTCCACGTCTCCACCCCGTTCTCGCTGTACGTCGAACCCGAGACCGTCACCCTCCGCGTCAAGCTGATCGACCGTCAGGGCAAGCCGGCCTCCGGCGCCTCCTCCCTCGACGTCATCGGCACCGACGACGCCAGCGGCGAGCGCCGCTTCAACGACGGCGCCGCCGACCAGGTCTACCGTCTGCGCCCCGGCAGCTACTTCCTCTCCTCCTTCGTCACCACGCCCGACGCGGGGGAGGGCGCCACGCTGAACGACTCGCTCAGCTACCTCGGCCGCCCGCAGCTCGAGCTGACGAAGGACACCACCGTCGTCCTCGACGCCCGCCGGGCCCACCGGCTCTCGGTGAAGACCGACAAGGCGTCCGAACTCCGGGGCGCCACCCTCGCGTTCGCCCGCTCCTGGGACGACGTCTGGGCGCACGCCGGCACCGCCGCCGGACCGCGCACCCTCCGCGGCTACTACGCCTCGGTCGAAGGCGCCGCCGACGAGGGCGACTTCGAGTTCGGCAGCTACTGGCGCGCCGCCGCCCCGCAGATCACCTCGCTCCGCACCTCCGGCGGCCTGAACCTGCACCCGCTCACCGCCTCCCTCGGCTCCGACAACCTCGACGGCACCGGCTCCGCCCGGCTCGTCGACGCGGGCACCGGCACCCCGGAGGAGCTGAAGGCCGCCGGCGTCCAGGGCCGTGTCGCCTTCGTCCGACTGCCCGACGACTCCAACGCGGCCGGCACCCTCGCCCGTAACGCCAGGACCGCGGGCGCCGTCGCCGTCGTCACGTACCACTCGGTCCCCGGCCGCTGGTACCCGGCCGGTGGCTTCACCGGTCTCGGCCTTCCGGTCCTCTCCGTCCCGTCCACGGAGGCGACCGCCCTCCTGGGCGAGCTCGCGGCCGGCGAGGTCACCCTCACCTGGCAGGCCACCGCGAAGACCCCGTACCTCTACAACCTCGCGTTCCCCGAGACCGGGGCGGTGCGCGACGACAAGAACTACCGGGTCCGCGACGGACACCTCGGCCGCACCGACTCCACCTACGGCTCGGCCGGCATCACCACCGACTTCACGGACTTCCCCGCCGCCCACCGGCCGAACGGCCTCTCCGTCTCCTTCGGCTCGCTGGAGACCGTCCCGGCGCCCGGCAGCCGCACCGAGTACTACACCGCGGGCGACACCGCCTGGAGCCAGATGGTCAACAGCAGCTTCCCGTTCGGGGAGATCATGATCGGCGCCCGCCACACGTACACACCCGGCGAGCGGCGCACCGAGCGCTGGTACGACGGCGTCATCGCCCCCACCGCCCCGCGCGACACGACCGGGAAGCCGGTCCTCGTCTCCGAGCGCCAGGGCAACCTCATCGGCTTCGCGAACGCGATGTGGGGCGACGGCACCCACCACGCCGAGCCCGGCTCCTTCGGCGACATCGGCAACCTCCGCCTCCGGCGCGACGGAGAGCTCATCGGTGAGAACGCCTGGCCGTTCGGCGTCTTCGAGGTACCGGCCGAAGCCGGGACGTACACGCTCGAACAGAACACCATGAAGATAGGCAGCAAGGTGTGGGCCCGCTCCACATCCGTCAACTCGGTCTGGAAATTCACCTCCAAGCTTGACGAGAGCGTCTATTCTCAGGGCATCCCCATTCTCTTCCCCCGGTACGACCTTCCGGAGGACGGACTCAAGACCCTCGCCGCGCACGACGGCCAGCACATCGGCCTCACCGCGACGGGTCACGCGGGCCACACCCCCGCGGCGCTCACCTCGGCCAGGCTCTCGTACTCCTACGACGGCGGTACGACCTGGACCGAAGCGCGGGTCTCTCAGCAGGGCGGTACGTGGTCCGCGACCGTGAACCACGCGGGCGCGTCCGGCAAGCCCGTCACCCTGAGGACCGAACTGACGGACGCCAACGGCAACTCCGTCACCCAGACCGTGGTCCGCGCCTACGACGTGCGCTGACCACGCCGGTCCGCCGGGCGTCCTTCCCGTGGGGGGTGGGGCCGCCCGGCGGACCACCCATTCGCAGCAACGGTTTTCCTGATGTCCCGTTTTCGGGCGCCGTGCGCGGTGGACAATAAGGGCATGACTCAGCAGGGGGACAGCAACTGGTGGGACAAGCTCTACGACGAGTCGGCGCCGGACACGGCCCCGGCGGTCTCGGGTGACACACTCGACGACCACTTCGCCGCGGCCACCCGCGCGACGACGGCCCCACCGTCACCGGCCGACCCGTCAGCACCACCGACCGACCCGCCACCGGCTCCGGCGGCCGGTCCACCACCACCACCGGCTCCTCCGACCGGCCCGGCTCCGGCGGTCGGCCCGCCACCGCCGCCGCGGCCGATGTCGCCACCTCCACCGAGCCAGGCCCCCACGCCGCCCCGGGCCGCCGAGCCGCTCCCGGTCGCCCCGCCGTCCGCCCCCGTGCCGCCACCCGTGCCCTTCGTGGCGGGCCCGGCGCCCTGGGAGGTGCCCTCGGAGGGGCCCCGGACCTTTCCCGCGCCGCCGCCCCCGGGCGCCCCGCCCGTGGAGGCGGCCACCGCGCGCGTGCCGGCGTCCCCGGAGCCCGACCCCGAGGGGCCGCGGTCCGAGGGCCCGTCCGGTGACGGGCCCGGCCTCACCGTCGAGGTCCCCGTGCCCCGGCCCCGTACCGGATTCGTCGGCAGCCGGCCGCCCACCTACGAGCCCGAGCCGACCGCCCTGCCCGTCGCCCGGCCGGGAGAGCTCGGCGAGCTCGTCTCCGACACCGTCCTCGACGGAGCCCGCTACGGCACCTGCACCGTACGGGCCGCCTCCGTGCGCGGTGACTCCGCCCGCTACCGCGGCGAACCCCGCCGCGACGCCCTGCTCACCGCCCGCTTCGGCCACGACGAGACCGCGCTCGTCCTGGTCGCCGTCGCCGCCGGGTCCCGCGCCGCCGAGGACGCCCACCTCGCCGCCGCCGACGCCTGCCGGTGGATCGCCGAGGCCGTCTGCCGCAGCCACGCCCGGCTCTCCGAGGACATCAGGTCCGGCCGCCGCGGCGACCTCAAGTCAGGACTGCACCGGCTCACCGACCGTACCTACGGCAAGCTCAGGGCCCGCGCCGCCGAACGGGGCCTCGCCCCCGACGAGTACACCGCCACCCTCCGCTGCCTGCTCGTCCCCGCCGACCCCGGCTGCCGCACCCGGGTCTTCTTCGGCATCGGCGGCGGCGGTCTCTTCCGGCTCCGCGACGGCGCCTGGCAGGACATCGAGCCGCTCCTGCCCGAACCGGCCGCCGTCGCCGGCGGCCCCGTCGTCGGCTTCGGCTCGCCGCCTCCGGAGGCCGCCGCCACCGAGACCGAGGAGGGCGACCGGCTCACCATGGACCTCGGCATCACCACCGCTCCCGCCCCCCTCGTCGAGGAACCCGTGCCGCCGCCCGCCGAGCCGTTCCGCTTCCGCGCCTCCGTCGCCCGCCCCGGTGACACCCTGCTCCTCGCCTCACCCGGCCTCGCGGAGCCCATGCGAGGCGAACCCGCGCTCGCCCGCGAGCTCGCCGCCCGCTGGACCGACGCCGAGCCGCCCGGCCTCGCCGAGTTCCTCGCGGACACCCAGCTGCGGGTGACCGGATACGCCGACGACCGTACGGGGGTGGGCGTCTGGGAGGCGTAATCCACCGGGCGCAACCCACCGGGCGCAACCCGCCGGGCCATGTGTTGATGGAGCCATGGCCAAACAGAACGTGGCGGAACAGTTCGTCGACATCCTCGTCCGCGCGGGCGTCCGGCGCCTGTACGGCGTCGTCGGTGACAGCCTCAACCCGGTCGTCGACGCGATCCGCCGTACCCCCGCGATCGACTGGATCCAGGTGCGGCACGAGGAGGTCGCGGCCTTCGCCGCGGGCGCCGAGGCCCAGATCACCGGCGGCCTCGCCGCCTGCGCGGGCTCCTGCGGGCCGGGCAATCTGCACCTCATCAACGGGCTCTACGACGCCCACCGCTCGATGGCCCCCGTCCTGGCCCTCGCCTCGCAGATCCCGTCCAGCGAGATCGGCCTCGGCTACTTCCAGGAGACCCACCCCGATCAGCTGTTCCGGGAGTGCAGCCACTACAGCGAACTCATCTCCAACCCGCAGCAGATGCCCCGGCTGCTCCACACGGCGATCCAGCACGCCGTGGGCCGCCGGGGCGTCAGCGTGGTCTCGCTGCCCGGCGACATCGCCTCCCAGCCGGCGCCGGACAAGGCGTCCGGGACCGCGCTCGTCACCACCCGGCCGACCGTCCGTCCGGGGGACGCCGAGATCGACGCGCTGGTACGGATGATCGACGAGGCGCGCAGGGTGACGCTCTTCTGCGGCAGCGGCACCGCCGGGGCGCACGCAGAGGTGATGCAGTTCGCGGAACGGCTCAAGGCACCGGTCGGCCACGCCCTACGGGGCAAGGAGTGGATCCAGTACGACAATCCGTACGACGTCGGGATGAGCGGCCTCCTCGGCTACGGCGCCGCCTACGAGGCCACCCACGAGTGCGATCTGCTGATCCTGCTCGGCACCGACTTCCCGTACAACGCCTTCCTGCCCGACGACGTGAAGATCGTCCAGGTGGACGTGAGGGCCGAGCACCTCGGCCGCCGCTCCCGGCTCGACCTCGCCGTCTGGGGAGACGTCCGGGAGACCCTCCGCTGTGTGACCCCGCGCGTCCGGGCCAAGACCGACCGCCGCTTCCTCGACAAGATGCTCAAGAAGCACGCCGACGCCCTCGAAGGCGTCGTCAAGGCGTACACCCGCAAGGTCGAGAAGCACGTCCCCATCCACCCCGAGTACGTGGCCTCCGTGATCGACGAACTGGCCGACGGCGACGCCGTGTTCACGGTCGATACGGGGATGTGCAACGTCTGGGCGGCCCGCTACCTCAGTCCCAACGGGCGACGCCGGATCATCGGCTCGTTCAGCCACGGCTCGATGGCGAACGCCCTGCCCCAGGCCATCGGCGCCCAGTTCACCGACCGCGACCGCCAGGTCGTGTCGCTCTCCGGCGACGGCGGATTCTCCATGCTGATGGGCGACTTCCTCACGCTCGTGCAGTACGACCTGCCGGTGAAGGTGATCGTCTTCAACAACTCCTCGCTCGGCATGGTCGAACTGGAGATGCTGGTCGCCGGGCTGCCCTCGTTCGGAACCACGAACAAGAACCCGGACTTCGCGGCGATCGCCCGCGCCGCCGGCGCCTACGGAGTCCGCGTCGAGAAGCCCAAGCAGCTGACGAACGCCCTCAAGGACGCCTTCAAGCACAAGGGTCCGGCCCTCGTCGACGTCGTCACCGACCCCAACGCGCTGTCCATCCCCCCGAAGATCAGCGCCGACATGGTGACCGGCTTCGCCCTCTCCGCCAGCAAGATCGTCCTCGACGGGGGAGTCGGCCGGATGCTGCAGATGGCACGCTCCAACCTGCGCAACGTGCCTCGACCCTGAGGGAATGCGGGCGATTTGGCGGGGCATGCATCCCCGTGAGCCTGTTCGACGCGATCTGTGGGTGGGGGGACATGGCCGGGGAGTCACGACAGCCGACTCAACTGCTCAGAAAGGTGGGATGCGCGGATCTCACCGCGGTGCCGGAGGTGCGACACGCCTTGCGTGAGCTGCTGCGGAGGTGGGGCGAACCGGGCGCGTCCGACGTGGCGGAACTGCTCACCAGCGAACTGGTGACCAACGCCCTGGTCCACACCGAGCACGGAGCCGTCGTCACCGCGACGGTCGTGCCCGAGCAGCTGAGGGTCGAGGTCCGTGACTTCGTCCCCGGACTCGCCCCACCGGACGTACCGCCCGCCGACGACGGTACGCACGGCAGGGGACTGGTGCTCGTGGAGGCCCTGGCCGACTCCTGGGGGGTCGAGGACCACGGGGCCGGCAAGGTGGTGTGGTTCGAACTGAACGGCGGGGCCGCCTGAGAGGCGGCCCCGCCGGTGTGCGGTGGACGGTGTGCCCGGCTGACGGTGAGGTGCGTCAGCCGAACTGCTGCTCCAGGTCCTTGAGCTTGCGCTCGAGGGAGTCGAGACGGGGCAGCGTCTGGGTGTCGTCCTCCGCGGTGAGGTCCACCGTCCGGGAGTCACTGCCCCTGACGGCTTGGAGGGAGGGCCGGGGTCGAAGCGGCAGTTGTCCCGGGTCCGCTATGGCGGGTTCCGCGACGGCGGCCTGCACGGACGCCGAGGCGGAACCCGAACCCTGGCCGCCGCCGGCCCCCGGACCCGGGCCGGGTCCCGAACCGGCACCGGGTGAGGCGTTGAGCGCGGCCATCTCGACCTGCCGCCCGCCGCCCCTGCCGAAGGCCCGGTGCTGGCGGTTGATCGCCTTGAGCCGCGCCCGGTCGAGCTTCACCTGGTCCCGCCGGCGGATGCGGTTCTGCTCCTTCTCCCGCCGGTCCTCCCGGACCTCGTCGACGGCCTCGTCCAGAGTCCGTACGCCCTCCAGAAGCATCAGCGACCAGGCGGCGAAGGTCTCCCGGGGCGCCCTCAGCCACCGGACGATCCGGATCTGCGGCAGCGGACGGGGCACAAGCCCCTGCTCGCGCAGCGCGGCCCTGCGGGTCTGCTTGAGGGCCCGGTCGAAGAGGACCGCCGCGGACAGGGACATCCCCGCGAAGAACTGCGGGGCGCCGTCGTGGCCCAGGCCGCGCGGTGCGTGCACCCAGTTGAACCAGGCGGCCGCGCCCGCGAACAGCCAGACGAGCAGGCGCGAGCCGAGGGCCGCGTCGCCGTGGCTGGCCTCGCGGACCGCGAGCACCGAACAGAACATGGCGGCGCCGTCGAGGCCGAAGGGGACGAGGTACTCCCAGCCGCCGGAGAGGTTGAGGTTCTGCCGGCCGAAGCCGACGAGTCCGTGGAAGGAGAGCGCCGCGGCGACCGCGGCACAGCAGAAGAGGAGGACGTAGGAAGCGGTGCCGTACACGGCTTCCTTGCGTCTGCGGCGCTCCTCGCTGCGTTCCCAGGAGTCCTCGGCCGCGGCCTGGTCACCGGCGCGCTTCCCGCGCGCGAGCACCGCCACCGCCGTCAGGACTCCGGCCACCATCACGCCGCCCGGAAGCAGCCAGTCCAGCGATATGTCGGTCAGTCTCATGCGGTGTCCCTTGCATCGCAGTAGGGCGTTTGGCGGCCCATACTGGCCGACCCCGCGGGGTGCTCAAGGGGTTTCCGGGCAAGAGCACGCCATCGGGGCGCCAGGGCATACGAATAGGTGCGATCTGGTCGAACGCCCGTACAAGGGAAGGGGTTTGCGTTCGATCGACGTCACCCGTCAGGGTGGCGTAATCGGCCGGGGAGCCTCAGGCGGTCGCGGCGAGCCGCCGGACCCGGTCGGCATCGCAGGTGCGCGGGCAGGTGAGACAGGTGTCGTCCGGCCGCAGCGTGTAGAAGAAGCAGCAGGTCGCCCGGTCGCGCGTGGCGCGCGGAGCCCCGTCCGGCCCCTCCGAGCCGGGCAGCTCGCGGAAGCCGGCGGAGCCCGCGTAGGGCTTGTACGGCTTGGCCGTGCCCGGCATCAGGAGTTCGAGCTCGTCCATCGCCCGCCGCTCCTCGCCGAGCAGCGTCCCGATGTACCAGAGGCCCTCGACGATCTCGTCCGTGGCCATCCCCCACAGGGCCCGGCGGCCGCGCCGCATCCGGGGCCCGAAGCCGTCGAGGATCGCCTCGAAGTGCTCGGCGAGCGAGGCGCGCACCTCGGCCCGCAGCGCGTCCTCGTCGGCGACCACCCGGGCGCCGGGGAGAGCGGCGGCGGGGTCGCCCGGCAGGCAGGCGAACTCCTCCACCCTGACCGCGAGGCGGCCGAGCGCCCGCTGGAAGGACACGTTGCCCGCGGGCAGCCGGGGGACCCTGCGGTCCAGGAACCAGGGGACGGTGACGAGGAGGCAGGCAGGCCAGGCGTACCGGTGCAGTCCGAAGCTGGCGACGACGTCGGGTCGGGCCTGGGTGCCGTGGTCGCGCAGCACCTGCGCGTTGTCCCAGGCGAGGAAGGCGTCGAGGTCGGGGCCGCCGGCCGCGAGGTCCTCCGCGCCGACCCAACCGGCGCCGCTCGGCAGTCGCTCACCCGGGGCGGGTTCCTCTATCCGCAGATGGGGGAAGACCTCGGCGAGGCGCGCGTAGGCGGCCGCGACGGGCGAGGCCGGAGGAGCGGGCAACAGGGCGGGGACGGTCATGCGGACCACCGAATCGCGAGCGTTGGCAGGTTAGCCTTACCTTACCCGATTCGGGGTCACCTCTCACCACCGCCCACCGCCCCCACCAGCGGGGCAGCCCTCACGTCCCTGATGTCGGTCCGTTCGCCTATGGTGCACAGAGGACCCGGGCGACGCGAGCCGGGCCCGGCACGAGGCCGCAGGAGGACCCGGGTGGAGCAGGGCGCAGCGCGCGAGCGGGCGACGGAGAGGCCGTCCCCGCCCTTCGGCGACGCCGCACACCCGGACGCCGTACGGGTCCCGGAGCAGGCCCGCGGGGCGGGACAGGGCCCGCACGCCCGGGGCGAGCACACCCACGGCGAACCGACGGCCCCCGGCCCCACCGGCCACCCCGCACCCCGCGTCGTGCGGCACTCCGTCCGGGGCCAGATCCTCGACGCCCTCCGCGCCGCCCTCGTCGACGGCGAGCTCGTCCCCGGCGAGGTGTACTCCGCCCCCGCCCTCGGCGAGCGCTTCGGCGTCTCCGCCACCCCCGTCCGCGAGGCCATGCAGCGGCTTGCTGTCGAAGGCGCCGTCGAGGTCGTGCCCAACCGCGGCTTCCGCGTCACCGAGCGGACCCCCCGCGAGCTCGCCGAACTCGCCGAGGTCCGCGCGCTGATCGAGGTCCCCGTCATGCTGCGGCTCGCCCGCACGGTCCCCGCCGCCCGCTGGGCCGCGCTCCGCCCGCTCGCCGAGGCCACGTCGGCCGCCGCCGCACGGGGGGACCGCGCCCACTACGCGGAGACCGACCGCGCCTTCCACCGGGCCGTCCTCTCCCTCGCGGGCAACGGACAGCTGCTCGCCGTCGCCGACGACCTCCACCGCCGCTCCCAGTGGCCCCTGATCAGCGCCCCCACCCTCCGCCACGGCGTACTCGTCGCCGACGCCGCCGAACACACGGCCCTGCTCGACGCCCTGATCGCCCAGGACCTCCAGGTCGTCGAATCCCTCGTCCGCGAACACTTCACCGGCTCGAACGCCTGACCCCCTGCCGTCCCACTGGAGTCGAGCAGGAGCCCAGGTCCAGCCCGGCCGGCTCCAGGTCGTCGCGGCGGGCGGCGACCCCGACGCCTGACCCGCTCCGAGAACCCGCGGAAGCGCCCGGGAGACCGGCCCCGCGACGGGGCGGTTCTCCGGGGGTGTCCTGTCGATCGGACCGGACTGATCGACAGCACGCCCCCTCCCAGCGCCCCGGACCACTAAGGTCGTTGACGTCAGCCGCCCGTACCGCGCCGCCCGTGAGGTGTCCCATGTCGTCCGCGAGCCCGTCCCCGGCAGGGGACGGACGCCGACCCGCCACCGGCACGGAAGCCGGGGCCGCGGCCCTGCTCGGCTGGCTCACCGATCCCGAGGCGCCCCGGCTCTGCCTCGTCACCGGCGCCGCCGGCAGCGGCAAGACGGCCCTGCTCGGCTGGCTCGCCGCGTACGGGCCGCGGGCCGGCAGGCCGCGCCGCCGCGCGGCTCGGATGACCGTGCCGCTCGCCGGCCAGAGCGCGCTCGGCGCGACCTGGACGATCGCCGACCGCCTCGGCGTGGTGGCCAGGTCACCCGGCGACCTCGTACAGGCCCTCGCCACCAGCGAGGCCCGCCCCGCCGGCCGTACCGTCCTCCTCCTGACCGATCTGCACGCCGCCGCCGAACCCGCCGCGCTCACCCGGCTGATCGCCGAACTCGCGGGCGTGGGCCGGGTCCGGCTCGTCGTCGAGGCCCGGAGCGACACCCCGGCCCCCGACGCCCTCCGCGCCGGCCGCCGGGTCACCGTCGTGGACCTCGACGGCGAACCGGACCCCGCCGCGGCCGCACCCGAGCGGTCGGCCCGGCCGGTGCCGGACCTCTCCGACCCGGTGGCCGTCTGCGTCGCCGATCCGCTGCTCGTCACCACGGCGTACGTCACCGGTTCCGCCGCCGCCGGACTCCCCGGCACCCTCGACGGCCCCGAGCCGCCCGCCCGCCCCGGCGAGAGCGCCGACGGCGACCACGGCGGGCTGCGGGCCGCCTGGATGCGGGCCGGACAGTCCCTCTGCCGTGAACAGCCCCCGACGGAACGGGCGTTGGTGCTCCTCGCGGCGCTCGGCGACGGCGCCGACCCCCGACTGCGCCCCGCCCTGCGCGAGTTGGCGGAGGGCGCCCCCTGGCGGCTCCGCTGGGCCCGTCACCGCGGCGACCTGACTCCGCCCTGGCCGGGGCCCGTCACCGTGCTCGGCGCGGCCGGCGGCCCCTTGGAGGGAACCCTGCTGGTCGGCGACCGCACCGGCACCGTACGGCTGCTCCACGAGGCCGACGCGAGCCCCGCGGGACGGCTCGCGCACACCGTGCCCGGCCGGATCACCGCGCTCGCGCCCGCGCCGGACGGCACGGTGCTCCTCCTGGACGACCGGGGCAGGCTGCACACCGTACGGGGAGCGGCGCCCCGGGCCCCGTACCTGGAACGCCTCACGGAGGCGGTCTCGGCGACCCTGGCCCGCCATCCCGGCACCGCCCTCGCGGCGATCGCGGGCTCGGTCGTGGTCGGGGACCGGCTCGGTTCCGTGCACGCCTTCGGTCTGACGGGCCTGCACCAGGCGGCCTCGCACAGCGGCCGGGTCACGGCGGTCTCGGCGGTCGAGTCCGAGACGCCGTTCGTCTGTTCCGGGGGCGCCGACGGGACCGTACGGATCTGGACTCCGGGCCGCGACCCGCTTCCCGAACCCCTCGTCGAACGCCGTTCGCCGGTGGTCTCCCTGCACGCGACGGAGACCCCGCACGGCCCGCTGGTCGCCGTGGCCTGGGCCGACGGCCTGGTAGGTCTGCACCGCCCCGAGGGGGGCCGGACGTTGTCGTTCCGTCCGGGCCCCCCGGTCCGCGCGGTCGCCGTCACCGGCGCCGGCTCCCTGCTCATCGGCACCGACGAGAGCCTGGTGTGTCTCGCACCGAAGAGCTGAGCGTTCGTCACAAGCCAGTGAGCAAAAGCTTGTTCAGGTGGCCGTCTGGGGAGTCAGCTGGCTCGCGAGCCAGGTCGGCACCCCGCCCAGGAGACGGAAGAGGCGACGGGCCTCGGCGCGCAGACGGCCCGCCTCCGGCTCCGTCTCCGTGGTGGCGAGAGCGGTGAGCGCCGGGGCCGTACCGACCAGGTACCCCAGCTCCTCCCGGATGCGCAGCGACTCCGCGAAGCCGTGCCGGGCCTCCGCCAACTCCCCCTCCCGCAGGGCGAGTCCGGCGAGATGCCGCCAGGTGGAGGAGAGCAGCAGCGAGTCCCCCTGGGCGACGGCACCCGCGTGCGCCCTGCGGTACGCGGCCCGCGCCGACTGCGGGGAGTCGCCGAGGTTCTGCGCGATGAGCCCCCGCCGCAGGTCGAGCAGCGGCCTGCCCTCGGCGGAAGGGGCGATCAGGGCGGCCGCCCTGCCGAGGGCCATCCGCGCCTCGTCGGCCCGGTCGCGTTCGCCGAGAAGCGTGGACGCGTAGGCCAGGTACCCGCGTTCGCAGGCCGCCGCCCCGCGTTCCTCGTCCGTACGGGCCACCGCCTCCGCCGCCCGGAGCGCCTCCTCCGCGTCGGCCCAGCCCTTCTCCGTGTAGAGGCAGCGCTCGATCAGCAGCGCGGCCCGTTCGAGTGCGGCGGCCGGTTCGGCCGCGTGCGGCGCGAGCAGTGCCGCCGCGTCCGTCCAGCACCCCCGGGACCGGAGTCGCCATATGGCGGTCTCCACGGGGGTCTCCTTGCCGTAGGCGAGGGACGGATCTTCGCCGCCCCTTGATTCGGAACCAGACATGGCGGTATCCGCCACATTGCCCTCCCCGAGCGCGCCATTGAGCTGTTGAGTAAGACCCGCATCAGAGCACGAAGGGGAGTACCTGGCCAAGGGGTCAGGTGAAAGATTTCACAAGAGCCCGGCGGATCGGGGTACGGCTGCCGCGAGGGCGGCCGACAGCCTGTCAGATCACCGCGAGGCCCGTGATCAGGCGCCGGAGCGGCCCCTCGGCCGCCCCGGCGTCCGGGCCGCCACCGGCCCGGACGTCACTCCACCGGACTCGCCCGAAGGGGTGAATCCCGAACGGACCTCTCAGCTCATCCGCAGGGCGAGGAAGAAGTCGAGCTTGTCCTCGAGACGCGACAGATCGCGTCCGGTCAGCTGCTCGATCCGGCCCACCCGGTAGCGCAGCGTGTTCACGTGCAGGTGCAGCCGGGTCGCGCAGCGCGTCCAGGAGCCGTCGCAGTCCAGGAACGCCTCCAGGGTCGGGATCAGCTCCGCGCGGTGACGCCGGTCGTAGTCGCGCAGCGGGTCGAGCAGCCGGGCCGTGAACGCCCGCCGGACGTCGTCCGGGACGAACGGCAGCAGCAGCACGTGCGAGGCCAGCTCGTGGTGCCCGGCCGCGCAGACCCGGCCCGGACGGGCGGCGGCGACCCTGCGGGCGTGCCTGGCCTCCTCCAGGGCCCCACGGAGGCCCTCCGCCGAGTGCACGGCCGCGCTGACCCCAAGCGTGAGCCGCCCGTCGTCGGCGAGACCGGCCGACAGCGGAGCCCGTACGGCGGCGAGCAGCGCGTCCGCGTGCAGGCCGAGGGCGGGCGCGGGGCCGTCGTCCTCGCTCTCCGGCAGCGGCCCCGCCGCCAGGGGTACGAGCGCGATGGCCTCGTCTCCGCTGTGCGCGACGGCGATCCGGTCGGCCGACTCCGCGCCCACGGTCGCCGGGTCGACGAGGATCTCCTCCAGGAGCGCCTGGGCGACCGGACCGCCGTCCACGGCGGTGCCCTGCCCGGCCTCCTGCTCCCACTCGACCCTGGCCACGACCACCTGCCAGTGCGGGGCCGTGCCGAGACCGGGCAGCAGCACCGGGGCGGCGACCCGCAGCCGCGCCGCGATCTCGGCGGGCGCCGCGCCCGTCTGCACCAGCTCGAGGACCTCCTGGGCGAGCCGGCGCCGCACCGTGCGGGCCGCGTCGCGCCGGTCCCGCTCGACGGCGATCAGCTGGGTGACGCCCTGGAGCAGGTCGAGCCGGGCGGCGGGCCAGTCCCCGGCGTCCGCCTCGACGGCGAGCAGCCAGTCCGAGAGGACCGTCTCGCGGACGTCCTTGGCGGGGGGGACGGCCCCCCGGCCGGTATTGCGGATCGGGAAGAGCGAGTACGCCGTTCCGCCGGTGGTCAGCCGGTGCGGGCCGCGCCGTCCCGTCCGGGTGGCGGCCAGGTGCTCCCCGGCCAGGGTGGCGGCGAGAGCGGCCGGGAGGGGCTCGCCCGCACCCGCGATCTGGCGGCCGGTGGGGGAGAGCACCCAGGCCCGCAGGTCCAGGTCGGAGCCGAGCAGGTCGAGGACCACCTCGGGGCCGCCGCCCGCCGGGCCCGAGGTCATGAGCCGCCGGTGCCGGTCGACGACGGCCGCCAGGTCGCCGGCCCGCTCGCCGGACACCTGTCGAACAACGTGCTCGGTGATGGTCGCGAACGCAACGGACTCGTTCACCGCGAAGAGCGGCAGCCGATGGCGTGAACACGCCTGTACGAGATCGTCGGGGATGTCGCCGAGCTCCGCCTCGCCGGCGGCGAGGGCCGCGACCCCCGCCGAGGCCAGGATGCGGGCGAAGGGCTCGGCGTCGGCCGGCTCCCGCAGCCAGGCGAGGCCGGTGAGCACCAGCTCACCGCCCGAAAGGTACCGGCTCGGGTCCTTCAGGTCCGTCGTCATCACGCCGCGGACGGTGCGGTCCAGCTCGTCCTCGCCGCCGAGCAGGCGCAGCCCGAGCGCGTCGTTCTCCAGCAGTGCGCGCAGCCGCATCGTGTCGCCGCCGTTCCTTCGTCAGTGGGTGGAGGGTGTCGCGTTGTCGACGGTGCAGTGGTGCCACCGTTTCCAGGGGAAAACAGCGAGGTTTCTGTTCCCCGCCTTTCGTTCGAATCTACAAGACGACAACGGGACCCAGCCAACTCCTTCATGTTTTCGGTGACTGCACCCGGGCGATCGTGGGCTTGTGTACTAGGCCACACACCGCGTGAACAGCACATGAACATGAAGTCGAGGGCCGGCCGTACCCCCGGAACCCTGCGCGACCCCCGTCACCAGAATTACTAGAAGAGAGCCACCATGGACTTCCTTCGCCCCGCCAGCTGGGAGGAGGCGCTCGCCGCCAAGGCCGAGCACCCCACGGCCGTGCCCATCGCCGGTGGTACCGACGTCATGGTCGAGATCAACTTCGACCACCGGCGCCCCGAGTACCTCCTGGACCTGAACCGCATCGAGCTTCTGCGCGAGTGGGAGGTCGGCGAGGAGAACGTACGGCTCGGCGCCTCCGTCCCGTACACCCAGATCATGGAGAACCTCCGGGCCGAGCTGCCCGGTCTGGCCCTCGCCTCGCACACGGTCGCCTCCCCGCAGATCCGTAACCGCGGCGGCGTCGGCGGCAACCTCGGCACCGCATCGCCCGCCGGCGACGCCCACCCGGCCCTGCTCGCCGCGGGCGCCGAGGTCGAGGTCGAGTCGGTGCGCGGCAGCCGGTTCATCCCGATCGACGCGTTCTACACCGGCGTGAAGCGCAACGCGCTCCAGCCCGACGAACTCATCAAGACCGTCCACATCAAGAAGGCGGACGGCCCCCAGCAGTACTCCAAGGTCGGCACCCGCAACGCGATGGTCATCGCCGTCTGCGCCTTTGGTCTGGCCCTCCACCCGGAGACCCGGACCGTGCGCACCGGCATCGGCTCCGCCGCACCGACCCCGATCCGCGCCAAGGAGGCCGAGGCCTTCCTGAACGCGGCTCTGGAGGAGGGCGGCTTCTGGGACAACGGAAAGATCATCACCCCGTCGATCGCGAAGCAGTTCGCCGACCTCTGCTCCGGCGCCGCCAATCCGATCGACGATGTCCGAGGCACCGCCAAGTACCGCCGCCACGCCGTCGGCATCATGGCCCGCCGCCAGCTCGGCTGGACCTGGGAGCAGTACCGCGGCGCCGGCCGCACGCTTGAGGGAGCTGCATAACCATGCGCGTCAATTTCACGGTCAACGGTCGTCCGCAGGAAGCCGACGACGTCTGGGAGGGCGAGTCCCTCCTCTACGTTCTGCGTGAGCGTCTGGGCCTGCCCGGCTCCAAGAACGCCTGCGAGCAGGGCGAGTGCGGTTCCTGCACGGTCCGCCTCGACGGGGTGCCGGTGTGTTCCTGTCTGGTCGCCGCCGGTCAGGCCGAGGGCCGCGAGGTCGTCACGGTCGAGGGTCTCGCCGAATACGCCAAGCAGCGGGAAGAGCATGGCGGTTGCGCCTCCGGCGCCTGCGGCACCTCGCTCGACCACGCCAAGCGGTGGGAGGCCAAGCCCGGTCAGGACTCGCAGACCGGCGAGGGCGTCGAACTGAGCCCCATCCAGCAGGCGTTCATCGACGCCGGAGCCGTCCAGTGCGGCTTCTGCACCCCCGGTCTGCTGGTCGCGGCCGACGAGATGCTGGAGCGCAACCCGTCCCCGACGGACGCGGACATCCGCGAGGCGCTCTCCGGCAACCTCTGCCGCTGCACGGGTTACGAGAAGATCCTCGACGCGGTCCGCCTCGCGGCCGCGCGCCAGGAGCGTCAGGAAGAGGCGGTCTGACGATGGCTCAGAACACACGCACCGTTCCGGCGGGTACGCCCACCGACGTCACCCAGAAGCACGTCAAGGGCGGCGTCGGCGAGTCCACCCTCCGCCCCGACGGCACCCTCAAGGTCACCGGCGAGTTCGCCTACTCCTCGGACATGTGGCACGAGGACATGCTGTGGGGCCAGATCCTGCGGTCCACGGTCGCGCACGCCGAGATCGTGTCCATCGACACCTCCGAGGCCCTCGCGATGGACGGCGTCTACGCCGTCCTGACCGCCGACGACCTGCCGGCCGCGAAGAACTACGGCATGGAGTTCCAGGACACCCCGGTCCTCGCGTACGGCAAGGTCCGTCACCACGGTGAGCCGGTCGCCCTCGTGGGCGCCGACCACCCGGAGACCGCCCGCCGCGCCGCCGCGAAGATCCGGGTCGAGTACCGGGAACTGCCCCTCATCACCGATGAGGCCTCGGCCACCGCTCCGGACGCGATCCTGGTCCACGAGGGCCGCGACGACCACCACTCCGGTCACGTCCCGCACCCGAACATCGTGCACCGCCAGCCGATCATCCGCGGCAACGCCGCGGAGGCCGCCAAGAGGGCCGACGTCATCGTCAAGGGCGAGTACACCTTCGGCATGCAGGACCAGGCCTTCCTCGGCCCGGAGTCCGGCCTCGCCGTACCGGCCGAGGACGGTGGCGTCGACCTGTACGTCGCCACCCAGTGGCTGCACTCGGACCTCAAGCAGATCGCCCCCTGCCTCGGCCTGCCCGAGGAGAAGGTCCGCATGACCATGGCCGGCGTCGGCGGCGCGTTCGGCGGCCGCGAGGACATCTCGATGCAGATCCTCGCCTCCGTCCTCGCCCTGCGCACGGGCAAGCCGGTGAAGATGGTCTACAACCGCTACGAGTCCTTCTTCGGGCACGTCCACCGGCACCCGGCGAAGCTCTACTACGAGCACGGCGCCACCAAGGACGGCAAGCTCACCCACCTGAAGTGCAAGATCGTGCTCGACGGCGGCGCCTACGCGTCGTCAACGGCCTCGGTCGTCGGCAACGCCGCCTCCCTCTCCGTCGGTCCGTACGTCGTCGAGGACGTCGAGATCGAGGCGGTCGGCCTCTACACCAACAACCCGCCCTGCGGCGCCATGCGCGGCTTCGGCGCGGTCCAGGCGTGCTTCGCCTACGAGGCCCAGATGGACAAGCTCGCGGCGAAGCTGGGCATGGACCCGGTGGAACTGCGCCAGCTCAACGCCATGGAGCAGGGCACGATCATGCCGACCGGCCAGGTCGTGGACTCGCCGGCCCCGGTCGCCGAGCTGCTGCGCATCGTCAAGGCCCGTCCGATGCCGCCGGAGCGCCAGTGGGAGACCGCCGGCGAGGGCGCGGACGTCCGCGCGCTGCCGGGCGGTCTTTCCAACACCTCCCACGGCGAGGGCGTCGTCCGCGGTGTCGGCTACGCCGTCGGCATCAAGAACGTCGGCTTCTCCGAGGGCTTCGACGACTACTCGACCGCCAGGATCCGCATGGAGGTCATCAACGGCGAGCCGGTCGCGACGGTCCACACCGCGGCGGCCGAGGTCGGCCAGGGCGGTGTCACCATCCACGCCCAGATCGCCCGCACGGAGCTCGGCGTCCAGCAGGTCACCATCGTCCCCGCCGACACCCAGGTCGGCTCGGCCGGTTCGACCTCCGCGGGCCGCCAGACGTACATGACCGGCGGCGCCATCAAGAACTCCTGCGAGCTCGTCCGCGAGCGCGTCCTGGAGCTCGGCCGGCGCAAGTTCGGCTCGTACCACCCGGCCTGGGCCACCGCCGAACTCCTCCTGGAGGGCGGCAAGGTCGTCACCGACGGCGGCGAGGCCCTCGCCACCATCGTGGACGTCCTCGAGGACCAGGCAGTGGAGGTCGAGGAGGAGTGGCGGCACCGCCCCACGCAGGCCTTCGACCTCGTCACGGGCCAGGGCGACGGCCACGTCCAGTACGCCTTCGCCGCGCACCGCGCGGTGGTGGAGGTCGACACCGAGCTCGGCCTGGTCAAGGTCATCGAACTGGCCTGTGCCCAGGACGTCGGCAAGGCGGTCAACCCGCTCTCCGTCGTCGGCCAGATCCAGGGCGGCACCACCCAGGGCCTGGGCGTCGCGGTGATGGAGGAGATCATCGTCGACCCGAAGACCGCGAAGGTGCGCAACCCCTCCTTCACGGACTACCTGATCCCCACGATCCTCGACACGCCGACCATCCCGGTCGACTACCTCGAGCTTGCCGACCCCAACGCGCCGTACGGCGTGCGGGGCATCGGTGAGGCCCCGACCCTGTCGTCCACCCCGGCCGTCCTCGCGGCGATCCGGAACGCGACGGGCCTGGAGCTCAACAAGACGCCGGTCCGCCCCGAGGCGCTCACCGGCACCCTCTAGGAACTCTCCGGGCGGTACGTGCCTCCCCAGGAACGTCACACTTCCCCCGCCCGCACCGCCCGGAGTAACCCCCCGGCACCACCGGCAGCTCCCGGTAACGCCGTCAGCACCCGCATCACCGGCAGTACCGCAGTACCGATTCATTTCGTTCGTCTCGGGCCGTCCCCCGGGTCGTGCAGCCCACGCAGCATCCCAAATCCCGCAGCTTCAACCAGATCCGAACTCCTTCGAAGTCTGATGCGGGTGCCCCTTTGAACCTTGGGAGTAGGCCCCATGACCCAGTCGTCTGTGGAGCCCAAGACCGCTTCGGAGGACGCGGGCTCCGGCTCCAACGTCCCCGCCGGCCGCTCTTGGCTCGACCGGTACTTTCACATCTCGGAGAGAGGATCCACCGTCGCGACGGAGATCCGCGGCGGCGTCACCACCTTCATGGCGATGGCGTACATTCTCCTGCTCAACCCCCTGATCCTCGGCGGCAAGGACGTTGCGGGCAACGTCCTCAGTCAGCCCGCCCTCATCACCGCGACCGCGCTCGCCGCCGCCGTCACCACGCTCCTGATGGGCTTCTGGGGCAAGGTCCCCCTCGCCCTCGCGGCGGGCCTCAGCGTCTCCGGTGTGCTCTCCTCGCAGGTCATCGCCGTCATGACCTGGCCGCAGGCGATGGCCATGTGTGTGGCCTACGGTGTGATCATCTGTCTCCTGGTCGTCACCGGCCTCCGTGAGATGATCATGAACGCGATCCCGCTGGCGATCAAGCACGCGATCACCATCGGCATCGGCCTCTTCATCGCGATCATCGGCTTCGTCAAGGCCGGCTTCGTCCACGAGAACCCCGCCCCGGGCGGCGGCCCCGTCTCCCTCGGCCCGGCCGGTGAGCTCATGGGCTGGCCCGTCCTCATCTTCGCCGTCACCCTGCTGCTGATCTTCGCGCTGCAGGCCCGGAACATCCCCGGCGCCATCCTCATCGGCATCGTCGCGGGCACCGTCATCGCCATGATCGTCAACGCCGTGGCCGACATCCCGGCCAAGGGCGCGGGCGCCTGGTTCTCCGGCGCGCCGGAGCTCAAGGGCAGCGCCGTCTCCGCCCCGGACTTCTCGCTCATCGGCGAGGTGTCCTTCAGCGGCTGGGGCGACGTCGGCTACATCACGATCACCATGATCGTCTTCACCCTGGTCCTCGCCGGCTTCTTCGACGCCATGGCCACCATCATCGGCGTCGGCTCCGAGGCGAACCTCGCCGACGACAAGGGCCGCATGCCGGGCCTCTCCAAGGCCCTGTTCATCGACGGCGCCGGCGGTGTCATCGGTGGTGTCGGTGGAGGCTCCGGCCAGACCGTCTTCGTCGAGTCCGCCACCGGCGTCGGCGAGGGGGCTCGCACGGGTCTGTCCTCCGTCGTCACCGGCGCCTTCTTCGCGGCCTGCCTCTTCTTCACCCCGCTCACCGCGATCGTGCCGGCCGAGGTCGCCTCCGCCGCCCTGGTCGTCATCGGCGCGATGATGATGCAGAACGCCAAGCACGTCGACTGGAGCGACCGCTCCGTCGCCATCCCGGTGTTCCTCACCGTGGTCCTGATGCCCTTCACGTACACGATCACCACGGGTGTCGCGGCCGGTGTCATCTCCTACGCCGTCATCAAGGTGGCGCAGGGCAAGGCCCGCGAGGTGGGAGCCTTCATGTGGGGCCTCACCGCGATCTTCGTCGTGTACTTCGCGATCCACCCGCTCGAGAGCTGGCTCGGCGTCGGCTGACGCCGCCACCGCCGCCCTCCCCACACCTTCCAGAGGAGAACCGAGATGCTGGACATCGCCGAAGAGCTCAACCGGTGGGTCGAGCAGGGACGCGACTTCGCCGTGGCCACCGTGGTGGCCGTCGGCGGCAGCGCGCCCCGGCAGCCGGGCGCCGCACTCGCCGTCGACAGCGAGGGCACCGCGATCGGCTCGGTCTCCGGAGGGTGTGTGGAGGGCGCGGTCTACGACCTGTGCACGCAGGCCCTCGACGACGGCAGGACCGTCGTCGAGCGCTTCGGCTACAGCGACGAGGACGCCTTCGCGGTCGGTCTGACCTGCGGCGGTGTCATCGACATCCTCGTCACCCCGGTGCGCGGCGGGGTCTTCCCCGCCGCGCTCGCCGCCGCCACCACGGGGGAGGCGGCGGCTCTGGCCCGGATCGTCTCCGGCCCCGAGGACCTGATGGGCCGGGCCCTCCTGGTCCGCCCCGACGGCGCGTACGAGGGAAGGCTCGGCGGCCACCCCGAGCTGGACCGCACCGCGGCGGCCGAGGCCCGCGCGATGCTCGACGCGGGCCGCACCGGCACCGTGGAGATCGGTGAGGACGGCAGCCGCTGCGGACGGCCGCTGACCCTCCTGGTCGAGTCCTCCGTCCCCGCCCCCCGCATGATCGTCTTCGGAGCCATCGACTTCGCCGCCGCCCTCGTCCGGGTCGGCAAGTTCCTCGGCTACCACGTCACCGTCTGCGACGCGCGGCCCGTCTTCGCGACGCCGGCCCGCTTCCCCGAGGCCGACGAGATCGTCGTCGAATGGCCCCACCGCTATCTGGAGTCCACGGAGACCGACGGCCGGACCGTCCTGTGCGTCCTCACCCACGACGCCAAGTTCGACGTCCCCCTCCTCAAGGCCGCCCTGACGCTCCCCGTCGCCTACATCGGCGCGATGGGCTCCCGCCGCACCCACGAGGACCGCAACAAGCGCCTCCGCGAGGTCGGCGTCACCGAACTCGAACTCGCGCGCCTGCGCTCGCCGATCGGCCTCGACCTCGGCGCCCGTACGCCCGAGGAGACCGCCCTGTCGATCGGCGCCGAGATCGTCGCCAACCGTCGCGGCGGCAGCGGCGTCTCCCTCACCGGCGCCCACACCCCGATCCACCACGACGGCTCCGGCGCACCGGACGGCCGCATAGGTTCCGTGGCGTAGGGACGGACCCCTCAGCGCGACTGATCGAGCGCACGGCCCGTACGGCGGCGAGCACCGCCGTCTCGTCGGCGCCGGTCGCGCGGGCGTCGGACTGCGCCCGGGCGGCTGCGCGCCCGCCCCCCGGGCGATGTCGGCGGGGTGCGCGCGCTGTGGCAGGGTCGCACCGTGCCCTTCGACCACAACGACCGCTATCACCGGCTGCTGTTGCGCCAGGTGCCGCCGCATTGCCGTACGGCACTGGACGTCGGCTGCGGGACCGGCCGGTTCGCGCGTCGGCTCGCTGGCCTGGGCGTGGACGTCGAAGCGATCGATCCGTCGGAGGAGGCCATCGCGGAGGCCCGCGCGCTGTCCGGGCCGGTCTCCGGTCACCGGGGCCCGAGTTTCCGGCGCGCGGACGTCACCGAAGTCGAACTGCCCAAGAGCCACTACGACTTCATCTCGTGCCTCGCCAGTGTGCATCACATGCCGTTCGGCACGGTCGCGGCTCTGCGTGACGCGCTCGCACCCGGCGGTGTCCTCGTGATCCTGGGCTGCTATCCGGAGAAGACCTGGACCGACCGGGCCTGGAGCCTGGCAGCAGTGCCCGTCAACGCGGTCGCCGGATCGGCCGTCGCCGTGCGGGACGGGCTCCGCCGTGCCTCGGGCGCCACCGCGACCGGTCGGGAAGGGGTGAAGGCGCCGGTGAGACAGCCGGTCATGCCTCTGCCGCGGATCCGCCGGGAGGCCGGGGTGCTGCTGCCCGGTTGTGGCATCCGCAGGCTCCTCTTCTGGCGCTATCTGCTCGTCTTCCGCAACGGCGGCTGACGCGGCTCGTCCCGCGCCGGCTGCCTGGGAAAGCACTCGTCGGACCGGACGGAAGGGCTCGGCCGGGCAGCACCCCTGACGCCGTCGGTACGGCGGTTCCGGCGCCGCCCTCTCAGTGCGCCGCCCTCTCCCGTACCGTCGAGGCCCAGGCCGGCTGCTCCTCGGGGGGATCCGTCTCGGCGCGGCGGCCGCCGCGGGCGAAGAAGTCCGCGAGCGGCAGGATCGCCGCGCCGACCGTGACCGCGTCCGGGCCCAGCGTGCCCAGGCCGATGGAGACCCGGCCCGCCGGGTACGTCAGGGCGTACTCCCTCGCGTATCCGGTGACCGTCTCCAGGAAGCGGGTGCCGAGCTGGAGGCCGGCCCAGCCGCCGACGAGGATGCGTTCGGGCTGGAAGAGGTTGATGAGGTCGGCGAAGCCGGCGCCCAGATACTCGGCCGTCTCCTCAAGGACCGTGCGCGCGGTCGCGTCGGGGGCCGCCGCTGGGTCCGCCGGGTACGCGGCGGCGAGCATCGCCGTCAGGGCGGTCTCCTCGTCCGCCCCGGCCGGTGGCCGGCCCCCGGCCTCCCGCCACCGTTCCAGGAGGGCTTCCGCGCCCGCGTACGCCTCCAGACATCCCCGGGCCCCGCAACGGCAGCGGCGGCCCCGCACCCGTACCGTCAGATGACCCCACTCCACGGCCCGCCCCGGCCCCAGCGGATCGGTGACCACACAGGCGCCGACGCCCGAGCCGAACAGCACGATCACCGCGCTCTGCGCGCCCCGCCCCGCCCCGAACCACATCTCCGCCTGCCCGAGCGTCTTGGCGCCGTTGTCGATCCAGTACGGCACCTCGGCCGGCAGCTCGACCGCCCCACGCAGCAGACGCTCGAAGGGGACCGCGTCCCAGCCGATCGTCTGGCCGTGAACGACCGCGCCGCCGTCCCCGGAGTCCCGGGCCACGATCCCCGGCACGCCCACGCCGACACCGAGGAGGCGCTCCGCGGGCACGTCCGCGGTCCGCAGCACCTCGGCGATGCCCTCCCGGACATGGCCGACGACCACTCCGACCTCGTACCGGTCGTGCGGGTGGGGACCCTCGACCGCCAGGGGGCGCTCGGTCCGCGCGAGTTCGGTGAGGGTGAGGTCGAACAGCTCGATCCTGACCCGGGTCTCGCCGACGTCGACGCCGATCATGCAGCCGCTGCCCGGGGTGACCCGGAGCAGGGTGCGGGGGCGGCCGCCCGCCGAGTCGACGCTCCCGGCCTCCTCGACCAGGCCCTCCGCGACGAGCTCCGCGACCACGTTGCTGACCGAGCCGGAGCTGAGACCGGTGGCGGGGCCGAGCGAGAAGCGGCTCATCGGCCCGTCGAAGTACAGGCGTTGGAGGACGGCGGTGCGGTTCTCGCGTCGCAGGTCCCGCACGGTGCGGCCGTTCCGCATGGTCACTGGGCCCCCAGGTGAAGTAGTCCTGACCGCAACATACCGCTGTCAGGACCCTGGAGGCGCTCTTCTCTTGAGGTTTAAGTCACATCCTGAATTAAGCCCGGGAGGCCTTCAGGGTCTGAACGCGGGACGCTTGCTCCTTCCACTCTCGCAGACCTTCGAGTACCGGGCGGCGTCTCGGGCGGGCGGGGACGCCTACGCGCCGAGGAGCGTCCGGAGGTGGGCGCAGGCGTCCGCCTCGGTGCCGTGCGTGGCGATCGGTTCGTACGCGCCCCGCTCGTACACCCCGGTCTCCCAGCCGGCCCCGCCAGGACCCGTCCGCAGATAGACGAAGTCGGGCGGGGTGGGCGCCGGTTCGTGGACGCCCTCGATCCAGTAGTACGCCGCGGGCACCCCGGTCTCCCGGAGTGCCCGTTCCAGCGCGCGGCGGTCGGTCACGCGGGGACGCGCACCAGATAGCCGTTGTCGAGGAGCCACTTCACGTTCAGTCGCTGACCCTCGCCCGGGTTCAGGAAGGCCGGGTCCAGTTTGATCTGGCGGCCGCCCCCCGGCTGCTCGAACCAGGGCGCGATCGAGCCCTCCCAGACCACGAACGACCGCGTCACCTCGTACAGGTGGTAGTCGCAGGGGAAGGCCGCGTCCCGCGTGTTGAGGTTCTGCGGGGGCAGCGCCCGCTCGGCGTACGCGTCACCGGCGGGAGCCAGATAGGAGCCGTACTCGGAGCCGAAACGGTCCAGGCGCTCGCCCTCCGTCAGGAGCTCGGGCGCCTTGTCGACGGTGCCGTTGACCTCGCCGAAGCCGTCGTTCGGCGGGTACTTCCAGCCGCCGGTGTCGGCGGGACCCTCCCAGTACTTCTTGAGGAAGTCCTCGGACGAGAGCCTCCCGGTCCTGTGGTAGCGGTTGAGCAGCGGCCCGACCGGCTCCTGCCACTTCTTCGGCAGGTGCTTCGGGCCGAGCCGCTTGTCGCCCTGGAACTCCCCGGTGCAGGGGGCCGGGGGAGCGGCGGCGGGCTCCTCGGCCGGCGCGGCCTGCGCCGCGGGGGCTGCGGCGAGGGCGGCGGTGACGCCCATGGCGGCGAGTACGGCACGGATCCTCGGGACGGTACGGCTGCGCTCCACGCGGAGGTCTCCCTGGGGTGGGGTGATGGTCGTTGGCGCGGCACACAGTAGTGGATCAGGTGCGCAGGGTGATCGAAAGCGGCCGGAATCCGGCCAGGCGTGCCTGTCGGCGCAGCCCCGGTCAGGAGGGCCCGGCCGGTCAGGTTGGCCCGCGGGTGGCAGGTCGGTCGGCTGGCCCGGCAGCTTGGCCGGGCAGGCGCGCCGGTCAGGGCATCCCCGCAGGGGCAACCCCGCCGGATCTCGCCCTCAGGCCCGGCGGAGGCCGCTGAGGAGCAGCTCGGCCAGTTGTTCGTACGCCTCGGCGTCGGCCAGGCCCGTCGCCGACGCGACCTGCCGCCGCTGGATGCGGACCATCACCGAGGAGATGACGTCGGCCGCGAAGGTCACATGGACCTCCCGGAAGACCCCGGCCCGCACGCCCTCCTCGATGAGCTGCTGCACCCGGCCGGCCGCCGCGCGCGTGTTCCGCTCGTACACCTCCGCCGCCGGCTCGAACGCGGCGACGTCGTCGAAGAACTGCGGCGAGACCGGCGCCAGCTCGGCCGAAACCGCCCGGAGATAGGCGGCGAGGCGCTCCGCCGGATCGGTCGCGGCGGCGAGGCCCGCCTCGACACGGGCCGTGGCGCGCCGGAAGAAGTGCACGACCGCGGCCCGGACCAGCTGCTCCTTGCTGCCGGCGAGCCCGTAGAGGGTCCGCTTCGAACAGTGCAGGCGCGCGGCGAGGTCGTCGAGCGTCAGCCGGGCGAAGCCCTCGCCGACCAGAAGGGCCACCAGCTCCTCGAAGAGGGCGGAGCGACGCGCCGCGCCGCGGCCCGTGAGTTTCGGGGTGTCGGCGGCTCGGGTCTCGATCACCCGAACAGTATTCCAGGCCGCCCCTTCGGGGGGTTACGGCGACCTCCTTCTGCGCTACGCTAAGCGGTACTGCAGTACCTCCCCCAGTACCACTTTGCGCGCCGCTGGAGTCGCCATGGATGTCGACCGCCTGCTTCCCACCCCCGAGGCAGCGGACCTCATCGCCCTCACCCGGGAGATCGCCGACAAGGAGCTCTCTCCGCGGGTGGACGAGTACGAGGCCACCGAGACCTATCCCGAAGGGCTCTTCGCCACCCTCGGCGAGGCCGGGCTCCTCGGCCTGCCCTACCCCGAGGAGTACGGCGGCGGAGGCCAGCCGTACGAGGTCTACCTCCAGGTCCTGGAGGAGCTCGCCGCGCGCTGGGCCGCCGTCGCCGTCGCCACCAGCGTCCACACCCTCGCCTGCCACCCGCTGCACACCTTCGGCACCGCCGAGCAGAAGGAACGCTGGCTGCCCGCGATGCTGGAGGGCCGGACCGTCGGCGGCTACAGCCTCTCCGAGCCCCAGGCCGGCTCCGACGCCGCCGCCCTCACCTGCAAGGCGGAGCGCCAGGACGACGGCGGCTACCGCGTCACCGGCACCAAGGCCTGGATCACCCACGGTGGCAAGGCCGGGTTCTACGCGCTCTTCGCCCGTACCGCGCCCGGCAGCCACGGCGTCTCCTGCTTCCTCGCCCCCGGCGCCACCGAAGGCCTGAGCTTCGGCGCCCCCGAGCGGAAGATGGGCCTCCAGGCCGTGCCGACCACCTCCGCCTACTGGGACGGAGCGCTCCTCGAAGCCGACCGGCTCGTCGGAAGCGAGGGCCAGGGCCTCCAGATCGCCTTCAGTGCCCTCGACAGCGGCCGGCTCGGCATCGCCGCGTGCGCCACGGGCCTCGCCCAGGCAGCCCTCGACGCCGCCGTCGCCTACGCCAACGAGCGCACCACCTTCGGCCGCCGGATCGTCGACCACCAGGGCCTCGGCTTTCTCCTCGCCGACATGGCCGCCGCCGTCGACGCGGCCCGCGCCACCTACCTGGACGCGGCCCGCCGTCGCGACCTCGGCCGCCCCTTCAGCCGCCAGGCCAGCGCGGCCAAGCTCATCGCCACCGACACGGCGATGAAGGTCACGACGGACGCCGTCCAGGTCCTCGGCGGCTACGGCTACACCCGTGACTTCCCGGTCGAGCGCTATATGCGCGAAGCCAAGATCACCCAGATCTTCGAGGGCACCAACCAGATCCAGCGCCTGGTCATCAGCCGGGGGCTCTCCCTCGCGGGGAAGTAGGGCGTCAGCGGCGGGCCGCCACCCGGACCGCCCCTGTGAGCAAGGCGTAGCGGCGGGCGACGACAGGGTGTCGTCGCCCGCCGCTGTCCGACCGTTCGACCATGTGGCCGTTCGGCCTCGGGTCAGACCTGCCAGAAGAAGCGGATGTACCCCGTCAGACGGGCCGTGACGTGATCGTGGTCGAGCAGATTGACCTGGGCGCTCATCTGACCGCCGCCGGTCGCGTCCTCGAAGGTGCCCTCGCCGCGCAGGATCGAGAACGTGCCGGTCGGATAGACCATGGTGTCCGAGGTCAGCGGCGCCGTGAGGTGGTAGCTGATCTTGAACTTGTCACCGTCGGGTTCGGTGACCATCGCCGTGCCCTTGATCTCGTACTTGCCGGCGACGGTCGCGGTGCACGCGTCCTCGGTCTGCGTCCAGGTGCCCGTGACCGGCTTGCCGGTGGCCGTCCCCGTCCCGGCCACCTTGTAGCCGTTGCAGCCGACCGTGTCCGGATGCGTGGTCGCGACCACGCCGAAGTTCGCGGTGATGTCGACCGTGGGCGGGTTCTCGATGGCGAACGAGGTGCCCGTCGTGCCCCCGACGATCAGCACCGCCGCGGCCGTCGTGCCCGCTATGCGTCCCGTCCACCGCTGAATGGTCCCTGCCATGTTCCCCCCGTACCTATAACCCTGATGCCGTTGTTGCCAACGGGGCCTGTGTGAAGGCCTGTTCAGGACAGTTTGGCCGACCGGCGGGCCTTCCGTCGAGGCATTCAGCCGATTGTCGTACTTTCGATGGGAGGGTCTGGGCCGTGCTTCCCCGCGAAGGCACAGCCTCCGCTTCCGGGGCCGCGGCCTGCGGTTCTATGGTGGGCGGCGCAGACCGCGCGGACCGCGCGGTCCTCCGCGGGCACGCGCCCGGTCCGGCGGCCAACCCGGCGGCAGGGTCGCACCCGCACGACACGAACGAGGAGTTCCATGGACATCGCCGGCTCCGCCGCTCTCGTCACCGGCGCCGCTTCCGGTCTCGGCGCCGCCACGGCCGCGGCGCTCGCCGCCCGGGGCGCCAGCGTCTACGGCCTCGACCTCGACAAGGCGGTGGCCGCCGCGGGGACGCTGCCCGAGGGCGTCCGGCTGTTCGCCGCCGACGTCACCGACGAGCGTCAGGTCCGCGAGGCCCTCGCCGCGATCGACACCGACGGCGCCGAACTGCGGCTCGCGGTGAACTGCGCGGGCATCGCCCCCTCCGCCCGCATCCTGGGCCGCAAGGGCCCGCACGACCTCGACCTGTTCCGGGCGGTGCTGGACGTCAACCTGCTCGGGACGTTCAACGTGATGCGGCTCGCCGCCGAGGCCATCGCCCGGCACGAGCCCGACGAGAACGGTCAGCGCGGTCTCGTGGTCAACACCGCCTCGATCGCGGCCTTCGAGGGCCAGGTCGGCCAGATCGCCTACGCCGCGTCCAAGGCCGGCGTCGCGGGCATGACCGTCACCGCCGCCCGTGACCTGGCGCAGTTCGGCATCCGGGTCGTCACCATCGCCCCCGGCATCGTCGACACCCCGATGATGGCCGGGTTCGGGGAGGACGTCAGGGCGGGTCTCGCCGCGAGCGTCACCTTCCCGCAGCGCCTCGCCCGCCCGGAGGAGTACGCCCGCCTGGTGACGATGGTCGCCGAGCACGACTACCTCAACGGCGAGACGATCCGGATGGACGGCGCCCTCCGCATGACCGCCCGCTGAGGCCGCCGCCCGCACACGAGCCCGCTGCCGCGCGGCAGCTGGGCCTCCGTACCCTCCCAGCGGCACTCGGTGCCGGATTCCTCCGGCACCTAGTGCCGCGCCGAGCCGTTCCCAATGTTAGGTTCGGCCCATGGGAACAGCGTCGACGAACTCCACGAAGCCAGCGATGCGGGACTCCCTCATCGCCGCCGCCTTCCGGCTCTTCCTCGAGCGGGGCTACGAGCAGACCACGGTCGACGACATCGTCACGCTCGCGGGCGTCGGCCGCAGGTCCTTCTTCCGGTACTTCCCGTCGAAGGAGGACGTGGTCTTCCCCGACCACGAACAGTGCCTCGCCGACATGACCCGCTTCCTCGCCGCGAGCGCCGACTCCGACGACCCGATGGTCCGGGTCTGCGGCGCCGCCCGGCTCGTCATGCGGATGTACGCCGAGAACCCCACCTTCTCCGTCCAGCGCTACCGGCTCACCCGCGAGGTGGCCGGACTGCGCACGTACGAACTCTCGGTCGTCTGGCGGTACGAGAAGACCCTCGGCGACTATCTGCGCACCCGCTGGGCCGACCGCAGGGACGGCACCCTGCGCGCCAACGTGGCCGCCGCGGCCGTGGTCGCCGCCCACAACCACGCCCTGCGGCACTGGCTGCGCTCGGGCGGGGAGGGCGACCCGCTGGCCGAGGTGGACCGGGCCCTGGAGTTCGTCCGCGCCACCTGGAGCCCGGACGCGGTCGTGGACGCGCCGGCCGAGGAGGCCGAGGACGTCGTGGTGGTGATCACCAAGCGGTCCACCCCCATGTGGCGGGTGGTGCGCGAGGTGGAGTCGAGCCTCGGCGAGGGCTGAGCGCGGACGGAGAAATCTCCTCCGGGGTTCCCGGTATCTCTAATTGAGGGAACTCAGGTCTTTATTTGATGGCACTCAGTGCCATATCTTTGCTCCATGCACGGTCGAGCCGCCGAGTGCAAGGAGAAGGCATCGTGTTCCACACGGGAATGAGGAGCGGGACCGCCGTCCGGGCCGCAGAGGAGTCGGCCCCCGACGCCGAGCTCTACTTCCAGCGCTGCCGCTGGTGCCACACCACGACGTTCCAGCGACTGCTCTGTCCGACCTGCGGGTCGACCGAGCTCACCCCCCAACTCAGCGAGGGCGAGGGCGTGATCTCCGTACGGCGCGGGGTGGCCGCGGCCGATGCCGACCTCTGGCCGGTGTACATGACGGAGGGCTTCACGGTCCGCTGCCGCGTCGACGGACCCCTGCACGCGGTGCGCCCCGGCGTCCGGGTCAAGCTCTCGTCGGGTGTCGGCGTGACCGGCCGCAGGCCGGTCGTCCGGCTCTGCGAGGAGGTCCCGCTCGACGGCTGGATCTGACACGGCACAGCGGAAAGGGGCGGGTGGGTGGCACAGAGTGCCACCCACCCGCCCTTTTCCTCGTCGGGCGAGGGGAACGGTCAGCGGGCGCCGATCTCGTCCGTCAGCTGCGGCAGCACCTCGAAGAGGTCACCGACCACGCCGTAGTCCACCAGGTCGAAGATCGGGGCCTCGGCGTCCTTGTTGACCGCGACGATCGTCTTCGACGTCTGCATGCCGGCGCGGTGCTGGATCGCGCCGGAGATGCCCGCCGCGACGTACAGCTGCGGCGAGACCTGCTTGCCGGTCTGGCCGACCTGGTTGGCGTGCGGGTACCAGCCGGCGTCCACGGCGGCGCGGGAGGCGCCGACGGCCGCGCCGAGCGAGTCGGCCAGCTTCTCGACGACCGCGAAGCCCTCGGCCGCGCCGACACCACGACCGCCGGAGACCACGATCGCGGACTCGGTGAGCTCGGGGCGGCCGGTGGAGACGCGCGCGGTGCGCGAGACGACCTTCGCCGCGTTGCCGGTGAAGGCCACGGTGACGTTCTCGACCGTGCCGGCGGCCGGAGCGGCCTCCGGGGCGGCGGAGTTCGGCTTGACGGTGATGACCGGTACGCCGTGCGAGACCCGCGACTTCACCTGGTACGAGGCGGCGAAGACCGACTGGGTGGCGACCGGGCCGTCCTCGCCGGCCTCGAGCTCCACGGCGTCGGTGATGAGACCGGAGCCGAGGCGGAGCGCGACGCGGGCCGCGATCTCCTTGCCCTCGCCGGAGGAGGTCACCAGGACGGCGGCCGCCCCCTTCTCCTGGGCGAGCTGGGTGAGCGCGTCGACCTTCGGCACGACGAGCTGCTCGGTGAACTCGGCGCCGTCCGCGACGTACACGGTCGCGGCGCCGTACTCGCCGGCGGTGGCGGCGATCGAGGCGGCGGCCTCGCCGGCGCCGAGGACGACCGCCGTGGGCTCGCCGATGCGGCGGGCGAGGGTCAGCAGTTCGAGGGCCGGCTTGCGGACCGCACCGTCGGCGTGGTCCACGAGAACCAGGATCTCAGCCATGATTCGTTGCTCCTGTGTGGGTGTCTGGCCGGCGGCGGGTCAGATGAACTTCTGGGTGGCGAGGAAGGCGGCGAGCTGCTTGCCGCCGTCGCCCTCGTCGGTGACGATCGTGCCCTGCGTACGGGCCGGGCGCGCGGCCACGGCGTCGACGAGCGTCCAGGCCCCGGCGAGGCCCACCTCGTCGGCGTCGATGTCCAGGTCGTCCAGGTCCAGCTCCTGGACCGGCTTCTTCTTGGCGGCCATGATCCCCTTGAAGGAGGGGTAACGGGCCTCGCCGGACTGGTCGGTGACCGAGACGACGGCCGGCAGCGGGGCCTCCAGGTGCTCGGTGGCGGCGTCGCCGTCACGGCGGCCCTTCACCAGGCCGTCCTCGACGGAGAGCTCCGAGAGCAGCGTCACCTGGGGCAGGGAGAGACGCTCGGCGAGCAGCGCGGGCAGCACGCCCATCGTGCCGTCGGTCGAGGCCATGCCGCAGACGACCAGGTCGAAGCCGGTCTTCTCCAGGGCCTTGGCCAGGATCGCGGAGGTGGCGATCACGTCGGAGCCGTGGATGTCCTCGTCGTTGACGTGGACGGCCTTGTCGGCACCCATCGACAGCGCCTTGCGCAGCGCGTCCTTGGCGTCGTCCGGGCCCACGGTGACGACGGTGACCTCGGCGTCGTCGGCCTCTTCCGAGATCCGCAGCGCCTGCTCGACGGCGTACTCGTCGAGCTCCGAGAGCAGACCGTCGACGGCCTCGCGGTCGGTCGTCAGGTCATCGGCGAAACCGCGGTCGCCGGTCGCGTCGGGGACGTACTTCACACAGACAGCGATCTTCAGGGTCACGGCCTGTCTCCTTTCAACGGGCAGGGAGTTAGGGGAGGTTGCGGGCCATGACGATCCGCTGGACCTGGTTGGTGCCTTCGTAGATCTGGGTGATCTTGGCGTCGCGCATCATGCGCTCGACGGGGTAGTCACGCGTGTAGCCGTAGCCGCCGAGGAGCTGGACGGCGTCGGTGGTGACCTCCATGGCGACGTCGGACGCGAAGCACTTCGCGGCCGCGCCGAAGAAGGTGAGGTCGCCGTCGACGCGCTCGGACTTGGCCGCCGCGGCGTAGGTGAGCTGACGGGCGGCCTCGAGCTTCATGGCCATGTCGGCGAGCATGAACTGCACGCCCTGGAAGTCGGCGATGGGCTTGCCGAACTGCTTGCGCTCCTTGACGTAGCCCTTGGCGTAGTCGAGGGCGCCCTGGGCGATGCCGATGGCCTGGGCGGCGATGGTGACCCGGGTGTGGTCGAGGGTCTTCATCGCGGTGGCGAAGCCGGTGCCCTCGGCGCCGATCATCCGGCTCGCGGGGATGCGGACGTTGTCGAGGTAGACCTCGCGGGTCGGAGAGCCCTTGATGCCGAGCTTCTTCTCCGGCGCGCCGAAGGAGACGCCCTCGTCGGACTTCTCCACGACGAAGGCGCTGATGCCCTTGGAGCGCTTCTCGGGGTCGGTGACGGCCATCACCGTGTAGTACTCGGAGACGCCGGCGTTGGTGATCCACCGCTTCACGCCGTTGAGCACCCAGAAGTCCCCGTCGCGCACCGCGCGCGTCTTCATCCCCGCGGCGTCCGAACCCGCGTCGGGCTCGGAGAGGGCGTAGGAGAACATCGCGTCGCCCTTGGCGAGCGGGCCGAGGTACTGGTGCTTGAGCTCCTCGGAGCCGGAGAGGATCACCGGCAGCGAGCCCAGCTTGTTGACCGCCGGGATCAGCGAGGAGCTGCCGCACGCGCGCGCGACCTCCTCGATCACGATCACCGTGGCGAGGGCGTCCGCGCCGGCGCCGCCGTAGGTCTCCGGGACGTGCACGGCGTGCAGGTCGTTGGCGACCAGCGCGTCCAGGGCCTCCTGCGGGAAGCGGCCCTCCTCGTCCACCGCCGCGGCGAACGGCACGATCTTCGCCTCCGCGAGCGCACGGACCGACTCCCGGAGCATGTCGTGCTCCTCGGAGGGCCGATACAGGTCGAAGTCCTTGCCCATGATGTGGAGCTCCCCTAGACGCTAGTGGCACTGAGTACCCTCAGCAAAACACACTCAGTGCCATGACGCCAGAGCGCCCCGTCGCATGTTCTGCGACGGGGCGCTTCAGGGGTCGAAGAGGACCGGACGGTCGGTTTTCTTAACGGGAGATGTCCGCGAGGTTTCCCTCTCCTCGATGGAGCCGACGCTCGTCGTACTCGGTGGCGAGGCGCCGGGCGCGCTCTTCGGTGATCTCCAGATCGGTCAGCAGGGCGGGGGTGCAGATGGTCGGCAGAACATGCCGCAGAAGCACAAGGACCCGATGCGTCAGATCATTGCGATCGCAAAGAATCTGGGACATCGTCTGGATTCCCGCGAAGGCGCCGGCGAACAGCTCGGCCGTGTCCGTCACGTTCACATGGACGAGGAGCTCCCCGCGGGCCTTCGCGACCGTCAGCACCTCGGAGACCTGATCGATCCACGCCCGGAACGGAGCGGCCCGGTCCACCCCCGTGGCACCACTGTCGAGGGCCAGGGCGACGCTCGCGCGCACCAGCGCGTCACGCTGCAGCCGGTGAGCGAGGAGGAAGCCCTGGTCCACCAGCTCCTGGAGCTTGATGGGCTGGGGAGTGAGCGGCTCGTCGAGCATCTGGGCGTCGAGCACACCGAGAGCCAGGTCTTCCTTGGAAGCAAAGTGGAAATACAGCGCCCCCTTGGTCACCCCGGCGCGCACCAAGATCTCCCCGATGGTCGTCCGCTCATAGCCGCGCTCCGCGAAGACGGCCGCCGCCGACTCCAGGATCGCCCGCCGGGTTCGGATTGCACGCGCTTGCTGTGCCAAGGCGCCTCCTGCTGTATCGCTGACCGTGTTCGCCGTGTGACGCGAAGCATTGAAAAGAAAACCGGGCTGTACGTATTCTACGCCGGGCGGGTTTACCGCCCAGGGTGCGCGGGGACGAGGGGGAACCATGGATCAGAACCGCCGAGGAGCGACGACGTACGTCCCCGGGGAGTTCGTACACCGGGCCGATCCCGCCGACATCTTTCCCACGGGGTGGACGCGGCTGCAGGAGAATCGATTCTCTGTCTCCGCTCACTGGCCCGCGTCACATCCCTTCTTCTCTCCCGTGGCAGGCGACCGGCACGACCCCGTCTTGGTGGCCGAGACGATACGCCAGGCGACCATGCTCGCCGCTCATGCCGAACTGGGGGTACCCGTCGACGATCAGTTCGTCATGTGGGACCTCCACTACGACGCCGATTCCGAGGCGCTCGCCGTCAACGGCCTTCCGTCGGACATCACCGTCGACGTCTTCTTCCCCGGGCTCGACACCCGCCGCGGCAGGCCGCGGGACCTCTCCACCAGCGTGCGGCTCACCCGGGGACGACGGCTGCTCGCCACCGGCGGCGGCCGGGCCGCCTGCACCTCGACCCCCGCCTACCGCCGCCTGCGGGGCGAGCGGATGAAGGCGCTCGGAAGGCCCGTGCCACTGATCCAGGGAGTGGCCCCCCACCTCGTCGGCCGCCGCCGGCCGCAGGACGTCGTCCTCGGCCCCGGCCCCCGGGCGAACACCTGGCAGCTGCGCATCGACACCGGCCACACCACGCTCTTCCGCCGCCCCAACGACCACGTGCCCGGGATGGTGCTCCTCGAAGCCGCCCGGCAGGCCGCGACGGTGACGGCCGGCGGGGGAGTGTTCCTGCCCACCGTCATGAACATCTCCTTCGAGCGCTACGCCGAACTCGACAGCCCCTGCTGGATCGAGGCCGAGGTCGCGCCCGCCCCCGACCAGTCGACGACCGTCGTACGGGTCACGGGCCGGCAGGACGGCACGACGGTCTTCGTGTGTGACCTCACTTCCCCGTCCCCGGAACTGGTGGTGGCCGGAGCGGGCCTCGACAGCCGGCGGGCGGGCTGAACCGGACCGGAACGATGGACCTTCGCATACTGATCACCGGCGCGACCGGATTCATCGGCAGCCGGGTGGCGGCCGCGGCGGCGGCACTGCCCGGGCCGACGCACGTACGCCTGCTCGCCCGCCGGCCGCCCGCCACGGAGGAGAAGGGCGGTACCGAAGCCGTCCGGGGAGACCTGCGCGACCCCGCCTCCCTGCGCCGTGCCTGCGAGGGCGTGGACGTCCTGATCCACTGCGCCTCGGTGATCGGCGGGGACCCGGAGCTCGCCCGCGCGGTCAACGACGAGGGCACCCGGGCCCTGGTCGACGCGGCCGTACGCGCGGGCGTGCCCCGGATCGTCGCCCTGAGCACCGCCTCCGTCCACGGCCGCGGCCCCTTCCGGGCCGCCGCCCCCGGCACCCTGCCGCTCGCCCCGGTCTCCGCGACGAGCCGCACCCGGGCGGCGGGCGAGCGGTACGTCCTCGACGCGGGCGGCGCCGTCCTGCGACCGCACCTCGTGTACGGCACGGGCGACCGGCAGCTGATCCCCGGCCTTGTCCGGCTGCTCGCGGCGCTGCCCGGCCCGCTCGCCGGCGGTGACTCGCTGCACTCGCTCGTCGACGTGGACAGCCTGGCCCGCGCCCTCCTCGGCGCCGGGCTCTCCCCACGCGTCCACACCGGTCCGTACTACGTGAACCATCCCGAGCCGGTGCCCGTCACCGAACTCCTCGCGGCAGCGGAGGACCTGCTCGCCCACCGGACGGGCGTGCGCCGGGGGCCGGCGGTGGACGTGGCGGAGGCCCGTACGCTGCTCGCGGGTCATGCCGTCGCGCAGCACCATCTCGACATGCTTGCCACCGACCACTGGTTCGCCGACGACCGCCCCTGGCGGGAGCCGGGCTGTGCACCGGGGCCCGCTTTCACCGAGGGATTCGCGGACCACAGGGCGTGGTACCGGAGCCTCCTCGACCACTCCTGAAACGAAGGAAGGCGAGGCCGACATGCCCGCGCTGGCCGGCAGGACCGCGATCGTCACCGGGGCGAGCCGTGGCATCGGAAGGGGCATCGCCCAGCGGCTCGCCAGGGACGGAGCCCTGGTCGCCGTGCACTACGGTCGCGACGAGGCGGCCGCCCGCGAGACCGTGAAGACCATCGAGGAGGAGGGCGGCCGGGCGTTCCCGTTCCGCGCGGAGCTGGAGGCGCCGGACGCGGTCGACACCTTCTACACGGCCCTGGAGGCCGGTCTCGCCGAGTGGGACGCGGGGCCCGAGTTCGACATCCTCGTCAACAACGCGGGCGCGAGCGGCTCGGGGCGCGTCCACGAACTGACCCCCGAGGTCTTCGACCGGCTCTTCACCATCAACGTGAAGGCCCCGCTCTTCCTCATCCAGCGGGGGCTCGCCCGGCTGCGCGACGGCGGCCGAATCGTCAACATCTCCTCGGCGGCGACGAAGCACGCGTTCCCCGACTCGGTCACGTACGCGATGACCAAGGGCGCCGTCGACACGATGACCCTCGCCCTCGCCAAGGAACTGGGACCCCGGGGGATCACGGTCAACGCGGTGGCCCCCGGTTACATCGCGACCGACATGAACGCCCGGCGCAGGGCCACCCCCGAGGCGAGCGCCGCCCTCGCGGCCCTCTCGGTCTTCGGCCGGATCGGGACACCGGCCGACGTCGCGGACGTGGTGGGCTTCCTCGTCTCCGACGACGCGCGCTGGATCACCGGCCAGTACGTGGACGTCACGGGCGGGAGCGCGCTCTGAGGCGTCTCCGGGGTTCGTCCACCACGAGGGCGCGTGGTTCGCTCGGCCGACCGCGCCTCAGCCGACCGGTGCGGGCACCCGGCGGCCGGTGACGGAGGGGCTGCCCGCGGGTTCCAGGCCGGCGAGCGTCTCGGGGCTCGCCAGGAGCGGCAGCAGCGTGCGCCACAGACCGGTGACGGTCGCCGGCGACAGCCAGGCGCTGTTGTCCGCGCCGAGGGCCTCAAGACCGACGGTCGCGGCCACGATCGTGCGGGCCAGGTCCTGCTGACGGCCGGCGCCGGCGGCGAGCAGACCCTCGTCGGCCGCCTCCGCGAGCCGTTGCTGCACACAGCTCTGCCATTCCTGGCGCAGGTTCAGGTCCGTACGGCAGCCGTGGGAGCAGCTGAGCCGGAAACCCGCCCGCACGACGATGTCCTCGCGGAGCAGCCGGGCGAGGGCGTGCGTGGTGTCGGCCAGGTTCTGCAGGGCGTTCGACCGCCGGCCGTACACGATCCTGGCGGTCCGGCGCAGCGCGGTGGACGCGTCGGCCTCGACGGCGGCGGCGACGGCCGCCTTGTTCTCGAAGTGGAAGTGGAGCGCGCCGGGGCTCACGCCGGCTCCCGCGCTGATCGCGGTCAGCGTGGCGAGGGTGTAGCCGTGCTGGTCGAACTCCCTGGCCGCCGACCTGATCAGCGCGTCGCGGGTCCGTGCGGCCCGCTCTTGTTTCGTCACCGATGGCTCCAGTAGCACCAGGCCGACATCAAACCGACTGATTGGTATTGTACGAGCTTTTCGGGTGACTTCGGGGTTCGCCGGGCAGGCGGCAACGGGAAGAGTGGTTCGGGTGTCTCCACGGGCGGGGAACGCGAACGGCCGGCGGACCGGGTGCCCGGTCCGCCGGCCGTTCGCGTTCCTCAGTGCTTGAACGCGTCCTTGGCCTTCTCACCCGCCTGCTTCGCATCGCCCTTGACCTGCTCGGCCTTGCCCTGCATCTCCAGGCTCTCGTTGCCCACAGCCTTGCCGGCGGTCTCCTTGGCCTTGCCCTTGGCGGTCTGCGCGGCGTTCTTCGCCTTCTTACCGGCGGACATGCGACACCTCCTGAGCTCTGTCTCGTCCCTGCGACTTCCCCGGAACGGGAGAGATACGCATGTCGTCCACGGGACTGGCAGGACGTAGGGGGCTCGTGGGGCTCACGGGTGCGGTCTCCGCTGCTCCTCGCGGCCGAGCCCGGGGGTCTGTCGCTTGGCGGTGCTGCCGTGCGCGTCGTCCTCGTCGGGTTCCGGCCCGCCCAGCACGGCCTCCTCCGCCTCGCGCCGTGCCTCCGCGTCACCGCTCTCGCCCTCCGCGCCGGACGGTGTGGTCCGCGGAGGCTCGGGGTGAGCGTCCTGGTCGCTGCCGTGCCTGTCGTGGTGGCTCATGGTCCTCTCCCTGACGTCGCTCGCACGCGCCCCGGTGGCCGCCGGTGGCACGAGGTGCTGCTGCCCGATGGCGTCCGGACGAAACAGCGCCTCACGGGATCTTTCGGGCGCCCGTGGGAGTGGAGTCACCACGGATGGAGTGAGGGCAGGGTGAGGCCCGGTGTCGGACACGGGGGATCTCCGGCACCGGGCCTCTGTTGAAGATTGTACGAGACTCGGGGGAGGGGCGCGCACACCAGGGCCGAAGAGCGTCCGCCCGGGCCATGGTCAACGGGCGAAGAGCGCGCCGACGGGGTACAAGTCCCCTGAGACGCGGATGCGGCCGGGACGGGCGCCCTCTCCCCTCGGCCGTGTCGCCCATGACGACGAGGAGGCCGCCGTGGAAGGCAGAAGCAACGGGTTCGTCCAGTCCTTCAACCGCGCCGGCGGGTACGGATTCGTCCTTCCCGTGGGCTCCGAGGAACAGGTCTACTTCAGCGCCGCGGACATCGAGGGCGAGCAGCACTCGCTCTCCGAGGGACAGCAGGTCTCCTTCGTCCTCGTCCTCGGTGACGGCCGCTTCGAGGCGAGGGAACTGCGCGTCTGACGTCCCAACGGCGCGGACACGTGCCACCGGTGGCGCCCCCGGGCGGGGGAGCGGGCCGGTGGTACTGTGCCGAGGCCAGTCGTACCTTTGCACGCACCCGAACGGGGTACGCGCACGGGTCAGGGAATCCGGTGCGAGACCGGAACTGACGCGCAGCGGTGAGGGCGACGGGCGGAGCATCGGCCACTGGGCGGCACGACGGCCCGGGAAGGCGCTCCGTCCGGATGACCCCGAGTCCGAAGACCTGCTGGCGGCCCCGGAGGCACGCTGTCGGCCGGGGAGCTCCGTACGACAGGCTCCGCGTATGAGCCGTGGCCGCAGAGGAAAATTCCCGTGCCCTTCGCACATCCCGCCCGCTCCGCCGCCCTCCTGCTGGCCGGCGCCCTGCTCCTGACCGTGACCGGTTGCGGCGGCGGATCCGCCGTACAGCCCTCGAAGAACACGTCCGGCGGCCCGCGGCAGGGGTACCCGGTGACGATCGACGACAACTGCGGCCGGCGGGTCACCGTCGAGGGGCCGCCGCGGCGGGCCGTCGCCCTCGACCAGGGGACGGCGGAGATCATGCTCTCCCTCGGTCTGGCCGACCGCATGGTGGGCACCGCCACCTGGACCGACCCCGTGCTCAAGGGCCTTGAGAAGCAGAACGCGAAGGTCCCGCGCCTCGCCGACCGCTACCCCTCCTTCGAGAAGGTGCTCGACGCCGAACCCGACTTCGCCGCCGCGTCCTTCGCGTACACCCTCGGCAAGGGCGGGGTGGCTCCCCGCGAGCGGTTCGAGGAGCTCGGCGTCCCCACCTACCTCTCGCCCACCGACTGCGTCGGCAAGGACAACAGCGGCGACGGCGACGGCATCCGCACCCGGCCCCTGACCATGGAGACCGTGTACGGCGAGATCCGCGACCTGGCCCGGGTGTTCGCGGTCCCGGAGCGCGGCGAGAAGCTGGTCGCGGAGCTCTCGTCCCGGGTGACGAAGGCCACCGCCGGGGGCGACTTCGGGGACGTCACGGTCCTCTACTGGTTCGCCAACGCCGAATCGCCCTACATGGCGGGGTGTTGCGGCGCGCCCGGCATCGTCACCCGCGCGCTCGGCGCGAAGAACGTCTTCGACGACACGCGCGCGGAGTGGCCGCAGATCAACTGGGAGACGGTCGCCGACCGCGACCCCGACGTCCTCGTCATCGGCGATCTGACCCGCCGCTCGCAGTCCGCCGAGAGCGCCGCGAAGAAGATCGAGTTCCTGGAGTCCGACCCGGTCACCCGGAACATGACGGCGGTACGGAAGAAGCGGTACGTGCTGCTCAGCGGGCAGGCCATGAACCCCACGATCCGTACCGTCGAGGGCGTCGAGAAGGTGGCGGCGGCCCTCCGCACGTACGGTCTCACGAAGTGACGCCGAACCCGCCCGGCGCCGTGACCGTGCCGCCGTCCGGTGAGGCCGAACCCCCGCCCGGCGCCGTGACCGTGCCGCCGCCCGGTGAGGCCGAACCCCCGCCCGGCGTCGTGACCGTGCCCCCGCCCGGTGAGGCCCCCACCCCGCCCCGCGACCTGACCGTGCCGCCGCCCCGCAAGGCGGCGGGCGTCGCCTCGGCCGGTCGGGCGGCCGCCGTCGTACGCGGAGGGGGCGCGGCGCTGTTGTGGACGGTGGCCGGCCTCGCCGTCCTGGCCGTTTCGGTGGCCGTCGCGATCACCATCGGCCCGGCGGACATCGGCGTCGGCGACGTCTGGTCCGTGGTCGCCGCCCATCTCGGCGGAGAGGCCCCTGAGGTCTCGCCGATCAGGGACGGCATCGTGTGGGAGCTCCGGCTGCCCCGCACCCTCCTCGCCGCCGTCTGCGGAGCCGGACTCGCGGTCTGCGGCGCGGTGATGCAGTCGCTGCTGCGCAATCCGCTCGCCGACCCCTTCGTCCTCGGCGTCTCCTCGGGCGCCTCGACCGGCGCGGTCGCCGTCGTCGTCCTCGGCGTCGGCGGAGGCGTCCTCTCCGTCACCGGAGGGGCGTTCCTCGGAGCGGTGCTCTCCTTCGCGCTCGTCCTGCTGCTCAGCCACACCCTCGGCGGCTCGACGGACCGGGTGGTGCTCGCGGGCGTCGCCGCGATGCAGCTCTTCTCCGCCCTCACCTCCTTCGTCGTGATGACGGCGGCCGACGCCGAGACCACGCGGGGCGTGCTCTTCTGGCTGCTCGGCTCGCTCGGCGGGGCCGGCTGGGGTGACGTGGGGGTGTGCGGCGCGGTGCTCGCGGCGGCCCTGTTGATCTGCGGCGGGTACGCGAGGACCCTGGACGCGTTCGCGTTCGGCGAGGAGGCCGCCGCCGCGCTCGGTGTCGCCGTCACCCGGACACGGCTCGTCCTGCTGTGCGTCACCGCCCTCCTGACCGCCGCCCTGGTCTCCGCCGCAGGAGCGATCGGCTTCGTCGGCCTGGTCCTGCCGCACGCCGCCCGCGCCCTGGCCGGCCCGGGGCACGCCCGGCTGCTGCCGGTCACCGCCCTGGCCGGCGCGGTGTTCCTGGTCTGGGCCGACACGCTCGCCCGTACGGTCCTCGACCCCCAGGAGGTGCCGGTGGGCGTGGTGACCTCGCTGATCGGCGTCCCGGCCTTCGTCCTCGTCCTGTACCGCACCAGGAGCGCCCGATGACCCCGAGCCCGCACGCCGACGTGGTCGCGGAAACGGGCACGGCCCCCGGGGCGGGCCTCGGGCTCCGCGCCGACCGGGTCTCGCGCACCGCGGGCGGCACCCTCGTCCTCGACGGGGTCAGCGTCACCCTCGCCCCCGGCACGGTCACCGGTCTCCTCGGGCCCAACGGCTCGGGGAAGTCGACCCTCCTGCGCCTCCTCGCGGGCGTCCTGGCCCCGGACTCCGGGGTCGTCACCCTCGACGGCGACCCGCTGGCCGGTCTCGGCCGCCGGACGGTCGCCCGGCGCCTCGCCACGGTCGAGCAACAGGCCGACACCCAGACCGACCTGACCGTCACCGACGTCGTCCGTCTCGGCCGCGTGCCCCACCGCAGGGCCTGGACGCCCCCCTCGGCCGCCGACGAGACAGCCGTCCTCTCCGCGCTCACACGCACCGGCCTCACCGACCGGGCCCGGCAGCCCTGGCGCACCCTCTCCGGCGGCGAACGCCAGCGCGTCCAGATCGCCCGCGCCCTCGCCCAGGAGCCGCGCGAGCTGCTCCTCGACGAACCCACCAACCACCTCGACATCCAGCACCAGCTGGACCTCCTGGCCCTCGTCGCCGAACTGCGCCTCACCGCCGTCGTCGCGCTGCACGACCTGAACCTGGCGGCGATGTACTGCGACCGGCTCGTGGTCCTCGCGGGGGGACACGTGGTGGCCACCGGCACCCCGGGGGACGTGCTCACCGAGGAGCTGATCGCCGAGGTCTACCGCGTCCGGTCGTCCGTGACCCGCCCGGACCCCGGAGGCCCTCCGCACATCCGCTTCCTGGGTACGGTGCCGAGCCCGCCCGGGCCCGACCGAAACGGGACCTGAGGGCGTACGACCGAGGCGGGACGCGAAGCCTGACGCCTCACGACGCCGGCCGGGCGCGGAGTCTGACGCCGTACGGCTCTGCTGGGCGTGGGGCCTGACGCGGTACGGCCCTGCCCGGGTCCTGAGCCGTACGCCTGCCGGGCGCGGAGCCCGACGCCGTACCGCCCCGACGAGCCCCGCGCCGGGCGGACGTCCGACCCGCCCGGCGCCCGGCCCCGCGCCGTACGGTTTCCGCCGGACACCAGGCCGGCGGTCGGCGGCGGCCGGTCTGCCTACCATGGGCCCATGTCTGAGCGCGTAGATCCCCCGGCCGCGTCCCGTCCGCACGAGCGGACGCCCGGAGCGCTCGAACTCTCGGCGGCGGCGGAGGTGTTCGGGCTGCTCTCCGACCCCACCCGGCTCCAGCTCGTGTGGCTGCTCACCCGGGGTGAGGCCGACGTGAGCGCCCTGACGGAGGCGTGCGGTGCCGCACGCCCGGCGGTCAGCCAGCATCTGGCCAAGCTGCGCCTCGCCGGGCTCGTCCAGTCCCGCAAGGACGGGCGCCGGGTCGTGTACGCGATGCCGGACGGGCACCTGAAGCGGCTGGTGGTCGAGGCGATCAGCCGGGCCGATCACCAGGTCAGCGGGGAGCCCTGGCACGACTGAGACAGTCGCCCGACCCTCCCGGAAATCGTCATGTGCGCACTCATGCACATGTCCGCTAGGGTGAAGACGTCCGCAGTCCACCGGGCCGACCGGGGGCGTCCTCATGCTGTCCGTGCTGCGCAACCCCACCTACCAGCGCCTGTTCGGCGCCCAGGTCGTCGCCCTCACCGGCACCGGCCTCGCGACCGTCGCGCTCAGCCTCCTCGCGTACGACCTCGCGGGGGCGAACGCGGCCGCCGTGCTCGGCACCGCCCTGGCGATCAAGATGGCCGCGTACGTCCTGATCGCCCCGCTCGTCGGCGCCCTCGCCGGCCGCGTGCCCCGGCGGGCCCTGCTCGTCTCCATGGACCTGGCACGGGCGACGGTCGTCCTCGCCCTGCCGTTCGTCAGCCGGATCTGGCAGGTCTACGTGCTGATCCTGCTGCTCCAGGCCGCGTCGGCCGCCTTCACCCCGGCCTTCCAGGCGACCGTCCCGCAGGTCCTGCCCGAGGAACGCGACTACACGGAGGCCCTCTCCCTCGCCCGCCTCGCCTACGACCTGGAGAGTCTGGCGAGCCCGCTGCTCGCCGCCGCGCTGCTCACCGTCGTCCCCTACACCTGGCTCTTCACCGCCACCGCCGTCGGCTTCCTCGCCTCCGCCCTCCTCGTCCGCTCGACCACCCTGCCGGACCCGGACCCGGACCCGGACGCCGACGAAGACCAGGGGAAGTCGTACGCCAAGGCGGCCTCCGGGATCCGGCTCGTGCTCGCCACCCCGCGCCTGCGGGCGCTCCTCGCCCTTGACCTGGCCGTCGCGGCGGCCGGGGCCGTGGTCCTGGTCGACACCGTGCTCCTGGTCCGCGGCACCCTCGGCCGCCCCGCCGGAGACGTACCGCTCGCCCTCGGCGCGTACGGGGCCGGCTCGATGGCGGTGGCCCTGCTGCTCCCGCGCCTCCTGGAGCGGGGCGGCGACCGGGCGGTCATGCTGCGGGCCGCCTGCGTGCTGCCCGGGGCCCTGGGCCTGCTCGCCCTCGGGCTCGCCGTCCCGCCGGGCCCCTGGTCCTGGCCCGCCCTGCTCGCGGTCTGGCTGGTCACCGGCGCCGCGGGCTCGGCGGTCCTCACCCCCGGCGGCCGGGTGGTGCGCGGCTCCGTCCGGAGCGGGGACCTGCCCGCCGCCTTCGCGGCCCGCTTCTCCCTCTCGCACGCCTGCTGGCTGCTCGCCTATCCCCTCGCCGGCTGGCTCGCCGCGACGGCGGGCCCGGCCGCCTCGGCGGCCGTCCTCACCGTCGTGGCCCTCGTCGGAGCCGCGACCGCGGCACGCCTGTGGCCCGCGAAGGACCGGGATCCGGGGCGGGATCCGGGGCCGGAGCGGGGTCCGGAGACGGACCGGTCACGGGAGACGGACCGCCCGCGACGAACACGCCCCGGCCGTGACGGGCCGTCCGTCACTCACCCGGCGCGGGGGCGAGCGCGTCCATGAACGAGCTGACCGAGAACACCGCGCGCCCCGGGCCCGCGGGCCCGTACCCGGGCGGCGCCGTGAGCCCGTACTCCTCCAGCGTCGCCGTGTACGCCTCGAGGAGGCGCAGGTGGTACTCCAGCGGCGCCCCGTCCGGGTTCTCGCGGCCGAGCGGGGTCGTCGGCTCCGGGCACCACGTGGTGAAACGGGGGGTGATCCCGCGCGACATGAAGAACCGCAGGCCCTCCCGCGTGGAGGCGATCGCCTCGTCCACGCTCAGGAAGCCGGACGGGCGGGCCATCTCGACGCCGGCGACGAAGTTCGGGATGACGTTACGCGGCCCGAACACCTCCGCCGAGTCCAGGATCCGGCGGTGCCACTCGTCCCGGCCGATGTACCGCTCCTTGCCGGGGCAGTACAGCTCGAAGAGCCGGCGGTCCCACACCTCGTAGTTCGGGTGGTAGATCCGGATGCCGTAGTCGTGGAAGCGCCGCACGTCCTCCTTCGGCAGCGCCTGGGCGACGACCTTGCCGATCCAGCGGCCGGGGAAACGCTCCTCGATCGCGCGCGCGTACTGCCCGTAGAAGTCGGCCTCGTCCTTCCCGCCGACCTGGGACGTGACCGCCCCGCCGGTGAGGGTGTACGCGGTCGAGGTGCGGGCGGTGTCGTGGCGGTCGATGATCTCCAGGGCCTCCAGGACCTCGTCGACCGGCTTCACCCCGGTGTACGGGCGGCCGGCCGCCTTGTGCTGGCGCCAGTTGTGGTTGATGTCGCAGTACTGGCACTCCTCCTTGGCGCCGAAGTACTGGCAGACCCGGAACACCGTGAGGTAGATCAGATAACCCCACTGGATCGTCGGCGCGACCTCCATCACGGACTTGCCGTTCGCCAGCGGGTGCCGGTAGTACTCCGGCATCGGCGGCAGCCCGACGTCGGCGATCCGGACCCCGTCGAGGAACAGTGCGAGCGTCCCGTCGGTGTCGGGCGCCACCCGGTACGGCGACGAGGGGTTGACCCGTACCGACACCACCGTGCGGCGCAGGCCGTACGGCCCGCCGGTGAGCACGATCTCCTCCGGCGGGCGGTTCAGCGCCGCCTCGCCGAGCTCCGGCAGGGTGCGGTGGTCGAAGGAGAAGATGAAGTACGACTTCGGCTTCACCTCGCCCCCCTCGTTGCCGCTCAGTGCCGAGGGATCGAAGGCGAGCCCGCCGCGCAGCAGGTCCTCCTTGAACACGGCCTCCGGAGGGATCCCGGGGAAGCGGTCCATGAGGGATTCCACGACAGCGGTACGGGTCGGTGCAGCGCTGGACACAGGCGGATCTCCAGTGTGAGAGACGACGGAGCCGACGCCATCACGCTACGCGCGCGTACCTCCGGCACACCGACCGGGACCCCCGGTGCGCCCGGGCGCGGCGCGTCCCGCCGTCACGGGCGCGGGAGGGATGCTGAACCTTCCGTGGTCCCCACACCGAACCCACCTCACCGGAGAGCACACATGAGGATCAACCTGGCCAGCCTCCTCGTCGACGACCAGGAAAGGGCGCTGCGCTTCTACACCGACGTGCTGGGCTTCGTGAAGAAGACGGAGGTGCCCCTCGGCGAGTACCGCTGGCTGACGGTGGTCTCGCCGGAGCACCCCGACGGCGTCGAGCTGGTCCTGGAGCCCGACACCGCCGTCCCCGCCGCCAAGACGTACAAGAAGGCCCTGGTCGAGGCCGGCATCCCGCTCACCTCCTTCGCCGTGGACGACGTGCGCGCGGAGTACGAGCGGCTGCGCGGACTCGGAGTCCGCTTCACCCAGGAGCCGGTGGAGATGGGCCCGGTCACCGTCGCGATCCTGGACGACACCTGCGGGAACCTGATCCAGATCGCCCAGTACGCGTAACGGCGGGTCGGCCCGCCAGGCAGGCCGACCGTACGGGGCCGGGCCCGGCCCGCGCCCCGGGCGTCCGGGAGCGGGCCGGCCCCGACATCCCCCGGTTTCGGACGCGCCGTCAGGCGCCCACCGGCACCGGGGTCCGGCCCGGGGCCCCGGCGCCGAGCTCGCGGTCGTGCCCGAGCCCGAGCCGCAGATACGCGGCGAGATCCGCGCGCGGGGCCTTGCGCACGAGGTGACGGATCGCCTGCATGGCCTCCCAGGCGGAGGTGTGCGCCAGGGACGTGCCCCAGCTCTCGCCGAGACCGTCCCAGAGGTACGCGCTGAAGCCGAGCTGGAGCGCCCCCGCCCGGCGCCGCTCCTCCTCGTGCGCGTCGAGGGCCCGTACGAAGAATCGTTCCGCCTCCCCGGGCGGCAGTGCCGAACGGATGATGCGCAGGTACGGCGCGACGAGCGACGCGACCTCGGGGCACTCCCCACCGGGAGCGACGGGGTCGCCGGGAACGGGTGCCGTGATGGGCTCGCACATGTGAGTCATGCACCCATCGATACGTCATCTGATCGCAGGATCGGCCGTGGCGCGCCCACGCGCGGCACCGGTTCGCCCCACGGAGTCAGCCAGGGGGCGTCCTGCCGATCAGGAGCTCCTCAGCACCACGAGCTCGCGGGTCGCGCGGGTCATGGCGACATAGCGGTCGACCGCCCCCTCGATCCCCTCGCCGAACGACTCCGGGTCGACGAGGACGACCAGGTCGAACTCGAGGCCCTTCGACAGCGAGGGCGTCAGCGACCGGACGCGGTCACCCGGCCGGAACCACGGGGCGCCGATGACACAGGCCGTTCCCTCGGCATGGGTGGCGAGCCGGTCGTCGAGGACCGAGTCGAGTTCGTCGACGGAGCCGTGGACGACGGGGACGCCGCTGCTGCGGACGGACGTCGGCACGTTGGCGTCCGGGAGCGCGGCCCGGATGGCCGGCTCGGCCTCCGCCATGACCTCTTCCGGCGTGCGGTAGTTGATGCTCAGGGACGCCACGGTGATCCGGTCGAGACCGACCCGCTCGAGCCGCTCCTGCCAGGTCTCCGTGAACCCCTGCCGGGCCTGGGCCCGGTCCCCGACGATGGTGAAGCTCCGGGACGGGCAGCGAAGCAGCAGCATCTGCCACTCCGCGTCCGTCAGTTCCTGCGCCTCGTCCACGACGATGTGCGCGAACGGCCCGGCGAGCAGGTCGGGCTCCGCGCCCGGCAGCGCGGCCTCGTCGACCAGACTGTCCTTGAGGTCCTGTCCGCGCAGCATCGTCACCGCGCCCTCACCGTCGTCGTCGGCCGCCAGCACGTTGTCGATGACGTCGGCCATGCGCGCCCGTTCGGCGTCGACCGTGGCCTGCTGCCGCCGCTTGCGCCGCGCCGCCTCCGGGTCGCCGAGCCGCTGCCGCGCCGCGTCCAGGAGCGGCAGGTCGGACACCGTCCAGGCCTGGGCGTCCGCGCGCTGGAGCTTCCGGACGTCCTCGCGGCTCAGCCAGGGAGCGCACTTCCGCAGGTACGCGGGGACCGACCACAGGTCTCCGACGAGGTCGGCCGCCTCGAGCAGCGGCCAGGCGCCGTGCAGGGCGTCGGCGAGCTCCTCGTCCTGCCGCAGCGCCCTGCGGAACTGGTCCTCGGGGACCTCGCCGTCGAGCTTGGCGAGCAGGAGGGTGGCCAGCTCCTCCCAGATCTGCTCCCGCGCCTCGTTGTGCGGAGTGCCGGCCTCCGGTGCCTCGAAGGCCTCCGCCCAGTCGTCGGCGGTCAGCCGGACGTCGGCCCAGTCGGTCGAGACGGTCATCCCCTTGGCGGGCGGCTCCTCGTAGAACCTGACGGCCGCCTCGATCGCCCGCACCATGTCGGCGGACGACTTCAGGAGCGCCACCTCCGGGTCGCGCTCGGCCGCCGCCCGCGCGCCCTCGGCGACGAGGTCCCGCACGGTGCAGGTCCGTACCCCCTCCTCGCCGAGGCTGGGCAGGACGTCGGCGACGTACGCCAGATAGGGCTGGTGCGGACCGACGAACAGCACGCCGCCCCGCCGGTGGCCGAGGCGCGGGTCCGCGTAGAGGAGGTGCGCGGAGCGGTGCAGCGCCACGACGGTCTTTCCCGTACCAGGGCCGCCGTCGACGACGAGCGTGCCGCGCGAGCCCGCCCGGATGATGGCGTCCTGGTCGGCCTGGATGGTGGAGAGCACATCGCGCATCCGGGGCGACCGGCTGCCGCCGAGGCTGGCGATGAACGCGGACTGGTCGTCGAGGGCCGCGTGCTCCGCGAGCCCGTCGGCGGTGAACACCTCGTCCCAGTAGTCGCTGATCCGGCCGCCGCTCCAGCGGTACCTGCGGCGGCTCGCCAGGCCCATCGGGTTGGCGTGGGTGGCCGCGAAGAAGGGCTCGGCGGCGGGGGAGCGCCAGTCGATGAGCAGCCGGCGTCCCGCGCTGTCGGTGAGGCCGAGACGGCCGACGTACACGGGGTCCGCGCCGTCCTCGCCGACGATGCGTCCGAGGCACAGGTCCAGGCCGAAGCGGCGCAGGGTACGCAGCCGACCGGTCAGCCGGTGGATCTCCGCGTCCCGGTCCATCGCCTCCCGGCCGGCGCCGCCGGGCGCCTTCCGCGCGGCGGCGAGACGCTCCGAGAGGTCGGCGATCGCCTCGCGGAGGCTCTCCGCGATCGCCGCGAAGTGCCGCTCGTCACCGGCGATGAGCGCCGGGTCGGCCTTGGGGGAGAGACGGTCGGGAAGGTCGAACGCGCTGGTGTCGTACGACTGGTCCACCGACGAAAGCACACGCACGGAGGGGGACTCCCATTTCTGCAGGGGCTGGCTGAGACCAGTGATTCTGCGGGACGACCGGGGCCTTGCCGCAAGCCCCCCTGTGCGCTATAAGTTGAGAGTGGCAAGAGGTGAGTTGATCCCCTTGCCACTTTTTCGTGCGGGGTCTTTCCCGCGCCTCACTTCATTTCGGGATCAGCGCGGCACGGCGGAGCCGTCGTAGACGTGGTCCGGGGTGGCGACCGCAGTGATCGCCCGCGCGAGGAGCGTGGACGGTTCCTCGCCGCCGCTGGTGACATCCGTGTTGATCATGATGACCAGCGTGGCCTTCTGCTCGGGCAGATGGACGGTCACGGTCTCGTATCCCGGGATCGAGCCGTTGTGCCCGATCCATCCGTTGGTCTCGAAGATCCCGAGGCCGTAACTCGTCCCGGGGAAGCCGGTCGGCAGCGTCTTGAGCCGCTGCGCCTGGGTCTCCGGGCTCAGCAGCTTTCCGGTCGCGAGGATCTCGGCCCAGCGGCGCAGGTCGTGCAGGTTGGAGATCATCGCCCCGGCCGCCCAGGCCCAGCTGGGGTTCCAGTCCGTGACGTCCTCGACCGCGCCGCTGAGCGTCTGGTCGGTGTATCCGCGCGCGTGCGGCTCGGGGAACTCGGCGCCCTTCGGGAAGAGCGTGTCGTGCAGGCGGGCCGGGCGGAGCACCCGCTCGTGGATGAAGCCGGCGAGCCGCTTGCCGCTGACCTTCTCGATGACGAGGCCGAGCAGGATCAGGTTGGAGTTGGAGTACTGGAACTGCGCGCCCGGCGCGAAGGTGTTCGGGTGCCGGTAGCCGTACGAGAGCACCTCCCACGGGTTGAAGGCGCGCTCCGGCTGGGTCTGCAGGTCGCGGATGAACTCGGGGTCGGCGGTGTACGGGAAGAGGCCGCTGCGCATCTCCGCGAGATGGCGCAGGGTGATCCGGTCCCCGTCGGGGACGCCCCGGATGTAGTCGGAGATCGGGTCGTCGAGCTCGATCTTTCCCTCGTCGACGAGTTCGAGCAGCGCGGTGACCGTGAAGGTCTTGGTCTCGCTGCCGATCCTGACGAAGGTGTCGACGGGCATCGGCTTCCGGGTGACGGTGTCGGCGACACCGGTCGCGCGGACGTAGCACCCCTTGCCCGGCATCCACAGGCCGACCACGACACCGGGGATGGCCGCCTGCTTGCGGACGTCCTCGATCGTCCTGTCCAGCCGCGCCGTGAGCCCGGGACCGAGACCGCCCGGTCCGCAGTCGCTCTCGCCGTGCGGGCCGGCAGTGGCGGCGTGTACGGGAGCGCCGGGGACGAATGCCGTCGGCGCGAGGACGGACGCGACGAGCAGCGTCGCGGCGAACAGTCTTCGGTAGGGGGTACGTCGCATGGGGGGACGCCTCTTCCAGGTCAGGGTGCGGACGGCCACATCACCACCGGCGCACGGCGGCGGAGGCCCCCCGTCCCGCACTCCCTCCGGCGAGTCCACTCGTTCGGCGCCACCGGGTCGCCCGGGCGGCCCGGCTCGGACGAGCAGGGACAGTACCGGGCCGGACGGTGCCGTGGCTGCGACCACCGTCCGGCCCGGAGTGTGTCGGGCCCGCCGTCAGGCCGCCGGCTCGTGCGCGCAGGCCTCTTCGATGCCGTACGTCTCCCACGCGGGGAAGTCGTCGTGGGCGGGTACGGCTTCGCCGGGCGCGAGGAGGCAGGCGTCGAGGGCCGCGCGCAGGGCGTCGGCGCGGAGCCCGGTGCCGATGAAGACCAGTTCCTGGCCCTGCGCGGTGTCCGGGCCGTGGGCGCCGGACGGCTCGAACCGGGCCACGGCGCCGGCCTGCGACCACAGTCCGGTCACCCGGGGCCGGCTGGCCAGCCGGAAGAAGCCCTTGGAGCGCAGCACCCGCCCGAAGGTCCCGCTGTCCATCGCCTTGGTGACGAAGTTCCAGAGCCGCCCGGGGTGGAACGGCAGCTCGGAGCGGAACACCAGCGAGGAGATGCCGTACTCCTCGGTCTCCGGCACGTGGTCGCCGTTGAGCTCCTTGACCCAGCCGGGGGCCTGCTGGGCCCGCTCGACGTCGAACAGGCCCGTGCCCAGGACGAGTTCGAGCGGGACCTGTCCGCGGACGGCCGGGACGACGCGTGCCTCCGGGTTGAGCCGGGAGAGGGTGGCCCGCAGCCGGCGGGCCTCATCGGGCCCGACCAGGTCGAGCTTGTTGAGGACGATGACGTTCGCGAACTCCACCTGGTCGACGAGGAGGTCGCTGACCGTGCGCTCGTCGTCCTCGTACGGGGCGAGGCCGCGCTCGGCGAGTTCGTCCCCGCCGTCGAGTTCCGGCAGGAAGTTCGCGGCGTCGACGACGGTCACCATCGTGTCCAGACGGGCGAGGTCGCCGAGGGTCGCCCCGTCGTCGCGGGGGAAGGAGAAGGTGGCGGCGACGGGCAGGGGTTCCGAGATGCCGCTCGACTCGATGAGGAGATGGTCGAAGCGGCCCTCACGGGCCAGTCGGTCGACCTCCTCCAGGAGGTCGTCGCGGAGGGTGCAGCAGATGCACCCGTTGGTCATCTCGACCAGCCGCTCCTCGGTGCGGGACAGGGCGGCCTCGCCGCCGCGCACGAGCGCGGCGTCGATGTTGACCTCGCTCATGTCGTTGACGATGACCGCGACCCGCAGTCCTCGGCGATTGCCCAGGACGTGGTTGAGGAGGGTGGTCTTCCCGGCACCCAGGAACCCGGACAGGACGGTCACGGGCAGCCGGTCGGTGGGCGTCATGAGGGCTCAGCCCTCCGGGCGGAGCAGGCCGCGCTCGTACGCCTTCAGCAGGCGCTGCGGCACCAGGTACACCGAGCCGTCCACGGTGAAGGGGACGAGCTGCGTGGTGCTCGCCTTCCACTGGGCGCGGCGGTGACGGGTGTTGCTGCGGGACATCTTCCGCTTGGGAACGGCCATCAGGGATCTCCTCGGTGCGATGGGGGCGCGACCGAGGCTATATGAAAACGGATCCCATTATCAATCTGCGGTGAAGGCGTCCTCGCGCGCGTCCGCCAGGAGGAACCCGTTGTCGAGGCGGACGCGGAGCGTCACCCGTGGCCGCTCCTGTCCGTACGCGGTCCACGCCGGTTCGAGCGACGCCACCTGCTCCACGAGCCGCTGCCTGCTCGCCGGCGGCATCTGGTGGCCGAAGTCGGCGAGGAGCGACGTGAGCCGTTCGTACTCCCGTACCTCCGGGGTGGGGATCCGCTCCGGGCGGTCGACCCGTTCGACGGTGCCTCCGGTCCCCGCCGCCAGGAACAGCGTCCCGGCGGAGACGTCCGCCTCCGCCGGGGAGCCTTCGGTCAGGGTGACGGCATCGCCCACCCTGAGGTCCGCCGCCAGCGTCACGCGCCGGCCCTCTTTCCACGTCATCGGCCCTTCATGGCACGAGGACGATCATCGGGGCCGGGCGGCGGCTCAGCTGTCGGCGTCCTGCGGGTACCAGCGCAGTTCCACCGTGTTGCCGTCCGGGTCCTTGACGTAGACGGACTGCGCCGAGCCGCGCGCACCCCAGCGGGGGACGGGCCCCTCGATGACGTCGAACGTCCCGGAGCCGATGACCTCCTGCCAGTCGACGGGGTCGACGACCAGACAGATGTGGTCGACGTTGGACTCGCCGCGCGGGCGGGAGAAGAGGTCGATGACGGTGCTGTCGTCGATGCGCACGGACGGGAACGGCACCTTGCCGGCCCGCCACTCCTCGACCCGCTCGGGCGCGAGGCCGAGCGGGCCGGTGTAGAACTCGAGCGCCTTGTCGACATCGGTCACATTGAGCACCAGGTGGTCGAAGGCTTTGACACGCATGGCTGGTTCTCCGGTCTGTGGACGGGACTTGGCCCGATGGATCCGGTGCGCGGCACGCACCGGTGATCATGGCTGAAACCGTACGCCTGCCCGTACGCGCGACCAGAACGGAACCCGCATCTTCGTGGCTTCTGTCAGTACGAAGGTCCGCCGGGCCGCGGCGAGACTGCCCGCAGCAGGGCACGGCGTGCCCCGGGAGCGGCCCGGGGGCTCCGGCCCGACGCGGTACGGGGAAGGACGACACGATGGGCGTACAGCAGTACGACGAGATCGGTGAGGCGTACGAGGGGTTCAAGTCCCTGCCGCTGGAGCAGTACGCGGTGGTGCCCAGCTTCCTGGCCATGGTGGGGGACGTGCGGGGCAGGTCGATCCTCGACCTGGCCTCCGGGACCGGCTTCTACAGCAGGGAGTTCAAGCGGCGCGGAGCCACGGACGTCGTCGGCGTCGACATCTCCGGTGAGATGGTCTCCGTGGCCGAGGAGTTGGAGGCGAAGGATCCCCTGGGAGTGCGCTACGAGGTGGGAGACGTGGCCGAACTGCGGGCCTTCGACGAGCCGTTCGACATCGCCCTCGCGGTGCAGCTCTTCGGGTACGCGAAGGACCTCGCCACCGCCGAGCGGATGTGCCGCACCATCCACCGGAACCTGAAGCCCGGCGGCGACCTCTACGTGCTCAACCAGTCGCCCGACTTCCGCTTCGACGGACCGCCCCCGGACCGGTACGGCTTCCGCAGCGAACTCACCGGCGAGGAGGGCGAGACCGGCCCCCAGGTCCGCGTGACGGCGCTCCTCGACCCGCCGGTCTCGTTCGTCGCCAACCGCCCGCGCCGCGAGGTCTACGAGAAGTCCCTGCGGGCAGCCGGATTCAGCGAGCTGACCTGGGTCCCGCTGACGGTGTCGGAAGCGGGCATACGCGAGTTCGGCGCGGACCACTGGGCGGACTTCCACGCCAACCCGCCCCTGGAGATGCTCCACTGCCGAGCCTGACGACCACGCCCGAGGCACAGACCTGACCGCCACCGGGCGGCCGACGACCACGGTGCCGTCGGCCGCCCGGCCCACGCACGGCGCGGACAACGGCCGCGTCGGACGGTCCCGAGGTCTCAGGCCGGCTGCCAGTCGGGTCGGCGGCCGCTGAGGCCGATCACGCGGTCCAGGAGCGGCGCGCCGTCCGGCACCGGGACCACGGGGCCGAAGAAGGCCTCGCCCGAGGCGTCATCGGCCGGAGTCAGCAGGGCCTCGGAGACCAGCAGCTCCTCCTCGCTCACCTCGTACTCCTGGCCGGTCGCCCGCGCCAGGTCCCAGCCGTGGATCAGCAGCTCGTCGAGGGCGATCCGGCCCATGACGGCGGCCGGGGCGTCGACCCCGCCCGCCTGCGTGTCCCCCTCCCAGGCGCCCGGCTCCCGCCAGGCGGCGGCCAGCTCGTGCAGTGCCTTCGGCAGGGCCGTCCGCCAGTCGTCCGCCAGTACCGGACGGGACGAGCCGGGCGGCGTTCCGGTCGTCGGCCCGAACCGCTTGCGGGCCGCGTCGCGGAAGGCGACGCTGAGCCCGGCGACATGGGCGAGCAGCTCCCGCACGGCGTACTCCGGGCAGGGCGTCGGGTCGCCGAGCCGCTTGTCCTCGATGCCCTCCGCGAGCCGGGCGACGCGCTCCGCGGCCGCCCCCAGATCGATCGGCTTCATGTGTGACGTGGTGTCCATGCGGGGCAGACCGCCGGGCTCCTCGAAACTCATCGCTCACGGCCGCGCGTCTTCTCTCAGGCGGCCGGGAGGCGGTCGATGATCCCGCCGAGGTCGGTGCGGGCGGGCAGCGTGCCGAAGGCCAGACCGCGGTCGCCGGCGAGGCGGGAGGAGCAGAAGGCGTCGGCCACGGCGTGCGGCGCGTGCCGTACGAGGAGCGAACCCTGCAGGACGAGCGCCATGCGTTCCACCAGACGGCGTGCACGCAGCTGGGCGTCCTCGGTGAGGACCAGTTCGCCGCGCAGCTCGCGCCAGGCGGCGTCCAGCCGGGCGTCGGCTCCGGACGCGCTCTCCACCTCCGTACGGAAGGCCTCGAGGGACTCCGGTTCGCGGGTCAGGGCGCGCAGGACGTCGAGGGCGTTCACGTTGCCCGAGCCCTCCCAGATCCCGTTCAGCGGGGCCTCGCGGTACAGGCGGGGCATGCCGGAGGCCTCGTCGTAGCCGTTGCCGCCCAGGCATTCGAGCGCTTCGGCGACGGCGGCGGGCTGGCGCTTGCACACCCAGTACTTGCCGACCGCGGTGGCGAGCCGCAGGAACGCCCGCTCACCGCCGTCCCCCCGCTGGGCGCGGTCGGCGGCGCCCGCGATCCGCAGGGCCAGGGTGGTCGCGGCCTCCGACTCGACGCCCAGGTCGGCGATGACGTTGCGCATCAGCGGCTGGTCGATGAGCTTGGCCCCGAGGACCGAGCGGTGGCGGATGTGGTGGGCGGCCTGGGCGAGCGCGGCGCGGGTGCCGGAGGCGGAGCCGAGGACACAGTCGAGGCGGGTCATGGTGACCATCTCGATGATGGTCCGCACTCCCTGGCCCTCCGTACCGACAAGCCAGGCGACGGTGTCGTCGAACTCCGGCTCGCTGCTGGCGTTGCTGCGGTTGCCGAGCTTGTCCTTCAGCCGCTGGATGCGGAAGGTGTTGCGGCCGCCGTCGGGCAGCACGCGCGGGACCAGGAAGCAGGACAGCCCTCCGGGCGCCTGGGCCAGGACGAGGAAGAGGTCGTTCATCGGGGCGCTGGTGAACCACTTGTGGCCGCGCAGCCGCCAGGTGCCGTCCGCCGTCTCCACCGCCGTGGTGGTGTTGGCGCGGACGTCGGTGCCGCCCTGCTTCTCCGTCATGCCCATCCCGGCCAGGAGACCGCGCTTGCCGGCGGGGGCACGCAGCCCCGGGTCGTACACCCGGCTGGTGAGCAGGGGCTCGTACTCCTTGGCCAGTTCGGGCGTGGAGCGCAGCGCCGGGACGACGGCGTACGTCATGGAGACCGGGCAGCCGTGACCGGCCTCCGTGGTGCTCCACACCATGAACCCGGCGGCGCGGGCCACATGGGCGCCGGGCCGGTCGTCGGCCCAGGGAGCGCCGCCGAGGCCCTCCCGGATCGCGACGTCCATCAGGGAGTGGTAGGCGGGGTGGAAGTCGACCTCGTCGACACGGTTGCCGTAGCGGTCGTGGGTGCGGAGCACGGGTTCGTACCGGTTCGCCTCCTCCGCCCAGCGCTGGGTCTCCTCGCTGCCGGCGAGACGGCCGACGCGGTGCAGGTCGTCGAGGTACCAGCCGGCGCCCTCGCGGCGTACGCCCTCGAGGAGGACGGGGTCGTCGGCGATGTCGTGCCCGACGAGGGGCGGCACCTGGTTGATCACGTCGTGGGTGCGCGCGGTGGGGTTGCTCCGCGGCGGCGGGACGTCGGCGGTGGCGGTCATGGACGGGTCCTCCGGGATCGGTGGTGGTGGCGGCACCGGCCCGCCGGCGGCCCGGCGGCCATGCCCTCGCGTCGAAGAAGTGAACCAGGATTCAGTACTTCACGCCAGACCCGGGGTCGTGGACACCGCCATCCGCCCACCGCCCCACCGACGACTTGCGGACCGTAACTGTCCTCAAGCCCGAGTAGCGTGCCCGCCATGGCCCTCAAGACGACCCGCCCCGTGCTCGGCCCCCGTGCCCTGAACCGCGCCACCCTCGCCCGCCAGCTGCTTCTGAGCCTCGCCCCGATGGGCGTCACGGAGGCCGTCGGCCACCTCCTCGGCCTCCAGGCGCAGAACCCCAAGCCGCCGTACTACGCGCTCGCCGCCCGCCTCGACGGGTTCCGGCCCGAGCAGTTGTCCGCGCTGATGGAGTCCCGGGCCCTCGCCCGCATCGTGACCATGCGCTCCACCGTGCACACCCACACCGCGGCGGACGCGGTCGCCCTGCGCGGGCTCGTCCAGGCCGGGGCCATCGACCGCGAACTCGCCCTCTTCGTCTCGCGCGGCGGGCTCGACGGCGTCGACCTCGACCGGCTGGCCGCCCGCTCCCGCGCCCTCGTCGAGGAGCGGCCCCGTACCCCCAAGGAACTGCGCGAGGAGCTCCTCGAGGAGTGGCCCGACGCCGACCCGCAGTCCCTCTCCGTCGCCGCCCGCTGCCTCCTGCCCCTCGTCCAGGTCACCCCGCGCGGACTCTGGCGCCGTGGCGGCCAGGTCGCGCTCACCACCACCGGCACCTGGTTCGCGGACACCGCCGACGCCGCAGACACCGCAGACACCGCAGGCCGCGCAGCCGCCGCAGACACCGCAGACCCCGATGACGCCGCAGTCGCCGACGGCCGGGCCGCCGACCTCGACGAGACCGTGCTGCGCTACCTCGGCGCCTTCGGGCCCGCCTCCGTCAGGGACATGCAGACCTGGTGCGGTCTGACGCGGCTCGCCGAGGCGTTCGAGCGGCTGCGGCCCGGGCTCCTCGTCTTCCAGGACGAGCGCGGCACCGAGCTCTTCGACCTCCCCGGCGCGCCCCGCCCCGACGAGGACACCCCCGCCCCGCACCGTTTCCTCCCCGAGTTCGACAACCTGCTCCTCTCGCACGCCGACCGCACCCGCGTCGTCCCCGCCGCGTTCCGCTCCCGCACCTGGAGCGGCAACCAGGCGCACCGCGTCTTCCTCCTCGACGGCTTCCTCGCCGGGATCTGGCGCCTCGACGAGGCGAAGGACCGCACCACGCTCACCGTCGAGCCCTTCACGCGCCTGACGCGAGGTCAGCGCACCGCGCTCACCGCCGAGGCGGAGCGGACCCTCCGGCTCATGACGCCGGCGGGCATCCCGTACGACATCGTCCACGCGGAGGAGTGACCGGCGGAGACGCCGGGGGCAGGACCGGGAGCCTCGGGTGGGTGGGTGGCGATTCCCTTGTCACTGCGGCGTGTTTACACTTGCGTTCTGCGAACGTCCGTACGCGCGGGGGGATTTACGGATCATGGCTGTCACGGTGCCGGACTGGGCGGACACACTCCTCGATCTGGTGGGGGTGAACTGGCCCAACGTCGACGAGGACGCCTACCGCGACATGGCGGACGCGCTCCGCGAGTTCGCGGACGACCTCGCCGACGACGGCCAGCTCGCCAACAACCATGTGCAGCGCCTGCTGTCCTCGGGCCACGGCGAGGCGCTCGACGCGCTCAACGGGCACTGGGGCAAGGTCAAGGACAAGCATCTCAAGGACATGGTGTCCGCGGCCCGCACGATCGCGGACGCCCTGGACCTCGCGGCGGGCGCGATCGAGGCCATGAAGTGGAAGGCCGTCGCGGAGCTCGGCATCCTGGCCGGCCAGACGGGTCTCGCCCTCGCCCTCATCCCGGTCACCGGAGGTCTCTCCGCGCTGCTCGGCGCGGGAGCCATCGCCTTCACGAAGAAGCAGCTCCTGAAGCTGATCACGGCCGCGATGGAGGAGGCGGTCGGTCATATCGTCGGGGTGATGACCGAGCCGGTCGTGGCAGCTCTCGAGAACATGGCCGCGGACCTGGTCGTCCAGGTGAGCATGGACGCGCTCGGCGTCCAGGACGGCGTGAACCTCGACCAGACGAAGCAGGCCGGCAAGGACGGCTTCGACGAGGGCGTGCAGGGCGCCAAGGAGGGGCTGAACCTCGCCTCCGCCGGCGGAGGCGGTGGTGGCGGCGGAGCCAAGGGCAAGGGCTTCCACATCGAGCACGACGAGCACGACGAGGCCAGCACCAAGCTGAACGGTGTCAGCCTCGCCATCCACGGCAAGACCGCGGGAAAGCTCGCCAAGGCGAAGGGGCACCAGGGCCGCAACAAGGGCCGGGACGACATCGCGGACGCCCTCGACCCGGTCATCGAGAAGGCCATGGGCGCGCTCGTGAAGTCCGCCAAGACCATGGGCGACCACATCGGCGAGACGCTGCCCAGGGCCGTCAAGCAGATCTCCAAGGACCACAAGAACAACGACGACGACACGGCCGCCCGCATCGCCCGCCAGCGCAAGGGCGACGACGCCGGGAACGGCTCCGGCGGCGGTACGGGAGGCAAGGGCCCGACCGGAGGCGGCGGCGGGGGCGGAGGCAAGCCGCCCGGCGGGGGCGGCAACTCCAACGGCGGCAGCGGGAACAACCCCAAGGGCAACCCGATCAGCCCCCAGCCCGGCTGGCACGGCCAGACCGGCAAGGGCATGAAGAACCACCGCCGTGACGCGCTGGACGTCGGCCACCTCAGCGAGGAGGAGCAGCGGAAGCTGCTCGTCGACGAGGCCGGGAGTCTCGCCAACGACGCCAGGGACCAGCCGCCCAGCAATCCGTACCCGGAGGGCAAGCACCGGCTGAAGACGGCCTGCGCCGGCACCCTCCTCCACGACGGCACCCTCACCGCGCACACGAGCAGCTCCACCACCGGCGACTCCTCGATGTCCACCCACCCCGCCCTCAAGCAGATCCTGGACCGGGTGGAGAACGACATGAAGGCCGCCGACCAGAACGCGGGCAACGGCCACGGCAAATGCGCGGAGGTCTCGCTGATCTCCGACCGATTGCACCAACTCGATCCGAACGGGACGGCCATCGTCACACCGGAGGACGTACGGAAGGCCATGGACGGATCGCTCGTCTATTCCGTCCAGATCGGCAACATGCGCCCCGGAGACGATCAGTTGCTGCACGGCGAGTACAAACCGCCGTGCAGGTCCTGTGAGAGAATGCTGCCCCTCGCCGGCGTCATCGCGCACCACTGAGATCGTCACCGAGAGCGTCACCGAGCATCACCGGGAGAGAGCACGCAATGCCCAGAATGACAGCGGAGGAAGTCGAGGCGGCCCTCGCCGAGGCGGGCTGGTCCCGGGGGCGTGACATCGGTGCGCGGCTGCCCGACCTGCTGAGCTTCGTGACCGACCGTTTCGCCGAGGAAGGCCACCCGGTCGAACCCTTCCCGGCCGCCCAGGACTTCGTCAGGGAATTCGGCGAACTGCGCCTGGAGATTCCGGGAACCCCGCCGGACTCCGTCGGGTTCACCCCGCACTGGATTTACGACGAGAGCGGCGAGGACGTGGCCGAACTCGCCGCGAACCTCGGCAAGAAGCTCTTTCCCGTCGGCTACGAGTCGTTCGACGGGGCCATGATCCTCATCGACGAGACCGGGCGTTTCTTCCTCATGCACCACACCGGTCCCTATTTCCTGGGAGCGAACACCTACGAGGCCATCAGCTGCCTGCTGCGCGGCCCCCAGCAGGAAGCGCGGGACTACTTTGTCTGACACCGTTCCGGGAACGGCCGCCTCGCTCCTCGTCCAGGGGACGATCACCAGTCAGACGAACCTGACCGGGGACGGCGAACCCCGACTCCACCCCGCCGTAAGGGAGTTCTTCGACGGACTCCCGCCCGGCCTGCGCGAGCCGTTCCTCGGCTACTGCGCCGAGTCCGCGCTCGTCTCCGACCGGCTGTACGCCGTCGACGCCGAGCGCGCGGACGGTACGGCCACGAGCCTCGCCGAGGCGCCGGCGCACTTCTCGGGGGCGGCCCTCGTCTCCCGCAGGGTACGCCCCCACGGCGACCCCGAGCACGGCACACCGGCCCCCCTCTGCCGCTCCTGCGCGGCCCTGGCGGAGGCGCTGGGCATCACCGTCCTCCAGGACTCCTGACGCGAGGGGTGGCGATGACGACGACCGAGCCTGGGACGACCGAGCCTCAGACGGCTGAGTCCGAGACGACCGAGCCTGTGACGGCTGAGCCTGTGACGACCGAGCCTGTGACGGCTGAGCCGGCCGAGAGCGGTCAAGAGGCGGTCGAGCCCCTGTCGGGCGGGGAGATCCCCGGGGCCGAGGGCGACCGCGTCCTCACGCGGGCCGGCTGGCAGCCCGGGCGGGACGCCGGCGAGGCCGCCATGATCGCGGTCCTGAAGACGGCGGGCCTGGGGCCCTGGCCCTTCTTCCCCGCCGCCGAGCGCGCCCTCCGCGAGTTCCACGGCCTCCGGCTGGAACCCGCCGCCCACGGCGGCCGCGAGGTCGCGGCGACCGGCTGCCGCGTCGACCCCCAGGAAGCCCGGTACGCCGGCGCGCCGCTGCACCGGCTCGCCGACACCCTCGGCACCCGGCTCTTCCCGTTCGGCCGCACCGACGCCGACGCGCCGATGGCCGTGGACGAGGAGGGCCGGCTGTTCTCCCTCGGCGCCGGAGGTGCCTGGCTCCTCGGGGAGACCGTGCGCGACGGGCTCCTCGCGCTGGCGGAGGGGCTGCGACCCGTACGCCTGCGGGGGCGGGAGTGGCAGTGGCCGCTGCGGGCGGCACCGGCCGACCTCGCCGCCGGCGTCCGCGCGGCGCTCGTCGCCGTCTACGTCCTGCACACCCACGGCGTGTACGACGCCAGGACCGTCCACCTCCGGGCCACCACGCTCCGGGGGATCGGGGTGACCGTCCTCGACCACGCGTTCCCACTGCGCCCCGGCTCCCTGGAGGACAGCGCGCTGCCCCTGGTCGAGGCGATGGAGGCGGACCTGTCCGCCCTGTCGCAGAGGGCCGCCGGCTGCGAACTGGTGCTCTCCGTACCGGCCCCGCCCGGCACACCGGCCCCCGCGGCGGGCCTCGACTGCCGCGTCACGCTCGGCGGCACCGACGGCTTCGCCCTGCTCCTCTCCACGGGCCCGGGCGCCTCGATCGGCCGTACGGCGACTCTCGTGGACGCCTGCGTCTCCGCCTTCGACGCCTGGTCCGCTGCGACCTGATCCCCCCGTAGCCGGCCACCGCTGCCCGGCCGGCTACGGCAGCGCCCCCGCCCGTCTGGCCGCCACCACGGCCTCCAGACGCGTGTGGGCGCCGAGTTTGCCCATCGCCGACCGGAGATAGCCCTTCACCGTCTCCGGGCGGAGGCCCAGGCGCTCGGCCGCCGTGGCGTTCGTCGCGCCGGAGGCGACCGCCGCGAGGACGTCCGTCTCGCGCGGGGTCAGGGCGACGTCGGGGGCGGCCGGGACGGTGCCGGAGGCCGTTTCGAGGCGGCCGCAGACGGCGAGGAGCCGCTCGCGCAGCCGGGGGTCGACCACCTTGGGGGCCAGTTCGCGCAGCTCCCCGTACGCCTGGCGGACCTCCTCCCAGGACGGCCCGGGGGGCGGCGGCGCGAGGAGCCGCCGCACCTCGTCCCGTACCGCGAGCGCCTGCTCCACGTCCCGGGCCGCCGCCATCGCCGCGTCGAAGACCCGCTCCCCGATCGGCACGGCGTCGCGCAGCGCCCCGTACAGCACGCCGCGCACCTTGCGCCGTACGACGACGGGGACCGCGATGACCGAGCGGAGGCCCTCCGCCGAGACGGGGGCGTCGTACTCGTGGGTGATGTGCCGGGCGGAGGGATAGTCGGTGACCGCGCACGGCCGCGAAAGCGCCAGGCACTTCCCGCCGAGCCCGGAACCGGCCGAGACCGCGAGACCGTGAAGCGCCGGCGTCACCGCTCCGCTCAGCTCGGCGATCCGCAGCGTGCGGCCCTCCTGGAGCAGTCCGCCGAAGACCACGGGCAGCCCGCTGCCGCGCCGCAGCCGCAGCAGCGCCGTCCGCAACTCCACCGCTTCCGACAGCTCGGGCACGGAACCACTCCTTCACCCCCGAACGGGGGTAGTGAGACCTGGGCCACCGATTACACGATGTCCGGGACAGGTCCCGCAATGAGGAGGACACATGACGCCCACGAGCGCGACCGGCGCGACGGAGAGGTTCCGGGCCGCCCGGGACTTCCTGCTCCAGCACCGCGAGGACTACGAGACGGCCTACGAGGGCTTCGTCTGGCCCCGGCCCGAGCGGTTCAACTGGGCGCTCGAATGGTTCGACGTCATCGCGGAGGGGAACGACCGGACCGCGCTCCACCTCGTCGAGGAGGACGGCTCCGAGACGAAGGTGTCCTTCGCCGCGATGTCCGCCCGCTCCAACCGGGTCGCGAACTGGCTGCGGGCCCAGGGCGTCCGCGCCGGGGACCGGATCATCGTGATGCTCGGCAACCAGGTCGAGCTGTGGGAGACCGTGCTGGCCGCGATGAAGCTGCGCGCCGTCGTCATCCCCGCCACCCCGCTCCTCGGCCCCGCCGACCTGCGCGACCGCGTCGACCGGGGCCGCGCCCGCCATGTGATCGTGCGCGCCGAGGACACCGCCAAGTTCGACGAGGTCCCCGGTGCGTACACCCGGATCGCGGTCGGCGGCGACGGGGTGAAATGGCTGGGGTACGAGCAGGCCGACCACGCGTCCGACGTGTTCGAGCCCGACGGGGTCACCCTCGCCGACGACACCCTGATGCTGTACTTCACCTCCGGCACCACCGCCCGGCCCAAGCTGGTCGAGCACACCCACACCTCGTACCCGGTCGGGCACCTCTCGACGATGTACTGGATCGGCCTCAGGCCCGGGGACGTGCACCTCAACATCTCCTCGCCGGGGTGGGCCAAGCACGCCTGGTCCAACCTCTTCGCCCCGTGGAACGCGGAGGCGACCGTCTTCATCCACAACTACACGCGCTTCGACCCGGCCCGGCTGCTGCGCGAGATGGAGCGCCACGGCGTCACCAGCTTCTGCGCCCCGCCGACCGTGTGGCGGATGCTGATCCAGGCCGACCTGAGCCGGCTGAAGACACCGCCGCGCGAGGTCGTCGCCGCCGGCGAACCGCTCAACCCGGAGGTCATCGAGTCGGTGCGGCGCGCCTGGGGCGTCACCGTCCGGGACGGTTTCGGCCAGACGGAGACCGCCGTCCAGGTCTCCAACAGCCCTGGTCAGCGACTCAAGGAGGGTTCCATGGGACGCCCGAGCCCCGGCTTCCGTGTCACCCTCGTCGACCCGGTGAGCGGCCGGCCCGACGTGGAGGAGGGCGAGATCTGTCTGGACCTGTCGGCCCACCCGGTGGGCCTGATGACCGGGTACCACGGCGACCCCGAGAAGACGGCGGAGGCGATGGCCGGCGGCTACTACCGCACGGGCGACATCGGCGCCCGGGACGAAGAGGGATATATCTTCTATATCGGGCGAAGTGACGACGTCTTCAAGGCCTCCGACTACAAGATCAGCCCCTTCGAGCTGGAGAGCGCTCTCCTGGAGCACGAGGCCGTCGCCGAGGCGGCCGTCGTCCCCGCCCCCGACCCGCTGCGGCTCGCCGTCCCCAAGGCGTACGTCGTCCTCGCGGCGGGCTGGGAGCCGGACGACGAGACCGCGAAGGCCCTCTTCGCCCACTCGCGCGCGGTGCTCGCCCCGTACAAGCGGATCCGGCGCGTCGAGTTCGCCGAGCTGCCCAAGACCGTCTCGGGCAAGATCCGGCGTGTGGAGCTGCGCCGGCTGACGGCGGAGGGCGGCGGCAAGGAATACGTCGAGGGAGAGCTCGGATGACCCTGTCATACGCCCACGGGGTGTCGACCACCGCCCTTCTCGGTGAGACCATCGGCGCCAACCTCGACCGGGCCGTCGCCGCGTGGCCCGACCGGGAGGCGCTCGTCGACGTCGCCACCGGACGCCGCTGGACGTACGCCCGGTTCGGCGCGGACGTCGACCGCCTCGCCGGGTCCCTGCTCGGCAGCGGGGTCCGCAAGGGCGACCGGGTCGGCATCTGGGCGGTGAACTGCGCCGAGTGGGTCCTCGTCCAGTACGCCACCGCCCGCATCGGCGCCGTCATGGTCAACATCAACCCCGCGTACCGCGCGCATGAGTTGGCGTACGTCCTGCGCCAGGCGGGGATCAGCCTCCTCTTCGCCTCGCTCGCCCACAAGACGAGCGACTACCGGGCGATGGTCGATGAAGTGCGCGCGGACTGCCCGGAGCTGCGCGAGGCCGTGTACTTCGGAGACGCCGGTTGGGACGAGTTCCTCACCCGTACGCCCGGAGGGCTGCGCCCGGAACCCCTCTCCTGCGACGAGCCCGTCAACATCCAGTACACCTCGGGGACGACGGGCTTCCCGAAGGGCGCCACGCTCTCCCACCACAACATCCTCAACAACGGTTACTTCGTCGGCGAGATGATCGCCTACACCGAGCAGGACCGGATCTGCGTCCCGGTGCCCTTCTACCACTGCTTCGGCATGGTCATGGGGAACCTGGCGGCCACCTCGCACGGCGCGTGCATGGTGATCCCCGCGCCCTCCTTCGACCCCGCGGCCACCCTCCGCGCGGTGCAGCAGGAACGCTGCACCTCCCTCTACGGCGTCCCGACGATGTTCATCGCGGAGCTGAACCTCCCCGACTTCGCCTCGTACGACCTCTCCAGCCTGCGCACCGGCATCATGGCCGGCTCGCCGTGCCCGGTGGAGGTGATGAAGCGGGTCGTCGCCGAGATGAACATGGCGGAGGTGTCGATCTGTTACGGCATGACGGAGACCTCGCCCGTCTCCACTCAGACCCGCCGCGACGACGACCTGGAGCGCCGCACGGGCACGGTCGGCCGGGTCATGCCGCACGTCGAGGTGAAGGTCGTCGACCCGGCGAGCGGACTCACGGTGGAGCGGGGCGCGGCGGGGGAGCTGTGCACCCGCGGCTACAGCGTGATGCTGGGCTACTGGGACGAACCGGAGAAGACCGCCGAGGCGATCGACAGCGGCCGCTGGATGCACACCGGGGACCTGGCGGTGATGCGCGACGACGGTTACGTGCAGATCGTCGGCCGCATCAAGGACATGATCATCCGCGGCGGCGAGAACGTGTACCCGCGCGAGATCGAGGAGTTCCTCTACGGACACCCGAAGATCGCCGACGTCCAGGTCGTCGGCGTCCCCGACGACCGCTACGGCGAGGAGATCCTGGCCTGCGTCATCCCCCGCGACCCGACCGACGCCCCCACCCTCGCCGACATCACAGCCTTCTGCCGCGACCGGCTCGCCCACTACAAGATCCCGCGCAGGGTGGAGATCCTCACGGAGTTCCCGATGACGGTGAGCGGCAAGGTACGAAAGGTGGAACTGCGCCAGCGCTACGGGGAGGAGCGACGGGGCACCGCCTAGACGAGCCGGCCCGTCCGCCCGGATTCCTGGGCGGACGGCGCGCCACTCAGGCGCCCCTAGGTGTGCCGTACCTCGCGGCGCATGCAGATGCGGGGCCAGGCGGTGAGGCCGTGGGTTGCTTCCGCGTGGCAGATGGCGCGTAGGCCCTCCGTCAGTGCCGGGTCCGAGTCCGTGAGCGGGCGGAAGCCGAGGCGCGTGTAGTACGGGGCGTTCCACGGCACCTCGGTGAACGTCGTCAGGGTCAGCGCCGCCAGGCCCTGTTCCGTGGCGGCCGCGGCCAGGTGCTCGATCAGCGCCCGGCCCACGCCCCGGCGCGCGGCGTCCGGATGCACCGACACCTGCTCGATGTGGGCCGCACCGTCGACCGGGTCGGCGAGGAGGTACGCGACCGGGCGGTCGGCGGTGTCCACCGCCACCCACGCCCGGCCCGCGAGGCGGTACGACTCCAGGACGTCCAGGGGCAGCGGGTCGTCGTCGGCGATCGCCGCCATGCCGAGCGAGCGGAACGGCTCGCCCGCCGCCCGTTCGATGTCCTGGAGCAGCGGGAGTTCGGCCGCGGCGGCCGCTCTGATGCGCATACGACAGTATGGCGCGGCCTCACCCCGGACGGTCACCCGGCGGCTGGACCCGGATCCGCCGGCGGCCGGTTCCTGTCCGCCTCCCGGGGCCGGTCCAGCAACCCGCCCTCCCGCGAGAACCGCGGCAGGAACATGGCGAGCGCCGGATCGCCGTACAGCGCCACATACAGCTGGACAAGCCGCCCGTCCGTCACCTCCCGCCGATGCGCGGGCAGCGGGTACCGCTCGCGCAGGCCGGCGAGCAGCTGCCGCGCCGCCCGCGTGGCCGGCGGCAGCCGCAGCAGTGTCACCGCCACCAGCAACGGCAGCGCGCCCGCGGCGAACACCACGGTCAGGGCCGCACCGGACGGCGCCGTCACATACGCCCCGATCCCCAGCGTGAGCGGTACGCAGCCGAGCAGCGCCCCGGCCGTCCCCAGCCGCGCGGGCGACTCGAGCAGCCCCGCCGCGCGCAGCTCGGCACGCAGCGTGTCCACCGCCCGCCGCGCCTCGGGACGCAGCGCGAGGTCCCGCAGCGCGAAGGCCCGGTGCAGCGCCCGGTGCACCCCGAGCTGTACGGCGTCCGTGGTGCGTCCCGGCCCGCCGTTGGCCCGAATCGTATGTTTGCGGCCCGCCGCGACCGCCCCGCGCTGGTGCAGCGCCACCAGCGCCACGGTGACGGCCGCCCGCCGCCCGCCCCGCAGCAGCGCCAGGGCCTGCGGCGGCGGCACGACGTCCGTACCCGGCGCTCCGCTTCCCCGGCTGCGGGTTCGCAACAACACGGCGGCGAACAGCAGTTGTCCGCAGACCGCTCCGATGAACCACCACATCCCCGTCGGCATGACACCCACCCCCGAGGGTGTTGTGCCCGGGAGACCGTGATCGTCACGCGTGAATGGCCGGATTCCTCTGTCGAGGTGCGGCGGCCGGCCCCTAGATGCCGCTCGCGGCCAGGTCGTCGGCGGCGTTGTTCACCGGCTGCGGCGTGCCGGTCAGGTCCAGGACGAACAGCGGGAGATGGACCTCCGCGGCCCGTGAACGGGCCTCCGGTGTGTAGCCCGCGAGCGAGAAGCACACGCTCACCGCGGAGGCGCTCAGCCCGTTGAGCCACAGGCACTCGACGGCCCGCAGCCCCGTGGGCCGGGTGCTCGGGTCGACCTGCGCGACGAGCCCCGGCGCCCGCAGGTCCACGCCGGACGCGGGGCGCTCCTCCGGCTGGACGACGTCCCGGAACCCCAGCCAGCGCAGATACCCGGCGGCCGCGGCGACGGCGTCCCGCGCGGTCCGGATCGTCACGGGCCGGAAGGCCCCTCGCGCCGGAGCGGGGCGCGGGGCGGTGGGCGGCAGCGGTATGTGCGGGGGATAGCGCTCGGCGAAGGGGCGGGGGAGGGCGGGGTGGCCTGGATCCGTGGGGCGGCTCGGACCGCCGGGGCGGGCGGGATCGTGAGGGCCCGGACCTTCCGGGTGTCCCGGATCCTCTGGACGAGTTCGGCCGGAGAGACCGGGGTGACCCGGGTGGCCCGACTGGCCGGGGTGCCCGATCGGGCCGGGCTGACCGGACGGGCTTGGGGAGGCTGCGCCTGCGCCGGACGTGGAAGGAGTGCCAGGGGCCGCGGGAGCCGCGGGCGCGTTCGCGCCGGACGTGGAAGGAGTGCCAGGGGCCGCGGGCGCTTCGGTGCCGGGTATCGGGGTGTCCGAACCCGACACGGCGGCGGGGCCGGAACCAGGATCCGTGCCCGTACCTGTGGACGGCTCAGCGCCGTCCGCGCCCCGCCCACCCGTACCGGCTTCCCCGCCGCGTCCCCGGGCGGGACCCGTACCGAACCACTCCGCGCCGCGCTCGACCGCCCGGGACGGTGCCGCACCGGAGACTCCCCGGAGGTCGGCTCGGCCGGCGCCACCCGGCGCCGATTCCCGGCCGCGCCGCCCGGTCCCCGGAGCCGTACCGGAAGCCCCGGAGCCGTCGCCTCCCGGTCCCTCTGCCGCCACCCCCGGCCCGCCGCCGGCGCCCGCGTCCACCGGGGAAGCCGGGAGAACCGGGACCCGCAGGACCGTCCCGCACGTGCAGCCCAGTTCCGGGTGGGGCCAGTCGTCCGTGCGGCCGCAGGCGCCGCAGCGGACGGTGACCCATTCGTCCGCCCAGTTCCGGCGCGTGATCGGATCCCCCGTCCCGCCCGCCTTCACGGGTGGCGCCACGGGGCTCCCGCACGCGCAGGGGAAGACGGGTGCCGCGTACGCCTGGGTGCGCAGGCATTCCGGGCAGCGCACGGGTACCGACTCGGCCACAACCAACCCCCTGTCGTTCCGCCCCATCGTCCCCCCATCGGCCACCCCGGGGGAGGGTGTTCGGCCACTTCCGTGATCCCGCAGCGCGGACTTCTCTTGACGGCTCTCCGGAGCCCGACCTACATTGCTTCCGTATAGCAGAACAGTATTTCCGCATTACGGAAACAAGCCGTCCGGGGCCCCGAGCCGACCGGTGGGCTTGGATCCGCCCGGCCGAAGCAGGAGCACTCCCATGCCTCGTATGACCGCCGCCGCAGCGGCCGTTGAGATCCTCAAGCGCGAAGGCGTCACCCAGGCGTTCGGCGTCCCCGGCGCGGCGATCAACCCCTTCTACCGCGAGCTCAAGAACGTGGGCGGCGTCGGCCACACGCTGGCCCGCCACGTCGAGGGCGCGTCCCACATGGCCGAGGGCTACACCCGTGCCAAGGCCGGCAACATCGGCGTCTGCATCGGTACGTCCGGCCCCGCCGGCACCGACATGATCACCGGCCTGTACTCGGCCATCGCGGACTCGATCCCGATCCTCTGCATCACCGGCCAGGCCCCGGTCTCGAAGCTCCACAAGGAGGACTTCCAGGCCGTCGACATCGCGACGATCGCCAAGCCGGTCACCAAGGCCGCCACCACGGTCCTGGAGGCCGCGCAGGTCCCCGGCGTCTTCCAGCAGGCCTTCCACCTCATGCGTTCCGGCCGTCCCGGCCCGGTCCTCATCGACCTGCCGATCGACGTCCAGCTGACCGAGATCGAGTTCGACCCGGAGACCTACGAGCCGCTGCCGGTCTACCAGCCGCGCGCGACCCGGGCACAGGCCGCGAAGGCGCTGAGCTTCCTCCTGGAGTCCGAGCGCCCGCTGATCGTCGCCGGCGGCGGCATCATCAACGCCGACGCCACCGACCTCCTCGTCGAGTTCGCCGAACTGACCGGCATCCCGGTCATCTCCACCCTCATGGGCTGGGGCACCATCCCGGACGACCACGAGCTGGCCGCCGGCATGGTCGGCGTCCAGACCGCGCACCGCTACGGCAACGCGACCTTCCTGGAGTCGGACTTCGTCCTCGGCATCGGCAACCGCTGGGCCAACCGTCACACCGGTTACAACCTCGACGCCTACACCAAGGGCCGCAAGTTCGTCCACGTCGACATCGAGCCCACGCAGCTCGGCAAGATCTTCGCCCCGGACTACGGCATCGCCTCCGACGCCAAGGCCGCGCTCGAACTCTTCATCGAGATCGCCAAGGAGATGAAGGCCGCCGGCACGCTGCCCGACTTCTCCGCGTGGGCAGCCTCCGCGCAGGAGCGCAAGGCCACCCTCCAGCGCCGCACGCACTTCGACAACATCCCGATGAAGCCGCAGCGCGTCTACGAGGAGATGAACAAGGCCTTCGGCCCCGACACGCGCTACGTCACCACCATCGGCCTCTCCCAGATCGCCGCCGCGCAGTTCCTGCACGTCTACAAGCCGCGCCACTGGATCAACTGCGGCCAGGCCGGCCCGCTCGGCTGGACGATCCCGGCCGCGATCGGCGCCGCCACCGCCGACCCGGAGACCCCGGTCGTCGCGCTCTCCGGCGACTACGACTTCCAGTTCATGATCGAGGAGCTGGCGGTCGCCGCCCAGCACAAGGTCCCCTACGTCCACGTCCTCGTGAACAACGCCTACCTCGGTCTGATCCGTCAGGCGCAGGGCGGCCTCGGCATCAACTTCGAGGTCAACCTCGAGTTCGAGAACATCAACACCCCCGAGATCGGCGTCTACGGCGTCGACCACGTCAAGGTCGCCGAAGGCCTCGGCGTCAAGGCGATCCGCGTCACCGACCCGGACAAGCTGGGCGAGGCGCTGGAGGAGGCCAAGAAGCTGGCCGTCGAGCACCAGGTCCCGGTCGTCGTCGAGGCGATCCTGGAGCGCATCACCAACATCGCCATGAGCAAGACGGTCGACATGAGCGACGTCACCGAGTTCGAGGAGCTGGCCACCGAGCCCGGCCACGCCCCGACCGCGATCAAGGCCCTCCAGGTCTGACGAGCCCGATCGCCCCGACCTGCCCGATCGGCCTCACGGCCTGACCGCGGCGCCGTGACACGGCCCCCGTCCCGAGGAGCACCGGGACGGGGGCCGACCCGCGCTCAGGCGCCGGTTCCGGCCCGCTGCGCCCGTACGAGCACCGCGCCCGCCTCCGTCCACTCGTACAGGACCGACCGCCCCGCCCGGTCCCGCCGTACGAGCCCCGCGTCGAGCAGGACCTTCAGATGGCGCCCCACCGACCCGAGCCCCTGGCCGGTCAGGGCCACCAACTGGCTGGTGGACTTGGGCGATCCGAGCCGTACGAGCACTCCCGCGCGCGCCCCGCCGAGCAGCGCCCCGAGCGCCTCGGGCACCACCGGCCCCGTCGAATCCGCGAGGGCGCCGGAGCACGCGTACACGACCGCGAACCGCTCGGAACCCTCCCAGGAGACCCAGCCCTGCTTCGGCGTCACGGGGACGAAGAGCAGCCGGCCGCCGTCGACCCGTCTCGGCGGGTACGCACGGGGGTTGACCTGGAGTCGCCCGTCGCCCAGCCAGCGCGTCCTCCCCGGGCACAGCTCGTCGAGCGCCGCCGCCCAGCCGTCCCGCGCGAGGCGCGCGGTCCGCGCCACCACATCGGCCTCCAGGACCCGGCGGCGGCGCGGCCAGTCGGGCAGCACCGTCTCCCGCCACACCCACTCCAGGACCTTCGCCATCCGGTGCGGCAGGTCCCCCGCCGACCCCAACGGCCCGGGTACGGGTCCGCCGACCGCGACCTCCAACTGAGGGACGGCGTCGGCAGGTTCACACGCGCGGACCGCCACGACCTCCTCCTCGAAGGAGCGCTCGCGGTCGCCCGGCGGCGTCGGCGTGAGGAAGTCGGCGTTCCACGTGGGCCCGATGGCCGCCCGTACGAGCAGCGCGTCGAGCGGTTCGGCGGCGAGGCGCTCCCGGTACGCGGGCAGGTGCGCGGCCAGCCACGCCCGCTCGCCGGGATGCGTACCGGCCCCGGCGTGCAGGGTCTTGAGCGCCGCGACGGTCTCGGCCAACGGCGAGACGACGAACCGGCTCCCGGCCAGCGAGTCGGTACCGATCTGCCACCAGCCCACGCCGCTCCACCCGCCCTTCCGCACCCCGCGAGACGCCCCCGGTTGGCGTCCTCGTCCTTTCACGTCCGTGAGACGCCCCGGTCGGCCCCCGCCCCTCCGTGGACGCGGCACCCGCCCGTCCGCGCCCCGACCTTTCGCCTCCCCGCGAAACAATATCGGCGGCGACCGAGCCCCCGGAGACTCCCGGCATGCCCCGCTACCGTGACCTCTTCCGTACGCCCGAGTTCACCCCGCTCTTCCTCACCGGGTCCGTCCACACCGCCGCCCAGACGGTGGCCGGGCTCGGGCTCGCCACGCTGGTGTTCCGGGCGACCGGCTCCCCGTTGCTCTCCGCCCTCGCGCTCTTCGGCCCCTCGCTCGCCCAGTTGCTCGGCGCGACGACCCTGCTCTCGGCCGCCGACCGGCTGCCGCCGCGCGGCGCGCTCGCCGGAATGGCCCTCTTCTTCGCCCTCGGCACCGCCGTCCTGGCGATCCCCGCCCTGCCGACCTGGGCGCTCTTCGTGATCCTGCTCGCCGAGGGGCTCGTGGCCTCGCTGGGCGGCGGCGTGCGCTACGGGCTTCTCCACGAGATCCTCGCCCGCGAGGACTTCCTCCTCGGCCGCTCGCTGATGAACATGGCCGTCGGCGCCTGCCAGATCGGCGGCTTCGTGACCGGCGGCGCCCTGGTCGCCCTGCTCTCGCCGCGCGGCGCCGTCCTCGTCGGAGCGGGCCTCTACCTCGCCGCCGCCCTCCTCGCCCGCGCCGGCCTCGGGGCGCGTCCGCCGCGTGCCCCGGGGCGTGCCTCGGTCGCCGAGACCTGGCGCACCAACCGGCTGCTGTGGTCCTCGCCCGAGCGCCGCCGCTGCTACCTCGCGCTGTGGGTGCCCAACGGGCTGATCGTGGGCTGCGAGTCGCTCTTCGTGCCGTACGACCCCGGGCGGGCCGGGCTCCTCTTCGCCTGCGCCGCGCTCGGCATGCTGGCCGGGGACGTCGCCGTCGGCCGGTTCGTACCGGCGCGGCTGCGCGGCCGGATCCGCTTCCCGCTCCAGGCGCTGCTCGCGGCCCCGTTCCTGGTGTTCGCGTTCGACCCGGCGCTGCCGCTCGCGCTGCTCGTGGTGACGGTCTCGGCGGTCGGGTACGGGGCGAGCCTCCTGCACCAGGAGCGGCTGATGGCCCTGGTGCCGGAGGATTCGAGCGGTCACGCGCTCGGGCTGCACACCTCGGGGATGCTCGCCCTCCAGGGGGTGAGCGCGGCGCTGGCCGGCACCCTCGCCCAGTACACGTCACCGCGCACCGGGATGGTGCTGCTCGCCCTCGCCTCGCTCACCGTGACCGCGGCGCTCGCGCGGGCGGACCGGGAGCGCTCTAGCGGGGCGCCGTCGAGCGGTGCACGACCGTGTCCTCGCACGGACCGTCGGCGAACAGCTTGAGCGCCTCCATCTCGTCCTTGTCGACCGACAGGCCCCAGCGCAGCTTGGTGCCGACCCACTCGCCGACGTAACGGCAGTACCGGGCGTTGTCCGCGGGCACCCATTCGGCGGGGTCGCGCCCGGCCTTGTCCTTCTGGCTGCGGGCGGTGACGGCGACGAGGGTCGCGGCCGCGCCCTGGTCGTTGGCGTACTTCTCGCGCCGTTCGGCCGTCCAGCCGGACGCCCCCGACTGCCAGGCCTCTTCGAGCGGGACGAGGTGGTCGACGCGGAGGAGGGCCGGGTCGGTGACGTTCTGCCCGTCGTAGTACGAGGTCCACATGCCCCCGGTGAGGGCGCAGTCCTTGCCGGTCTTCGGGGCGTCGACGGCCTCCGCGACGAGCACCTCGCCCCGGGTGTCGCAGCCGTCCGCCGGGTCGAGGCCCTGGTTCCAGTGGGGGAACGCCGTCTCCTTGTAGCCGGCCGTGTCCTCGGAGGCCTCGGGGAGCTCGGCGAGCGCGTCCGGGAAGAGGACGACGCCGGCGGAGAGGGCGGGGGAGGGGACGGCGAGCGGGGAGAGGACGAGGGCGAGCGGGGCGAGCCCGCGCATCAGGTTCTTGATCACGCACCAGTGGATAGCGCCGGCCCCGGGGCGCAGAGAACCCGAATCGCGATGCGCTCCCCCGACCGGGTGCGGATCTTCACCGCAGAAACGATGCGCTGCGGGCTCGTACGCGTACACGAAGCCCGTACGCGGACACGTAGAAGAGCGCGGAACCAGGGACCGTAAACCTGGTTCCGCGCTCTTCGTCCTGAGACCGCCCGACGGCACGAGGCTGGCGCGACAGGACGTTCGCGCCGCCGGGCGGTGGCTTGGTGATCCCCTGACAGGGGGCGTTGGGACCGCGGCGGTGTCGACGGGCGCGTCGGCCTGCCCTTCTTTCAGGTCAAGAAGGGGGCCCGGCGCCCTTACCACCGCACTGGCTCGGCACCGCCGCGGTCCTCACGCTTGTCCGGTTCGCCGGCCACCCCTCATCCGGGCCGGCGATCCGGACCACGTACGGCACTGACCTCCCGTCAGGTGCCATACGCAGTCTGGTTACCGCGGTGCGGTCAGTTCTCGCGCAGGGCGCGGACCGCCTCCGCCACGCGCTTGCCGTACTCCGCGTCGGCGGCGGCGAAGTGCGCGAGGTTCTTCTCGATGACGTCCTCGCGGGACACCTGGGACAGACCGCCCGCGATGTTGGCGATCAGACGGCCCTTCTCGTCCTCGGACATCAGGCGGTAGAGCTCACCGGCCTGGAAGAAGTCGTCGTCCTTGGTGTGCTGCGGCGCCTCGTGGGTGCCGGTCCAGCCGTGGATCGCGAGCGGGGCGGAGAGCGCCGCGTCGGTCTGGGCCGGGCCCTGGTACGAGTTGGGCTCGTAGTTCTTGTCGTGGCGCGAGCCCTGGCGGGTGGCCATGGCGCCGTCGCGGCCGTAGTTCTCGGCCACGGTCGCCTTCGGGGCGTTGACCGGCAGCTGGGTGTGGTTGACGCCGAGGCGGTAGCGGTGGGCGTCCGCGTAGGCGAAGAGACGGCCCTGGAGCATCTTGTCCGGCGAGGGACCGATGCCGGGGACGAAGTTGTTGGGGGAGAACGCGGCCTGCTCGACCTCGGCGAAGACGTTGTCCGGGTTGCGGTCGAGGACCAGGCGGCCCACGCGCTGCAGCGGGTAGTCCGCGTGCGGCCACACCTTGGTGAGGTCGAACGGGTTGAAGCGGTAGTCCGCGGCCTCGGCGGCCGGCATCACCTGGACGTACAGGGTCCAGGAGGGGTTCACACCGCGCTCGATCGCCTGGAGCAGGTCGGTCTGGTGCGAGTTGGCGTCCTTGCCGACGAGCTCGGCGGCCTGGTCGGCGGAGAGGGAGCGGATGCCCTGGTTCGTCTTGAAGTGGTACTTGACGAAGAAGGCCTCGCCCGCCTCGTTGGTCCACTGGTAGGTGTGCGAGCCGTAGCCGTTCATGTGACGGTACGAGGCCGGGATGCCGCGGTCGCCCATGAGCCAGGTGATCTGGTGGGTGGCCTCGGGGGCGTGCGCCCAGAAGTCCCAGACGTTGTCCGGCTCCTGCTTGCCCGTGAAGGGGTCGCGCTTCTGCGAGTGGATGAAGTCGGGGAACTTGATCGGGTCCTTGATGAAGAACACCGGGGTGTTGTTGCCGACGAGGTCGTAGTTGCCCTCTTCGGTGTAGAACTTCAGGGCGAAGCCGCGCGGGTCGCGGACCGCGTCCGCGCCGCCGAGCGAGTCGGCCACGGTGGAGAAGCGGATGAACGTCTCGGTCTTCTTGCCGACCTCGGAGAGGAACGCGGCCTTCGTGAAGCCGGTGACGTCGTCGGTCACCTCGAAGTGGCCGTACGCGCCCGAGCCGCGGGCGTGCACCACGCGCTCCGGGATCCGCTCACGGTTGAAGCGCGCGAGCTTCTCCAGCAGGTGCTGGTCCTGGAGGAGCAGAGGGCCACCGACGCCGGCGGTGGCGGAGTTCTGGTTGTCGGCGACGGGGGCGCCGGACTCGGTCGTAAGCACGCGCTTCGACATCGTGACCTTCCGTACGGGAGCTCTGCTGAACGGTGCGAGGAGCGTAGGTTCGGCTCGAACGTAACGTCAACAGTTTGTTGAAAAGGAAGTGTGGTGTTCCGGTCGGCGGCGGCGCCTGGGCGCGACAGGACAGGTGTCAGCGCCGCCGCCGACCGGAAATCAGGGGCCCCGGTGAAGGGGCTGCGGCCCGACCCGAAGGACGGGCCCTTGGGGTCAGACCTGCTGGCCGGAGAGGCGCTCGACGGCGCGCAGCAGGGCCGAGTGGTCCAGGCCGCCGTCACCCTGGGCGCGCAGCGAGGCCACGAGCTGGGCGACGACCGCGCCGACCGGGAGGGCGGCGCCGACGTTGCGGGCGGCGTCGGTGACGATGCCCATGTCCTTGTGGTGCAGGTCGATCCGGAAACCGGGCTTGAAGTCGCGGTTCAGGAAGTTGTCCTTCTTGCGGGTCAGGACCGTGGAGCCGGCCAGACCGCCGTTGAGGACGTCCAGGGCGGCCTGGAGGTTCACGCCGGACTTCTCGAGGAAGACCACGGCCTCGGCGCACGCCTGGATGTTGACCGCGACGATCAGCTGGTTGGCGGCCTTCACCGTCTGGCCGGAGCCGTGCGGGCCACAGAGCACGATGGTCTTGCCGAGGGCCTCCAGGATCGGGAGGGCCTCGTCGAAGTCGGCCTGCTCGCCACCGACCATGATCGAGAGGACGGCCTCGATGGCGCCGGCCTCGCCGCCGGAGACGGGCGCGTCGATGACGCGGATGCCCTTCTCCTTCGCGTTCTTGGCCAGGTCGACCGAGGTCTGCGGGGTGATCGACGACATGTCGACGATCAGCGCGCCCTGCTTCGCGTTCTCCAGGATGCCGTTCTCGCCGTAGGCGATGGCCTCGACCTGCGGGGAGGCGGGCACCATCGTGATGATGACGTCGGCGTCCTTGACGGCCTCGGCGATCGACCCGGCGGCGGTGCCGCCGGCCTTCGCGAGCCGGTCCAGCTTGTCCTGCTCCAGGGTGAAGCCGGTGACCGAGTAGCCGGCCTTCAGGAGGTTCTCGGACATGGGGGAGCCCATGATGCCGAGACCGATCCACGCGACCTTGGGGAGATTGCTCATGGTGAGGGTGCCTTCCAAAAAACTGGTGTACGGGGAGGGGTCGGCCGGTCAGCGGGCCGCGCGGGCCTCGGCGGGGAGCCACTCGAAGGACGCGGCGGCGTCGGCGGCCTTGTACTCCAGGCCGACCCAGCCGTCGTAACCGGCCTTCCTGAGCTCGTCGAGCAGCTGCTCGAGCGGCAGCTCGCCGGTGCCCGGCGCGCCACGGCCCGGGTTGTCCGCGATCTGGACGTGGCCGGTCTTGGCGGCGTACTCCGCGATGACCTGGCTGACGTCCTCGCCGTTCATCGACAGGTGGTAGATGTCGAGGAGGAACTTGCAGTTGCCGAGTCCGGTGGCCGCGTTGACCTTGTCGACGACCTCGATGGCGGAGGGGGCGCTCACCAGGGGGTAGAGCGGCGATTCCGGCTTGTTGAGGGTCTCGATCAGCAGGATCGCGCCGATCCGGTCCGCCGCGCGGGCGGCCAGGACCAGGTTCTCCAGGGCGAGGGTGTCCTGGATCTGCGGGTCGACGCCCTCGACGCGGTTGCCGTAGAGCGCGTTGAGCGCCTTGCAGCCGACGGAGGCGGCGAAGTCGGCCGCCACCTCGATGTTGGCGCGGAAGCGGTCCGACTCGTCGCCGGGCACGGAGAGGGCTCCGCGGTCCGGACCGGGCAGCTGCCCGGCGTAGAAGTTCAGGCCCACCAGCTGGGTGCCGGCGTCCTCAAGAGCCTTCTTGAGGGCGTCGAGCTCGCTCTGCTCGGGGGTGGCGGTGTCGATCCAGGGCCACCACAGCTCGACCGCGGTGAAGCCCGCCGCGGCGGCGGCCGCGGGGCGCTCCAGGAGCGGGAGTTCCGTGAAGAGGATCGACAGGTTCACATCGAAGCGCTGGTCCATGAGTCCCATGAGAGGTTGGCGCTCCTTCCGTATCGCGGAAGTAAGTTTCTGTCTGACGGAATGTTGCAAGGCGGGCGGCGCGCTTGTCAAGAGGTCCCCGCAGGTCCGGGGCTCCCGTAGGGGCGAGCGGGGCCGTAGCGTGGGGCCATGGTGCGTTTGAGAGTGGAGTTCACGACCGAGCCGTTCGACCTCGACGAGGCGCCGGCGCACGCGGTCGTGGCCCGTGAGGTCATCCAGTCGGCCGAGCTGGACGCGGTCGACGTCGGCCCCTTCGGCAACACGGCCGAAGGCGGCGCCGACGCGGTGCTCACCGCCGTCGACGAGCTGCTGCGCTCGTCGCTCGCGGCCGGCGCCACCCGCGTCTCGCTCCAGGTGAACGTGATCGGGGAGGACGAGAAGTGAGCGAGCACCCCTTGGTCGCCGCGGTGAAGCCCCTGGTCGACGCCATGGGCGCCGAGGTGCTGGTCCCCGCGCAGGCGGAAGCCGACGACGTCGTCCTGTCCTGGGAGGGGGAGGACGTGCTCGCCGTGCGGCTGCCCCAGCTGTCCGACTCCCTCGACCACATCCTGGCGGCGATGGAGCGGCGGCACGGGATGCCACTGGCCGAGCTCGACCGCAAGTCCAAGCAGGAGGCCGTCCGGCTCCTTGAGGCGCGGGGGGCCTTCTCGGTACGCCATGGGGTGGAGACGGTGGCGGGTGCACTGGGTGTCAGCCGCTTCACCGTGTACAACTACCTCAACAGGGAGACCGCCCTGAGCAGGGGAAAGGCCCCCACGGCCGAGTAGTTGATCATGTGGTGACCAGGAGCCGTCGTCCGGATGTCGGGACGACGGCTTTTGCGTGGCCGAGTTTTCAACAAAGTGTTGACGTTGTGTTGCGGAGGGCGTTAGCTATCCGCAGCCCGTCCGACGCACAGCGAAAAACAGCCACGGAGGCTTCCCGTGACTTCAGGTACGACACCGGGCCTCACCCGGTTCAACACCTCAGCGGACAGCGAGGCCGTCGCCACGCTCCACGAGGTGTGTTCCAGTTCGGCGTGGGGGAGCAAGATCCTCGCCCAGCGCCCGTACACCACCGCCGAAGCTCTCTTTCTCGCCAGCGACGCCGCCATGGCCGAGCTGACCGCGGAAGACCTGGCCGAGGCGATGGCGGGGCACCCGCCGATCGGTCGTCCGAAGGCAGGGGACCCGACCTCCTCCCGCGAACAGAGCGGGATGGCCGGCGCCTCCGCGGAGCTCAAGACCGAGATGCTCGAACTCAACCTGGCGTACCAGGACAGGTTCGGACACGTCTTCCTCATCTGCGCCACCGGCCTCACCGGAGAGCAGATGCGCGACGCGCTCCGGCAGCGGATCGGCAACTCGCCCGAGACGGAGCGGGAGATCGTCCGCACCGAACTGGGCAAGATCAACCGCATCCGGCTGAACCGTCTCGTGGAGACCCCTGAGACCCCCGAGACCTCCGAGGAAGAGAGCTCCGCATGAGCACCGACACCACGGCCTCGGTGTCCACGCACATCCTGGACACCAGCATCGGCCGCCCCGCCGAGGGCGTCGCCATCACGCTCGCGGCCCGCAGCGGCTCCGGCGCGGAGTGGGTCGCGCTCGGTGGTTCGGCCACCGACGCCGACGGACGGTGCAAGGACCTCCCGGCGCTGCCGGAGGGCACCACCCACGTACGTCTCGACTTCGAGGTCGAGCAGTACTTCACGAACAAGAAGCAAGCCGAGGCGCAGCAGGACGCCCCCCGCGTAAGGGACAGCGGTGCGTTCTTCCCCGAGGTGGCGATCACGTTCGCCGTCACCCCGGGCGAGCATTACCACGTACCGCTGCTGCTCAACCCGTTCGGCTACTCCGTATACCGAGGGAGCTAGCAGACATGCCCACGATTCTCGGCCAGAACCAGTACGGCAAAGCAGAGAACCGCGTCGTCAAGATCACGCGGGACGGCGACACCCACCACATCAAGGACCTCAACGTCTCCGTCGCCCTCTCCGGCGACCTCGACGACGTCCACCTCACCGGCTCCAACGCCAACTGCCTCCCCACCGACACGACGAAGAACACCGTCTTCGCGTTCGCCAAGGAGTACGGCATCGAGTCCGCCGAGCAGTTCGGCATCCACCTCGCCCGCCACTTCGTGACGAGCCAGGAGCCGATCAAGCGGGCGCGCATCCGGATCGAGGAGTACGCCTGGGAGCGCATCGCGCCCTCCGAGGCCAACTCCAAGTTCATCGGGGCCGACGAGGTCAACCACTCCTTCGCCCGCAAGGGCCAGGAGACCCGGGTCACCCAGGTCACCTACGACGGCGAGAAGTGGGAGGTCATCTCCGGCCTCAAGGACCTCGTCGTCATGAACTCCACCAACTCGGAGTTCTGGGGCTACATCAAGGACCAGTACACGACGCTCCAGGAGGCGTACGACCGCATCCTGGCCACGCAGGTGTCCGCCCGCTGGCGGTTCAACTGGACCGACGACGACCAGCGGATGCCCCACTGGGAGCGGTCCTACGAGCAGACCAGGAAGCACATGCTCGAGGCCTTCTCGGAGACGTACTCGTACTCCCTGCAGCAGACGCTGTACCAGATGGCCACGCGCATCATCAACCACCGCTCGGAGATCGACGAAGTCCGCTTCTCGCTCCCGAACAAGCACCACTTCCTGGTGGACCTCGAGCCCTTCGGCCTGAAGAACGACAACGAGGTCTACTACGCCGCCGACCGCATGTACGGCCTCATCGAGGCCACCGTCCTCCGCGACGGAGCCACGGCGCAGATCCCGGTCGACATGACCAACCTCTAAGCGGCATCCGAGTGACCGGCCCCGCCCGCCCGCAGTCGGGCGGGGCCGGACCACCGGACCGGAGGGAACCCCCATGGCACAGCCCGCAAAGGGGCCGGCGCACGCCGAAGGCCCGTGTTCCACCTCGCCGTCCACCCCTGCCACGGCCTCGGCCGAGTGCCACCCGGTGGACGAGAAGCTCCCCGCCTCGCGGCTCGTCCCCGCGGCACTCCAGCACATCGCCGCCATGTACGCCGGCGTCGTCACCCCTCCGCTCATCATCGGCCAGGCCGTCGGCCTGGACGCCGCCGGGATGACCCGGCTCATCGCGGCCAGCCTGCTCATCGCCGGCTGCGCGACCATCCTGCAGACCATCGGCGTCGGACGCTTCGCCGGCAACCGGCTCCCGTTCGTCAACGCCGCCTCCTCCGCCGGCATCGCCCCGATGCTCGCCATCGCCGAGACCAGCGCCCCCGGACACCAACTGCCCGCCATCTACGGCGCGGTGATGGTCGCCGGAGTCTTCTGCCTCGCCGTAGGACCCTTCTTCGGCAGGCTCCTGCGCTTCTTCCCGCCGCTCGTCACCGGCGTCGTCATCACCCTCATCGGGGTCACCCTGATGCCCGTGCCCGTCGGCTGGGCGCAGGGCGGCGACAGGACCGCAGTCGACTTCGGCGCCATGAAGTACCTGGCACTCGCCGGATTCACGCTCGTCGTCATCCTGCTGTTCCAGCGCTTCGGCAAGGGCTTCGTCAAGCAGATCGCCCTGCTCCTCGGCCTCTTCATCGGCACCCTCGCCGCGATCCCCTTCGGGATGGCCGACTTCACCGCCCTGCGCGAGGCACCCGTCGCGGCCCTGCCCGCCCCCTTCGCCTTCGGCGCCCCCGAGTTCCAGCCCGCCGCGATCCTCTCCCTGTGCATCGTCATGCTGGTCCTGATGACCGAGTCCAGCGCCGGCATGCTCGCCCTCGGTGAGATCTGCGAGCGGCGCAGCGACGGCCGGACCATCACCCGCGGCCTGCGCACCGACGGCATCGCCACCCTGCTCGGCCCCGTCTTCGGCGGCTTCCCTACCTCGGCCTTCGCCCAGAACGTCGGTGTCGTCTCGCTCACCCGGGTCCGCTCCCGGTACGTGGTCGCCGTCGCCGGCGGCGCCCTGCTGGTCCTCGGCGCCTTCCCCGTCCTCGGCGCGGTCGTCTCGATGGTCCCGATGCCCGTCCTCGGCGGCGCCGGCATCGTCCTCTTCGGCTCGATCGCGGTCAGCGGCATCCGCACCCTGTCGGAAGCCGGACTCGACGACAGCTCCAACATCATCCTGGTGGCCGTCGCACTCGGAGCGGGCATCATCCCGCTCGCCGCGCCCACCTTCTACGCCGGCTTCCCCGCCTGGGCCCAGACGGTGCTCGGCTCCGGCATCAGCGCGGGCGCGCTCGTCGCCGTCCTGCTGAACCTGTTCTTCCACCATCTCGGCACCCGGAGCCGTCACACGGCCCCGGCACTCAAATCCTCCTAGGGTCCTGCCGTGCCCACTCCACCCCAGAGGAATGAAGGAACCACCGCCATGGCAGCACCTTCGGCAGCCCAGCGCGTCGTCATCGAGAACGCGGCGATCGCGACCGTCGACGCGCACGACACCGAGTACGCCTCCGGTTACCTCGTCGTCGCCGACAACAAGATCGAGTCCATCGGTGCCGGCAAGGCTCCCGAGGGCCTGGAGAACGTGGTCCGGAGGATCGACGCCACCGGCCATCTGATCACGCCCGGTCTCGTCAACACCCACCACCACTTCTACCAGTGGATCACCCGGGGTATGGCGACCGACCACAACCTCTTCAACTGGCTCGTCGCGCTCTACCCGACCTGGGCGCGGATCGACGAGCAGATGGTGCGCGCGGCCGCCCAGGGCTCGCTGGCCATGATGGCCCGCGGCGGTGTCACCACCGCCATGGACCACCACTACGTCTACCCGCAGGGCTCCGGCGACCTCTCCGGCGCCATCATCGGCGCCGCCTCCGAGATGGGTGTCCGCTTCACCCTCGCCCGCGGCTCCATGGACCGCAGCGTGAAGGACGGCGGTCTGCCGCCGGACTTCGCCGTCGAGACCACCGAGGGCGCGCTCGCCGCGACCGAGGAGACGGTGAAGAAGTACCACGACGCCTCCTTCGACGCGATGACCCAGATCGCCGTCGCCCCCTGCTCCCCCTTCTCCATCTCCACCGAACTCCTCCGGGAGGGCGCGGCCCTCGGCCGCCGCCTCGGGGTGCGCATGCACACCCACGGCTCGGAGACCGTGGAGGAGGAGAAGTTCTGCCACGAGCTCTTCGGGATGGGCCCGACGGACTACTTCGAGTCCACCGGCTTCCTCGGCGAGGACGTGTGGATGGCGCACTGCGTCCACATGAACGACTCCGACATCGCGGCCTTCGCCCGCACCAAGACCGGTGTGGCCCACTGCCCCTCGTCCAACGCGCGCCTCGCCGCCGGCATCGCCCGCGTCCCCGACATGCTGAAGGCGGGCGTACCCGTCGGCCTCGGCGTCGACGGCACCGCCTCCAACGAGTCGGGCGAGCTCCACACCGAGCTGCGCAACGCCCTCCTCATCAACCGCCTCGGCGCCCACCGCGAGGCCGCGCTCAACGCCCGCCAGGCCCTGCGCCTCGGCACCTACGGCGGCGCGCAGGTCCTCGGCCGCGCCGACAGCATCGGCTCCCTCGAAGCCGGCAAGCTCGCCGACTTCGTCCTCTGGAAGATCGACGGCCTCGGCCACTCCACGATCGCCGACCCGGTCACCGCCATCGTCTTCGGCGCGGCGGCCCCGGTCACGGCGTCCTTCGTCAACGGCAGGCAGATCGTCGAGAACGACCGGCTGCTCACCGTCGACGAGGACACCATCGCGCGCGACGCACGCGCGGAGGCCCAGCGCCTGGCCCGCATCGCGGCCCAGGGCTGACCCTCCCCATGGAGTCCGACCGAGGGGGACGGCCCTCGGTCGGTCGCCGCGGACCCGAGCGGGGTCCGCGGCAGCCCGACCGGGAGGTGCCGTACGCAGAAGACGTACGGCACCTCCCGGGACGGTGACACCCGCCCGCACCCCCACCGGGCACCCCGTCCTCCGCGCGCCGTCCTCTCCACGCGCGCACCGCACCACCGCAACGAGCCGCACCTCCTGCACCCCGCACCGCATCGCACCACCTCCCTGACACCCGCGTCCCGCCGACGTGTACCCGACCGGAGGAACCGCCGTGGCCGCCAAGCCCCAGGTTCGCAATGCACCAGACGCAGGCTCCGCCCCCGAAGACCGCGAGACACATCCGGTCGACGAGACGCTGCCCCCAGTAAAGATGCTCACCAGCGGCCTCCAGCACGTCGCCGCCATGTACGCGGGCGTCGTCGCGCCGCCCCTGATCGTCGGAGCGGCCGTCGGCCTCTCCGGCACCGAACTCACCTTCCTGACCGGCGCCAGCCTCTTCACCGCCGGACTCGCCACCTTCCTGCAGACGCTCGGCATCTGGAAGATCGGCGCCCGCCTGCCGTTCGTCAACGGCGTCACCTTCGCCGGCGTCGCGCCGATGCTCGCCATCGTCGACACCACCGAGAACAAGGCCGACGCGCTCCCCGTGATCTTCGGCGCGATCATCGTCGCCGGACTCCTCGGCTTCCTCGCCGCCCCCTGGTTCTCCCGGCTCGTGCGGTTCTTCCCGCCGGTCGTCACCGGCACCGTGATCACCCTCATCGGTGTCTCCCTCCTCCCCGTCGCGTTCGGCTGGGCCCAGGGGCCCAACCCCAAGGCGGACGACTACGGTTCGACCACGTTCCTCACCCTGGCCGGCATCACGCTCGTCGTCGTCCTGCTGCTCCGCCGCTTCACCCGCGGCTTCCTCAAGCAGATCGCCGTCCTCGTCGGCCTCGTCATCGGCACCCTCATCGCCATACCGTTCGGGGTCACCGACTTCTCCCCGGTGACCGAGGCGGACATCGTCGGCTTCCCGACCCCGTTCCACTTCGGCGGGCCGCAGTTCGCCCTCGCCGCGATCATCTCCATGTGTGTGGTCATGCTGGTCTCCATGACCGAGTCGACCGCCGACATGCTGGCGCTCGGCGAGATCGTCGACCGGCCGGCCGACGAGAAGACCATCGCGGCCGGACTGCGCGCCGACACCCTCGGCTCCGCGATCAGCCCCCTCTTCAACGGCTTCATGTGCAGCGCCTTCGCGCAGAACATCGGCCTGGTCGCCATGACCCGGATCCGCAGCCGCTTCGTCGTCGCCTGCGGCGGTGGCTTCCTGGTCCTCATGGGCCTCTCGCCGGTCGCCGCCTCGCTCATCTCGGTCGTCCCCCGGCCGGTCCTCGGCGGCGCGGGCGTCGTCCTCTTCGGCTCGGTCGCCGCCAGCGGCATCCAGACCCTGGTCAAGGCCGGTCTAGAGAAGGACAACAACGTGCTGATCGTGGCGGTCTCCCTGGCCGTCGGCATCATCCCGATCACGGCGCCGGAGTTCTACCACGCCTTCCCCGAGACGGCGAAGATCATCCTGGACTCCGGCATCTCGACCGGCTGTGTCGCCGCGGTCCTGCTCAACGTGGTCTTCAACCACCTGGGTAAGGGCCGGGACGACGACGAGGTCACCGCGCCGATGGAGCCCGGCGAGGAGATCTCCGGCACCCACACGGCGAAGGCGGCGCACGTCCACTGAACCCGCCCGACACCCCACCGCCCGCCCCGGGCCCCGCGCACGCCGCGGGGCCCGGGGCCGTGGTGCTTGTCAACCCCAACTCCTCCGCCGCCACGACCGCGATGATGACCGCCATCGCCCGGCGGAGCCTCGGCCGCACCCGCGCCGTCCGAGGCGTCACCGTGCCCCGCGGCCCCCGCATGCTCACCGACCCGGCCGCCCTGCGCGCCGCCGCCCCCGAGGTCCTCGCCGAGGGCCTCCGCGCCACCGCCGCCGGCGACTGCGCGGCGCTCCTCGTCGGAGCGTTCGGCGACCCGGGCGTCGCGGAGCTGCGCGCGGCGGTCGGCGTCCCCGTGATCGGCATCGGCGAAGCGGCCCTCAGAGAGGCGGCCTCCGACGGGACGCCCTTCGGCGTCGCCACCACGACCCCGCTCCTGGCCGACGCCGTCACCGCACACGTGACGACCCTCGGCCTCGCCGGCCGGTACACCGGTATCCGCCTCACCACGGGGGAACCCGAACAGCTCTCCGCCGACCCGGCGTCTCTCCTCGACCAGCTGGAACGCGCCGTCCGCGCCTGCGTGGAACACGACGGCGCACGGGCGGTCGTCATCGGCGGCGGCCCACTGGGCGAGGCGGCGGAGGCACTGAGGACCCGGTGCGAGGTCAGGATCATCGCCCCGATCCCGGCGGCCTGCCGGGCGATCGCACACATACTGTCCCCGTAGCGATCCCTGGCCATTCGGTAACGATCCCTGCCGGCCATGAAGCGATCCCCGCCCGCCCTGGACCGACCACGGAGCCAGACCCGCGCACGGTTCACCGCTCCCCTCACCGCTCGCTCCACGGCTCCCCTCCCCGCCCCCTCCACGGCTCCCGTCACCGCTCCACCGCGATCCGGCGCCGACACTCACCGGCCAGCGCCGGATACGCGGCTCCGATCGCCTCGTACAGCCGCCGCCGCAGCAGTCGCCCGGCCTCGCCGCGCCCGGAATCCCCGTACAGCCCGTCGAGCAGCACCTCGTACCGCGCGAGGGTGTGCCGCAGATAGGTCACCTGCCACCGCACGAGGGCCCCTGCGGGCGGCTCGGCCGACGCCCCGGGCGGGGCCCCGGGGCTCCGCGCCGCGAGGAACTGCCGGTGGCGGACGGCCCGCCGCTCCAGCTCGGGTCCGGGCAGCCGGGGCACCTCGATCGGTTCCGCGCGGATCGCGGCCAGCACGGCGGCCCTGCGCCGCTCGGCATGGGCAGCGGCGGCGGAGGACCGGGCGGGGGAGAGCGCCGAGGTCTCGGCGAACTCCGGTGTGCGCTCCACCGTCTCGACGCGGGCCAGGAGGTAGAGCCGCAGCGGCGCGAGGGACCAGCGGCGCGGGTCACGGCCCTGCACGTCGGGCGTGCCGAGCAGATCCCGCACCATCGTGTCGGTCCAGCCCCGGCGGCGTACCCCGGCGAAGCTCACATAGGTCGTACGGTCCGTCATGATTCCCCCAGAATCGACTACGGAGAGTGATGTTCTCAGTGAAGCGCACGCCACTGACAACGACCCCTTGCCGCGGTCGGCCCGGCTGTGCGATATAGGTCTGGACCTTTTCGGCGGACTGCTTCGGACGGAGGCCGGCCTGTGCAACGCCCGCCCGCCACACGCCTGTTGATCCCACTCGCGCTCGTCCTCGCGCTCACCCTCACCGGATGCTCGGACGCCGTGGCACCCGCGCCGAAGGACACTCGTGCCCCCACCGCCCCCACCGGAGTCACCGCGACCGCCGGCAGCGCGAGCACCGTCCACGTCATGTGGAGCGCGGCCACCGACGACCGGGCCGTCACCGGCTACGCGGTCTACAGCGAGGGCCGCAGGATCAAGGACCTGCCCGCCACCACCCTGATGACCGACGTGGTCGGACTTGCCCCCGCCACCCGACACTCCTTCACGGTCCGCGCCCGCGACGCCGCCGGCAACGCCTCACCCCCGAGCGCCACCGTCACGGCGACCACCCTGCGCGCCGCCGCCGAGGACCGCACGCCCCCCACCACGCCGACGGCCCTCCGCGCCACACCCGACGGCAGCCGCGCCGTCATCCTCCGCTGGTCACCGGCCAGGGACGACACCCGGGTCACCGCCTACGACATCCACCAGGCCGACACCCGCGTCCACACCGTGCCCGGCACAGCCACCAGCACCCGCGTCACCGGCCTGCGCCCCGGCACCGCCTACGCGTTCACCGTCCGCGCCCGCGACGCCGCCGAGAACTCCTCCCCGGACAGCGCCCCCGCCGACCTCACCACCGCCCCCTCCCCGGGAGCACCACCGAACACCGCCCCCACCCGTCTCACCGCGACCGCGACCGAGGGCGCGATCACCGTCACCTGGACCCCGCCGGCCACCGGCGCCCCGGTCACCCACCACGAACTCCACCTCGACGGCCGCTTCGCCACCACCATCATCTGGGGCACCACTCCACCCCCGGGCCGCGCCACCTACACCTTCCCCGTCCAGGACCCCCCGGGCACCCGCCACACCATCACCCTCCGCGCCCGCCTCCCGGACGGCACCTGGGGCGACTTCTCGGCACCGCGGACGGTGGTGGTGCGCTGACGGCGTCGGACGCTGGCCGGAACCGCCCTCTTTCGCCGTGCACCCGCCGCCCCTCACCCTGCGAAGAGGGGATGCAGCGGGCCACCGGGGGGCGCGATGTTCGAGCCGATGTCAGCACTGCCGTCAGCGCCGACACCGGACCCGCCCCGGGAGCTGCCGTCCGGGCCGCTCTACGTACCCGCGTTGCCCGCGCGCCGGAGCGCGCTCGCCGCGTACAGCCGGCTGGAACCCCGGGCACGCGCGTGCGTGACGCCGCTGTGGACCATCCCGCCCCGGGTCGGCGGCGCCCGCACCAGGGGCCGGCGGCCGCTCCACCCGCCCGACCCCGACCCCACGGCGCTCGCCGCCCATCTGCGGACCGCCCTGCGCCGCATCGAGGCCGCGCAGCGCGGCCGGCCCGCCTGGGTGGACGCCTTTCACACGGAGGACCCGACGGAGCTCATCGCCACGGACTTCTGGCTGACGGCGGCGGGTACCCCGCTCCGGCCGGTGACGGGCGTGGAGCGGACCCCGGCACAACAGACGGCCGGCGCGGAGGCCGCCGGTCTGAGCGGGAACGGCCTCGGCGTCCGCGTGTTCCCGACCGCGCTGCCCGACGAGATGCTGAGGGACCGGGTCGGCCGTCTCCTGGAACGGATCGCGTTCGCGCACTGCCCGGTGGACCTGCTGCTCGACCTGGGAGCCGTCGTCGACGAGCACAGCCCGGCGGAGAAGTGGGCGCTGCGCGCCCTCGGCCTGCTCGGCCCCCTCCACCCCTGGCGCACGGTCGTCGTCCTGGCCGGCTCCTTCCCCCGTACGTTCCCCGAGGCGTACGGAGCTCCCCTCGCGGAGGCGCACCGCTTCGACTGGGACCTCTGGCACACGCTCGTCGACGGGCCCGACCGCCCGGACCGGCACGTCGTCTACGGCGACTACGCGGCGGCGCACGCCGGGAGCGCCGACACACCCGGGGGCGCGGGCGGCGGTCCTCCGTGGGGCGTCGCGCGCTACACCACCGAGCGCACGTTCCTGCTCGTCCGGGTGCCCACCCACGGGGCCGACCGCGAGGACACGGTCCGCGAGCTGGTCCGGGAGATCGTGGACGCGGACGGCTTCAGGGGAGCGGAGTTCAGCGAGGGCGAGCGCTGGCTCGTCTCCTGTACGGCCGGCGGGGGGCGTCCGGGAGTCGGCACTCCCGAGGTCTGGCTGCGTGCGGGCCACATCCAGCACATGGCCCAGGTCGTCCGCGCCCTGCGGAGACGCCTGTGATTCCGCGTCCCTCCCCGCCTGCGTCGTCCGCCCGATTCGTCCCCGCCGAACTACCCTGGGAAGCGTGGCCGAGACCGTTCTCACCAACACCGGGCTCGACAGCTTCCTCGACGGAGCGCCCGAGCGCCGCGATCCCGTTTTCGTCCGTGCCGCCGAGGCGGTCCTGGGGCTGCTCGCGCTCCGGGGTGCCGACCGGGTGAGCGGACTGCCCGAGCCGACGCCCGCGCTCGTGCGGCAGCTGCTCGTCGAGGACCTGCCCGCGTTCGTGTACGCGGCACCAGGGGAGCTGAAGGCCTATCCCACGGTCCTCGGGGAGCTCGCCGGACGGTTCGACGGGGAGCTGCGTGAGCGCCTCGCCGCCGTCGTCGACGAGGCCGGGCCCGACTTCGAGCGGGCCATGTCCGACCCGGGGAACCTCACCTGGCACCGCTGGTACGCCTCCCTGCTGCGGGCCTGCGGCGCCAACCTGAGCGACCCCGAGGACGTACGGCGTCGGCTCCCCGCCCTCGACGGGGCCCCGCTGCCCGACGGGGTGCACCGGGCCGACCTCATGGGGCGTACGGCCCTCGCGGACGTCGTCCTCGCCGAGGCCCTCACACGCGCGTACGTACGGGACGCCGAGGAGCCGCCGCCCGCCGGGCCGCTGCTCACCGACCACGCCGTCGCGACCGGCATCGGGCAGGTGGCCGCCGCGCTCCAGGACCGGTGGACCGCCGCCGGTCTCGCCGAGCAGCTCGCCGGACCGTACGCCCGGTTCGCGCCGGGACCCGACGCCTTCCCCCACCTCGTGCTCGCCGACGCCCTGCTCGACGAGCACCTCGACCACTACGGCGACACCGCCTGCCCCGTACCGCCGCCGCCCGCGATCGAGCCGGGGCCCGTCGAGGAGGACGCCGACACCCTCATCACCGCCGTCGAGGAGCTCGCGGAGGAGGAGTTCGAGCCGTACGGCGGGGAGGCTCCGCATCTCCTGTACGTGGTCTACCGGCGCGGCTGCTCCGCCGAGTCCATCGCCCGCAAGGCCGCCGAGTACGAGGACTGGTCCGTCGACCCGGACCTGGAGGACCTGCCCGTACCGGTACCGGCCGAGGCGTCCGACGGGTACGCGCTGCCGCCGTTGCCCGAGCTCGTCCGGCTCCTCGGCACGGCCGGGCCGACCGAGGCCGACCGGGCCGGGCTCGAAGGCCCGGCCCGCGACCTGGCCGCCGTCGTCGACCGGCTCGCCGCCACCGGCCTCGTCTTCCGCGCCGGCGACGCCTTCGGGCTCACCCCGCGCGGCGCGGGCGCCGTGCGCTATCTGCTCCGGGTCCGGGGGATCGCCGCGCCCCGCGCCGCCGAGGTCCGGGAGTGGGCGGCGCCCGAGCTGGTCGCCGCCGCCGCGGGCTGGCCCGGCTGCGTCGCCTCCCGCGTCCTCGCCGACTGGCTCCACGCGCGCGTGGACACCGCCGGCGCCTGGTCCCAGCTGCTCGCCGCCCTCGGCACCGTCCACGCCGGCACCTCCGACGCGGCGGCCGTACGCGGCCTTTTCAACGCCCTCGACACGGCCGCCGCCCCGCCCGACGCCCTGCGCGGCGCCCTCCGGGACCCGGTGATCGGCGCGTACGCCCATCAGGCCCTGCGTCTGCGGGGCGAACCGTCCGACCTGATCCAGGTGGGCACCTCGGCGCGGGCCCTGTACATCCTCGACGCGCTGCCCGCGAAGAAGGGCCCCCTGGAAGCCCGCCGGACCGCCTTCGACACGGCGGCCGCGACCTGGCCCGGCGGGTCCGCCGCCCTGGTACGGGCGATGAGCGCGGCGGACCGCCACGAGACGGAGCGGGTCCTCGGCCCGCTCGGCCTCACCGCTCCCTGAACGTCACCCCGCGGTGAGGTACATGGAGGACGGTCCCGACCCCGCCGTGTTGCGGCAGCTGTGGTTGCCGGTGGGGCGGGCGTGGATCAGTGCAAGGCAGCGACCGAGGGCCTGCTGGCCGTAGGCGTTGGGGTGCATGGACTCCTGGACGAGGCCCTGGGTGCTCTGGCTGTCGATCCAGCGCGCCCACTCGCTCGTGGTTCCCGACGCGGGGGCGGTCGAGGTCACCTGACGGCTCGCCTTCGCACACACCTCGCGCCCCTGGAGCGTGTCCCGCAGGTCCATGAACTGCACGCCCTTGGCCGCGGCGACGCCCTTCAGGCGGTTGGCGATCTGCGGGACGAGGGAGTCGCGGGCCCAGTCGGAGTCGGCGTTCCAGAAGGGGCAGCCGCCGGTGTTGGTGCGGGTCCAGCCGCTCTCGGAGTACCGGTTGTCGGCGGCGCGGGGGATGGGGGAGGGGTACGACTGGAGGACGATCCGGTAGTCGGCGGAGCCGTATCCGGCGGCGGACATGACCGCCCGGATCTCGTCGACGGACTTGCCGACGTTCGCCATCACCCCGTCGATCTTCGCGTCGACCTCGGCCTGCTGGTCGTCGTGGCAGTACGAGTACCAGACGATGTAGCCGGTCGCGCAGGTGCTGATGATGTCGGCGAAGCCGAGGTCGTTGCCGCCGACCGAGAGCGCGATCAGCTCGACGTCGTGCGAGGCGGCGACCGCCGCCAGCTGGTCGGCCTGGGGGGCCTCGCCCTTGTAGGCCACGCCGCCCCGGGAGGCACGGAAGACGTTCTCCGTCGTCGCCCCGGAACAGGCCAGGTTGATGAGAGAGCTCGCGATCGGGCCCGCGCTCTTCACCTCGGCGGTGTCGGAGCGGTGACAGCCGCCCGCGGTGCTCCCGTACACCCGGGAAGGGTCGTACCCGCTGCCGGTCCAGGCGCGGTCGGTGCCGGTGCGGCTGCCGGAGTTGGTGAGGCTGTTGCCCAGCCAGCGGCCGGCCTCGCCGGAGATGTAGCTGTCGCCCATGGCGACGACGGCGGTGGGGCCGCTGCCGGGGGAGGCCTGAGCGGACGGAACGGCGACGGAGGCGAGCCCGGCGGCGGTACACAGAGCCAGGAACGCGCGCAGCGCGCGGTGGGGGGTCGAAGGCATGGCTGTGCTCCTGCGGTATGCGGTGCGCAGTGACGTGGGGGACAGCCGCCGGCCGGTGGCATGGCGGAATCTCGCACGCCCTGGCTTGTTACCGCTAGGTAGCTGCAGATCTCGGTTGCGTCACGTCCCCTGTGGGACGACAGGGCATACGACAGGGCCCCGCCCCCGGTGTTGTGCGACACCGGGGGCGGGGCCCTGTTCGGAAGGACTGCTACGGCAACTGTGCGGGCAGCCGGTCAGCCTGTCTCGTATCGCTGCGGTCAGCCGACCAGCTGCTCGTAGGCGGGCAGGGTCAGGAAGTCCGCGTAGTCCGCGTCGAGGGAGACGTGGAGCAGCAGGTCGTGGGCCTGCTGCCACTTGCCGGCCGCGAAGGCCTCCTCGCCGATCTCGGCGCGGATCGCGGCCAGTTCCTCGGCGGCGACCTTGCGGGCCAGCTCGGGGGTGGCCGTCTCGCCGGTCTCGAAGACGACACCCGCGTTGATCCACTGCCAGATCTGCGAGCGCGAGATCTCGGCGGTGGCCGCGTCCTCCATCAGGTTGAAGATGGCGACGGCGCCCAGGCCACGCAGCCACGCCTCGATGTAGCGGATGCCGACCTGCACCGCGCTCACCAGGCCGGCGTACGTGGGCTTCGCGTCCAGCGAGTCGATGGCGATCAGGTCGCCGGCCGCGACGGAGACGTCCTCGCGGAGGCGGTCCTTCTGGTTCGGCTTCTCGCCGAGGACGGCGTCGAAGGAGGCCATCGCGATCGGCACCAGGTCCGGGTGGGCGACCCAGGAGCCGTCGAAGCCGTCGCCGGCCTCGCGGTCCTTGTCGGCCTTGACCTTCTCGAAGGCCACCTTGTTGACATCGGCGTCCTTGCGGGACGGGATGAACGCCGCCATGCCGCCGATCGCGTGCGCGCCGCGCTTGTGGCAGGTGCGCACGAGGAGTTCGGTGTACGCGCGCATGAACGGGGCCGTCATCGTGACCGCGTTGCGGTCCGGCAGGACGAACTTGGCCCCGCCGTCACGGAAGTTCTTGACGATGGAGAACAGGTAGTCCCAGCGGCCCGCGTTCAAACCGGCGGCGTGCTCGCGGAGTTCGTAGAGGATCTCCTCCATCTCGTACGCGGCCGTGATGGTCTCGATGAGGACCGTGGCGCGGACGGTGCCCTGCGGGATGCCGACGTAGTCCTGGGCGAAGACGAAGATGTCGTTCCAGAGGCGGGCCTCCAGGTGCGACTCCGTCTTCGGCAGGTAGAAGTACGGGCCCTTGCCGAGGTCGATCAGGCGCTGCGCGTTGTGGAAGAAGTACAGGCCGAAGTCGACCAGCGCACCCGGCACCGGGCGTCCGTCGAAGGTGAGGTGACGCTCCTCCAGGTGCCAGCCACGCGGGCGCATGACGACCGTGGCGAGCTCACCGGCGGGCTTGAGGGCGTACGACTTGCCCGAGCGGGGGTCGGTGAAGTCGATGTTCCGGGTGTACGCGTCGATCAGGTTGAGCTGGCCCAGGACGACGTTCTCCCAGGTCGGCGCCGAGGCGTCCTCGAAGTCGGCGAGCCAGACCTTCGCGCCGGAGTTCAGCGCGTTGATCGTCATCTTGCGGTCGGTCGGGCCGGTGATCTCGACACGGCGGTCGTTCAGGGCCGCCGGGGCCGGAGCGACCTTCCAGGAGTCGTCGGCGCGGATCGCGGCGGTCTCCGGCAGGAAGTCCAGCGTGGAGGTACGGGCGATCTCGGCGCGGCGCTCCGCCCGGCGGGCGAGGAGCTCGTCCCGGCGCGGGGTGAACCGCCGGTGCAGTTCGGCGACGAAGGCCAGGGCGGCCTCTGTGAGCACCTCTTCCTGACGCGGCAGGGGCTCGGCATCGACGACGGCCAGGGGGGACGGCGCTGGTGCGGACATGAACTGTCACTTCCTTCAGCGGACTTCACGGGCGGTGCCAGGCGGCCGCCGGGCGTCGCGTGACGGCACGGAGTGCCGCCGGCGCCGAGATACGGCCGCAAGCGCCTTCTGTACGAGCAGGCGCTTCTGAACAGTGGATACTAGTTTCCTCATGGTGGAAGTTCAATGGTTTGTTGATGTCGAGATTCTCTGGATCGACAGATCGTGGCGCTCGGTGCCACGGCGTGCACACCGCGCTCACGCGCCCGCTCGCGCCCCTTCACTCCAGATGGGCCAGATCCGCCTCCGTGTCGATGTCGTACGGCTCGGCCACATCCGAACAGTCCACCGGCGTGATCGCATCCCGGTGCGCCGCCAGATAGTCCCGCGCGCCCCGGTCGCCCACCGCCGACGCGGCGATCCCCGCCCAGTGCCCGGCCCCGAACAGCACCGGATGGCCGCGCTCCCCGTCGTACGACGCCGCCGCCAGCGTCTCCCGCGAGCCGTACGCCGCCCGCACCCGCGCCACCGCCTCCGCCCCGATGCCCGGCTGGTCGACGAGCAGCACCAGGGCCGCGTCCACCCCGCGCGGATCGGCGGTCAGCGACACGAGCCCGGCCCGCAGCGAGGAACCCATTCCCTCCGCCCAGTCCGGGTTGTCCACCAGCACACAACCGGGCAGCTCCGCCCGCTCCCGCACCGCGTCGGCCGACGCGCCGAGCACCACATGCACCACCTCGCACCCGGCCGCGCGCAGCACCCCCACCGCGTGCTCCACCAGGGGCCGCCCCCGATGGGAGAGCAGCGCCTTGGGCCGTCCCCCGAGCCGCCGCCCGCCCCCGGCGGCGAGCAGCAGACCGGCGACGACGGGGGTTCGATCCTTCGCAGATGTCATGAGGAGTGCATACCGCATCAGGCGGAATGACACGGTCGCCTGAATTCCGTCCACCAAGGGTGGCGCGCCGGGGTGGCGAAGGAGTTAACTGGCCCGCGACTCGCGGCGCCCGGCCACCGACCGCCGGGTCGTCCCGGTCCGTGCGGTCTCTGGTGTGCGGTGTGTGTGGTGTGGTCGGTGTGTTCGGAGTACGGCGTTCTGCGCACAGTGTGGTGCGAGGGGGAGAACCGTGTTGCGAAGCGTGGGGCAGAGGCGAGTGACCGGCGAGGGCGTGGACCCCAGGGTGGCCGAACTGCGGTTCGCCGTGTCGCGGCTGCGGCGCGAACTGGCTGCCCATCGAGTGGAGTTCGCGGATCGCGGCATCGCCGAGGGAGAGCTCGCGGCCCTGGACGCGATGGCGCTCAGCGGCGCCCCCGAGGTACGGCGGCTGCGCCGCTCCCTGCTGATCGTCGCGGGCTGCGTCGGCTCCGTCAGCGCCCTCGCCGAGGGGCTCGCCGGGGTCCGCCGCGCCGTCGAACTCTTCGGGCCGCCGCCGGTCCAGGACCCGGGGCCCGCCGGCTGATCGGCCGGGCGCGCCGACTGAACGGCCGGGACCGCCGACTGATGGGCCGGGACCCGCCCCCGTCCAGGCCCCGGGGCCTACCGCCTGATCAGTCGGCGTGCCGTCGCCGTCGCCACCGCCGCCGTGCGCGAGTCCACGCCCAGCTTCGCGAAGATGTGCACCAGGTGGGACTTCACCGTCGCCTGGCTCAGGAACAGCGCCTTGCTGATCTGCTGGTTCGACAGGCCCTCGCCCACCAGCTGGAGCACCTCCAGCTCGCGCTTCGTCAGCGCCTCCGCCGGGGTCCGCATCCGGTCCATGAGCCGGTGCGCCACCGCCGGAGCCAGGGCCGACTGCCCGGCCGCCGCCGTCCGCACCGCCGCCGCCAGCTCCTCCGGCGGCGCGTCCTTCAGGAGGTAGCCGGAGGCGCCCGCCTCCACCGCCGCCAGGATGTCCGCGTCCGTGTCGTACGTCGTCAGGACCAGCACCTTCGGCCCGCCGGGCGCCGCCGTGATCGCCGCCGTCGCCTCCGAGCCGTGCATCCCGGAGCCGAACTGCAGGTCCATCAGGACCACGTCCACGCCCCCGGCGCCGGCCAGCTCCACCGCGCGCTCGGCGGTGGCCGCCTCCGCGACGACGGCGAAGTCCGGCTCCGTGTCGAGGACCGCGCGCAGACCCGCCCGTACGACCGGGTGGTCGTCGGCCAGGAGGAGACGGATGGTCATCGTTCAGACTCCAGCGGGGAGAGGGAGGGACACGGCGACCGCCGTGCCCTGGCCGGGCGCGGACTCCACGGTGAACGTGCCGCCGAGCGACTCCGCCCGCGAGCGCATCGCCGGAAGCCCGAAACCGCCGTCGGACGACGGAGGGCGTACGGCAGCGGGATCAAAGCCCTTGCCGTCGTCGACCACGTCCAGGGTGACCGAGGCGTCCATGAACGACAGCGTGATCTCCGCCCGCGAGGCCGCCGCGTGCCTGACCGTGTTCGCGAGCGCCGACTGCGCGATCCGCAGCAGCGCCACCTCGTACGGCGTCGGCAGCTCGACCGGCGTACCGCTGACCGAGAACCGGACCCGAGGCCCGGTGTCGCCCGGCCCGTACGCACGTGATCCGGCCCCCGGCTCGCACAGCCGCTCCAGCGCCCCCGCCAGGGACCCGTGCTCCAGATCCGGCGGTGAAAGGGCGCGGACGAAGCGCCTCGCCTCCGCCAGGTTGTCCTGCGCCGCCCGGCGCGCCCGGTCGATGTGGCCGGCGGCCGGGGAGCCCGGCGGCAGTGCCCGCTCGGCCGCCCGCAGCAGCAGCTGGATCGAGGACAGGCCCTGCGCGAGCGTGTCGTGGATCTCCCGCGCGAGCCGCTCCCGCTCCGCGAGCGTCCCCGCGTGCCGCTCCGCCGCCGCCAGCTCCGCCCGCGTCGTGATCAGCTCCTCGATGAGCCGGCGCCGCCGCTCGCTCTCCCGGTAGAGCGCCTGGTAGCCGAGGACCGTCGCCACCGCGACCGCCGCGCCGAGCAGCGGTCCGATGAAGACGCCCGGGTTGAGGGCGGCGCCGTGCCCCACGTACGAGAGGATCGCCGCGACCGCCGTCAGCGCCACCACCGGCAGAGACCAGCGCGCGGGCAGCAGATGCAGCTGCACGAAGTAGAGCGGGAAGGCGATCCAGAGCGCCTCCGGCGTCTGCCAGAGCAGCGCGAGCCAGGACGCGCCCAGGACCCCCAGCCACACGGCGGCCGCCCGCTGCGAACTCCGTACCGACGGCAGATACGAACCCGCCGCGTACACCGCGCCCGTCACCGCCGCGAGCGCCGTCCCCGCGGCCGACCCCGCCCGTACCGCCGCGAGCGCGAGCAGGCCCGCCATCAGCAGGTGCAGACAGAGACGCAGCGCGCGCAGGGCGGGCGTGAGGGACCGCCGGGCGGGGTGGAGGGGGGAAGGCGGCGTGGGGTGGGGGGAGGTAGGGGGAGCGGGGCGGGGGGAGGGGCGGGGAGCCATGATCCCTCCAGCGTAGACACCGGGCGACCATCCGGGCTCAACCGAAAGATTGATTACGGAGCCATCCGTGGCGCGATGCCGGAGCGGCGCCCTGCGGACCACTCTGGTCAGCATGTTCGTGGCATGGAGAGACCTCAGATTCGCCAAGGGGCGATTCGCCCTCATGGGCACCGTGATCGTGCTGATCACCCTGCTCGTGGGGTTGCTGTCAGGGCTGACCGCCGGGCTCGCGCGGGAGAACATCTCCGCGATCACCGGGCTGCCCGCCGACCGGCTGGCCTTCGCGGCGCCGCCGTCCGGGCAGTCGGTCTCCTTCACCAACTCGACGGTGACGGAGGAGCAGTGGCGCCGCTGGTCGGAGCGGCCCGGGGTGACGGCCGCGGCACCGCTCGGCATCCGTACCCTCAACGCCGCCGCCGGGGACCGTACCGCCGCCGTGTCCGCCTTCGGCACCGAGCCGGGGGCCGGGCTCGCGCCCGTGAACCCCGGCGCCGGGAAGGCAATCCTGTCCGAGTCGGCGGCCGAGGAACTGGCCGTGACCACGGGTGACGCCGTCCGCCTCGGCCCGCTGGAGCTCGTCGTCGCGGCGGTCGCGGGCGACGCCTCGTACAGCCACACCCCCGTGGTGTGGACCTCCCTCGACGACTGGCAGCGGCTCGGCCACAGCGGCACGACCACGCGGGAACAGGCCACCGTCATCGCGCTGCGCGGGGGTGAGGGAGCCGACTGGGCGGCCGGAGACAAGGCCGTCGGCACCGAGGCGCGGACCGTCGACGGGGCCCTCACCGCCATAGCGTCCTACCAGGCCGAGAACGGCTCGCTCCAGCTCATGCGCGGGTTCCTCTTCGTCATCTCCGCGCTGGTCATAGGAGCCTTCTTCACCGTCTGGACCATCCAGCGCAGCGGTGACGTCGCCGTCCTCAAGGCGCTCGGCGCCTCCACCCCGTACCTCCTCAGGGACGCCCTCGGGCAGGCCGTCCTCATGCTCGGCGGGGGCACGCTGCTCGGCACCGCGCTCGCCGTCGGCATCGGTGCCCTGGTCAGCGGCGGCAACGTGCCGTTCCTCCTGGAACCGCTCACCGTCCTCGGCCCGGCCGCCGTGATCATCGTCCTCGGCGTGCTCGGCGCGGCGCTGTCCATCCGGCGGATCACCTCCGTCGACCCGCTCACCGCCCTCGGGAGCGCCCGATGATTCCCGCCCTCGATGCCGTCACCCCGCCCCGGAGCAGCCCATGAGTCTCGTCCTCGACGCCGTCACCCTCACCTACCCCGATGGGGAAGGCCGCCTCACCGCCCTCGACGACGTCTCCCTCACCGTCCCCGCCGGTACGCTCACGGCGGTCGTCGGTCCCTCGGGCTCCGGCAAGTCCAGCCTGCTCGCGGTCGCCGCGACCCTGGTGACCCCGGACCGGGGCGGGGTCGTCGTCGCCGGTACGGACACGGGGCCGCTCACCCCCGCCGCCCGCGCCGAGCTGCGCCGCGAGCACATCGGGATCGTCTTCCAGCAGCCCAACCTGCTGCCCTCGCTGAGCGCGGCCGAGCAGCTGCAGGTGATGGCCCATCTGTCCGGGCGCGCGCCGAAGGCGGTACGGGACCGGGCCATGGAACTCCTCGACGCCGTGGGCCTCGCGGACCAGGCCCGTCGCAGGCCGCACCAGCTGTCGGGTGGTCAGCGGCAGCGGGTGAACATCGCGCGGGCCCTGATGAACGAGCCGTCCGTGCTCCTCGTCGACGAGCCGACCAGCGCGCTCGACCACGAACGGGGGGCGGCGATCATGGACTTGCTCGCCTCGCTGACGGTGGAGCGGGGCACGGCGACGGTGCTGGTCACCCACGACCGTACCCACGTCGCCCGCGCGGACCACGTGGTGACGATGCGGGACGGCCGGCTCGTCTAGGGGGTCCGCGACGGCGGGAGCGCGTCAGCTCCCGCCGTTGCCCGCCGTGTTCGCGAGCGCCGCCGACAGTTCGCGGGCGACCTCCTGGAGGATCGGGACGATCTTCTCCGTCGCCGCCTCCGTCACCCGGCCCGCCGGGCCCGAGATGGAGATCGCCGCCGCGGTGGGGGAGTCGGGCACCGACACCGCGAGGCAGCGGACTCCTATCTCCTGCTCGTTGTCGTCGACCGCGTACCCCGTCTCGCGGACGGCGACGAGCGCGTCGAGGAAGCCCTCCGGCGTGGTGATCGTCTTCTCGGTCGCGGCCGGCATGCCGGTACGGGCGAGCAGCGCGCGCACCTCCTCCGCCGGGGTGTGCGCGAGGAGCGCCTTGCCGACGCCGGTGGAGTGCGGCAGCACCCGGCGGCCGACCTCGGTGAACATGCGCATCGAGTGCTTGGACGGCACCTGCGCCACGTACACGATCTCGTCGCCGTCGAGCAGCGCCATGTTCGCCGTCTCGCCGGTCTCCTCGACGAGCCGCGCCAGGTACGGGCGGGCCCAGGTGCCGAGGAGGCGGGAGGCGGACTCGCCGAGCCGGATGAGCCGGGGGCCGAGCGCGTACCGCCGGTTGGGCTGCTGACGCACATAGCCGCAGGCGACCAGGGTGCGCATCAGACGGTGGATGGTGGGGAGCGGGAGTCCGCTGCTGGCGGAGAGCTCGCTCAGCCCGACCTCGCCCCCGGCGTCGGCCATCCGCTCCAGGAGGTCGAAGGCACGCTCAAGGGACTGGACGCCCCCGCTCGCGGCGGGTTTGGCGGCGTCGGTGGTGCTGGCGCTGGACGTCGGCACGTCAACGGTCCTTTCGAGGCAGGCGGGCAAGGCTGCAGCCTACCGGGCCCCCGGCCGGGGCACATGGCCCCGGTACCGGCGTACGGGCCGGTCAGGGGGTGTTTGTCCGGTGTCGGCGCGGGCCCGGCGGGGCCGGGGTCCGCCCCGCATGTGCGGAGCTACGTTCTACTGTACGGAATTCTGATTCCACTTTGTGGAAACATCCAAGCATGGTTCGTCGGCGTCCGATGCTGGAAGTGTGCCCTTGACGACATGTCGCCCGGAAGTGAACACTCCCTTTCAACAGTTCGTTGAAATAACCGCTGCAGTGCTTGAAGAAGGGGTACGGGTGGACGTCAACCTGGTCCTGCGCTCGACGCGTGTCATCACCCCCGAGGGGACGCGCCCGGCGTCGATCGCCGTCTCCGGAGGGACGATCGCGGCCGTGCTGCCGTACGACGCCGAGGTACCCGACGGCGCCCGGCTCGAGGACGTCGGCGACGACGTCGTCCTGCCCGGACTCGTCGACACCCACGTGCACGTGAACGACCCCGGCCGCACCGAGTGGGAGGGCTTCTGGACCGCCACCCGCGCGGCCGCCGCCGGCGGCATCACCACCCTCCTCGACATGCCGCTCAACTCCCTGCCCCCGACCACGACCGTGGAGAACCTGCGCGTCAAGCAGGAGGTCGCCCGCAGCAAGGCCCACATCGACGTCGGTTTCTGGGGCGGTGCCCTGCCCGACAACGTCAAGGACCTGCGGCCCCTCCACGACGCCGGCGTCTTCGGATTCAAGTGCTTCCTCTCGCCGTCCGGCGTCGAGGAGTTCCCCGAGCTCGACCAGGAGCAGCTGGCGACCTCGCTCGCCGAGATCTCCGGCTTCGACGGGCTGATGATCGTGCACGCCGAGGACCCCCACCACCTCGCCGCCGCGCCTCAGCGCTCGGGCGGCGCGTACGCCGACTTCCTCGCCTCGCGGCCCCGCGACGCCGAGAACACGGCGATCGAGAACCTGATCAATCAGGCGCGCCGGCTGAACGCCCGCGTGCACGTCCTCCACCTCTCCTCGTCCGACGCGCTGCCGCTCCTCGCCGCCGCCAAGGCCGAGGGCGTCAAGGTCACCGTCGAGTCCTGCCCGCACTTCCTCACGCTCACCGCCGAGGAGATCCCGGACGGCGCCACCGAGTTCAAGTGCTGCCCGCCCATCCGGGAGGCCGCCAACCAGGACGCCCTCTGGCAGGGCCTCGCCGACGGCACCATCGACTGCGTCGTCTCCGACCACTCCCCGTCCACCGCCGACCTCAAGACGCCCGACTTCGCCTCCGCCTGGGGCGGCATCTCCTCCCTCCAGCTCGGCCTGCCCGCCATCTGGACCGAGGCCCGCCGCCGCGGCCACACCCTGGAGGACGTCGTCCGCTGGATGTCCGAGGGCCCGGCCCGGCTCGCCGGACTCACCCGCAAGGGCGCCATCGAGGCCGGCCGCGACGCCGACTTCGCCGTCCTCGCCCCGGACGCCACCTTCACCGTCGACCCGGCCGAGCTCCAGCACCGCAACCGGATCACCGCCTACGCGGGCAAGACCCTCAGCGGCGTCGTCACCTCCACCTGGCTGCGCGGAGAGCGCATCGTCGACCGCGGCACCCTCGCCGAGCCGACCGGCCGCCTCCTCGAAAGGAACAACTGACCCGTGAGCACCGGCATACCCTCCTTCACCGGCGACGCCAGCCCCTACGGCGGCGGCGACCCGTACGCCGACTACCGCACGGCCGAGTTCCCCTTCACCCGGTACGCGGACCTCGCCGACCGCCGCCTCGGCGCGGGCGTCATCGCCGCCAACGACGAGTTCTTCGCGGAGCGCGAGAACCTGCTCAAGCCCGACGCCGCCGAGTTCGACCCCGAGCACTTCGGCCACAAGGGCAAGATCATGGACGGCTGGGAGACCCGCCGCCGCCGTGGCGTCTCCGCCCAGCAGCCGCACCCCACCGAGGACGACCACGACTGGGCGCTCGTACGCCTCGGCGCGCCCGGCGTCGTCCGCGGCATCGTCGTCGACACGGCCCACTTCCGCGGCAACTACCCGCAGGCCGTCTCCGTCGAGGCCGCCTCCGTCGCCGGCTCGCCCTCGCCCGATGAGCTCCTCGCCGACGACGTGAAGTGGACGACGCTCGTCCCGCGCACCGCCGTCGGCGGCCACGCCGCCAACGGCTTCGCCGTCGACGTCGAGCAGCGCTTCACCCACCTCCGCGTCAACCAGCACCCCGACGGCGGCATCGCCCGCCTCCGCGTGTACGGCGAGGTCGCCCCCGACCCGGCGTGGCTCGCCGTCCTGGGGACCTTCGACCTCGCGGCTCTTGAGAACGGCGGCCAGGTCGAGGACGCCTCCGACCGCTTCTACTCCCCGGCCACCAACACCATCCAGCCGGGCCGCTCCCGCAAGATGGACGACGGCTGGGAGACGCGCCGCCGCCGCGACAAGGGCAACGACTGGATCCGCTACCAGCTGGCCGCCGAGTCCGAGATCCGCGCCGTCGAGATCGACACCGCGTACCTCAAGGGCAACAGCGCCGGCTGGGCCGCGCTCTCCGTCGCCGCCGAGGGCTCCGAGGAGTGGACCGAGATCCTGCCCAGGACCCGCCTCCAGCCCGACACCAACCACCGGTTCGTCCTGGACACCCCGGCGGTCGGCTCCCGCGTCCGGATCGACATCTACCCGGACGGCGGCATCTCCCGCCTCCGCCTCTTCGGCTCCCTGACCGAGGCCGGTACGGCACGGCTGACCGCCCGCCACCAGGAACTGGGTGGCTGACCGGCTCCACCTGACCTGGGCGGGTACGACACCCCGCCCGGCCCGCGAGGGCGCACCGACCCGACAGCACGGTGCGCCCTCGCTCCCCCCTTTTTTTGGGCTCGGTTCTCCTCCGGGGCGCTCAAGCCGGGCTTACTGGGGCGACCGTGCTCGCCTCCCTCGTTCCTCGGGAGGCTCCGCGCGCTCGACCCTGTTCCCCCGGCCGCGCCCCTTCGGCTCACTCGCCGGGCCCTGCCCACCCGGCGTCGTGTCAGGCCGCGTGCCCCCCGTCCACCGAGAACTCCGCGCCCGTCACGTACCGGCCCTCCGGCCCCGCCAGGAAGGCGACCATCGCGGCCACCTCGTCCGGGGTGCCGAAGCGGCCCAGGGCCGTCATCGCCGCCTGGCCCTCCGCGTACGGGCCGTCCGCCGGGTTCATGTCCGTGTCGACGGGGCCCGGGTGGACGATGTTGGCCGTGATGCCGCGCCCGCCCAGCTCCCGGGCGAGCGCCTTCGTCAGGCCGACGAGCGCCGACTTGCTGGTGGCGTACAGCGTGCCGCCCGGGCCCGGCACCCGCTGGGTCATGCACGTGCCGATCGTGACGATCCGCCCGCCCTCCGGCAGGCGCGGGGACGCCGCCTGCGAGGCGAGGAAGGCCGCCCGGACGTTGACCGCGAGGACCCGGTCGACGTCGGCGAGGGTCAGGGACTCCAGGGGGCCGAGGACCCCGGCACCCACGTTGTTCACGAGGACGTCGAGCCGTCCCAGGGCGTCCGCCGCCCAGTTCACCGCTCCCGCCGCGTCCCCGGCGTCGGCCGCGTCCGCCCGCAGGGGGAGCGCCCTGCGTCCGGCCGCCTCGATCAGCGCGGCGACCTCCTTGGCCCGGGTCTCGTCCTGGACGTAGGTGAAGGCCACGTCGGCGCCCTCACGGGCCAGACGTACGGCCGTGGCCGCGCCGATCCCCCGGCTTCCGCCCGTCACCAGAACCGCCGTGCCGTTCATCGTGCCGCTCATCGTGCTGTGCGTCGTGGACATCCCGGAACCTCCGTGTGAAGTCATCAAGTGGTTGCGGGTTCAATGAAAGTCGGTGGGGCGGCCCCGCGCTGGCGGGTATCGGACGCCGACCCGGACACCGATGAGTTCCCTCCGGCGGCGCGGTCAGAGCTTCCAGGACACGATGGTCCGGAGAACAGAAAGGGCACCCACCATGGCCACCCTCAGCCTCACCCAGTTCCTCACCCTCGACGGCGTCCACCAGGCCCCCGGCGGCCCGCAGGAGGACCCGAGCGGCGGCTTCGAGCACGGCGGCTGGTCCGTGCCGTTCGGCGACGAGGACTTCGGGCAGTACATGAACGAGGTCTTCACCCGCCCGACCGCCTTCCTCCTCGGCCGCCGCACGTACGAGATCTTCGCGAGCTACTGGCCGCGGCACGACGACCCCGACGACCCGATCGCCTCCAAGCTCAACGCCCTCCCCAAGTACGTCGCCACCACCACCCTCGACTCCGCCGACTGGGCCGGGACCACGCTCCTGCGCGGCGACGTGGTGAAGGAGGTCGCCGACCTCAAGGAGAGCGTCGACGGCGAGATCCAGATGCACGGCAGCGGCGGCCTCGCCCGGACCCTGCTCGACCACGACCTGATCGACACCCTGCACCTGCTCGTCTTCCCGGTGGTCCTCGGCACCGGCCGCCGTCTCTTCTCCGAGGGCGTCCGCCCCACCGCCTTCCGCACCACCGCGTCGAGCACCACGGCGTCGGGCGTCGCCTGCCTCACGTACGAGCGGACGGGACGTCCCGAGTACGGCAGCTACTGACGACGTCCCGAGTGCGGCAGCCTCCGACACGGAGGCCGAGGGAAAGGTGTAGCCACCACGGGCCCGGCCGGGTACGGTGATCGCTCCGAGTGCGAGCCGTCGAAGTCTCCACCCCGCCGCAAGAGTTGGAGAACGGCCCCCATGTCGGCTTCGATCGCCGCCCCCATGTCCCTCCGCGCCCCGCGCCGCGCCTGGCTCACCGACCTGCCCGTCCTGCTCGTCGCCGTCGTCTGGGGCGCCAGCTACCTCGCGGCGAAGGGAATCACCACCACCCACACCGTCATCGCGGTCCTCGTCCTGCGGTTCGCGGTCGTGCTGCCCGTCCTCGTCGTCGCCGGATGGGCCAGGCTGCGGGCGCTGAGCGCGGCCCAGTGGCGCGGCGCCGCGACCCTCGGACTGATCCTCAGCGGGATCTTCCTCCTGGAGACCTACGGCGTCGTCCACACCTCCGCCACCAACGCGGGCCTGATCATCAGCCTCACCATGATCCTCACCCCGCTCGCCGAGGCCGCCGTCACCAGGGTCCCGCCGTCCCGCGCCTTCGTCGCCGCCGCCGCGCTCTCCGTCACCGGCGTCGTCCTCCTCACCCAGGGCGGCGGCTTCACGACCCCCTCGCTCGGCGACCTCCTCATGCTGCTCGCCGCCGTCGCCCGTACCGTCCACGTCCTGGCCATGTCCCGGATCAAGGCGGTCGCGTCGGCCGACTCGCTCTCCCTCACCACCGTGCAGCTCGGCTCCGCCGTCGCCGTCTTCGCCGTCATCGCGGCCTTCCCCGGCACCGGCGCCTCGCCCTGGGCGGTGGCCCTCGACTTCGGCCCCCGCGAGTGGGCGGGGCTGCTCTTCCTCTCCGTCTTCTGCACGCTTTTCGCCTTCTTCGTACAGATGTGGGCGGTCCGCCGCAGCTCCCCCTCCCGGGTCAGCCTCCTCCTCGGCACGGAACCGCTCTGGGCCGCCGCCGCCGGCATCGCCCTCGCCGGCGACCGCCTCGGGGTCCTCGGCGTCGTGGGCGTGATCCTCGTGCTCGCGGGCACCGGCTGGGGCCGCCGGGCCGCAGAGAAGGACGCCGGGTAGGTTCTTCGACCATGAGTTCACTCGTGTACGACAACGCCTTCCGCGCCCGGGCCCGTCGCACCCAGGCATGGGGACTCGGACTCCTCGCCGTGGCCGGGCTCCTGTGGATCTGGCTCGCGGTGCTCCTCTTCACGCCCTACGAGACCGGTGAGTACAGCCGCGAGTGCACCTCCCGCTTCACCAGCGAGAACCTCCACAACAGCGACAGCCGCTGCGTCAACGAGCGCGACTGGCCCGCACTCCTCGCCGTTCTCGGCGCGTCCGTGCCCGTGGCCGTCATCGGCGGAGTCCTCTACACCAGCGGCTCCGTGTCCCACCGCATGGCCGAACACCTCGCCGAGGTCACCCGCCTCGACCGCGCGAGCGCCTGACACCGGGAAGCCGCCGGCTCAGGCCTTCGCTATTCGGCTCCCCGCGATCGCGACGACCAGCCCGAGGACCGCGATCACGATGTTCGCGAACAGCTCCCGGCCCTCCAGGAACCACACGTTCTCCGTGAGGAACCGGGTCAGGCCCAGGAAGCCGAACCAGCCGTCGGTCAGTTCACGAATCACTCCGGCAATACCGGACACCAGCAGCAGGGCCCCGAGACCCTCAAGAAATCCCTTCATGATCCGATCATGGAGGGAAGGGCCGACCGCCCGCGTCCGCCGCTCGTCTACGACGGTCGATACCAAAGTCTCGACCTCGGCGACTCCGGTAGCACGACGGCCCGTACGACCGCCGGATCGCACCTGGCCTGCGTACATTTGCGGACATGACTCGTACGGACCGGCAGCGGTGGCTGCTCCCCTCCCACCTGGTCGAACCGGGCGGGACCGGGGTGGCCCGGCCCCGCCGTACCCTCCGCGACTGGATCGTGGACACCTCGCTGTTCCTCCTCGCCGCGCTCGTCGGCCTCCTCGCCGCCGACACCAGCGCGGAGTACACCAGCGAGACCGTCACCCTCCTCGACCAGCTGGCCGGTGCCGCCGCCTGCGGTGCCCTCTGGCTGCGCCGCAGATGGCCCATCGGGCTCGCGGTCGCCCTCTCCCTGGTGAGCCTCGTGGCCCCGGTCGCCGCCGGAGCCCTCCTCGCGAGCCTGTTCAGCGTCGCCGTACGCCGTCCCTTCCGCGAGGTCGCCTGGCTCGGGGCGCTCGCCGCCGCCGCCTCCACCGTCCAGGTCTTCGTCCGGCCCGACCCGACCATCAACTCGGGCCTCTCCATCGGCATCGGCCTCGTCCTCGTCCTGCTCGTCACCGCCTGGGGCATGCTCGTCCGCGCCCGCCGCCAGCTCGTCGAGGCCCTCAGGGAGCGCGCCCGCCGCGCCGAGGCCGAGGCCGAACTGCGGGCCGCCCAGGCCCAGCGGCTCGCCCGCGAGTCCATCGCCCGCGAGATGCACGACGTCCTCGCCCACCGGCTCACCCTGCTCAGCGTCCACGCCGGAGCCCTGGAGTTCCGGCCCGACGCGCCTCCCGAGCAGATCGCCCGCGCCGCCGGAGTCATCCGCGACAGCGCCCACGAAGCCCTCCAGGACCTCCGCGAGATCATCGGAGTGCTCCGTGCGCCCGGCGAGAACGGTGACGGCGACCGACCGCAGCCCACGCTCGCCACCCTCGGCGCGCTGATCGACGAATCCCGCGAGGCCGGGGCGGACGTCGTCCTCGACACCACCGTGGACGAACCGGCGACCGTGCCCGCCGCCACCGGCCGCACCGTCTACCGCATCGCCCAGGAGGGCCTCACCAACGCCCGCAAACACGCCCCCGGCACGAAGGTCACCGTCACGGTGCGGGGCCGCCCCGGCGAGGGCCTCACCGTCGGCGTCCACAACCCCGCACCGGCCGGGCCGGTCCCGCACGTCCCCGGCTCGGGCCAGGGCCTCATCGGACTCACCGAACGCGCCACCCTCGCCGGTGGCCGTCTCGACCACGGGCAGGACCCCGACGGCGGATTCAGCCTCCACGCATGGCTACCGTGGCCCGCATGACCATCCGGCTGCTCATCGTCGACGACGACCCCCTGGTCCGCGCGGGCCTCACCCTCATGCTCGGCGGCGCCGAGGACCTGGAGATCGTCGGCGAGGGCGCCGACGGCCGCGAGGTCCCCGAACTCGTCGACCGGCTCGCCCCCGACGTCGTCCTCATGGACATCCGGATGCCCCACATCGACGGGCTCACCGCCACCGAACGCCTCCGCGCCCGGCCAGGCGCCCCCGAGGTCGTCGTCCTCACCACCTTCCACGCCGACGAACAGGTGCTGCGCGCCCTGCGGGCCGGGGCCGCGGGCTTCGTCCTCAAGGACACCCCGCCCGCCGAGATCCTCGCCGCCGTCCGCCGCGTCGCCACCGGGGACCCGGTGCTCTCCCCGGCCGTCACCCGCCAGTTGATGACCCACGTCGCCGGACAGCACGGACCGCAGGCACCTTACGGGCCGCACGGACAGGCCGAAAAGGACCGGCGTGCCGCCGCCGAACGGCTCACCGAACTCTCCGCCCGCGAACGGGAGGTGGCCGTCGCCGTCGGCCACGGCCGCTCCAACGCCGAGATCGCCGCCCGGCTGTACATGAGCGTCCCCACGGTCAAGGCCCACGTCAGTCGCGTCCTCGCCAAACTCGGCCTCAACAACCGCGTCCAGATCGCCCTGCTCGTCCACGACGCGGGCCTCCTCGACGAGGAGGACGGCCCCTAGGATCTGTCTTTCGGATCAGACCCTGAATAGGCTGACCGGATGACCGACACCGACGAACCCGGCCTCGCCCTCGCCCGGAAGGTGCTGGACGCCCAGCCGTTCAGTCGCCTCCTCGGAGCCACCGTCACCGCCTTCGGCGACGGGGGCGCCACGCTGGAGCTGGCGATCAGGGAAGACCTGCGGCAGCAGAACGGATTCGCGCACGGCGGGGTCCTGTCGTACGCCGCCGACAACGCGATCACCTTCGCCGCGGGCACGGTCCTCGGTCCGGCCGTCCTGACCGCCGGCTACTCCATCGATTACGTCAGGCCCGCCGCCGCCGGCACCCTGCGCGCCCGCGCGGACGTCCTGCACGCCGGCCGCAGGCAGGCGGTGGTCCGCTGCGAGCTGCTGACCGTCGACGCGGACGGCGTGGAGACGCTGTGCGCCCTGGCCCAGGGCACGGTCCGCTCGGCGAACCCTTGAGGCGGCCGCCCGACTGCGACGCCGCCCGACTGCGACGCTGTCCGGTTCTGGCGCCTCCCGACGTGGCGCCTCCCGACCGTGACGCCGCCCGACTGTGACGCTGTCCGGCTGTGGCGCCTCCCGACCGTCACGCCTCACGACCGTGGCGCCGCCCGGCTATGCGGCGGCGCCCTCCACCCGTACCGGACGCCGCTCCCGGCGCGAGCGCTCGCAGGCCTCGGCGATCCGCAGCGCCTCCAGGGCCTCCCGCCCGTCGCACGGGTTGTCCGCCTCGCCGCGCACCAGCCGGAGGAACGCGTCGAGTTCCGCCTCGTACGCGGGGGCGAACCGCTCGAGGAACCCCTGCCAGGGCTTCCCCGGCGCGGCCGGCCCCCGCTGCTCCACCGAGGTGAGCGGGGTCCGGTCGTCCAGGCCCACCGCGATCTGGTCGCGGTCGCCCGCCAGTTCCATGCGGACGTCGTACCCCGCGCCGTTGCAGCGGGTCGCCGTCGCCGTCACGAGCGTGCCGTCGTCCAGGGTGAGGAGCGCCGCCGCCGCGGACACGTCCCCCGCCTCCCGGAACATCGCGGGCCCCGCGTCCGAGCCCGTCGCGTACACCTCCACGACCTCCCGGCCCGTCACCCAGCGGACGATGTCGAAGTCGTGCACCAGACAGTCCCGGAAGAGACCGCCGGAGAGCGGCAGATACGCGGCGGGCGGCGGCTCCGGGTCGGAGGTCACGGCCCGTACGGTGTGCAGCCGGCCGAGCCGCCCCGCGCGCACGGCCTCCCGGGCCGCCCGGTACCCCGCGTCGAAGCGCCGCATGAACCCCAGCTGGAGCTCGGTCCCCGCCTCCGCCACCGCCGCGAGCGCGGTCCGCGTCCCCGGCACGTCCAGGGCGATCGGCTTCTCGCAGAAGGCGGGGAGCCCGGCACCGGCCGCCCGGGCGATCAGCTCCGCGTGCGCGGCCGTCGCCGAGGCGATCACCACCGCGTCCAGGGCGTGCCCGAACAGCGCCGTCACGTCCGGCGCCGCCTCCGCGCCCAGCGCCCCCGCGACTCCGGCGGCCCGGCCGGCGTCCGCGTCCGCCACGACCAGCGACGTGACCTCCGGGTGGCGGGCCAGCACACCCGCGTGGAAACTCCCGATCCGTCCCGTACCGATGAGTCCGATGCGCATGGCCCCACCGTGGAGGCGTGCCTCCCCGGTGTCAAGGATGTGTCAGGACAACAGGACGTATACACCTTCCCGTCCTCAGCGCCCCGGGGCTACGCTCCTCCCCGTGCCCAAGCAGTCCGGCTCGTCCCTGCCCCCGCTCTCCGTGGACCGCGGCAGCCCGGTCCCGCTCTACTTCCAGCTGGCCCGCCAGTTGGAGGACGCCGTGGCGGACGGGACGCTGCCGCCGGGCACCCTCCTCGGCAACGAGATCGACCTCGCCACCCGCCTCGGCCTCTCCCGTCCCACCGTCCGTCAGGCCATCCAGACCCTCGTCGACAAGGGCCTCCTCGTCCGCCGCCGGGGGATCGGCACCCAGGTCGTGCACAGCACGGTCCGCCGCCCGCTGGAACTGAGCAGCCTCTACGACGACCTGGACGCCGCGGGCCAGCTCCCCGCCACCCGGGTGCTCGTCAACCGCGTCGTCCCCGCCACCGTCCCGGTCGCGTCGGCCCTCGGCGTACCCGAGGGCAGCGAGGTCCGCTACCTCGAACGGCTCCGCACCGCGCACGGCGAGCCTCTGGCGTATCTGCGCAACCACCTGCCGGCCGGGCTCGTGGAGCCGGACACCGCGCACCTGGAGACCACCGGCCTCTACCGGATGCTCCGCTCCGCCGCGCTCACCCTGCACAGCGCGCGCCAGGCCGTCGGCGCCCGCGCCGCGACCGCCGCGGAGGCGGCGCTGCTCGACGAGCCGGAGGGCGCCCCGCTGCTCACGATGGAACGCGTCACCTTCGACGACACCGGCCGGGCCGTCGAGCTCGGATCCCACCTCTACCGGGCCGCCCGCTACTCCTTCGAGTTCCAGCTGATGGTCCGTCCGTAGCCTTGGAAGACCCCCTGACCGGCGCCGCGACCCGCATGACCGATACTGCAATGCACGCAGAAGGACACAAAGGAGGGCACCGCCTCGTGACCAGGCTTCGGACCGGAGGGGTACGCGCCGTCATCGGCGCCGTGCTCGCGCTCACACTCACAGGGGCGCTCGCGGGGTGCAGCAGCACCGGCGGAAAGCGGGCGGAGGACGCCCGCAAGGCCGCCGCGGCCCAGGGCAGGGCGGCCGTCGACACCCCCCGCTGGACCTTCGCCATGGTGACCCACTCCGGCGACGGCGACACCTTCTGGGACATCGTCCAGAACGGTGCCAAGCAGGCCGCCGTGAAGGACAACATCAACTTCCTGTACGCCCACAGCGACGAGGGCAAGGAACAGGCGCAGCTGATCGACTCGTACGTCTCCAAGGGCGTCGACGGTCTCATCGTGACCCTCGCCAAGCCCGACGCCATGAAGGCCGCCGTCGAGAAGGCCGTCAAGGCGGGCATCCCGGTGATCACCGTGAACTCGGGCGCCGAGCAGTCCAAGGCGTACGGCGCGCTCACCCACATCGGCCAGGACGAGACCGTCGCCGGCGAGGCCGTCGGCGAGGAGCTCGACAAGCGGGGCAGGAAGAAGGCGCTCTGTGTCCTGCACGAGCAGGGCAACGTCGGCCACGAGCAGCGCTGCGCCGGAACGAGGAAGACCTTCGGCGGCGAACTCGTGAACCTGTACGTCGACGGCACCAACATGCCCGACGTCAAGGCGTCCATCGAGGCCAAGCTCCAGTCCGACAAGGACCTGGACGCCGTCGTCACCCTCGGCGCCCCCTTCGCCGACGCCGCCGTCCAGGCCGCGAAGAGCGCCGGCAGCAAGGCCGAGGTCGACACCTTCGACCTCAACGCCAAGGTCGCGACCGCGCTCCAGGCCGGCACCCTCGGCTTCGCCGTCGACCAGCAGCCCTACCTCCAGGGCTACCAGGCCGTCGACCTGCTCTGGCTGTACCGCTACAACGCCGACGTCCTCGGCGGCGGGAAGCCGGTCCTCACCGGCCCTCAGATCATCACGAAGGACGACGCCGGCAAGCTCGTCGGCTACGCGGAGCGGGGCACCCGATGAGCTCCACGGCCCCGCCGTCGAACGGAATCGACCACGTCGACGAACGGCTGCTCCGGACCTCTCCGCTGAAGAAGCTCCTCGCCCGCCCCGAGCTCGGCTCGGTCGTCGGCGCGGTCGCCGTCTTCGCCTTCTTCTCGGTGGTCGCCGACAGCTTCCTGCGCGCCCCCAGCCTCGGGACCGTCCTCTACGCGGCCTCCACCCTCGGCATCATGGCGGTCCCCGTCGCGCTGCTCATGATCGGCGGCGAGTTCGACCTGTCCGCCGGTGTCATGGTCACCAGCTCGGCCCTGATCTCGTCGATGTTCAGCTACCAGATGACGGCGAACGTCTGGGTGGGCGTCGGCGTCTCGCTGCTCGTCACCCTGGCGATCGGCGTCTTCAACGGCTTCATGCTGACCCGTACCAAGCTGCCCAGCTTCATCATCACGCTCGGCACCTTCCTCATGCTGACCGGCCTGAACCTGGGCCTCACCAAGCTGATCAGCGGCACCGTCTCCACCAAGACCATCGCCGACATGGAGGGCTTCTCCTCCGCCCGGAAGCTCTTCGCCTCGCAGCTGACCGTCGGCGGCGTCGAGTTCAAGGTGACCGTCCTGTGGTGGCTCGGCCTCGTCGCGCTCGCGACCTGGATCCTGCTCCGCACCCGCTTCGGCAACTGGATCTTCGCCGTCGGCGGCGGCGCCGACGCGGCCCGCGCGGTCGGCGTCCCCGTCCACCGGACGAAGATCGGCCTCTACATGGGGGTGGCCTTCTGTGCCTGGGTCTCGGGCCAGCACCTGCTCTTCTCCTTCGACGTCGTCCAGTCGGGCGAAGGCGTCGGCAACGAGCTCATCTACATCATCGCGGCCGTCATCGGCGGCTGTCTGATCACCGGCGGATACGGCTCCGCCATCGGCTCGGCGGTCGGCGCCCTCATCTTCGGCATGACCAGCAAGGGCATCGTGTACGCCGAGTGGAACCCCGACTGGTTCAAGTTCTTCCTGGGAGCGATGCTCCTCCTGGCGACCCTGCTGAACGCCTGGATCCGCAAGCGCGTGGAGGCCACGAAATGACGACTCCGCTCGTGGAGCTGGCCGACGTCAGCAAGTACTACGGCAACATCCGCGCCCTCGAAGGCGTCTCCCTCGAGGTCCGCTCCGGCGAGATCACCTGTGTCCTCGGCGACAACGGCGCCGGCAAGTCGACCCTCATCAAGATCGTCGCGGGGCTCCACCGGCACGACGCCGGCCTCTTCCGCGTCGAGGGCGAGGAGGTCACCCTCGCCAACCCGCGCGACGCCCTCGACCGGGGCATCGCCACCGTCTACCAGGACCTCGCCGTCGTCCCCCTCATGCCGGTCTGGCGGAACTTCTTCCTCGGCTCCGAGCCGACCAGGGGCTCCGGCCCGTTCAAGCGGCTCGACGCCGGCCTGATGCGCTCCACCACCCGTGAGGCGCTGCTCCGCATGGGCATCGACCTGCGGGACGTCGACCAGCCGATCGGCACCCTGTCGGGCGGCGAGCGCCAGTGCGTGGCCATCGCCCGCGCCGTCCACTTCGGCGCCAAGGTCCTCGTGCTCGACGAGCCGACCGCCGCGCTCGGCGTCAAGCAGTCCGGGGTCGTCCTCAAGTACGTCTCCGCCGCCCGCGACCAGGGCCTCGGCGTGGTCCTCATCACGCACAACCCGCACCACGCCTACCTCGTCGGGGACCGGTTCGTGCTCCTGAAGCGCGGCGTGATGGCCGGCAGCCACACCAAGGGCTCGGTCACCCTCGACGAGTTGACCCGGCAGATGGCGGGCGGCACCGAGCTCGACGACCTCCGCCACGAACTGGAGCGGCCCTCCACGACGTGACGGAGCACGTCCCGATGTGACGGCCCCTTCACACCCCACCTGGCAGAATCGGAGCCGATGAGTACCTACCGTGACCTCGCCCACCGGGGCTCCGCCCGGGGCACCGTGCTGCGGACCGTCGGCACCCGGGAGCGGCGCTCCCATCTGACGGCGCCCCGGGTGCCGACCGTCGGCATCGACATCGGCGGTACGAAGGTGATGGCCGGAGTCGTCGACGCCGACGGCAACATCCTGGAGAAGCTCCGCACGGAGACCCCGGACAAGTCCAAGAGCGCCAAGGTCGTCGAGGACACCATCGTCGAGCTCGTCCTCGACCTCTCCGACCGGCACGACGTGCACGCCGTCGGCATCGGCGCGGCCGGCTGGGTCGACGCCGAGCGGTCCACGGTGCTCTTCGCCCCGCACCTGGCCTGGCGGAACGAACCCCTCCGCGACGCCCTCCAGGGCCGCCTCGCCGTCCCCGTCATGGTCGACAACGACGCCAACACCGCCGCCTGGGCCGAGTGGCGCTTTGGTGCGGGACGCGGCGAGGACCACCTCGTCATGATCACCCTCGGCACCGGCATCGGCGGCGCCATCCTGGAGGGCGGCCAGGTCAAGCGCGGCAGGTACGGGGTCGCGGGCGAGTTCGGCCATATGCAGGTCGTCCCCGGCGGGCACCGCTGCCCCTGCGGCAACCGCGGCTGCTGGGAGCAGTACAGCTCGGGCAACGCGCTGGTCCGCGAGGCCCGTGAGATGGCCGCGGCCGACTCCCCGGTCGCGTACAACATCATCGAGCGGGTCAAGGGCAACGTCCCCGAGATCACCGGACCGCTCATCACCGAGCTCGCCCGCGAGGGCGACGCCATGTGCGTCGAACTGCTCCAGGACATCGGCCAGTGGCTCGGGGTCGGCATCGCCAACCTCGCCGCCGCCCTCGACCCCTCCTGCTTCGTCATCGGCGGCGGCGTCTCGGCCGCCGACGACCTGCTCATCGGCCCCGCGAGGGACTCCTTCCGCCGCCATCTCACCGGCCGCGGTTACCGTCCCGAGGCCCGTATCACCCGCGCCCAGCTCGGCCCCGAGGCCGGCATGGTCGGTGCCGCCGACCTCGCCCGGCTCGTGGCCCGCCGCTTCCGCCGCGCCAACCGGCGCCGGCTCGAGCGGTACGAACGGTACGAGCGCTACGCCCAGGCGCTGCGCAACGGGACCTCGGGCCGGGCCGCCCGTACCCCCGAGGACCCGCCCTCATGACCGTGCCCCACCAGTCGAGCCCGCCGCGCACCCCGCAGGACAAGCTGCCCGAGGACCGCCGGCACATGATCCGCCGCCGCTGGCTGACGGCCGTCATCATCGTGCTGCTCGTGGGCATCCCGGCCGGCTATCTCGTGATCTCCGCGGGCCAGAGCCGGGACAGCGGCCGTGACAAGGAACGCGAGTCCTCGGCGGCCGGCCTCCAGGACAACTGGCCCTCGCTGATGAAGCGCCGGGTCTTCGAGGTCCCCGTCCCCGGCGGCGCCTGGGGCGTCGCCTACTACGAGACGAGCAACTGGAAGACGAGCCGGCTGTACGTGCAGTTCACGACGACCGCCTACGGCCTGGACGCCTTCCTCGCCGAGTCCGGCACCGGTCGCGCCGCGCTCACCCCGGGCCGGATCACGGTCGGCGAGCGGGACGCCGACATCGTCGGCTGGACCTTCGCCGAGGGCATGACCTGGGCGGGGACCACGGTGAAGCGCGAGGAACCGCGCCCGACCACCGACATCACCGTCGACCTGACCGACCCGGCGTTCCCCCGGGTGTACGCGGTCTCGACGACGAGTCCCTGACCTTCCGGTACCGGCCGCCCGCCCTTCCTAGGCGCTCTTCTCCATGCCCGGGCGCAGCCGTGCGAGCAGGGCGTAGAGGGTCGTGCTCTCGTCGGCGTCGAGCGTGTCGAGCGCTCCGCTGGTGGCCTGCATCTCCTCGCGGACGCGGCGGATGACCTCGCGGCCCTCGTCGGTCGCCACGACGTTCTTGACGCGGCGGTCCGAGGGGTCGGGCTCGCGGCGGACCAGGGAGCGGGCCTCCAGGCGGTCGATGATCCCGGTGACGTTGGACGCGTCGCACACGAGGAGGGTGGCGAGGGCGCGCATCGGCAGCGGGCCGTTGAGCTGGGCGAGGACCTTCGCCTGGGTGGAGGTCAGGCCGTGGTGGGCCGCGGCGGCCGCGAAGTCGCGCCACTGGGCCGTGCCGATGGCGGCGAGGAGCTCCAGGAGCTGGAGCTTCGTGGGGGTCTCGGGGGTCGTCGCGCTCATGGTTCGAGCGTACTCAGAACACTTGACATTATCAATTGTTTACTTGACCACTTCAAGTATCCGGGTCTAACGTCGCTCAAGTACTTGATGACCTCAAACATCGACGATCTGAAGCTCTGATGCTCCAGGCACCGAGAAGGCCCCCTCTGCCATGAGTCACACCCCCGCGCCGCCCGCCGCCGACCCACGGCGCGAGACGGTCGTCGTCTTCGCCCTCAGCCTCGCCGCCATGGTCGTGTCGATGATGCAGACCCTGCCCGTCCCGATCCTCGGCCTCATCCGCACCGACCTCGGCACCTCCACGGCCGACGTGAGCTGGGTGACCACCGCCACGCTGCTCTCCGCCGCCGTCTTCACCCCGCTCCTCGGCCGCTTCGGCGACCAGCACGGCAAGAAGCCCACCCTCGTCGCCGTCCTCGGCGTCATGGTGGTGGGGTCCGTCGTCGCCGCGCTCGCGACCTCGCTGCCCCTGCTGATCCTCGGCCGGGTCCTCCAGGGCGCCGCCACCGCGATCTTCCCGCTCGCCCTCTCCGTCCTCCGCGAGGAGGTCCGCCCGCAGAAGCTCCCCGGAGCCATGTCCCTGGTCAGCGGCACCCTCGCCTTCGGCAGCGGCCTCGCGCTCGTCGCGACGGGACTGCTCACCTCCGGCCCCGGCGCCGACTACCGCAACGCCTTCTGGATGGCCACCGGCTTCGCCGCCCTCGCCCTGCTCGCCGTCGTCCTCCTCGTCCCCGCGACCCGCCACAAGACCGGCGGCCGCACCGACCTCCTCGGCGCCCTGACCCTCGGCCTCACCCTGCTGCTGCTCCTGCTTCCCATCTCCCAGGGCAACGAGTGGGGCTGGACCTCCGGCCGCACCCTCGGCAGCGCCGCGGGCGCCGCCGTCATGGCCGTCGTCTGGGTCCTCACCGAGCTCAAGGTCCGCGACCCCCTCGTCGACATGCGCATGTTCGTCCACCGGCCGGTGCTCATGGCCAACCTCGCCGGCATCCTCGTCGGCTTCGGCATGTTCGCGAACTTCCTCGGCGTCTCCTACCTCGTCCAGATGCCCGAGGCCCTCACCGGCTACGGCTTCGACGCGTCCATCCTCCGCGCCTCCGTGCAGTTCCTGCTGCCCGGCGCGATCGTCTCCCTGCTCGCCTCCCCGATCGGCGGCCAGCTCGTCCGCCACCGCGGCCCCCGTACGGCCCTCGCCCTGGCCGCCGGGCTCGGCGCCCTCGGCTTCGCCTGGCTCGCCCTCGACCACGGCCACACCGCCTCGGTGATCGGCGCCGGCATCGTGGTCGGCGCGGCCGTCAGCTTCGGTTACGCGGCCATGCCGGCGGTCATCATGGCGAGCGTCCCGCCCCACCAGAGCGGCATCGCCAACGGCATCAACTCGATCTCCCGCTCCACCGGCAGCGCGATCGGCAGCGCCGTCGTCACGACGATCCTCGCCTCCCGGACGCTCGACCACCTCCCCGCCGGGGCGCCCTCGCTGCCCGCGGAGTCCGGCTTCACCCTCACCTTCTGGATCGGCGCCACCGCCTTCGCCCTCGTCGCCGCCCTCGCGGGCCTGGGCCTCCGCACCCGGCCCGCCCCGCGCACGACCACGGCGGCCGCCCCCGCCGCCGCCCCCGCCGAGAAGGCGACGGTCTAGCGACGACGGGTGTCACGTTCCGCCGTACGGCGCTCCCTGGACCCGGTCCTCCACCACGTCCAGGGAGTGCCGTACGGCGCGCCCGGCGCCAGGGCCCGATCCGCCAGGGTCGAGGACCTATGATCGAACGCTCCATCAATGACCCTCCTCCACCGGGTAGAGCGGGTAGCCAGTGAGAAGACCGAGATCCTGGGCCGCCGCGTTCGTGGCCGTCGCCCTCGCCGTACCGGCCGCGGCCCCGGGCACCTTCGCCGCCCCGACGGTGACAGCGTCAGCGCCGGCAGCCGGGGCCGGCCCCGTGACCTCCGCCGGACGGCCCGCCTTCGCCGCGGCACCCGCCCAGGCGGCCCTCGCCCGGCTGCTGCCGCGCCACGTCTCCCAGTTCACCCTCGTCCCGGTGAGCCGATCCGCCTCCGGCGGCGACCACTTCACCGTCTCCGGCGACGCCGGCGATCTGCGGATCCAGGGCACCAGCCCCGCCACCCTCCTCAGCGGCGTCAACTGGTACCTCAAGTACACCGCGAAGGTCGACATCGGATGGCCCGGGGACAGCACCGCCAGACTGCCCCGGATCCTTCCCGCCCCCTCCGGCACCGTCCGCAAGGACGCCTCCGTGCCCCACCGCTTCGCCCTCAACGACACCGACGACGGCTACTCCGGCGCCTACCGCGACTGGGCCGCGTACGAGAGGCAGATCGACCTGCTCGCCCTGCACGGCGCGAACGAGGTCTTCGTCCAGGTGGGTGCGGACGCCGTCTACCACGAGACGTTCCAGGAGTTCGGCTACTCCGCGGACGAACTCCGCTCCTGGATCCCGGGCCCCGCCCACCAGCCGTGGTGGCTGATGCAGAACATGTCGGGCTTCGGCGGCCCCGTCTCCGAACGGCTGCTCGACGACCGCGCGGAGCTCGGCCGCAGGATCGCGGACCGGCTGCGCCGGCTCGGCATGACGCCCGTCCTGCCCGGCTACTACGGCACCGTGCCCCCGGGCTTCACGGCGAAGAACCCCACAGGACCGGTCGTCCCGCAGGGCCGCTGGGTCGGCTTCGACCGGCCCGACTGGCTCGACCCGCGCAGCCCGATGTACCCCGAGGTCGCCGCCTCCTTCTACCGCCACCAGCGCGAACTCCTCGGCGACTCCACGATGTACAAGATGGACCTGCTCCACGAGGGCGGCCGGCCGGGTGACGTTCCCCTAGGGGATGCCGCCAGGGCCGTGATGAACGCGCTGCAGACCGCGCGCCCCGGCGCCGTCTGGACCCTGCTCGGCTGGCAGAACAACCCCTCCACGCAGATCATCGACGCCGTCGACAAGAACCGCCTGCTCATCGTCGACGGCCTGTCGGACCGCTACAACGACCTCGACCGGGAGACCACCTGGCACGGCGCGCCCTACGCGTTCGGCACGATCCCCAACTTCGGCGGCCACACCACCCTCGGCGCCAACACCGCCGTCTGGGCGGACCGATTCGACCAGTGGCGCACCAAGCCCGGCAGCGCCCTCCAAGGCATTGCCTACCTCCCGGAGGGCACCGGCGGCAACCCCGTCTCCTACGAACTCTTCACCGAACTCGCCTGGCGCACCGGCCCGCTGGACCACAGGGCCTGGTTCGCGCAGTACGCCGAACGGCGCTACGGCGGTGCCGACCCGCACGCCGCCAAGGCCTGGGAACTGCTGCGCGGCGGCCCGTACAGCACCCCGTCCGGCAAGTGGAGCGAGTCCCAGGACAGCCTCTTCACCGCCCGCCCCCGCCTCACGGCGACCACGTCGGCCAGCTGGGGCCCCGGGGCCATGCGCTACGACGCGAGCACGGTACGGAGGGCGCTCACGGAACTGCTCCAGGTCGCGCCCGAGCTGCGTACCACCGACGCGTACCGCTTCGACCTGGTCGACGTGGCGCGGCAGGCCCTCGCCAACCACAGCCGGGTCCTGCTCCCGCGGATCAAGGCCGCGTACGACGCCGGGGACCTCGCCACGTTCCGGCAGCGGGCCGCCGAATGGAAGGAGGGCCTCGCCCTCCTCGACCGACTGCTCGCCACGGACACCCGGTTCCTCCTCGGGCCCTGGCTGGCGGACGCCAGGTCCTGGGGCACCACCGAAGAGGAGCGGGCCACGGCCGAGTTCGACGCCCGCTCCCTCCTCACCACCTGGGGCCACCGCTCCGGAAGCGACGCGGGAGGCCTGCGCGACTACGCCAACAGGGAGTGGTCGGGCCTTGTCTCCGACTTCTACGCCATGCGGTGGACGACGTACCTCGACTCCCTCGACACCGCCCTGACCACGGGCCGGGCACCGGTCGCCATCGACTGGTTCGCCGTCGAGAACGCCTGGAACCAGGAGCGCGACCCGTACCCCGTGCACTCCTCCGGCAACCCGGTGGCCGTGGCAGCCGCCGTGGACGACGCCCTGCCGACCCCCGTCTGACCGGCGGTCACGACGGGGCGGTCCTCAGCTCACCGGCGGCAGGGACTGCTCCGTCCAGATCGTCTTGCCGTGCCGGGTGTACCGGCTTCCCCACCGGTCGGTGAGCTGTGCGATCAGGAAGAGCCCCCTGCCCCCCTCCTCCGAGGCCTGGGCGCGGCGCATCCTGGGCTGGGTGCTGCTGCGGTCGGAGACCTCGCAGATCAGCGACGCCGCGCGGATCAGCCGGAGTTCGAGCGGGCCGCCCGCGTAACGGATGGCGTTGGTGACCAGCTCGCTCGCCACCAGCTCGGTGGTGAACGCCAGGTCGTCCAGGTCCCACAGCGACAGCTGGCCGAGGACCCGCTCCCGCGCCTCCGCCACCACCGAAGGGTCCGCGGCGAACGTCCAGGCGGCGGTGGACCCGTCGGGGACCACACGGGTCCGCGCGAGCAGCAGCGTCACGTCGTCCGACAGCGGACCCGGGACGAGCTCGCCCACCACGGCGGGCCCCGCCTCCTCCAGCGGGCGGCCCCGGGCGACCGCCGCCGACAGCGCCTCACCGAGCGCCACCATCCCCAGGTCGAGATCGGCGTGACCGCGCTCGATCAGGCCGTCGGTGTAGAGCGCGAGGACGCTGCCGTCGGCCACCTCCGTCTCGGCGGGCTCGAAGGGCAGCCCGCCGACCCCGAGCGGGGGGCCGGGGTTCACGTCCAGGTAGCGGACGGTGCCGTCGGGAGCCACCAGGACCGGCGGGGGATGACCGGCGCTGGCCACGAGACACCGCCGCGTCACCGGGTCGTACGTCATGTACAGGCAGGTGGCGCCGAACGAGCCGTACGCGGTCTCCGCGCCGGGCGCACGGGTCGCCTCGCCGGCCTCGATGACGAACTGGGACACGAGGTCGTCCAGATGGGTCAGCAGCTCGTCGGGTTCGAGGTCGAGGTCCGCGAGCGTCCGTACGGCGGTGCGCAGCCGCGCCATCGTCGCGGTGGCCTGGAGACCGTGCCCGACGACGTCACCGACGACGAGCGCGACCCGCGCGGACGACAGCGGGATGACGTCGAACCAGTCGCCGCTGACGCCCGTGGCCGTGTCGGTCGGGAGGTAGACCGTCGCGGTGTGGACCGCGACGGTGTCGGTGGTGGGCGAGGGCAGCAGGCTGCGCTGCAGGCTGATCGCGGCGCTTCTCTCCCGGTGGTACCGGCGGGCGTTGTCCACGACCAGGGCGGCGCGTGAGGCGATCTCCTCGAGCAGGGCGAGGTCGCCCGGGGCGAACGGATGACGGCCGTCGCCCCGCCCGACCTGGACGCGGCCGAGGAGCAGCCCCCTGGCCCGGAGCCACGCGCTCATCCCGTGCGGCGAGTCGACGACGCCGTCGTGGTCGGGCACGTCCGAGGTCCGTGACCACATGTGGGCCGCGAGCACACCGCCCGAGTCGACCTCGATCCCGGTGCCGGGCGCGATCGGGCCGGGCGGGGTCCCGGCGACGGCCGCCCGGCGCAGCGCGTGGTTGTGGTGGTGCTCGGGGGCCGGTTCGTCGGAGGTGAAGACGGACTCCGCGATGTCGACGACCGCCACGTCGGCCAGGCCCGGCACGAGCACGTCGGCCAGGTCCCGCGCGGTCTCCTCGGCGGACAGGTTGGTGCTCAGCATCGATGTCGCGCGGTGCAGCAGGTCGAGACGGCGCTGCGAGAGCCGTTGCTCCGTGACGTCGAGGAACATGGCGGTGACCCCCGCGACCTCCCCGTTCGTCCCCTGGAGCCGGAACGCGGACACCGCCATGATCCGTCCCGTACCCGGGTCGACACGGGTGTGGACCTCCAGGTCGACCCCGACCAGCGGCACCCCGGTCGTCAGCACCTCGCGCAGCCGCGCGTCGATCTCACGGGCGTCCTCCTCCCAGAGGAAGTCCGCGAACCGGGCCCCGTGCAGATCGGGCGGCAGGCCCGTGTACGGCAGCAGATGGGTGTTGGTGCGGACGAGACGCAGTTCCTTGTCCATCACGGCGAGACCGACGCGCTCCTGGAGGAACAGCTCCCGCATGAAGGCGTGGGCCTGGCGCCACTGCGCGACCAGCGTGCGCGGGGCGGCCAGGATCAGGAACTGGTGCGCGCCTCCGGCCTCTCGTCCGTCGTCGAGGTGCGGCCCTCCGGCTCCTCGTCCGTCGTCGAGGCGCGCTCGTCCGTCGTCGAGCGGCAGGACCCGGAAGAGGACGTCGCCGCCGCGGCCCGCGGCCAGCTCCGCCCGTCCCTCCCAGACCGGACCGTCCTGCTGTGCCATGACCGTCCGCCAGCTCTCGGGGTCCGCGAGCAGGTCGCGGACCCGATGCCCCCGGAGCTCCGCCGCCGTGCGGTTCAGGAGCGTCTCCGCCGCGGGTGTGCAACTCAGGATGGTCCCGTCGGCGTCCACGACGAGCCCGGCCGCGTGCCCGGCGTCGAGCGGGTCGTCGTTCGTGCGGGCCATCCGGATGCACACTCCGTTCCACGCCTGGTCACCGGCGAGGACCACGGCTCATGACCACTCTGCCCGTGTGTCCGCTCCTCGGCACGCCCTCATCGCCCGAATGGCGCGTGCACGGCCGGGTCCGGTGCCCGCCACCACGGCCGCGCACCGGTCTTCCGTGCCGGTCAGTCGACCGCGAGCACCCGCAGGAGCCGTGCCACCTCCGTCGCGACGGCGGCGCGCGCCGGGCCGAAGTAGGTGCGCGGGTCGGCCGTCTCGGGGTGGGCGAGGAGGTGGTCCCGTACGGTCCGGGTGAAGGTCTTGTTGAGGTGGGTGGACACGTTCACCTTGGTCATGCCGGCCGTGACCGCCTTGGCGAGGTCGTCGTCGCCGACCCCGGAGGAGCCGTGCAGGACGAGCGGCACGTCCACGGCGGCCCGCAGCCGGGCGATGAGGCCGAAGTCGAGGACGGCGTCGCGGGTGAGCATGGCGTGGGAGCTGCCCACGGCGACGGCCAGGGCGTCGACGGCGGTCGCCGTGACGAACGCGACGGCCTCGTCGGGGTCGGTGCGGACGCCGGGGGCGTGGGCGCCGTCCTTGCCGCCGACCTCGCCGAGTTCCGCCTCGACCCACACGTTCGCGCGGTGGCAGTAGTCCGTGATGTCCCGGGTCGCCGCCACGTTCTGGGCGTACGGCAGCTTGGAGGCGTCGAACATGACGGAGGTGAAGCCGAGGTCGACGGCCTCGCGGACCAGGTCCTTCGATTCGGCGTGGTCGAGGTGGACGGCCACCGGGACGCCCGCCGCGCGGGCGACGGCGAGTGAGGCGAGGCCGATCGGGGCGAGCGAGCCGTGGTAGCGGGCGGTGTTCTCGCTGATCTGCAGGATGACCGGCAGGCCGGCGCTCTCCGCTCCTGCGACGATCGCCTCGGCGTGCTCGATCTGGATGACGTTGAACGCTCCGACGCCCGACGTTCCCGCGTACGCGGGGTCGACGATCTCGTCAGTCGTTGACAGGGGCATGGGTTCTCTCCACGGGAACGGACGTACGGAACTGGGCGTGGAGGCCGGCGTCGAAGTCGCCGGCCAGCGGGCAGGGAACGGCGGCGGCCGAGAGGGCGACGGCCTCGCGCAGGACGGCGGGCCAGTCCGCGCCGGAGAGGAGCCCCGCGGCGACGGCCGCGACACAGGCGTCCCCGGCCCCCGTCGGGTTCCCCGTGAGGCGTCGCGGGGGAGTGGCGCACCAGCTGCCCTCGGGGGTGACGGCGTAGAGGCCGTCCGGGCCGCGTGACGCGACGACGGACCGGGCGCCGAGCGTCCGCAGGCCCGCGGCGGCGGCCACCACGTCGTCGTGGCCGGTGACCTCGGCGATCTCGGTCGCGTTCGGTTTGATCACGGTCGGGCGCGCGGGGAGGGCCGCGAGGAGAGCGGGGCCGCCGGTGTCGAGGACCGTCAGGGCCCCCGCCTCCGCGGCCAGGCCGATCAGCCGTCCGTACGTGCTGGTGGGAAGCCCGGGAGGCAGACTGCCCGACAGGACGACGACCCGGGCGTCGCGTACCAGTCGGGTGAACCGCGTGGTGAACTCCGTCCAGGTCTCCCCGTCGACCCGCGGACCGGACTGGTTGAAGACGGTGGCGTCGCCGTCCTCCCGGGACACCACGGCGACCGTACGACGCGAGTCGCCCGGCATGGACACCAGCTCGTCGGTCAGCCGGGCCGCGCGCAGGTCGTCGCGGATCGCACGGCCGGTCGGGCCGCCCGCGAGACCGGTCACGACGGCGGGGATCCCGAGGGCCGAGAGCACGCGCGCCACGTTGACGCCCTTGCCGCCCGCCCGCTCGAAGGACTCGGTGACGCGGTGCGAGCCGTTCGGGACCAGGGCGTCGACGGTGTACGTGACGTCCAGGGCGGCGTTGAGCGTGACGGTGAGGATCATGACGCCGCCGCCGATGAGGCCTCCACGAGTCGACGGGCCGGCCGCGCGGTGCCGTGCTCGCCTCGGGCCGGGAGGGGAGCGGGAACCGCCGGTACGGGCACGGTGCCGGCCGCGACGCCCGCCGCGTCCCACGCGGCGAGGCCGGCGCCGAGACAGCCGGCCAGGTCCCCGAGCGCCGCGAGGGCCAGCTCGGGCCGCCGCTGGAACGTCAGCCGCCGGTCGAGATCCGTGCGCAGTGGGTCGAGCAGCAGACCACCCGCCTGCGCGAGACCTCCGCCGAGCACCACGATCTCCGGCGCGAACAGCGTCGTGACGGTGGCGAGCGCCGTGGCGAGGGCGTCGACGGCCCGGTCCCAGACCGCCCGGGCATCGGGATCCCCCTGGGCGAGCAGCGCCGCCACCTGGGCGGCGCCGTCGACCCGGCGTCCGGTCCGCGTGCCGTAGGCGGCGGCGACCGCCGTGGCGGAGGCCACCGTCTCCAGGCAGCCCCGGGCACCGCAGACGCACGGATCCCCGCCCGGCTCGACGACGACATGGCCGAGCTCACCCGCGAAGCCCCCGGCACGGACGGGCCGCCCGTCGCACAGGACGGCCGCGGCGATGCCGGTCCCGAGGGGCACGAACCACGCGTCCCCGGCGCCCCGGGCCGCGCCGAGGCGGCACTCGGCGGCCCCGGCGGCCCGTACGTCGTGCCCGAGGGTGACGGGCAGCCCCGAGGCCTCCGCGAGGAAGGCCGCGAGGGGCAGGTCGCGCCAGCCGATGTCGGCCGAGTAGACGGCCGTCCCGGTCGCCTCGTCGACGATGCCCGGGACCACGACTCCGGCACCGCGGACGGTGAGACCGCGGGCGGCGGCCTTCCTGTCCAGCTCGATCAGAGCGGCGGTGATCTCGGCGATCACCGGGTCGGGGCCCCAGTGCCGGGGGGTCGCCCTGCGCAGGGTGTGCCGGGACGTCAGGTCGCCGCCGAGTAGCGCCGCCTTCACACCGGTTCCCCCGACATCGAGGGCGATGACGCAGTCCTGTCCGGCGTCCGCCGCTGTGACGCGTTCGTGCCCGGCGTCCGCCGCCGTGACGCGTTCGTGCCCGCCGTTCGTCGTCGCGACGCGTTCGTGCCCGCCGTCGTCCGGTGCGGCGACGCCGGGGTGTGCGTCGGTCCCCTCAGGCATGGGGGCTCCCGAGGATCACCGAGCGGGTGAGGTTGCGCGGGCGGTCGGGGTCGAAGCCCTGGGCCTCGGCGAGCCGGACGGCGAGGCGCTGGGCCAGGATGAGGTCGGCCAGCGGGTCGAGCGCGTCGGAGTCTTCGCCGGATCCCGCGACCATCGTGCCGCCGACGCGGGCGACGTCGTCGGCGAGGCCCGCCGGGGTGGTACCGAAGACCCAGGCCACGCGACCGGGGCCGGTGATGCTGATCGGCCCGTGCCGGTACTCCATGGCCGGGTAGGCCTCGGTCCACGCCCCCGCGGCCTCGCGCATCTTGAGGCCGGCCTCCAGGGCGAGACCGTAGGTCCAGTGGGTGCCGAGGAAGGTGAACTGGTCGGCGGCGCACACCTCGGCGTCCAGGTCCCGCGCGATCGCCCGCCGTGCGTCGTCGATCGCGAGGTCGAGCGGCCGTACGCCGGCCGGCAGCGCGTCCTCCGCCTCCAGGTGCGCGCGCAGCAGCGCGAGGACGGTCGTGGCGAACCGGGTCTGCACCACCGACTCCTCGTCGGCGAAGCCGAGCACGGCGACGCCGTCGGCCAGCCGCATGACGGGGGTCTCGGGGTCGGCGGTGATCGCCCCGGTCGGCGTGGAGCCCTTCAGCCGGGCCAGCAGGTCGAGGACCTCGGTCGTGGTGCCGGAGCGGCTGATCGCGAGCACACGGTCGTAGCGGCGTCCGTGCGGGAACTCCGAGGCCGCGAAGGCGTCCGTCTCGCCGTGTCCGCCGCGCTCGCGGAGCTCGGCGTAGGCCAGGGCCATGAACCAGGAGGTTCCGCAGCCGACGACGGCGACGCGCTCGCCGCGGCGGGGCAGGACGTCGGCGTGGAGGGCGAGCGACTCCTTCGCCTGCCGCCAGGTGTCCGGCTGCGAGGCGATCTCGGCCGCGGTACGGGACGACGCTGTGGTGGTCATAGAGGACGGCTCCTTGAAGGGACAGGCCCGCACACCCGGGCTCGGTGCGTGAAAGCGCACGATAACGGCTTGCTTCGAGCAGTAACAAGCATATTTGGTGCGAGAAGTATGGCGGAACGGCAGCGCGGGGTCCAGAGGGCAGGCCGCGCGCCGCCGCGGAGGCCGGCACCCCGGAGCTGCGGCCTCTTCCGGGCACGCGTTACGCTCCCCCTCCGTCGGCGACACGGCCGGGCCGCGGGCCACCGGCGGCGCACCTCGCGACACTCGCGTGCGTGGATCGAGGTCCAACGAGGTCTAAGGAGCTCCGAAGCATGTCCAAACACGAGCGGTGGAACGCGCTCCTCGAGCTGCTGGCCGCCGAGGGCAGGCTGGAGGTCGACGAGACCGCCGCGTCCCTCCAGGTCTCGTCCGCGACGATCCGGCGTGACCTCGACGAGCTCGCCGAGCAGCAGATGCTCGTACGGACGCGCGGCGGAGCCATCGCCCACGGTGTCTCCTACGAACTGCCCCTGCGCTACAAGTCCTCCCGGCACGCCTCAGAGAAGCAGCGCATCGCCGCCGCGGTCGTCGAACTCGTCGGCGACGGAGACGTGGTGGGGCTCAACGGGGGGACGACCACCACCGAGGTGGCCCGCGCGCTCGCGCTTCGGGTGGGCGGCGGACGGCGTCACACCAACGAGGCCACGGCGCCCGCCTTCACCGTCGTCACCAACGCCCTCAACATCGCCGGCGAGCTCGCCGTACGGCCCCAGATCAAGATCGTGGTGACCGGAGGGGTGGCCCGCCCCCAGACGTACGAGCTGGTGGGGCCCCTGACGGCCGGCGTCCTGAAGGAGGTCGTCCTCGACGTCGCCGTGCTCGGCGTGGACGGACTCGACCCCCAGCTCGGTGTGATGACCCATCAGGAGGACGAGGCCAGCATCAGCAGGCTGTTCGCCGAGCGCGCCCAGCGCGTCGTCGTGGTCACCGACTCGTCGAAGATGGGGAAGCGCGCCTTCGCCCGGATCTGCGGGCTCGACGCCGTCGACGTCATCGTCACCGACTCCGCGGTCCCGGCCGACATGGTCGGCCGCCTCCAGGACCTCGGCATCAAGGTGATCGCGGTCTGAAGGGCAGTCGGCGGGAACGGGTCCGCCCCGGACCTCGGGAGAGGTCCGGGGCGGCCGCCTGCCGTCAGGGAAGGGCAGACGGGGATCAGGGGGCGACGGCCATGTCGAAGAGGTGGATGTTGCCGTTGCTCGGCAGCACCACGAAGTCGATCTGCTTGCCGCCGTCGAGCGGGATGGAGTGGGCGAAGACCCGGTACTTGATGCCCGCGTTCCCGTACCCGCTCGGCCGGTTGCGTCCGTCGCTCGACGCCACGAGGGTCGCCCCGTGGGCGTTCGCCGGGTCGAACGACCAGTTCGGGAAGCCGAACGAGCCGCTGCTGCTCGTCCCGTCCGTGTAGTACACGGTGGCCGTTCCCGACGCCCCGCTCGTGACGCCGGACCCGAGGAAGACGAGCCTGCTGCCGGTGCCGCTCAGGGTGACGGCCTGGCCCGCGGCGGAGACGTTGTTCCTGGTGCCGCTCGGCACGTTCGGCCAGCGCAGTTCCGCGCCCAGGGCGCTGACGGGCGCGCCGGGGCGCAGTCCGACGTCCGCGAGCTTCTGCGCGGAGAAGCTGTTGCCCTCGCCGTCGTAGTCGCCGGGCCCTGTGTTGCTCTCGTCGGTCACGGCCACGTTGTTGTACGCGGCGGCGAGGCCGGCCAGCGGCGTTCCGCTGCGCTGCGTCCGGGTGCCCGTCGCCGAGCCGAAGCCGTCACCGCCCTGGTAGGTCGCGGTCGCGGTGAAGGTACGGACGGTGAAGCCGGCGCGCTGCTCCGGCACCTGGATGCGGAAGGTGGCGTCGGCGGAGGCTCCCTCGGTGAGGGAACCGTCCACGCGGACGGCCGAGGGCTGTACGGCCCAGCCGGCCGGACCGCCGAAGGTCACCGTCAGCGAGCGCAGCCGCTCCGGTCCCGCGTTCTTGACGGTCACCTTCACCGTGGAGATGGCCGGGCCGGCCAGGTCGACGGGGGAGATCGTCACCGCCGTCCGTTCCGCGCCGGGCGCCGGCTCCTGTGCCGCCGCGACCGCCGTCCCGGCCGCCGCCGGGAGGAGGGTGAGCACACCGGCCACGGCCACCGCTCTGAGTGATCCGAGCAGTCCTGCTGATCTCACGTGCTGCTCCTTCTGGGGAGGGGTGCGGGGGACGTCAGGCGACGGGCGGCATCTCGGTGGTGCGCGAGTCGAGCCCCATGCGGAGGTTGACCCAGGCGCCCCGGGTGAAGTCCGGAACCTGCACGGGCCGGCCCTTCGCTGCCAGGGACATGACACTCAGGGGTACGGGGGCGCACCAGGCCGCCGAGTCGTAGACGTCGATGTCGGGCACGAGGCCCGCCCTCATCAGCTGGATCGTCCGCCACTGCAGGACGTAGTCCATGCCGCCGTGGCCGCCGTTGTTCGCCGCGTCGTCGCCGATCTTCTTCCACAGCCAGTGGTCGAACTCCTTGCGGTAGGAGCCGAAGTCCCGCCAGGCGTGCCCGCTGTGGTCGGGCTCGACGTAGACGCGCCCGCCTCCGGCCGAAAGCACTCCGGCGTAGTCCTCGAAGATGCCCCGGCTGCCGGCGAGCGTGTTGATCCTGCTGTACGGACGGGGCGAGCTGACGTCGTGCTCCGCGCGGATGACCCGTCCCTTGGCCGTGTCGATCAGACACGTGACCAGGTCGCCGTTGACGTACGTCTCGTTCCAGGACGGGTGGTTCCGGGGCACGAACCGCTCCCGGTAGTCGGCGAGACCCTTGGGTGCGGTCGCGGTGGCGCGCAGCGTGGTCATGCGGTCGCCCCGGTTGATGTCCATGGCCGCGGCGATCGGCGCGAGGCCGTGCATGGCGTAGAAGGAGGCGGTGCTGCGGGTGTGCCAGAGCCGGCGCCAGGAGTCGGTGTAGTACGTGTCGGAGAACAGCAGCGCGCGGAGGTCGTGGAGGTAGCCGCCGTGCCCGTTGGTGATGTCGCCGAAGAGGCCCTCGTGCGCCATCTTGAGCATGGCCAGCTCGTTGCGGCCGTAGCTGCAGTTCTCCGCCAGCATCAGATGGCGCCGGGTGAGCTCCGAGGTGTCGACCAGGTCCCAGAGCTCGTCGAGCCCGGTGGCGATGGGCAGTTCGACGATGACGTGCTTGCCGGCGAGCAGCGCCGCCTTGCCCTGCTCGTAGTGGAACTCCCACGGCGTGGCGATGTAGACGAGGTCGATGTCGTCGCGCCGCAGCATCTGGGCGTACGCGTCGGCGGAGCCGCCGAACTCGACGGGACGGGGCCTGCCGTCGGCGGCCAGCCGGTCGGCGACCCTCTTGGCGCGGTCGGCGCGGATGTCGCAGACGGCGGTGACGGTGCAGCCGGGGACCACGGACCAGCCGGTGGTCATGCCGGAGCCGCGGTTGCCGAGGCCGATGACGCCGACGCGGACCGTGCGGTGGACGTCGTACGGCACGTCGACCATCGACCGCTGGCCCGCCTGCCGGCGCGGGGTCGCCGCCGCCGTGTCCGCCGTTCCCGTCGCGGCCGCGGCGGTGGCCGCTCCCGCTCCGGTGGCCAGTGCCCCGGTGGCGGCCACGGCGCCTCCCAGGATCAGGCGGCGCGAGACTGCGGGGGTTTCTGTCATGAATACATCGCTCCTCTGTGCGGACGGCGGCAAGCGCGTGACGACTGTGACGGGGCGATCGGATCCATGTCAATAGGTGTTCATTGCGGCGCAGTTCCAAGCATGGCCGCGCATCCTCGGCGGGATTCCCTGCGTGGAGCGCAAGCGTCCGGACAGCGGCGAACCCGGCTCAAACCGTAAATACGAAAAAAGGCTGAATACCTCGACGGGAAGGCTGCCGATCAGGGAAGCTGTCCCCAACAGGCCTGTACTCAGGCCACGTTGGGAAACTTCCGCATCACCGACACGGGGGATGACATGGCAGGATTCGCACACCGCTGGTCCACGCGCACGGCAGGCGTGGCGGCAGCGGCGTTACTGATCGTCGGTGGCACGGGCGGCGCCGCGTTCGCCGTCGAGACCGAAAATACGGCCGCGGCTGCCGCGACGTACTATCCCACGGTCGAGATCACCGCCAACTTCGCGGTGGTCGCCACCACGCACCCCGACGTCGCGGGGTGCAACGGCTACGTGGTGAAGGGGACCGGGACCGCCACCGGCAGACCCATAACCAGCAGCACCTGGTCGCAGGACGAGGTGGCGTGCACCGCCACCATCCCCGGCAAGTACGACATCAAGGGGACGGCGACGATGACCGAGGCCGACGGTGACAAGCTCACCATCAGCTACGCGCTCACCGCGCCGCTGACCTCGGACACCATGGTCTACCCGAGCGGCACGTTCAAGATCACCGGCGGCGTCGGCAACTACCAGTTCGCCACCGGCAGCGGCAAGATGAACGCCCGGGTCAACCTCCTCGACCACGATCACGTCAGCTCCTCCCTGATCGGCGAGATCCAGTACCTGGGCTGATCCGATCCACGGCACGACGGCGGCCCCGCCCCCTCCCCCTTGACCGGGTGTTCCGGCCCTCGTAGGTTCGGGCGCGGAACGGGAGCGGGTCCGCCGCCTCCGTTGCTTCCGAGGGCCACGCCGCCGCACGCGGTGCGGCCCCCGTTTCGACTCCGGGCACCTTCTGACTGCGCACCTCCAAAGGGGCCGCACCATGAAGAGCACGATGCAGGACCGCGAGTTACTGGTCCGCGACCTTCTCGCGCACGGGCAGCGCGTCTACGCGGACAGCCGCGTGGTGCGCTGCGCCGACGGTCCGACCCCGCGCTCCTCGCAGACCTTCGCCGACATCGCGGGCCAGGCCGAGCAACTGGCCGCGGCGCTGACCCGGCTCGGCGTACAGGCCGGTGAGCGGGTCGCCACACTGGCCTGGAACACGCCCGAACACCTCGTGGCGTACCTCGCCGTACCGAGCATGGGCGCCGTCCTCCACACCCTCAACCTCCGGCTCCACCCCGACCAGTTGGGGTACATCGTCGAGCACGCCGAGGACGCGGTCCTGCTGGTCGACGTGACCCTGCTGTACATGCTCCCGCCCCTGCGGGAGCGGCTCGGCACCGTACGCCACGTCGTCGTCATCGGCGACGCGCCGGAGGCCGACCTGCCCGGCCACATCGCCGTGCACCGCTGGGACGAGCTGCTCGCCGCCGAGCGGCCCGGCTTCGTCTGGCCCGACCTGGACGAGCGCGAGGCGGCCGCGCTCTGCTACACGACCGGCACCACCGGCGACCCCAAGGGCGTGGCCTACAGCCACCGCTCCATCTCCCTGCACACGCTCGGCGTCTCGGCCGGCGCCGGCTTCGCCATGCACGACGGCGACCGCGTCCTGCCGATCGTCCCGATGTTCCACGCCAACGCCTGGGGCTGGCCGTACGCCGCCTGGCTGGCCGGATCCGACCTGATCATGAACGGACGGCTGCTGCACACCCCCGACCTGGCCCGGATCATCAACGAGGAGCGCCCCACCGCCGTCGCGGCGATCTGCACGATCTGGAACAGCCTCGTCCACCACGGCGCCGAGCACCCGCTGGACCTGAGCGCCGTACGGCTCGCGGGCTGCGGCGGAGCGACCCCGCCCCGCGCGCTGCTCAAGGAGCTCAACGAGCGCTACGGCGTCCGCCTGAAGCAGGGCTGGGGACTGACCGAGACCAGCCCCCTGGCCACCTTCGCGGTCCCGCCGCACGGCACCCCGGACGAGGACGAGGTCGACTGGCTCGCCAAGAGCGGCCGGGTGATGCCCTACGTCGAGGTACGGCTGATCGCGGAGGACGGCACCGAACAGCCCTGGGACGGAACCTCGGTGGGCGAACTGGAACTGCGCGGACCATGGGTCACCGGCTCGTACTACAACACCGAGGAGTCCCCGGAGAAGTTCCACGACGGCTGGCTGCGCACCGGCGACCTGGGAGTCATCGAGCCGGGCGGCTGGGTGGTGGTCAGCGACCGGCTCAAGGACGGCATCAAGAGCGGCGGCGAGTGGATCTCCACCATCGAGCTGGAGAACGCGATCATCGAGCACCCCGCGGTCCTGGAGGCGGTCGTGGTCGGCGTGCCCGACCCGCGCTGGGAGGAACGCCCCCTGGCCTGCGTCTCGTTGGTCCCGGGCGCCGGGACCGGCGGGGACGAGCTGCGGGAGTTCCTGTCCGGGCGGGTGGCGCGCTGGTGGATACCGGAGCGCTGGTCCTTCGTGGAAGCGGTGCCCAAGACCAGCGTCGGCAAGTACGACAAGCGGTCGGTGCGGACGCTGTACGCGGAAGGGGCGCTGGACGTCTGGACCCCGCGTACCCCGGACGCGCGGGAGCCCACAGGGCCTACGGAGCCCACTGAGGCCACGCGGCCCACGGAATCCGGGCCGTCCGGGGACTGACAGACGGTGCGGCGCCCCGGAACACCGGAGCGCCGCTTCCCGTACGCCTCAGGCCGTCGCCAGGGCCGCGGCCTCGGCCAGCAGCTCCCGCTGCTCGTCGGGGCCGAGGCCGAGCTCCCGTACGAGCCGCAGCGTCAGCACGAGCCGGGCCTGGATCGTCGCCTCGGGCCCCGGGCCCTCACCGCCGGGCACCGCACCACCGCTCAGGGCGGCGGCGAACAGACCCTCCAGGAACACCGGGTCGAAGTCCTCGGCGCCCGCCTCCAGCGAGCCGAGGAAGTCCGCCACGTACGCGCCGATCCCCTCCGGCGTCCCGCCGTCCGGGAAGCGGCGACGGGCCGCGATCCCGAAGGCGGCCCCGACCACCTGCCCGTACCGCGGCTCTGCGGGGTCGAGGGCGGCGGACTTCTGCGCGAACCCGATGAAGTCGAACGCCAACAGCGCGCCCAGCACGTCGAGTTCGGCGGAGGGGGACGCGGAGGTGTCGGTCGTCATGACGGCTCGCCTTCTGCCGGGGAGGATACGGTCGTGGTGTCCTGGGCGGCGGAGCCGGTGACCGCCGCCACGACGCGCTCGGCGTCCCTGCCGACGAAGCCGATCAGCGCGGAGCCGCGGGTACGCATCCGGTAGAGCCCCAGGTAGTGGCTGCCGGGCAGCGCCCCCACGCCCTCGGACTGCCGGGGCTGCCCGTCGTCGCCGAGCATCTCCGGGTCGAGCCAGCTCCAGTCCGTCTCGTAGCCGGTCGCCCAGATCACCGCGGACGGCTTCACGCGCTCGCCGTCCGCGACGAGGAGCTCGGCGCCCTCGGCCGCCGTGATCCGGCCCACCGTACGGATCCGGCCCTCCGCGACGAGCCCGGGCACCCGGTCGCCGACGACCGGGTCGGGTGCCTGCATGTTCACCGGCAGGCTCATCACGCCGAGGACGCTCATCCACCAGAACATGTCCCGCCCGAGGACGGTCTGCGGCAGGGGCGGTGAGACCTTCTCGCTGCAACTGAGCACCACGGTGTGGGTCCCCGCCAGCTCCCCGGCTATCTGCCGGCCGGAGTTGCCGTCGCCGACGACCACCACCGTGCCCGGCGGCACCTGGGCGGGACTCCGGTACTCGCTGGTGTGCAGGGTGGACACGTCGGGGCTCAGCCCCGCGGCGAACTCCGGAACCCGGGGAGCTCCGAACGCTCCCGTCGCGATCACGACCTGCTCGGCCCGGCAGTCGCCGTGCGGGGTGGTCAGCAGATAGCCGTCACCGTCCCCGCGCAGCGAGAGCACCGGGTGGTCGGTCAGCACCGGCAGGTCGAACCGCTCGGCGTACTCCCGCAGGTACGCCACCACCTCGTCCTTGCCGGGGTAGTGGGCACCGTCGCCGGGGAACGGCAGGCCGGGCAGCCCGGAGAACTGCGCGGACGTGAACAGGGTCAGCGAGTCCCAGCGCCGCTGCCAGCTCTCGCCGACCTCGCTGCCCGCGTCGAGCAGCACGCACCGCACGCCGGCCTTCCGCAGGTAGTACCCGGCGGCCAGTCCGGACTGGCCCGCTCCGATGACGGCGACCGGCACGGTGGCCGGCAACGCGCTCGTCGGCCGCCGGCTCGGGTCGGCCTGATCAATTCGCATACAGAATGTCCTCACTGCTTCGCATACGACTGTTCTCTCTCGGACGGAGTGACCGGCACGACCGGCCCGATACGGCCCGGCGTGACCGGTCAGGGGTGGGCCCGGCCGGGCCGCCCGCGCGGGCGGCCCGGCCGGTTCGGATCAGCCGGCGTCGAGCGCCCGCCGCAGCTCACCGGCGAGGACACGCAGCCGCTCGCCGCGCATCACCGTGTAGTGGTCGCCGGGGACGTCCACCAGGACGGCGTCGCCGGAGAAGTACTCCATCCAGCGGGACGCCGTCTCGACCGACGCACCGCCGTCCGCGGCCCGCAGCGACACCACCCGCCCGGCGAAGCCGCTGGGCGCGTACCGCAGGAGCGCCCGGTAGTTGCTCTGGAACCGGCCGACGATACGGCTCAGCGTGTCGAGGTCGATGTCCTCGGACAGCGCCCCCGCCGCACGGGCCTCCTCGTGCAGCACCCGCACCGGCGGACGCCCGTCGAACGCCTCCGGCGGCAGCTCCCAGGCCACCCCGGCCAGACCGGCCAGGTCCCTGGCGAACCAGGAGAGCAGCACCTCGTCGGAGACGGGCGCGCCCCCGGCGGGACCAGGCTGCTCCATCAGGTCGATCACGGCGAGCAGGTCCACCTCGGCACCCGCCGCGGTGAGCTGGGCCGCCATCTCCAGGGCGATCACCCCGCCCATCGACCAGCCGCCGACCCGGTACGGGCCGTCGGGCAGCGCCTCCCGGACCGCCGCGACATAGTGGGCGGCCATGTCCTCGACGCTCGTCAGCTCCGTGTCAGGCAGCTGGAGCGCGTAGAACGGCTGCTCCTCACCGAGGAGTTCGGCGAGTTCCGCGTAACAGAGCACGTCACCGCCGACCGGGTGGACGAACACCAGCGGAGTCCGCGAACCCGTCGTGCGCACCGGCACCAGCGCCCCGCGGCCCTCGCCGCCGCCGGACTCCCTGACCGCCTGGGCGAGCAGCTCGATGGTCGGCCGGGCGAAGAGGCTGGACAGCGGCAGGCTGACGCCCAGACCGCGGGCGATCCTGGCCATGAGGCGCACCGCGAGCAGCGAGTCCCCGCCGAGCTCGAAGAAGCTCGCGGTCACCCCGATCTCGGTCACGCCGAAGAACTCCGCCCAGATCTCCGCGAGCCGCCGCTCCACGTCGTCGCGGGGCGCGACGAACCCGGCGCCCTCGACCGCGACGTCGTCGGGCGCGGGCAGCGCCGCCCGGTTGACCTTCCCGTTGTCGCTGAGCGGCAGTTCGTCCAGGACGAGGACGCGCTGCGGCACCAGATGCTGCGGGACCATCCGGCGCAGCTCCTCGGTGATCTGCCGCTCGGTGTCGTCGCGGCCCTCGTCGAGGACGACGTACGCGACCAGCCGCTTGGGCCCGTGCTGCTCGCCCGCCGCGACGACCGCCGCGCGCCGCACGCCCTCGCACTGGGTGAGAGCGGCCTCCACCTCGCCCAGTTCGATGCGGTAGCCCTGGATCTTCACCTGGGAGTCCTGCCGGCCGAGGAACTCGATGCTGCCGTCCGGCAGGAAGCGCCCCAGGTCGCCGGTGCGGTAGAGCCGTTCACCGGTGACCGGGTGGTGCAGGAACGCGGCCCGGGTCTTCGTCTCGTCGTTCAGATAACCCCGGGCCAGACCGACCCCGGCGATGTACAGGTCGCCCGGCACCCACACGGGGCAGGGCCGCAGCGCACCGTCCAGCACGTGGAAACGCTGGTTACGCATCGCCTTGCCGTACGGAATGCTCACGCAGTCGTCCTGGACGTCCCCGATGGGGTGCAGGATCGACCAGATCGACGCCTCGGTGGCGCCGCCGAGGCTCCACAGCTCGGCGTCCGGGAGCAGCAGCCGGATCCGGCCGGGCAGCGTGACGGGGATCCAGTCGCCGCTCATCATGACGAGCCGCAGCGGCAGCCCCGTGATCCCGTTCGCGAGGGCGTGCTCGGTGAACATCTCCATCAGCGCGGGCACGCTGTTCCAGAGGGTCACCCCGTGCTCGGTGACGAGCTCCGCCCAGCGGGCGGGCTCGCGGTGCGCGGCCGGCTCGGGCAGGACGAGGGCGCCACCCGCGGAGAGCAGCCCGAACACGTCGTAGACCGACAGGTCGAAGTGCATCGCGGACAGCCCGAGGGCCCGGTCCGCCGCCGTGACGCCGTACCGCTCGTTGACGTCGACCACCGTGTTCAGGGCCGCGCCGTGCTCGATCATCACGCCCTTGGGCAGGCCCGTGGAGCCCGACGTGAAGATCACGTACGCGAGGTCGTTCGCCTTGGCACCGGACGGGCCCAGCGGGCGCTCCTCACCCTCGTCGTCGGCCCGCACCACCGTCCTGTGCACGCCCTGCGGCCAGTCGGCCGTGTCGTCCACCCACGGCTGGGTGACGACGCGGCTGATTCCGGCGCTCTCCAGGAGCACGTGCAGCCGCTCGGCGGGCACCCGGGCGTCGATCGGGACGTACGCCGCCCCCGCCCGCAGGATGCCGAGCGCCGCGACGACCTGCTCCCAGCCCTTGTCCATGACGATCCCCACGAGGTCGCCGGGCCCGGCCCCCTGGGCGCGCAGCCGGTGCCCCACCTGGTTGGACCTGAGGTCGAGCTCCGCGTACGTCAGGGTCAGGGCCCGCGAGATGACCGCCGGCGCGTCGGGCGTGGCCGCGGCGCGGTCGAGGACCGCTTCGTGCAGCAGCCCGTCGGGCAGGGGTCCCTCCGTGGCATTGGCCGCGGCCCGTACGTCCAGGTCGGCGGCCGGCGTCAGAGCGGGCCTCGGCCGCTGCCAGGCCGCCGGGTCACCCGAAAGCTCGTGCAGCATCCGCAGATACGCCGCGAACATGGCGTCGATACAGCCCGCCGGGAACAGCTCCTCGATCACGTCCCAGTTCAGGACGAGTTCACCAGCCTCCTCGACCGCCTGGTGGTCCAGCCACACCTGCGGGGTGCGGACCGAGCTGCTCACCTGGCGGCCGTTGTCACCGATCCCCGCCAGGTACTGCACGACCCCGCGCTGCTCGGTGTCCTGCTGACCCGCGAAGTTCACCAGACTCGTGAAGACGACCGGCGCGGCCGCCCGCACCGAGGCGCCCCGGGCCCGGTTCAGCTCCCTGAGCACCTGCACACCACTGACCTGGCTGTGCTCCATGTCGCTCCACAGCCGGCGCTGGACCTCGGCGGCGCGGGCGGCGAACGTGTCCTCCGCCGAGTCGCGGATCTCCAGCATCAGCGTCGTGGAGAAGTTGCCGATGACGTCGCCGACCTGCGGATGCAGCGGCAGCCGGTTGAAGTACAGCAGGTTGAGCGAGAAGTCGGGAGTGGCGCTCCACTCCGCGATCACCTGCGCGTACGCCGTGCACAGGGCCGCCGAGGCACTGACCCCGGCCGCCGCCGCGTGCTCCTTGAAACGGGCCCAGTCCTCCTGCGAGAGGGTCGCGCCACGGTGGTTGAACACCGGCCGGTCCAGACTCGACGGGTCGACGGCCAGCGGAAGCTGGGGCGCCGGCGGCAGCGTGTCGAGCCGGTCCCGCCAGTAGGACAGCGCCCGCTCGTAGTCGGGCCCGCTCTCCAGGTCGCGCGCCTGACGGACGTAGTCCCGGTAGCGCAGGTCGAGTTCGGGCAGCGTCTCGCCGCGGTAGTGCGCGGCCCACTCCTTGAACAGGATCGACGTGCTGAAACCGTCGATGATCAGGGCGTCGAAGCCGGCGTGCAGCCGGATCGTCCGGTCGTCGATCCGGGTCACCCGCACGTCGAACAGCGGCCAGCGGGCCGTGTCGAAGACCTGGTGCCGCATCTCCTCGTGGACGGCGGCAAGGGCGGCCTCGCGACCGGCCGGGTCCAGGGCGGAGACGTCGGTCTCACGGATCGTGTACGCCGGGACATCGCGCCGCACGCGCTGCTCGCCCTCGGGAGTGAACACCGCCCGCAGCATGTCGTGGCGCTCGATCATCGCCCGGAGGGAGGCGCCGAGCCGGTCCAGGTCCACGTTCTCCAGGTCGATCTCGATCTGGAAGTAGGTGGAGGTGTTCCCGAGCTCGAAGGCCTCACCCCGGCCCACGAGATACGCCTGCTGGAGGTCGGTGAGACCGAACGGCTCGTAGCGGTCGGCGTCGTCTCCGTGGGCGCCGGAGTCGGAGTCGGTGCCTGCGTCGGCCTGCGGGGTGTCCGCGTCGGGTCCGGCGTCCGCCTGCGGGGTGTCCGCGTCGGGTCCGGCGTCCGCCTGCTGGGCTTCCGCCTCGGTTCCGGCGCCGAGGGCGGCGAGCACGTCCTCCGCGATGTCCTCGGTGCGGCGGCCGTCGAGGAACGCCGTCATCGGAAGCAGGACGTCGAACTCGCGGTTCAGCGTCGTCCGGATCTTCATCGCGATCAGCGAGTCGAGGCCGAGCGCCTGCAACGACTGCCGGGCGTCGAGCCGGGACGGAACGGTGCCCAGCGCCTGGGCGACGGTCCGGGTGACGAAGGCCCGTACCGCCTCGGGCGCCGGCGCGGATTCGACATCGGGGGAGCCGGCCGGAACCTGCGCCGTGGCGGTGACCGTGGCCGTGACCGTTTCACTGGCCCTGGCCACCGGCGCCTGCTCGGCCGTCCGTACGGCTGCTGCCGTGGGGACCCGTACAGCCGCGGGTTCCGTCACGGGCCGGGCCACGGCCGGGGCGAAGCGCACACCGTCGGCCTCGGCGACAAGGCGGCCCTGCGCGGCGACGAGCCGGATACGCGCCCGGGTGCCGCCGTCGAACAGTTCGGCGTGACATCGCAGGCCGTCCAGGGACCCGCCGCGGTCGTAGTGGACGAAGCGGTCGAGACCGACCGGCACGAGGGCCGGGCCGTCGGTGGGGAAGCAGGCGAGCGCCGTCTGGAACATGGCGTCGACGAGCCCCGGGTGCATCAGATACGGCTCGGCCTCACCCGGCACGGCGGGCCTGATCTCGGCCGTGGCCTCGCCCCGGCCGAGCCTGATCCGCTCCACCCAGCGGGCGGCGGAACCCAGATACAGGGCGCGCTGCCACAGCAGCCGGTACAGCTCGTCCCCGGTCAGCTCGCGGCCCGAGCCGACCGGTGCGAGCGTCACCGTGGGAGCGGCCGACGCGCCCGACCGGGCGCGGCCGTGGGCGTGCAGCTCCCAGCCGCCGGCCGCGTCCTGGGCGTAGTACCGGAACCGGTCCTCGTCGACGATGAGCTGGGCGGCGCGAACGCCGGGCGCTGCCGACGGATCGGCGCCGACCGGTTCGAGGACCAGGTCGACCGGCAGTTCCAGGTCCTCGACGGAGACCGGCCCGGGACCGGCGAGTTCCGTGACCGCCTCGATCAGCGTCTCCACGAACACCCCGGCGCTGACCACCGGCCGTCCGCCGACCACGAAGTCACCGAGGCAGGCGTGCGCCGCCGGGTCGAGCAGCGGAGCGAACTGCGCCTGCGCGAGCGGCGACGACGGCAGCCGTACGCCCAACAGGGCTGCGGCCTCGGCGGCTTGCTCGGCCGGTCGCGGAACGCCGCGCGCGTCCGAGGCGGCGGGTTCGGGAGTGAGCCAGAAGTGCCGGCGTTGGAAGGGGTAGGAGGGGAGTTCGGTGGTGCGGGCCCGGTAGGGGGCCAGGAGGGTGGGCCAGTCGATGGTGAGGCCGTGGGACCAGGCTTCGGCGGCGGATTCGACGAAGCGTTCCAGGCTGCCGCTGTTGCGGAGGAGCGTGCCGACGGCCGCGCCGGTGTCGCCGAGCGTTTCGGTGATGCCGGAGACGAGGACGGGATGGGCGCTGACTTCGACGAACACGACGTCAGGGGCCGCCAGTTGCGCCACGACTTCGGCCAGTCGCACCTTGCTGCGGAGGTTGCGGAACCAGTAGGCGGCGTCGAGTTCGGCGGTGTCGAGGAGGCTGCCGGTGACGGTGGAGTGGAAGGCGATGCGGCCCGACTGCGGGGTGACGTCCTTGAGTTCGTTCGCGAGGGTGTCGCGGATCTCGTCGACGTGGGCGGAGTGGGAGGCGTAGTCGACGGGGATGCGGCGGGCGTGGACGTCGGTGGCCTCGCAGTGGGCGAGAAGCTCGTCGAGGGCTTCGGGCCGGCCGGCGACCACGGTCGACGACGGGCCGTTGACAGCCGCCACCGATATGCGGCCGGACCAGGAGGTCAGCAGCTCTTCGGCCTTCGGCTCGGGTACGCCGAGCCAGGCCATACCGCCGCCTCCGGAGAGGACGCGGAGTGCTTTGGAGCGGAGGGCGACGACGCGGGCGCCGTCTTCGAGGGTGAGTCCGCCGGCGACGACGGCGGCGGCGATCTCGCCCTGGGAGTGGCCGACGACGGCGATGGGGTTGACACCGGCGGTGCGCCAGAGGGTGGCGAGGCCGAGCATCATGGCCCAGGAGGCGGGCTGGACGACGTCGACGCGGTCGAGGCCGGGAGCGCCGTCCTCGCCGCGCAGGACGGCGGTCAGCTTCCAGTCGACGTACGGGGCCAGAGCGGCCTCGCACTCGTCGATGACGCGGGCGAACTCGGGCGAGGAGTCGAGCAGTCCGACCGCCATGCCGACCCACTGCGATCCCTGCCCCGGGAACACGAACACGGCAGACGCACCGGACGCGCGGCCCGGCTTCGCACCGGAGACGGCCGCGGACACACCGTCGATCTCGCGGGAGGCCAGCGCGTCCAGGCCGGCGAGCAGCCCGTCACGCCCGTCGGCTCCGGGGATCACGGCCCGTGACTCGAAGGCGGACCGTCCGGTGGCCAGGGAGACGGCCACGTCGGCCGGGCTGAGCTCGGGGCGTGCCCGTACGTGCGCGGCCAGACGTCCGGCGGCCTCGGCGAGAGCGTCCGCCGAGCGTGCCGAGACCATCCACGGCAGGGCCGTACCGTCCAGGGCGGCCGCATCGACGGGCGCCTCCTCGGCGACCGGCTCTCCGGGTGCTTCGGCGAGGACGACGTGGGCGTTGGTCCCGCTGATGCCGAAGGAGGAGACTCCGGCTCGCCGGACTCGGTTGTCCGTGGCGGGCCAGGGGCGGGGTTCGGTGAGTACTTCGACGCCGCCGGTGTCCCAGTCGACGAGTTCGCTGGGCTTGCTCACGTTCAGGGAGGCGGGGAGTTCGCCGTGGCGCAGTGCCATGACCATTTTGATGATGCCGCCGACTCCGGCGGCGGCCTGTGCGTGTCCGAGGTTGGATTTCAGCGAGCCGAGGTACAGCGGCCGGCCGTCGCGTTCGCTGCCGTACGTGGCCAGGAGGGCCTGGGCCTCGATGGGGTCGCCGAGGACGGTTCCGGTGCCGTGCGCTTCGACAGCGTCGACGCCGGCGAACGTCACTCCGGCGTCCTGGACGGCGGCGCGGATCACCCGCTCCTGTGCTGGGCCGCTGGGTGCGGTGAGTCCGTTGGAGGCCCCGTCCTGGTTCACGGCCGTACCGGCCACCACGGCGAGGACTGTGTGTCCGAGCCGTCGGGCGTCCGAGAGCCGCTCGACCACGAGCACGCCCACGCCTTCGGCCCATGCGGTGCCGTCGGCGTCCGCCGAGAAGGACTTGCAGCGGCCGTCGGCCGCGAGCCCCCGCTGACGCGAGAACTCGATGAAGGTGTTCGGGGTGGACATCACCGCGGCGCCGCCCGCGAGGGCGAGCGAGCACTCGCCGGACCGGAGAGCCCGTACGGCCAGGTGCAGGGCGACGAGCGAGGACGAGCACGCCGTGTCCACGGTCAGCGCCGGACCCTGCAGCCCGAGCGTGTAGGCGATCCGGCCGGTGGCGACACTGCCGGCGGTGCCGGTGAGGAAGTGGCCCTCGGCCTCCTCCGGCAGCCGGCCGCCGCCCCCGTAGTCGTGGTACATCACTCCGGCGAACACGCCGGTGTCGCTGCCGTGCAGCGACCCGGGCGCGATCCCGGACCGCTCGAGCGCCTCCCACGACACTTCGAGCAGCAGTCGCTGCTGCGGGTCCATCGCCAGCGCCTCGCGCGGCGAGATCCCGAAGAACGCCGGGTCGAACGCGGCGGCCTCGTGGAGGAACCCGCCGTGCCGCACGTAGGACGTACCGGAGTGGTCCGGGTCCGGGTGGTAGAGGCCGTCCAGGTCCCAGCCGCGGCCGTCCGGGAACCCGGAGATCACATCACGCCGCTCGGCGACGACCTGCCACAGCGCCTCGGGCGAGTCGACCCCGCCCGGGAAGCGGCACCCCATGCCGACGATCACGATCGGATCGTCGTCCGTACGCGGCGCGGCGGCCATGACGGCCTGGGGTGCGGCACGTTCGGCGCCTTCCCGTGCGAGCGCGAGCGCGAAGTCGACGACGGCGGCCGGCGTGGGGTGGTCGAAGACGAGGGTGGCCGGGAGCCGCAGGCCGGTGGTGGAGTTGAGACGGTTGCGCAGCTGCACCGCGAGGAGCGAGTCGACGCCGAAGCTCTTGAACGGCTGGTCCGGGTCGATCCCCTCCGACGAGTCCTGGCCGATGACCGCGGCGAGCTGGCCGCGGACGAGGTCGAGCAGCAGGCGGCGGCCCTCCTCCTCGGACATCCGGCCGAGCTTGCGGCGCAGACCGGACTCGCCGGCGCGCCGCTGGGGGACCCGTACGAGAGAGCGCAGCACCGGGGACAGAGTGCCGGTGAGGGCGTCGGAGCGCAGTGCGGCCGGGTCGAGGCGGGCCGGGACGAGCACCGGGTGGTCGTCGGCGAGCGCCCGGTCGAGGAGTTCGAGACCCTGCTCGGTGGAGAGCGGCGCGATGCCGCGGGTCGACAGGGAGTCGTCGCCCAAGTGGCCGGTGAGACCGGTGCGTTCGGCCCAGAGGCCCCAGGCGAGCGAGGTCGCGGGGCGGCCGGCGGCCCGGCGGCGGGTGGCGAGCGCGTCGAGGAAGACGTTGCCCGCGGCGTAGTTGGCCTGGCCCGGGTTGCCGAGCACACCCGCCACCGAGGAGAACAGGACGAAGGCCGCGAGGTCCTGGTCGGCGGTGAGCTCGTCGAGGTGTGCGGCGGCGTCCACCTTGGGCCGCAGGACGGCGGTGAGCCGGTCCTCGGTCAGCGACTCGACCACGCCGTCGTCAAGGAGGCCGGCGGTGTGGACGACGGCGGTGAGCCGTACTCCGGTGAGGAGCTGGGCGAGCGCGTCGCGGTCGGCGGTGTCGCAGGCGGCGACGACGGCCTCGGCGCCCAGCTCGGTGAGCTCGGCGGCGAGCTTCCCGGCGCCGGGGGCGTCGGGGCCGCGGCGGCTGACGAGGAGCAGTCGGCGAGCGCCGTGCTCGGTGACCAGGTGCCGCGCCACGGACGCGCCGAGCACCCCGGTTCCGCCGGTGACGAGGACGGTGCCGTCCGGGTCGAGCCGGGTGCCGCCGTCCGGGCCGGCGACGGCGGAGTGCCGGACCAGCCGGGGGGCGAGGAGCGATCCGTCCCGCAGGGAGAGCTGGGGCTCGGAGAGCACGGCACCGGAGACGGTTCCGGACCGGTGCGACACCGAGTCCGTGCCCGCGTCCGTGCCCGCGTCCGCATCCGTCTCGACGTCGGCGTCCGTGTCCAACAGGACGAACCGGTCGGGGTGTTCGGACTGCGCGGCCCTGATCAGGCCCCACACGGTGGCCTGGGCGGGGTTCGTCACCTCGGGGCCGGCGGCGCCGTCGGTCAGGACGACGAGCCGGGAGCCCGAGAAACGGACGTCGGCCAGCCACTCCTGGACCAGGCCGAGGGCCCAACGCGCGGCAGCGTGAGCGTCGTCGGCGAGAACGGCGCCCGTACTGCCCGAGTCCCGCGCGGCGACCGGACATCGTACGCCGACCACCTTCGGGACCAGGTCGGGGACATCGGCCAGGGCCGACACCAGGCACAGGTCGACGTCACCCGTGGTGGCCGGGACCGGCTGCCACTCCAGCCGGAACAGCGCGTCGGAGCCACGTCCGGCGGTCAGGTCGGCGGTGAACGGCCGCATCGTGACGGCCTCGGCGGACAGCACCGGCTTTCCCGCGCCGTCGGTGACGCGCAGGCTCACCCCGTCGTCACCCCGGGGACTCAGCCGTACGCGCAGGGAGCCGGCGCCCTCGGTGTGGCGGGTGACGCCGGACCAGGAGAAGGGCAGGACGGTGCCGGAGTCCTCGCGGAGCAGACCGACCGCGTGCAGAGCCGCGTCGAGCAGGGCCGGGTGCACCCCGAACGAGGTGGCGTCGAGCTCGGCGGGCAGGCTCACCTCGGCGTAGACGTCACGGCCGTCACGCCAGGCGGCCCGCAGGCCCTGGAACGCCGGTCCGTAGTCGTAGCCCGCTTCCGCGAGGGTGTCGTAGCGGGTCTCGACGTCGATCTCACGGGCGCCGGGCGGCGGCCACGCGGCGAGGTCGAAGTCCGCGGCGTCCTCGTCGATGTCGAGCACCGCCGCGGCGTGCCGCGTCCACGGGACACCCGGGTCGGCGTCCTGCGGCCGGGAGTGCACGGCCAGCTCCCGCTGCCCGTTCGCGGCCGCCGGCTCGACGGTCACACGGAGCTGTACGGCTTCGCCGGGCGGCAGCACCAGGGGGGCCTGGAGGGTGAGTTCGGCGAGCCGTCGCCAGCCCATCCGGGCACCCACGGCCATCGTGAGCTCGAGGAACGCGGTGCCGGGCAGCAGCACGGTGCCGAGCACGGCGTGGTCGGCGAGCCACGGCTGCGTGTCGAGGGCGAGCCGCCCCGTGTACACCAGCCGGTCCTCCTCGACGAGTTCGACCACGGCGCCGAGCAGCGGGTGCCCGGCCGAGGCCAGACCGAGTCCGCGCGCGTCGGTGGCGGCGGGTTCGGGGGTCAGCCAGAAGTGCCGGCGTTGGAAGGGGTAGGAGGGGAGTTCGGTGGTGCGGGCCCGGTAGGGGGCCAGGAGGGTGGGCCAGTCGATGGTGAGGCCGTGGGACCAGGCTTCGGCGGCGGACTGGACGAAGCGTTCGAAGGAGCCTGTGTTGCGGTGGAGGCTGCCGACGGCGTTGCCGGTGTCCGCGAGGGTTTCGGTGATGCCGGTGAGGAGGACCGGGTGTGCGCTGACCTCGATGAAGACGACGTCGGGTGCGGCGAGTTGTCCGATGACGTCGGCGAGCCGGACGCGGCTGCGGAGGTTGCGGAACCAGTAGGCGGCGTCGAGTTCGGCGGTGTCGAGGAGGCTGCCGGTGACGGTGGAGTGGAAGGCGATGCGGCCCGACTGCGGGGTGACGTCCTTGAGTTCGTTCGCGAGGGTGTCGCGGATTTCGTCGACGTGGGCGGAGTGGGAGGCGTAGTCGACGGGGATGCGGCGGGCGTGGACGTCGGTGGCCTCGCAGTGGGCGAGGAGTGCGTCGAGGGCTTCGGGCTTTCCGGCGACCACGGTGGAGGAGGGGCCGTTGACGGCGGCCACGGAGATCTGTCCGGGCCATGAGGCCAGGAGTTCTTCGGCCTTCGGTTCGGGTATGCCGAGCCAGGCCATGCCGCCGCCTCCGGAGAGGACGCGGAGTGCTTTGGAGCGGAGGGCGACGACGCGGGCGCCGTCTTCGAGGGTGAGTCCGCCGGCGACGACGGCGGCGGCGATCTCGCCCTGGGAGTGGCCGACGACGGCGATGGGGTTGACGCCGGCGGTGCGCCAGAGGGTGGCGAGGCCGAGCATCATGGCCCAGGAGGCGGGCTGGACGACGTCGACGCGGTCGAGGCCGGGTGCGCCGTCCTCGCCGCGGAGGACGGCGGTCAGCTTCCAGTCGACGTACGGGGCCAGAGCGGCCTCGCACTCGTCGATGACCCGGGCGAACTCGGGCGAGGAGTCGAGCAGTCCGACCGCCATGCCGACCCACTGGGACCCCTGCCCCGGGAACACGAACACCGCTCGGGAAGGGGACACACCGTTCTCGCCGTCGATCTCGCGGGAGGCCAGCGCGTCCAGGCCGGCGAGCAGCCCGTCACGTCCCTCGGCTCCGGGGATCACGGCCCGTGACTCGAAGGCGGACCGTCCGGTGGCCAGGGAGACGGCCACGTCGGCCGGGCTGAGCTCGGGCCGTGCCCGTACGTGCGCGGCCAGACGTCCGGCGGCCTCGGCGAGAGCGTCCGCCGAACGCGCGGACACCATCCACGGCAGGGCCGCCCCTTCCAAGGGGCCCGCATCGATCGGCGTCTCCTGTGCGGTCTCGTCGTCGGCCGGTGCTTCGGCGAGGACGACGTGGGCGTTGGTGCCGCTGATGCCGAAGGAGGAGACACCGGCCCGGCGGACCTTGTCCTCGGTGGCGGGCCAGGGGCGCGGCTCGGTGAGTACTTCGACACCACCGGCGGCCCAGTCGACGAGCTCGCTGGGCTTGCTCACGTTCAGGGAGGCGGGGAGTTCGCCGTGGCGCAGTGCCATGACCATCTTGATGATGCCGCCGACACCGGCGGCCGCCTGTGCGTGCCCCAGGTTGGACTTCAGCGAGCCGAGGTACAGCGGCCGGCCGTCACGCTCCTTGCCGTAGGTCGCGAGCAGGGCCTGCGCCTCGATGGGGTCCCCGAGGACGGTTCCGGTGCCGTGTGCTTCGACCGCGTCGACGCCGGCGAAGGTCACTCCGGCGTCCTGGACGGCGGCGCGGATCACGCGTTCCTGTGCCGGGCCGCTGGGTGCGGTGAGTCCGTTGGAGGCCCCGTCCTGGTTCACGGCCGTACCGGCCACCACGGCGAGCACCTCGTGTCCGAGCCGTCGGGCGTCCGAGAGCCGCTCGACGACGAGCACGCCCACGCCTTCGGCCCATGCGGTGCCGTCGGCGTCCGCGGAGAAGGACTTGCAGCGGCCGTCGGCCGCGAGCCCCCGCTGACGCGAGAACTCCACGAAGATCCCGGGCGTCGACATCACGGTCACACCGCCCGCGAGGGCCAGCGAGCACTCACCGGACCGCAGGGCCTGCACCGCGAGGTGCAGGGCGACGAGCGACGACGAGCACGCCGTGTCCACCGTCAGCGCAGGCCCCTGCAGCCCGAGCGTGTAGGCGACACGTCCGGACGCCACGCTCGACGTCGTCCCCGTCAGACCGAACCCGGTGGCCGCCGCACCCGCCTCACCGAGGCGCGGACCGTACTCCTGGGCGATCGCGCCCAGGAACACGCCCGTCGACGTGCCGTGCAGCGATCCGGGCGTGATGCCGGCCCGCTCCAGGGCCTCCCACGACACTTCGAGGAGCAGTCGCTGCTGCGGGTCCATCGCCAGCGCCTCGCGCGGCGAGATCCCGAAGAACGCCGGGTCGAAGTCGGCGGCGCCGTCGAGGAAACCACCGTTGCGTACGTACGACGTACCGGAGTGGTCCGGGTCCGGGTGGTAGAGGCCGTCGAGGTCCCAGCCCCGGTCCGCCGGGAGACCCGAGATCACGTCGCGCCGCTCGGCGACGACCTGCCACAGCGCCTCGGGCGAATCCGCTCCGCCCGGGAAGCGGCACCCCATGCCGACGATCACGATCGGATCGTTGGTGCCCGCCTCCAGCTCGCGGACCCGCTGACGTGACTGGTGGAGGTCGACGGTGAGGCGCTTGAGGTAGTCGACCAGTTTGTCGTTGTCCGGTGTTGTCATGGCGATGATGCCCCCGTAGGCGTCGTGAAGCTGTGCGTGTGCGTATGCCTGTGCGTCTCTGCTGCCGTGTGCGCGCGGTCCGGGCGTGGCTGCCCGTGCGACGTGCCGGAGCACGCCGCGCGCGGCGGACAGGGTGAGCAGGGTGGAGGAGGTCCGCGCTGTGCGGAGGGGTGTCAGAGTTCGGAGTCGATGAACGCGAGGAGTTCGTCTACCGACGCGGACTGGACCCGCGCGGTCAGATCGTTGTCGTCGGCCGGGGACCGCTGGGCCGGTACGCGGATCACCAGTGCCTGGAGCCGTTGGACGATCTCGGCCCTGATGTCGTCCTGGGTGTCGTCCGGCAGCCCGTCGAGCGCCGCTTCCAGCTGGTCGAGTTCGACCAGGCCGGGTACGGCCCCGGGGGCGGTGGAGCCGGTGGATTCCGGTTCCGTCGGGGCGAGTTCGGCGTGGAGGTGGGCCACGACCGCCAGAGGTGTCGGGTAGTTGAAGAGGAAGGTCGCGGGCAGCCGCAGGCCGGCGCCGGTCTGCAGCCTGTTGCGCAGTTCGACGAGGGTGAGCGAGTCGCAGCCCAGGTCCTTGAAGGAGCGGTCGGCGGGAACCCCGGCCGCGGAGGACCGGCCGAGCACGGCGGCGGTCTCCACCCGTACGAGATCGAGCAGCAGTTCCTCTTGCTCGGCCCGGCTCAGCCCGGCGAGCCGGTCGCGCAGGGTCCCGGTCGTCGCGGACGCGGCGGTCGTCGCCGGTGTCTGAGCCGGTCGCGGCGCGGCGGGTGCCAGGTCCCGCAGCACTGCGGGGAGCTGTGCACCCAGCGCGCCGAGCGCGGCCCGGTCGAGGGGCGCGGGCACGAGCGCGGCGGTGTCCATGCGGAGTGCCGCGTCGAGCAGGGCCAGGCCCTCCGTCCGGTCGATGGGGGCGAGTCCGGTCCTGGCGATGCGTCCCCGGTCGGCTTCGGACAGCGTGCCCGCCATGCCGGCGGCGCCCGGCCCGCCCGCCGTGTCCGCCCACATGCCCCAGGCGAGGGAGAGCGCGGGCAGACTCCGTGCCGTGCGGTGCTGGGCGAGGGCGTCCAGGTAGGCGTTGGCCGCGGCGTAGTTGCCCTGGCCGGCGCCACCGATGACGCCCATGACGGAGGAGAAGAGGACGAAGGCCGCGAGGTCCTGGTCCACGGTCAGCTCGTGCAGATGACGGGCCGCGGTCGCCTTGGCCGCGAGCACCGTGTCGAGGCGCTCGGGGGTGAGCGCGGTGATCACGCCGTCGTCGAGCACACCCGCGGCATGGACGACGGCGGTGAGCCGTACGCCGGTGAGGAGCTGCGCGAGTGCCTCGCGGTCGGCGGTGTCGCAGGCGGCGACGACGACCTCGGCGCCCAGCTCGGTGAGCTCGGCGGCGAGTTCCCCGGCGCCCGGGGCGTCCGGGCCGCGACGGCTGACGAGGAGCAGCCGGCGAGCGCCGTGCTCGGTGACCAGATGCCGGGCGACGAGTCCGCCGAGGGCCCCGGTGGCGCCGGTGACGAGGACCGTGCCGTCCGGGTCGAGGGACGGGGGCAGGGTGAGGACGACCTTGCCGATGTGCCGCGCCTGGCTGACGTGACGGAACGCCTCCGGTGCCCGGCGGACGTCCCACGTGCTGATCGGCAGCGGGGTGAGCGCCCCCGACGACAGCAACCGCAGGACGTCGGTGAGGAGTGCGTGGATCCGCTCGGTCGGTTCCTGGAGCAGGTCGAAGAAGCGGTAGTCCACGCCCGGGTGGACGGCCGCGATCAGCTCCGGGTCGCGCAGATCCGTCTTGCCCATCTCCACGAAGCGGCCACCGTTCGGCAGCAGCCTCAGCGAGGCGTCCACGAACTCACCGGCGAGGGAGTTCAGTACGACGTCCATGCCCCGGCCCCCGGTGGCCGCGCCGAACGCGGCCTCGAAGTCCAGGGTGCGCGACGACGCCAGGTTCGCCCCGGCAAGGCCGAGGTCACGCAGGGCGTCCCACTTGCCGGGGCCCGCCGTGCCGTAGACCTCCGCTCCCAGGTGCCGGGCCAGCTGGACGGCGGCCATACCGACACCGCCCGCGGCGGCGTGGATCAGGACGCGCTCGCCCGAGGCAAGGCCGGCGAGGTCGACCAGGGCGTGGTAGGCGGTCAGGAACACGATGGGTGCGGACGCGGCCTGGGCGTACGTCCAGCCGGCGGGCATGACGGCGACCCGCCGGTGGTCGGCGACGGTCACCGGGCCGAACGCGCCGGAGAACAGGCCCATGACCGGGTCGCCGACGGCGAGACCGGTGACTCCCGGCCCGACCTCGGTGACCACACCGGCTCCTTCGAGGCCGAGGAGACCGGGGTCGCCGGGGTAGAGACCGAGGGTGTTCAGGACGTCCCGGAAGTTGACGCCGGCGGCGCGTACCGCGATGCGTACCTCGCCGTCGCCCAGCGGGGCGACGGACTCCGGGCAGGGTTCGAGCAGCAGCTTGTCCAGGGTCCCGCGCTCGCGCACGGCGAGCCGCCAGGCGGCCGCCCCCGCGGGGGGAACCAGGGCGCCGCCGGCCGTGGCCCGGCCGAGCCGGGGCACCAGCGGGGCTCCGTCCCGTACGGCGAGCTGCGGTTCCGCGTCGATCAGCGGCAGTGCGGTACGGCAGTCGGCCGCGGAGTCCACGTCGAGGAGCGCGACACGGCCCGGGTTCTCGGTCTGCGCCGAGCGTGCCAGACCCCAGACGGCCGCGCCGTCGGGGTCCACGTCGGCATCGGGCGCCGTGGCCACAGCGGCCCTGGTGACGAGCACGAGCCGGGAGTCGGCGAGCCGTTCGTCGGCCAGCCAGGCCTGGAGCAGCGCGAGCGCACGGTGCACGGCGGGCCGGGCAGCGGCCGCCGGGCCGTCTTCGAGGCGTACGGGGTCCCCATGGCCCCCGAGACCCGCCGGGCCGGCATGGCCCGCGAGGTCCGCCCGGTCCGCGAGGTCCACGAGACCCGCCAGGTCCGCGAGCGGTGCGAAGACCACCGCGGGGGCGGGAACCCCCGTGTCGAGGGCCCGGCCGAGGTCCGCGAGGTCGGCGTACCGCGGGCCGACGCCCAGGTCGGCGGAGCCGAGCACGGCGGCCGACGGGGACGTCGCCCCGTCCGCCGTGGCCGGCCGCCAGTCCAGGCGGTGGAGCGACCGGGGAACGGCCACGTTCTCGCTCACCGGCCGCAGGAGCAGCTCCTCGACCTCGGCGATCACCGCCTGGGACTCGTCGACGAGCGTCAGCGACACCGCGTCGGGACCGGCGGTGGTGATCAGGACCCGGGCGGCACGCGCCCCGGCCTTGTGGACGGTCACCCCGCGCCACGAGAAGGGCAGCAGCCTGCGGTCGCCGTCCTCGAGGGCGGCCAGGACGATCGGGTGCAGGGCCGCGTCGAGCAGCGCCGGGTGCAGCCCGTAGGAGCCGGCGTCGGTGACGGTCGTCGGCAGGGCGACGTCGGCGAGCAGGTCCGTGCCGTCCCGCCACGCGGCGCGCAGGCCCTGGAAGGCGGGGCCGTAGGCGTATCCGGCCGTGGCCAGTCCGTCGTAACAGCCCTCGACGGGCAGCGGCTCGGCCGCCGCGACGTTCCGGCCCGCCGCGCTCGCGGGCGCCCCGGCGTGCGGCGAGAGGGTACCGGTGGCGTGGAGGGTCCACGGCTCGGCGGCGCCGTCCGGCGACTCGGTGCGGGCGTGCACGGTCAGCGTCCGCTGACCGTCGTCGCCGGGCGCGGCCACGACGACCTGCACCTCGCTGCGGCCCTCCTCGGGGATCACCAGCGGGGCGACCAGGGTGAGTTCGGCGACACGGGGCGTACCCGTCCGTGCTCCCGCGTGGGCGGCGAGTTCGAGGAAGGCGGTGCCGGGCAGCAGGACCGAGCCGAGGACGGCGTGGTCGGCGAGCCACGGGTGGGTACGGCGGCCGAGCCGGGCCGTCAGCGCGGTCTGCCCGGATTCGGCGAGCTCCACGGCGGAGCTGAGCAGCGGATGGCCGGCCGGTCCCTCCGCGCCGTGCGCGGTCAGCCAGTAGCGCTCCCGCTGGAAGGCGTACGTGGGCAGGCCGGGCGTCCGGCCCGGGCCGAACACGGCGTGCCACTCCGGGCTCCGGCCGCGGACGTGCAGCGTGCCGAGCGCGCCGGCCAGGGTCCGGAGCTCGGACCGGCCACGGCGCAGCACGGGGACGAAAGCGAGCGCGTCGTCGTCCAGACAGCTCTGGCCCAGCGCCGACAGCACACCGTCGGGGCCGAGTTCGACGAACGTCCGCATCCCGAGGTCGTGGAGTGCGGCGAGACCGTCGGACATCCGTACTTCGCGGCGCACCTGCCGGACCCAGTAGTCGGCGGTGACCTCGACGGGCTGACCGGTGACGGTGGACACCATGGTGATGCGCGGCTCCGCGTAGCGGATCCCCGCCGTGACGGCGGCGAACGCGTCGAGCATCCCGTCCATGCGGTGGGAGTGGAAGGCGTGACTGACGACGAGCCGGCGCGTCTTGCGGCCGGTGGCGGCGAACGTGGCGGCGACCTGCTCGACGGCCTCGACGTCGCCGGAGACGACGACGGCCGTGGGGCCGTTGACGGCGGCGATGCTCACCTCGTGCTCGCGGCCGTCGAGGAGCGCCCGGACCTCGTCGTACGACGCCTGTACGGCCATCATCGCCCCGCCGGCAGGCAGGGCCTGCATGAGCCGGCCGCGCGCGGTGACCAGGGCGCAGGCGTCGGGCAGGGTGAGGATCCCGGCGACATGGGCGGCGGCGAACTCGCCGATGGAGTGGCCGAGTACGGCGTCCGGCGCCAGGCCCCGGTGTTCGAGCAGCCGGAACAGCGCGACCTGGAGGGCGAAGAGGGCCCCCTGGGTGTTCTCGGTCCGGTCGAGTGCCTCGGCGTCGTGGAACATCACGTCGCGGATCGGCGGCGTACCCGGCACGGAGCCGCGGCAGGCGTCGAGCTCGGCGCACACCGCGTCGAGCGCCGCGGCGAAGACCGGCTCCGCCGCGTACAACTCGGCGCCCATGCCGACTCGTTGGCTGCCCTGCCCGGTGAAGAGGTAAGCGAGACCGTCGTCGGGGCGTGCCGTGCCGAGGGCCAGCGCGGAGTGCGCCTCGCCGCGACCGAGCGCGGCAAGCGCCGCGACGGCCTCGGCCCGGTCCTCGGCGGTGACGGCCGCGCGGTGGTCGAGGGCGGTACGGGTGGTGGCCAGGGCGCGCCCCAGATCACGCGTCGACAGGTCCTCGTGGGCGTCCAGTGCGTCGACCAGTGCGGCGGCCTGCGCGCGCAGCGCCGGTTCGGTACGGCCGGACAGCACCCAGAACGGTGCGGAGTGGTCGTCACCGGGCTCCTGTGCCGTCTCGTCGTCGGCCGGTGCTTCGGCGAGGACGACGTGGGCGTTGGTTCCGCTGATGCCGAAGGAGGAGACTCCGGCCCGGCGGACCTTGTCCTCGGTGGCGGGCCAGGGGCGGGGTTCGGTGAGTACTTCGACGCCGCCGGTGTCCCAGTCGACGAGCTCGCTGGGCTTGCTCACGTTCAGGGAGGCGGGGAGTTCGCCGTGGCGCAGTGCCATGACCATCTTGATGATGCCGCCGACTCCGGCGGCCGCCTGTGCGTGTCCGAGGTTGGACTTCAGCGAGCCGAGGTACAGCGGCCGGCCGTCACGCTCCTTGCCGTAGGTCGCGAGCAGGGCCTGGGCCTCGATGGGGTCGCCGAGGACGGTTCCGGTGCCGTGTGCTTCGACCGCGTCGATTCCGGCGAAGGTCACTCCGGCGTCCTGGACGGCGGCGCGGATCACCCGCTCCTGTGCCGGGCCGCTGGGTGCGGTGAGTCCGTTGGAGGCCCCGTCCTGGTTCACGGCCGTACCGGCCACCACGGCGAGGACCTCGTGTCCGAGCCGTCGGGCGTCCGAGAGCCGCTCGACCACGAGCACGCCCACGCCTTCGGCCCATGCGGTGCCGTCGGCGTCCGCCGAGAACGACTTGCAGCGGCCGTCCGCCGCGAGCCCCCGCTGACGCGAGAACTCCACGAAGATCCCGGGCGTCGACATCACGGTCACACCGCCCGCGAGGGCCAGCGAGCACTCGCCGGACCGGACAGCGCGTACGGCCAGGTGCAGGGCGACGAGCGAGGACGAGCACGCCGTGTCCACCGTCAGCGCAGGCCCCTGCAGTCCGAGCGTGTAGGCGACACGTCCGGACGCCACGCTCGATGTCGTCCCCGTCAGACCGAACCCGGCGGCCCCCACGCCCGCCTCACCGAGACGGGGGCCGTACTCCTGGGCCATGACACCGGCGAAGACGCCCGCCTGAGTGCCGCGCAGGGAGTCGGGGGCGATGCCCGCCCGCTCCAGGGCCTCCCAGCACACTTCGAGGAAGGCGCGCTGCTGCGGGTCCATCGCCAGCGCCTCGCGCGGCGAGATCCCGAACAGCTCGGCGTCGAAGTCGGCGGCACCGTCGAGGAAGCCACCGTTGCGTACGTACGTGGTCCCCACGTGCGCGGGGTCCGGGTGGTAGAGGCCGTCGAGGTCCCAGCCCCGATCCGCCGGGAAGCCCGAGATCACGTCGCGCCGCTCGGCGACGACCCGCCACAGCGCCTCGGGCGAGTCCACCCCGCCGGGGAAGCGGCAGCCGATGCCGACGATCACGACGGGGTCGTCCTGATCGGTACGGGCCTCGGGGGCCGCCGCGTCGTGCGGCGCGTCGGCGAGCAGCGCGGCAAGCCGGGCGGGGCTGGGGTGGTCGTACACGACCGTGGTGGGGAGCCTGCGCCCGGTGGCGGTGACGAGCCGGTTGCGCAGCTCGACGACCATCGCCGAGTCGATGCCCAGCTCCTTGAACGTGCGCCGCGGCTCGATCTCGGCGGCGGACTCGTACCCGAGGACGGCGGCGGTGTGCGCCCGTACGAGTTCCAGCGCGGCGGGGCCGGTCAGCGAGCGGTCCGGCTCGGACTCGTGGCCGTCCGCGGTGTCCTGCCACGGCTCGGGGGCCGGTGCTGCCTGCGCGGTGGTCGGCGACGGCAGGGCGCGGGCCGTGCCGGGCTGTGCGGAGATCCAGTGGCGGCGCCGCTGGAAGGCGTACGTCGGGAGCTCGGCGCGGGCGGTGCCGGCGGGCAGGACGGCGGACCAGTCCACCTCCGCGCCGTGGCAGAACGCCTCGCCGAACGCGAGCAGCAGCCGCTGCGTGCCGCCCTCCTCGCGGCGCAGCGTGCCGAGCGCGGCGACCGGCAGGTCCGCGGCCTCCGCCGTCTGCTGGACGGCGAGCGAGAGCACCGGGTGCGGGCTCATCTCGATGAACAGCTCGTGTCCCGCGTCGAGGAGCGCCCGCACGGTGGGCTCGAACCGCACGGGTTCCCGCAGGTTGCGGTACCAGTAGTCGACGTCGAGCTCGGAGCCGTCAAGGGCCCCGGCGGTCACGGTGGAGTGCAGCGGCACGCTTCCGGTGCGCGGTGCGATCCCGGCGAGGTCGGCCGGCAGCGTGTCGCGTACGGCGTCGACGTGCGGGCTGTGCGAGGCGTAGGCGACCGGGACGCGCCGGGTGCGGACGTCGCTCTCGCCGTAGTGCGCGGCCAGCGCGTCCAGGGCGGCCCCGTCACCGGCCACCACGGTCATGCCGGGGGAGTTGACGGCCGCGACGCTGAGCTGCGGGTGGGCGGCGAGGTCCTCGCGCACCCGGTCGGCGGGCAGCGACACGGTGAGCATGCCGCCTCCGCGCCCGGCGAGCGCGCCGAGGGCGGTGCTGCGCACGGCGATCAGCCGGGCCGCGTCGTCCACGGTGAGGGCGCCGCTCACGGTGGCGGCGGCGATCTCGCCCTGCGAGTGGCCGACGACGGCGGCCGGTTCGACACCCGCCGCCCGCCACAGCGCGGCGAGGCCGACCATCACGGCCCACAGGGCGGGTTGCACGACGTCGTCGCGGTCGAGGGCCGGCGCGCCGGGGCGGCCGCGCAGCACATCGGTGAGCGACCAGTCGCGGTACGGCCGCAGGGCGCGCTCGCACTCCTCGACGACCTGGGCGAAGACGGGGGCGCTGTCCAGGAGATCGGCGGCCATGCCGGCCCACTGCGAGCCCTGGCCGGGGAAGACGAACACGGCCTCGCGGACGGTCGCCCGGCTGGTTCCCTCGACCGCGGCCGGGGTGACCCGGGCGTCGGCGACGGCGTCCAGGGCGGTCAGCAGGTCCTCGCGGCCGGCGCCGACCAGGACGGCCCGGTGGGTGAAGGCGGTGCGGGCGTGGGCGAGGGTCCGGGCGACCTCGACGGCGTCGAGATCCTGGTGGGCGGCGAGGTGGTCGCGCAGCCGTGCCGCCTGGGCGCGCAGCGCCTTCTCCCCGCGTCCGGACAGCACCCAGGGAATGGAACCGTATCCCTTCGGCGCGTCCGCGTCCTTTGACTGTTCTGGCTTGTTCTCTACGGTCGAGGCGGCCTCGCCCGACCACTCTCCGAGCACCAGATGACAGTTGGTTCCGCCCATTCCGACCGATGTCACACCCGCGACGAGCGGCCCATCGGGATTCGGCCACTGTCCGGTCCCGGTGACGGCGGCGATCCGCAGATCGGCGAAAGGTATCTGCGGATGGGGGGTGCGGTAGTTGAGCGTGGGAACGAGTTCTCGCTCTTTGAGACAGAGAATGGTCTTGACGAGCCCCGCTATGCCCGCGGCCCCTTCGAGATGGCCGATGTTCGTCTTGACGGAGCCGAGCCTGAGCGGATTATCCGGAGTGCGGGACGAGGCGAAAACAGAGCCCAGAGCCGATGCTTCAATGGGGTCGCCGACCCGGGTGCCCGATCCGTGTATTTCTACGTACTGTGCTTGTTCCAGCGGTATTCGCGCGTTTTCCCAGGCGTCACGTATGACACGTTCCTGGGCCCTTCCGCTCGGCGTGGGAAGGGTGTCGCTCGCACCGTCGCTGCCGATGGCGCCACCGTGCAGCAGGCAGTGGATGCGGTCCCCGTCGGCCACGGCCCGGCTGAGCAGTTTCAGCGCGACCACGCCGCCGCCCTCGCCCCGCACGTAGCCGTTCGCCCGGGCGTCGAGCGTGTGACATCGGCCGTCGGGCGAGAGGCTGCCGAAGGCCGCGAGGGCCTCGGTGCTCTCCGGTGCCAGATTGAGGTTGACGCCGCCGGCCAGGGCCACGGTGGACTCGCCGCGCCGCAGGCTCTCGCAGGCCAGATGCACCGCGACGAGGGACGATGACTGCGCGGTGTCGACCACCATGCTGGGGCCCCGCAGGCCCAGGACGTACGAGACCCGGTTGGCGATGATGCCGCGGTGCAGGCCGGTCACCGTGTGCGCGGAGGTCGCGCCGGGGCCGGCCGCGTGGGTGAGGGTCGCGTAGTCGTCGGCGATCGCGCCGACGAAGACACCGGTGTCGGTGTCGGCGAGCGCGGCCGGGACGATGCCGGCGTCCTCGAGCGCCTCCCAGGCGAGCTCGAGCACGAGCCGCTGCTGCGGATCCATCGCGGCGGCTTCACGCGGGGATATTCCGAAGAACTCGGCGTCGAAGGTGTCGACCCGGGGCAGAAAACCACCGGGGCGCGACGACCCGTCGCCTAATGCGCCGAGATGCGCGCGATCAGCGGGTGGCTGTGCTATCGCGTCGCGGCCGTTCCTGAGGAGATCCCAGAATTCGGCGGGGCTTGCCCCGCCGGGAAATCGGCAGGAAAGTCCGACGACGGCAACGGTCCGGTCGTCACTGTCCGGCGGCGTGCCTGCAGCCTGATTCCGGGCATGGCGGATCATGGTGTTGTTGCTCCCCCCGTGAAGCACAATCAACGGCGCAGCCGACTCGGCGGCCCAGCCACATTCGATTCGGACCCTAGCACCGAGTCGGCTCTCCGTAAACCAATGGCCATGGCTGTGAGTTGGTTAACGAAATCAATACGCCCGGGTAATCGGGGGAGGGCGTCTCTCGTCACCTTCTCGCCAACCAACGGAAACACCGTCGACACGCGGAAAAGCGGTTGACAACGGCCGGCCCGCCGCTTTCACGAGTTCAGCGGACGGGCCGTGACCGGGTCACCGGGAAGCGGCCGGGGTGTCGCCCGTCGCGCCCTTCGCGGCCGGGTCCGCCTTGGTGAGGGTGCAGACGCCGTCCACGCACTGGCGCTCCAGGCGCCCGCGCGAGATGGTCTGCGCCAGGCCGACCATCCAGCAGGTGGGGCAGCCCCGGAAGGCGATCAGGGCCAGCGGGGCCGCGAGCAGGGTGGCCGGGCCGGCGACGGGCACCATGGCGATCGAGCCGATGATGAGCCCGAAGCCGATGGCGCCGCGCGCCAGATGGCGCGGGACGGACTTGCTGGCGAAGTTCATGTCGGGGGCCCGAGTGGCGGCCGGGTCCTTCACGTCCTGTGCGGGCTTCACGATGTTCACGGTGTTCACGGTCGCGAGTCTCCTTCGACTGGTGGGTCGATGGCTTGATCCGGTATGGGGTCGGTCACCGCGAGGGACTGACGCAGTGACGCGCGTGCTCTGTGCAGCCGCGACTTCATCGCGGCGGTGCTCAGACCGAGCGAACTCGCCACGGTCCTGCCCGGCAGGCCTTGTACGTCCCGCATGATCAGGACCTGCCGCTGGTCACGGGGAAGAGCGCTGACCGCGGCGGCGATCCGCTCCACCTCCAGCCGGTGCAGCACCGCCTCCTCGGCGGACGGCTCCGCGGAAGCCTCCGGTCCGGCCGACGCCTCGTCGCTCCGCGAGACGAGCAGCCGGACCTGCCGGAGGCATTCGTTGCGCACGATCCGGAACATCCATGAGGCAAGCGCGCCGGTGGCCCGCAGGGTGCCGATCTTCCGGTAGAGGATGATCAGCGCCTCCTGCGCCGCGTCCTCCGCGTCCTGCGGCGAGGCGCACAGCGAGATGGCGAACTTGCGCACATGAGGCTGCGATTCCATGACGACGGTCGTGAGCGAAGTGACGTCGCCGTCCTGAGCGGCCTTGATGAGCCGCTCGTCCGGCCAGGGGAAACGTTGGTTCATGTGCTACTCATACCCGTAGGGCGCCCCGCGCGCAGGCGCCGGTCAGCTACGGCTCTTGTAGCGCCGCATCAGGTGCCAGCTGCACGCGCCCACGAGCAGGACGCCGACGACGACGAGGGTGGTGACCAACATGTGCGTTTCCTCCTGGTTCCACCGGCCCGTTCAGCCGGTACACGGATAAGAGACGGCGAGGTCCGGAAAGGATTCGGCTCCGGCCCGACTTTTTTCCGGACCGCGCACGGCCCCGCTCGCGCGGGGGCACGGAGACGGGCCGCCGGCCCTGCCGGGCCGTGACGCCGGGAGGGTGCGTCGGTCCCCGGGTGTGTCAGGTCGGGCGGCGAGGGCAGGGCGGCGAGTGGCGCCCGCTTGTGATCGGTTCATTGCGCCTTCGGTTCGGTGATTGGTCGTTTTATGGGGCCGGAATGACCGCTGGAGGCTGTCCTTCCAGCAAAGTCACATGGCGAACCCGAACTGACTATGCTCCCCGATGTGTTGCGCCGCGCTCACAGCGAGTCATGGACGCTGTGGTGTGCGCGGAACGGAGCGTGGCCGTTAAGGGGAGCGATCATCGGCACGATCTCGAAGCGACCCGTCGGGGCCTCATCGGGAACACGCGCACGTGCCCGGGTGAAATCCGGCCGATCCGTTCCCTTCGGCGCACCGCACCCTTCCAGTCCGCTCATTCCAGAGTGTTTAGGGACCCCTTGATGGTTCGTGCAGGTTCGATTTCCAGATCCCGGCCGGCTGCGGTCGCCCGGGAATGGCTTCTCCCGCCAGGAGTTCTGGCCCTGGCGTCCGCGATAGCGCTGTTCTTCTGTCCGGCGGGGATACGGGCGCCGGTCGCCTGGTGCGGAGTCGCCGCGGTCGTCCTGACGGTCATCACCTCCGTCGCGACCGCGCGCCGGCTGCGGGCTGCGGAAGCGGTCCGCCACGCGCGGGTGGTCGCCGAGGCGGAGAAGCACCACGCGCAGCGCGAGGCCGCGCTGCTCACGCGTCTGGAAGACCAGCGGACCGCCACCGTCTGGCTCGCCGAGGAGCTCCTCCCCGCGACCGTGGCACGGCTGCGCAGGGGCGACCCCTCCGGCGAGATCCTGCGCGCGGTCAGCTTCGGGGAGCACATCGACGACGACTTCGCCGCCGCGCTCAAGGGCGCCCTGCGGACGCTCCTGGAAGCCGTGGAGGCGGAGGAGAACACCCGGGACGCCTCCCAGCGGGCCCTCGTGGCGATCGCCCGCAGGATGCAGGCGATCGTGCACCAGCTCGCCAAGGACCTCCACGCCATGCAGATCCAGCACGGCAACGACCTCGTGGTCTCCCGCGGTCTGCAGGGCGTCGACCACCGGAACGCCCTGATCGGCCGCCTCGCCGCCAACATCGCGGTCCTCGGCGACGCCCGGCCGGGCCGCCAGTGGCGGAAGCCGATTCCGCTCTACGACGTCCTGCGCGGAGCCATGTCACGCATCGTGGACTTCCCCCGCGTGAAGCTGCACTCGGTGGCGTCGGTGGCCGTGGTCGGCCCCGGAGCCGAACCGCTGATGCATCTGCTCGCCGAACTCCTCGACAACGCGACGACGTTCTCGCCGCCGCACGCCCCGGTGGTGGTGACCGCGAGCGAGGTGCCCTCCGGCATCGCGATCGAGATCGAGGACCGCGGGGTCGGACTCACCGAAGAGGTCCGGGCGCGCGTCGAACGCGTCATGGCGCAGTCGCGGAGGTACGTCAACCTCGCGGGCCTCGGCGAGGTGACCCAGCTCGGCCTGCCCGTCGTCAGCCGGCTCGCCCGCGAGCACAAGTGCGAGGTCGACCTGCGCACGTCCGCCTACGGCGGAGTCCGGGCCGTGGTCCTCGTCCCCCGGGACCTGATCACCACCATGCCGCCGTCCACCATGAAGCTCCCCCCGCACCTCATGAGGCGTCCGCCGGGCGGCCCGGTCGTGCCGCGGCCGGCACCGGCGGCCGCCACCGTCCCCGCACCCACACCCGCCGAGGTCCCGACGACCGCCAACGGCCTCCCGCAGCGCCGACGCGATTCGCCCGCACTCCCGCAGCGGCGACGTGAGTCGCCCGTTCCGACACCGGTCGTCACGACGACCCCCACGCCTCCCGCCGCGACGACCGCCTCACGGGGCGACTCCCGCCCGCCGGGCCTGATGTGGGAGGCGTTCAACGGCACCAGGAGTCCGGACGCCGAGCCCCACCCTTCCCCCGACGAGCCGTCAGATGAGGACGAGTAACATGCAGCCACTGCCCAACATGGACTGGATGCTCACGGACATCGTGAGCAGCGTCCCGTACGTGCGACACGTGGTCGTCCTGTCGGCGGACGGCCTGTGCATCGGGCAGGCGAACACGGCGCCCGACACCGCCGACGCGATCGCGGCCGCCTGCTCCGGCATCCAGAGCCTGGCCAGGGCCATCGCGCAGAGGTTCCCGGACGGGGACGGATCGACCCGCATGGTCGGGATCGAGGCCGACGGCGGCTACTTCTGTCTGATGGCGGCCGGCCCCGGGGCCTATCTCGCGGTCCTCGCCGACGCGGAGGTGGACGCGGGACTCCTCGGCAACCGGATGCGGACACTGGTGGTCCGGATCGGCCAGCACATCACCAGTCCTCCCCGTTTGGACGTCGGGCAGGCGATGTGACATCGGAGAACCAGGACAACTGGAGTGAGAACACTCCCGTCCCGCTCTACGTCATCACCGGTGATCAGGGACCCGTGGCCAAGTCCTTCAACCTGGTCACCCTCATCGCGACGAGGTCCGAACCCGAGGCCGAAATGCAGCCCGAGCCCGCGGCCATCCTCACCATGTGCACCTACCCGCTGTCGGTGGCCGAGCTCTCCGCGTACCTCAGTCTTCCGTTCAGCGTCGTCACCGTGCTGCTGTCCCAGCTCGTCGACGAGGAGCGGGTCGAGGCCATCGCTCCCGTGCCGGTGGCGGCCTATCCCGAACGCGGCCTGCTGGAGGCGGTGATCCATGGACTACGCAAGCTCTGACGTACTCGACATCACCCGGCACGACACCGACGTGCTGCTGCCTCACGGCGCCAGGGGCGTCAAGGTGGTGGTCGTCGGCGGCTTCGGGGTCGGCAAGACGACCATGGTCGGGGCGGTGAGCGAGATCCCGCCCCTGACCACCGAGGAGACCATGACCCAGGCGGGCGTCGGGATCGACGACAACCCCGGCGCCTCGGGCAAGAACACGACGACCGTCGCGATGGACTTCGGCCGGATCAGCATCAACGAGGAGCTGATCCTCTATCTGTTCGGCACCCCCGGACAGGAGCGCTTCTGGTTCCTGTGGAACGGCATCTTCGAGGGGGCGCTCGGTGCCGTGGTCCTCGTCGACACCCGCAGGGTCGAAGTCTGCTTCGAGGTCATCACCCGCCTGGAGGACCGCCGTGTCCCCTTCGTCGTGGCCGTCAACGCCTTCCCGGAGGCTCCGCAGTACCCCCTGCCAGATCTGCGCACCGCGCTGGCCCTCAGCGACTCCGTGCCCATCGTCACCTGTGACGCACGGGACCGGGCGTCCTGCCGCGACGCCCTGCTCGAGCTGATGACCTACCTGTGCACCCTCGCCGCCGCCCAGGAGAACGCATGACCGTCCCACCCGCCGAGCACGCCACCGCGACACCGGGGCCGATCCCGCCCCCGGGCTGCCCGGCCCACATCGCCACGGGACCCGGCGGGGCCACCCGGCTCTACGGCCCCGCCGCGTCGACGGACCCCATGGGCCTGTACGAGGAGCTGCGCGCCGCCCACGGCCCTGTGGCGCCCGTGCTGCTCGACGGCGACGTACGCGCCTGGCTCGTCCTGGGGTACCTGGAGAACCGGGACGTGGCCAGCCGCCCGACCCAGTTCTCCCGCGACCCCCGCGTCTGGCACGGCTGGACGAGCGGGGAGATCGACCCCGAGACCTCCCCGCTGGTTCCGATGATCGGCTGGCGTCCCGACTGCGTCTGCGCGGACGGCGAGGAGCACCAGCGACTGCGCGGCGCGGTCACCGCCGGCCTCGGCCAGTTCGACCACCGGGGACTGCGCCGCCTCATCACCCGCTTCTCCCACCAGCTGATCGACGGGTTCTGCGAGGACGGCGAGGTCGAACTGGTCAGCCGGTTCACCGAGCACCTGCCCATGCTCGTCCTCATCCATCTGCTCGGGATGACGGACGAGGACAGCCCGGAACTCGTCCACGCCGCCCGTGACCTCTTCAAGGCCACCGAGACGTCGCTCGCCAGCAACGCCTATGTCCTTGAGAGCCTCAGGAAGCTCGTCGTCGCCAAGGCGGCCGAACCGGGGCACGACATCGCCTCCGCCCTGCTGGCCCACCCGGCGGGACTCACGGACGAGGAGGTCCAGCACCACCTCCGGCTCATCCTGCTCGCCGGCTACGAGACGACCGCCAACCTGATGTCCAACGTCCTGCGCATGGTCGTCACCGACCCCCGGTTCCGCGGTTCGCTCGCGGGCGGCCAGATGACCGTGCCCGAGGCCGTGGAACAGGTCCTCTGGGACGAGCCGCCGCTGATGGTGTGCCCGGGCCGCTGGGCCAACGGGGACACCACCCTCGGGGGACAGCAGATCAAGGCGGGGGACATGCTCCTCCTGGGCCTCGCCGCAGGGAACGTCGACAAGACGATCCGCCCGGACGGCGAATCCGTGCACCACAACCGCGCCCATCTGTCCTTCAGCGCCGGTACGCACGAGTGCCCCGGCCAGGACATCGGCCGCATCATCGCCGACACCGGCATCGACATCCTGCTCACCCGGCTGCCCGACATCGACCTGTCCGTCCCGGAGGAGAGCCTCAGCTGGCGCTCCTCCACGTGGGCCCGGCATCTCACGGCGCTGCCCGTGGCCTTCGGCCCCCGCGCTCCCCAGGGCTTCGACTCCCTCGCCCCGCTTCCGGCGCCGCCCGCCCGGAGCGAGGCGACGCCGGCCCCACGGCCCGTGCCCGTCTCCGACACGGCCCGGCGGACCGAGCCCCGCCCCTCGTGGTGGGCGCGCGTCGCGCGTTTCCTGCGAGGGCGGTAGGCCCGCAGCGGCCGGGGCGTCGACGAGTTCCGTCGGCGCCCCGGCCCATGCCGCTACTCCTGGAGGGAGAGGTCCGCGGAGGCGTAGCGGGGGGCCCCGGTGTACCAGGCGTGGAGTCCGGAGAGGAATCCGCAGGCTCCCTGGAGCCAGGTCTCCAGCTCGGCCCGCTCGTCGCGGTCGAGCCCGGACCGCCGGACGAGCTGCGGCAGTTCGCTCTGGCGGAGGTGCTCGAAGTCACGCAGCCGGGCGTTCACGAGATGCAGGGCGGCGGGCACGGCCCCGTGCAGGGTGATGCCCAGCGAGGTTCCGACGACGAGAACCAGGTTGTTGACGTCGTGTTCCTCATGCACTTCCCTTTCGTAGGAGGCGATGTCGTTCGCCAGTCCCATGAAGTCCATGAAGGCGTCGAGCAGCGCCCGGACGGTCCTGCTGTGCCGAATCTGCTCGGGTATTCGCGCGCCGGTCGCCAGTTCTACGGAATAGGGCGCGGTATAGGCCGCGAAACTCTCCCGTCGGAAAGGGGCGTAGTCGATCAGGTGGGGAATGCGGCCGCTGCGGCTGTTGGCCAGTTCCTCGACTCCCGCGTCGATGTATCTCGCGAGGGCCCGGTTGAATTCATGCCGCCAGTGCGCGAGTCGCGGAGGGAAGAGATCGTGCTGCAGATCCGCGATTCCCCTCTCGACGGCATTCGTCGGCTCCGGGAGCCGGGCGCCGTGCTCCGGTCGCAGAAAGGCGTGCAGCCGGGCGGTGAAGGCCACCGCTCCCGAGAGGTCACCGGTCTGCTTGAAGGCGGCGGCGAAGTAGTCGTCCCACGCGAGGGCCCAGATGTTGAACCGGTGGTTGAGCCGGAGGTCGTCGAGCGAGGCGTCGGGCAGAGTCCAGGCGGTGAGCTGGTCGACGGTCATGTCGCGGAACGCGGACCGGGTCCAGATCGCCCGGCCGGCCGAGGGCCCCCCGTGGTCGTCCAGCATGCCCATCGCGCGCGCCCAGGCCTCGCTCTCCTCGTGCAGGGCCGAAAGCCAGGGGTTCACCCGCAGCGGATAGGGCATCCACAGCCGGGGCAGCTCGACGGCACGCACGGTCATGGGGACCGACCTCCTTCTCTGCTCGGTCCGCATCGTGTGCGGACCACCATGCGAGTGGCCTCTCCGGCTCAAACCGCAAGCCGCAAGGGCGAGTTGTGCTGTGGGTGCTCCCGGACGAGGTGACAGCCGTCGCTGCCCCGAGGCCGGACGATGCCCGCCCTGCGGCTCTCCAAACCTGCCCACCGGGGAAGTACGGCAATCCCGCCCATGCCCCCGGCATCGGCCTCCGGTCTCCTCTCGCGCGCCGCTACTCCTCGGTGGGGCCCAGATCGGGCGTCTCGCGGAAGGCGACCGTACGGGCCCGGGGGCCGGCGTGGAGCTCCAGGACGACGATCTCGTTCGTGCCGGCGCGCAGGACGGGAGCGGGGACGTACAGCGACTGCTGCGGGCCGCGGGACCAGTACCGGCCGAGCGGGAACCCGTTCACCCAGGCGTTGCCCTTGGTCCAGCCGTCGAGGTGCAGGTACGTGTCGGCCGCCTCGGTCAGCTCGAAGGCGCCCCGGTGGAAGGCCGGGCCCACGGGAGTCGTCGTGGTGGCCGCGAAGGGGATGTCCTCCGGTGAGGCGAGCGGCAGCGGACGGTTCGTCCAGGCCACCGGCTCGACGCCGTCGAGGAGGACCGCGCCGAGCAGTCCCTTGCGGTCGTGGATGCCCTGGCCGTAGTTCACCCGGCCCTGGTTCTCCACCAGGATCGACAGCACACTGCCGGCCCGGGGGACCGTGAAGGCCAGGGAGTGCTCGTGGTTCTCGCGCTCCAGGACGCCCACCGGCTGCCCGTCGACGAAGACCTGGGCGCGGTCGCGGACGTGCTCGATCTCGAGCAGGGCGGGGCCGCGCACGGGCAGGGCGGTCTCGTAGAGGACGAAGCCGAAGTCCTGCTCCAGCTCCTCCATGGTCAGCGGCCGCCGGGAGTCGATCCCCGGCGCGAGCACGGCCGCGCTCGGCAGCAGCGCGGCACTCTCCGTCAACTCGACGGCGGGGACGCCCAGTTTGGGACCGGGGGCCGGGACGGGGCCGTCCGGCACGGGTGCGTACTTGGCGATGACGTCACGGAAGGCGGTGTACTTCTCCGTCGGGTCCCCGGCCTCGTCGAGCGGCGAGTCGTAGTCGTAGGAGGTGACGGTGGGCCGGTAGGTGTGCTTGTCGTTGGCGCCGTTGGTGAAGCCGAAGTTGGTGCCGCCGTGGAACATGTAGAGGTTGACCGAGGCGCCGGCGGCGAGGGCCTCGTCGAGCTCGCGGGCGGCGTCTTCGGGATCGCGGACCACGTGCCGGGCGCCCCAGCGGTCGAACCAGCCGATCCAGAACTCCGTGGTCATCAGCGGCCCCTCGGGCCGCTGGGCGCGCAGGGCGGCCAGGTGGTGGGCCGAGCGGCTGCCGAAGTTGGCGGTGGCGAGGACGCCGGGCAGGGCGCCCCGCTCCAGGTCGACGGGCTGGTCGCAGGTGAACAGGGGGACGTCGACCCCGCAGGCGCGCAGTGAGTCGGCGATGTGCTCCATATAGGCGGTGTCGTCGCCGTAGGCCCCGTACTCGTTCTCCACCTGCACGGCGAGGACCGGGCCGCCCCGCGAGGCGAGGTACGGCTGGAGCGGGGTGAGCAGGCGGTGGAAGAAGTCGTCCACCGCCGCCAGGAACCGGGGGTCGCGGGAGCGCAGCCGTATGTCCGGCTCGGCGAGGAGCCACGAGGGCAGCCCGCCGCCCTCCCACTCGGCGCAGATGTACGGACCGGGGCGCAGGAGGACGTGCAGCCCCTCGGCGGCGGCGAGTTCGAGGAAGCGGGGGAGGTCGAGCCCGCCGTCGAGGACGAACCGGTCGGGTCGCGGCTGGTGGAGGTTCCAGGGGACGTACGTCTCGACGGTGTTGAGTCCCATGAGCCGGGCCTTGCGGAGCCGGTCCTGCCACTGCTCGGGGTGGACCCGGAAGTAGTGCAGCCCGCCGGACAGGAACCGGAAGGGCCGGCCGTCGAGCAGGAATCCGGCCGTGTCGGTCTGGAGAACGGGCATGCGCTGCTTGCTCCTGTACGTGAGGGGTCGTGCGGGGAAGGGTGTGGGGGCGGAGGCGTGTCGCGGGGCGCGCACCGCCTCCGCGGGGCTACTTGTTGACGGTGAAGCCCTGGTCCCTGCCGTACTTGACGCTGGTCTCCTGCCAGGCCCGCAGGCCGTCGGTGAGCTTCGTCGAGGAGACGTACGCCTTGCCGACGGTGTCGTTGAAGACGGAGTTCGCGTACACCTGGAAGGGCAGGTAGGACCAGTCGGCGCCGACGTTGCGGGCGGACTCGGCGAAGATCCGGTTGGCCTGCTGGCCGCCGAAGTACGGGAACTTCGTGTCGAGGAAGGCCTTCGACTCCAGGTCGGCGCGGGTGGCGGGGAAGGCGCCCTCGGCGACGCGGGCGCTCGCGCCGGCGCCGGTGGTGGCGAACTCGGTGAAGGCGTACGCCAGTTCCTTGTTCTTGGCGGCCTTCGGCACGGCGAGCGAGCTGCCGCCGTTCTCGGCGGTCGTCTTCTCGCCCTTCGTCCACTGCGGCAGCGGGGCGACCCGCCAGTCACCGGAGGCGGAGGCGACACCGGAGGTGAGGTTGGCCGGCATCCAGGCGCCGATGGAGAGGGTGGCGATGGAGCCGTCGGCCAGTCCCTTGTACCAGGCGTCGCTCCACGAGCTGACCGGCGAGACCAGCTTCTCGTCGAGCAGCTTCTGCCAGGTGGCGGCGTACTTCCGGGTGCCCTCGTCGTCGAAGTTCACGGTGACGTCGGTGCCGTCGGTCCGGTACGGGCGGCCGCCGGCCTGCCAGATGAGGCTGGTCGTGGCGCCGGCGTCACCGGTGTCGTTGGTGATGAAGATCTTCGGGTCGGCCTTGTGGAGGGTGCGGGCCGCCTCCACGTACTCGTCCCAGGTGGCCGGCACCTCGATGCCGTGCTTGTCGAAGACCTTCTTGTTGTAGAAGAACGCCATCGGGCCCGAGTCCATGGGCAGGGCGTGGATCGCCTTGTCGTCGGTGACCGCGTTCCACGGGCCGGGGGTGAAGGTCGTGCCGTACTTCTGGGCGCCGTAGGGGGCGAGGTCCTCGACGGCCTTGCCGATGGAGAACTGGCCCAGGGCGTAGTACTCGACCTGCGCCACGTCGGGGGCGCCGGAGCCGGCCGCCATCGCGTTCTGCAGGGCGGTGTACTGCTTGTCGCCGGTGCCCGCGTTGACCAGCTCGACGTCGACCTTGGGGTACTTCTTCTCGAAGTCCTCCACCACCTTCTCGAGCGTGGGCTCCCAGGCCCACACCGTCACCTTTCCGCCCTTCTCCAGCGCGGCGTTGATGTCCTTCGGGGAGCCGCCGGCGCCGGTGTCCTCGCTGTCGGAGCCGCAGGCCGTGGCGGTCAGCGAGAGCGTGGCGAGAACGGCGAGTGCGCCGAGCAGTCTGCGGGTGGTGTGCGTACGCATGGAGGTGCTCCTGGTCGGTGGTGCGGGTGGGGAGGGACTTCCGGAAGGGGACGGGACGGGTCAGGCTTCCCTTGGGGGTACGACGGAGTGGCGCCGTGGCCGGTGCACGGGGCGGGCTGTCATTCCTTGACGCTGCCCGCGGCCAGGCCGGACTGCCAGTACCGCTGGAGCAGCAGGAAGACGGCCACGATCGGGACGATCGTCAGCAGGGAACCGGTGACGATGAGGTCGAAGACGGCCTCGCCGCCGGCCGTCTGGGCCTGGGCGTTCCAGGCGTTGAGGCCGAGGGTCAGGGGGTACCAGTCGGGGTCCTTGATCATGATCAGCGGCAGGAAGTAGTTGTTCCAGGTGGCGACCATGGAGAACAGCAGCACGGTGACGGTGCCCGGCACGAGCAGGGGCAGCGCGATCGTGAAGAAGGTGCGCAGCTCGCCCGAGCCGTCGATGCGCGCGGCCTCCAGGAGCTCGGTGGGGACGGCCTCGGCGGCGAAGACCCACATGAGGTAGAGCCCGAAGGGGGAGATCAGGGAGGGGATGATGACGGCCCAGGGGGTGTTCGTCAGGCCCATGTTGCTGAACATCAGGAAGGTGGGCACCGCGAGGGCGGTGCCGGGGACGGCCACGGCTCCGATGACGACCGCGAAGACCGCCTTGCGGCCGGGGAAGTCGTACTTCGCGAGGGCGTAGCCGCCGAGGACGGCGAGGACGGTGGCGCCGCCCGCGCCGGCGGCGACGTACAGCATCGTGTTGAGCAGCCAGCGGACGAAGACGCCGTCGTCGTAGGTGACGGTGCGGGTGATGTTGTCCCACAGGTTGAAGTCCTCGGCGAACCACAGGCCGAACGAGTCGAGTAGTCCCCGCTGGCTCTTGGTGGCGTTGATGACCAGCCAGGCGAGCGGGAGCAGGGTGTAGACGAGGACGAGGCCGGTGACGAGGGTCAGCGGGATGCTGGGGCGCGGGTGGAGCGGAGTGTGCGGGAGCCGCTTGCGGCGCCTGCCCGTGGCGGGGCGTGTGCGGTGCGTGGAGGGGGCGCCGCCGGTCCGGGGCTCCGTGGCGGAGGGAGTGGGCTCGGCCGCCGAGGTGGTCATGGGGGTGGTCATGGCTCAGCCCTTCCGCATGCCGCGCAGCTGGACCGCGTAGGCGATGATCGCGGTGATCACGCCCATCACGATCGCCACGGTCGCCGCGTAGTTGTGCTGCCGGCCCGCGAAGGACAGCGAGTACGTGTAGAGGTTGGGGGTGAAGTCGCTGGTGATGGCGTTCGGGGCGAGCTTCTGCAGGATGCTCGGCTCGTTGAAGAGCTGGAAGCTGCCGATGATCGAGAAGATCGTGGCGATGACCAGTGCGCTGCGGATGGCCGGCAGCTTGACCGAGGTCACGACCCGCCACTCCCCGGCGCCGTCGATCGCCGCCGCCTCGTAGAGCGAGCGGGGGACGACCTTCAGGGCCGAGTAGAAGATCAGCATGTTGTAACCGACGAACTCCCAGGTGACGATGTTGCCGATCGAGGCCAGGACCAGGGAGGGCGAGAGCGGGTCGGGCAGGGTCACGCCGAACGTGTCGTTGATGTTGCCGACCAGGCCGAACTGGTTGCCGTACATGAAGCCCCAGATGAGGCTGGCGACGACGGCGGGGACGGCGTACGGGAGGAAGATCGAGACGCGGAAGAAGGTCTTGCCGTAGAGGCGGCCGCTGTCGATCGCGAGGGCGGCGAACAGCGCGATGCCCAGCATGACCGGTACCTGGATCAGCAGGAAGAGACCGACCCGCATCAGGCCGTCCCAGAAGCGCGGGTCCGTCAGGGCCTCGCCGTAGTTGTCGAGACCGACGAAGGAGGTGCCGCCGATGAGCCGGTCCCGGAACAGGCTCAGGTATCCGGCGTACCCGATCGGCGCGAGGAAGACGAGACCGAAGACCGCGACGAACGGGCCGGCGAAGCCCCAGCCCACGAGGGCCTCCTTGCGGAGGCGGCGGCGGGCTTGTGGGCGGGGCGGTGGGGCTGCCGTAGCGCGCGTCGACAGAAGCGTCATGGCGTGGGTCCTAGCGTCGGTGACCGAGCGGTCCGGAGACGGGGAGCGAGGTGGCCCTGTGGCCGAGATCCGACCCGGCGGGAGGGCTGGCCGATGAGAAATGTTTACGTAATCATCGGTAGCGTGATGGTGACATTCCCGCTGAGGGGCGTCAAGCACGAAGTGACAGCGAAGGAGAGGGACATCGGGTGACCGAGCAGAACGCGACCGGTCGGTCGGCGGCAGCCGCGAACGAGGGCCGGCGGGGGGTGCGAAAGGCACCGCGCCGCGTCTCCATGGCGGACGTCGCCCAGCGGGCGGGGGTGTCGTCGCAGACGGTGTCCCGCGTCTCCAACGGCGACGCGGCCGTCGTCGAGGCCACCCGGCAGAAGGTCCTCGACGCGATGAAGGAGCTGGGCTACCGGCCCAACAGCGCGGCCCGCGCCCTCAAGAGGGGTGAGTTCCGGGCCATCGGCGTCATCACGATGGGGCTCACCAGCACGGGCAACGTCCGGACCCTGGACGCCATCGCCGGCTCGGCGTCCCGCGCCGGCTACGCGGTGACGCTGATCCCGCTCGACGCGCCCACGCAGGACAACGTCAAGGGGGCGTTCACCCGCCTCGACGAGCTGGCGGTCGACGCGGTCGTGCTGATCATGGAGGTGCACCTGCTCGACGCCGCCGCCCTCACCCTGCCGCCGCACGTCAAGGTGGTCGTGGTGGACTCCGACGCCACGGGACGCTTCCCCGTGGTGGACACGGACCAGCGGCAGGGCGCCCGCGCCGCGGTGCGGCATCTGCTCGGCCTCGGCCACGGCACGGTGTGGCACGTCGCGGGACCCGAGGAGTCCTTCGCGGCGGGCCGTCGTGCGGACGCGTGGGAGGCGGCACTGCGCGAGGAGGGGCGCACGGTGCCCCCCGTGCTGCGCGGGGACTGGACCCCCGAGTCGGGGTACGAGGCCGGGCTGCGGATCGCCGACGAGGCCGACTGCACGGCGGTGTTCGTGGCCAACGACCAGATGGCCCTCGGGGTGCTGCGCGCCCTCCACGACCGCGGCGTACGGGTCCCCGACGACGTCAGCGTCGTCGGCTTCGACGACATCCCGGAGGCGGCCTCCTTCATCCCGCCCCTGACCACGGTCCACCAGGACTTCGCCCAGGTCGGAGCGTGGTGCGTCGACGCGGTCCTGCGGGAGCTGGCGGGCGAGGAGGTGACGGGGGTACGGCTGGTGGCGACCACGCTTGTGGAGCGGAGCAGTACGGCGGGCCCGGGCGCGCGGGGACGGTTGGACTGAGCCGGGGGAGCGGCTGGGCTGTCGGCGGCGGGGGTACGCGGGTCGGGCGCCGCGCGGCGACGGCCTGAACGCCTCTCCTGCCCGGGCTGTTCGTGGGCTCGGCATGTTCGCGTAAACATGCCGGCCGGTCACACTTCGGGGGGATCTCGTCCGAGTCCTTGACAGCCCCCGCGACCGCTTCCACACTCTGGTCCGAAGTGCTCGTGTTTACGCGAACATGGCAAGGCGCGGCGATCGCCTCCGGTCGGACACGTCGGCCCCAACTGCCCGATCACCCACGGTCGGTGACGCCACATCAACCCCGGTCGGTCACGCCGGTCCTCCCGACACCCCGGTCGGTGACGCCGGCCCACCGACACCCCCCAGACCACGAGGTACGCGATCATGCGACGCACATCCTCGGGGACGGTCACCGCGCTCTGTGCTCGGCCGTCTGACCGCCGTACCCCTCACCCGGCCGCGCACCCTCGGCAATCAGCGAGCAACCCCCGACTCAGGGAGACCGACCATGCGCCCCACCCGTGAACGACCCCCGACCCGTGTGCGCAGGAGCGGCGCGGTCCTGGGCGCCGCCGCCGTGGCCGCGCTCCTCGCGACCGGCCTCACACCCGTGACCTCCGTGGCGGCCGAGACCGGGCAGGCGGTGACCGTCCGCCCCGACCCCAGCTACCAGCAGCAGCCGTTCGAGGGGTGGGGGACCGCGCTCGCCTGGTTCGCCAACGTGACCGGAGGCTGGCCGGACGCCCAGCGCAACGCGCTCGCCGACGCCCTCTACGGCGCGGACGGCCTCGGCTTCACCATCGCCCGCTACAACATCGGCGGCGGCGACAGCCCCGAGACCACTCCCTACATGCGGCCCGGCGCCGCCGTCCCCGGCTGGTGGAACCGCCCCGGGCCTGAGGCCCCCGACTGGTGGGACCCGGGCAACCCCGCCCACTGGAACCCGAACGCCGACGCCAACCAGCGCTGGTGGGTCACCGCCGCGAAGGCGCGGGGCGCCGACACCTTCGAGGCCTTCTCCAACTCCGCGCCGTACTTCATGACGAACAGCGGTCTCGTCTCCGGAGCGCAGGACCCGAACCGCGACAACCTCCGCTCCGACCAGTACGAGCGGTTCGCCGCGTACCTCTCCGGCGCCATGAAGCGCGCGCAGAGCGCCACCGGCGTCACCTTCGACTCCCTCTCGCCCCTCAACGAACCGAACACCGACTACTGGCGCGCCGGCGGGCGGCAGGAAGGCTCCCACTGGGATCCCGCATCCCAGGCGCGCATGATCACCACCATGCGCGCCCGGCTGAACGCCGACGGCGTCACCACCCCGCTCGCCGCCATGGACGAGACCAACCCGAACATCTTCCGCACCGACTGGGACACCTACGACCCGGCGGTCAAGTCCGCCGTCGGCAGGCTCAACACCCACACGTACGGCACCGGCGGCCGTACCGGAGCCCGTGACATCGCCAAGGGCACGTCCATCCCGCTGTGGATGTCCGAGGTGGACATCGGCGGCAGCGTCGGGCAGAGCTTCACCGACATGAGCCCCGCCCTCGACCTCACCCGGCGCGTCAACGACGACTTCCGCGAGCTGGAGCCCCGCGCCTGGGTCCTGTGGCAGGCCGTCGAGGACTACGAGAACATGACGCCGGGCCGCGAGAACTCCAACTGGGGCCTCATCCAGACCGACTTCACCCCGGCCGACGCCGCCACCGAACCCCTCCGCAAGAACAAGAAGTACTGGGCGATGGCGAACTACACCAGGTTCGTCCGACCGGGCGCCCGCGTCATCAACACCGACAACGCCGACACCTTCGCCGCCCTGCGGCCGTCCGGCCAGGGCGCGGTCGTCGTCCACACCAACCCCACGGGTGAGCCCCAGCGGCTCACCCTGAACCTCGCCGGGTTCCAGAACGTGGGCACCGGCGCCGTCCAGCGCTACACCACCGACGGCACCAGGAACCTCCACCGCGAGAGCGACCTCAGCACCGCGGGCAGGACGCTCACCGCCACCGTGGGCGCGGGCTCCGTCACGACGTTCGTCCTGCCCTCCGCGACGGGCGTGAACGTCTCCGACACCACGGCTCCCACCGGCGCCCCGCGGCAGCTGCTCAACGACAACAGCGGCAAGGCCCTGACCGTCGACACGAGCAACGGCCGGAGCACCCTGGTCCAGCGCACCTCGAGCCCCGGCAGCGCGGCGCAGCGGTGGACGTTCACCAAGCTCTCCTCGACCGACTGGGGCAACACCGCGGCCTACCGCATCACCAGCGCCGCCGACGGCAGGGCGCTCGCGGCCCAGGGCGACGCCCTCACGCTGGTGACCCCGGGCACCTCCGCCGAACAGAAGTGGATGCTGTCCACCACGGGCGACGGACACCACACCCTCGTCAACAGTGCCGGCGGCACACTGCTCGACGTCAGCGGCCGGTCCACCGGCGACGGCGCGCCCGTCGGCGTCTACCGTCCGACGACCGGGTCCAACCAGTCCTGGACCCTCCGCTCCGTCGCCGCGGACACGTGGACGCCGCTGCGCGTGCGGCACAGCGGCAAGTGCCTCGACGTGGCCGGCGCCTCCACCTCGGACGGCGCGCAGGTCGTCCAGTACACCTGCGGCGGCGGGACGAACCAGCAGTGGTCCCTGCGTCCGGCGGGCGGTGGGTACGTCAACGTCGTCGCCCGGCACAGCGGCAGGTGCCTCGACGTCACCAACGAGTCGACCGCCGACGGCGCGATCGTCTTCCAGTACGGCTGCAACGGCGGCGCCAACCAGCAGTGGTCGGTGCACAGGTCGTCCGACGGCTTCCTCACCCTGCTCGCCCGCCACAGCGGCAAGTGCCTGGACGTGAGCGGCGTCTCCACGGCGGACGGCGCCGATGTCGTCCAGTACCGCTGCGGCACAGCCGCCAACCAGCAGCTCACCACCTCCTGAGGGGCCGTGGCCGGTCCGGCGGCAACCAGGCTCCCGGACCGGCCGCGCCCCCCACGGCGGGTCAGCTCACGGCGGTGATGGTGTTCCAGCCGCTGGTGCCCACGACGGTGTTCGTGCCGGCGGCGACGTCGGCGTAGAAGGTGAGGGTGCCGGTCCCGGTGGTGGTCCACATGTCGGCCGTACCGTCGAGATTCGCGTCGGCGGCGCCGGCGATCAGTGGCCGGTTGGTCGTGGTGAACGCCCAGCCGATCTTGGTACGCGTGCCGAACCTGGTGCTTCCGTCGTAGCGGTAGAGGTTGCCGTCACGGGTGTCGCGGACGAGCAGGTCGGGATGGCCGTCCTTGTCGACGTCACCGGGCGCGGTGATCGTCATGGGCGACCAGCCGCTGCTTCCGATCTCCTGCGGGCCCCATACGGCGGGCAGGACGGCCGCGCCCCAGTCGTTCTCGTAGAGCCACAGCTTGCCGCCGGCGGAGACCACGAGGTCCGGGTGACCGTCGCCGGTCATGTCCCCGGCGCTGACGACCTGGGCATCGGTCGGGAGGCCGTCGGCGACGACGGTGGGAGGTGCGAGACGGGTGCCGATGAAACGGCTCGGGTAGACGCGCAGCTGGGTGCCGACGCGTGCCACGACGTCTTCGAGACCGTCGCCGGTCCAGTCCCCGCGATGGGTGATCGCCGCCCCGAGCCAGCCGCTCGTGCCGATCTCCTCGTAGCCGGAGGCGACGCCGTTCAGCCGGTGGACCGCCGTGCCGCCCTTTCCGTCACCGTGGTAGAGGCGCAGGTGTCCCGCGCTGTCGATGGCGACCAGGTCCGGCCTGCCGTCACCGCTCAGGTCGCCGGCCACGCGCTCGCCGCCCAGACGCGCGACCACCGGGGCGTGGTCGGAGAAGCCGGTCACGGGCTCGCCCACCTCGTTCGGCGAGGTGTCCATCCGGCTCTCGTCGATGGCGCACGAGGAGAACGCGCTGCCTTCGTCCCGCCGGGTGACGAAGAGGTGGTCGTACTCGTGCCAGGTGTGCTCATCGCTCGTGTTCCACCCGTGGTGGGTGGTGCCGTCGACGCAGTTCTCGTAGATGTCGGTCAGGGGCTTGAGCTCCTGCTCGTAGACGCCTCCGCCGATGTAGGCCCGTTCGGTGGGCCGGTTGAAGTCACCGCCCAGAGCGACGTACTCCAGCTGGTGCTGGGCCCGGAAGTTCTCGACGAACTCCTTGACGTTCGCGATCTGGCCCCGGACCCGGGGGTCGGCCGTGTTCGTGGCCGCGATGATGTGCGTGTTGCACACGCCGACCGACTTCCCCCCCAGTGCCACGCACTGGACCGGCAGCGACAGCTTGTCCTGGGCCGGGATGGTCTCCGGGACGGCGTTCTCGGCGTCGGCCGCGCTGATCGTGCCCTTGACGGCGATCAGATTGCCGAGCCTGCCTTTCGTGCCGTTGCCGAACGCTTCGCCCCTGCAGGCGCTGCCCCACTGATCAGCGGAGGGGTCGGCCGTGTCGTCCCCCCGCCTGGCCGACGTGAAGAAGAAGCTCCATGTCGTCCCGGTCTCCTGGAGGGCCTTCTCGAGTTCGGCCTGGTGGGTTCCCGGGCCGAGGTTCGCGGGGAGCCCCGCCGGTGTGCCGCATACCTCCTGGAGCACGACGGCGTCCGCGTTCCGCTCCTTGATCAGCTTCGCGATCTCCCGGGCCTTGAGAACGTTCTCGTCCCCGATGACCGTCCCCGACTCGTCCTTGATGAGCCGGCGGTAGGGACAGAAACCGGCACTTCCCCTGGGGGAACCGGCCTCACCGCAGATGTTCCAGGAAACGACCGTCACAGCCGGTGGTGCGGTGCTGGGCGCGACCGCCGCTGCCGTCGCGGGGAGGCCGACCAGTGCTATGGCGCTGACCAGGGCTCCCGTCACGAGCCGCGTGAATCTCATCTCTGTCCGTCCGTCAGGCGCACGGAACGCGCCCGCCGGCACGCGGCTGTTCACGGTGTGCGGTGTTCACGTCCCGGGCGCACCGTCTTGTCGATGTACCTGCCGGATACTCGCATGCCACCGCCCGCGACCGGCAGGCGGTGGGGCTCATGGCGGCCTGCGCGTCAGGCCAGTTCGGTGAAGGTCTCCACCGCGCCCGTCTTGCCGGTGACGACGATGATGTCGCCCTCCTCGACGACCGTGTCGGCGGTGGCGTAGGTGAAGTCCTCGCCGGGGCGCTTGATGCCGACGACGGTCACGCCGTACTCGCTGCGCACCCTGGACCGGCCGAGCGGCTGTCCGGTGGCCACCTTGGGGGCGACGGTCTTGACGAGCGCGTAGTCGTCGTCGAACTCGATGAAGTCGAGCATGCGGCCGGTGACGAGATGGGCGACGCGTTCGCCCATCTCGTGCTCGGGAAGGACGACATGGTGCACGCCGAGGCGTTCGAGGATCTTGCCGTGCTGGCGGCTGATGGCCTTGGCCCAGATGTTGGGGACGCCGGCTTCGAGGAGGTTGGAGCTGACGAGGATGCTCGCCTCGATGTCGCTTCCGATGCCGACGACGGCGCTGGAGAACTCGTGGACGCCGAGCTGGTTCAGTACGTCCGGGTCGGTGGAGTCCGCGACGGCCGCGTGGGTGAGGCCGTCGCTGTACTTCTGGACCAGGCGGGCGTCGGTGTCGATGCCCAGGACGTCCCAGCCGCGGCGCATCAGCTCGTTGGCCAGCGAGCTGCCGAAGCGGCCGAGACCGATGACGGCGACCCGCTGGTCGCCGGTGGGCCGGTGTTTGTCGGTGAGCCGCTTGCCGCGCCGCTTGCGCAGGTTGTGGAGGTAGTCAGCCAATGACGGGTCGCTCCTCGGGCAGTTCGTACCGTCGCGTGCGTTCGCGCAGCGCGAGCGCGGAGACCAGGGTGATGGGACCGATGCGTCCGATGAACATCAGGACGACGAGGATGAGCTGCCCGAACGCGGGCAGGTCGGCGGTGATGCCCGTGGACAGGCCCACGGTCGCGAAGGCGGACACGACCTCGAACAGGACGGATTCGAACGGCGCCTCGCTCACCGAGAGCAGCGCGAGCGTGGCGCTCATGACCATTCCCACACCGAGGAGCGCCACCGTCAGGGCCTGGCGCAGCACGTGCGGGGCGAGGCGGCGGCCGAGGACGACGGAGTTCGGCTCGCCACGCACCTCGGCGAGGATCGCGGCGGCCAGGACGGCGAAGGTGGTGACCTTGATACCGCCCGCGGTGCCCGCGCTGCCGCCGCCGATGAACATCAGCATGCACGTCAGCAGGAGGGTGGACGCGTGCATGGCGCCGATGTCGAGGGAGTTGAAGCCCGCCGTGCGGCTCATCGACGAGTGGAAGAAGCTGTTGAGGAGCTTGCCCCAGAAGTCGTGCGCGCCGAGCGTGCCCGGGTTGGTCCACTCCAGCAGGCCCGTGAGCACCGTGCCGATCACCAGCAGCACGACCGAGGTGATGACCGTGAGCTTGGTGTGCAGCGTCCAGTTCTTCCGGCCGGTGGTGCGGGCGCGGTTGCGGTGGCGCAGCATCTCGAGGAGCACGGGGAAGCCGATGCCGCCGAGGATGACGGCGACGGCGATCGGCAGGGTGACCCACGCGTCCTGGGCGTAGCGGGTGAGGCTGTCCGCGTGGAGGCCGAAGCCCGCGTTGTTGAACGCCGACACGGAGTGGAAGAAGCCGAGATAGGCGGCCTCGCCGACACCGTTTCCGTACCCGAAGCGGAACCGCAGCGCCAGGAAGGCGCCCACGGCGAGCTCGACCATCAGCGTGGTGCCGGCGACGCCGAGCAGGACGCGGCGTACGTCCCCGATGCCCAGGCTCTTCGTCTCGGCCTGCGCCGTCAGCTGCATCCGCAGCCGCAGCCGGCCGGAGACAAGCAGGGCGAGGAGCGAGGCCATCGTCATGATGCCGAAGCCGCCGACCTGGATCAGCGCCAGGATGACGCCTTCGCCGAAGCCGCTCCAGTACGTACCCGTGTCCACGACCGCGAGACCCGTCACGCAGACGGCGGAGGTCGAGGTGAACAGGGCGGTCAGGAGACCGGGGCCGTCACCGTCCTCGGCCGCGAGGGGCAGCATGAGCAGGACCGTGCCGAGCGCCACGACGCCGGCGAAGGCGAGGACGACGGTCCGGGCGGGATGCGTGGAGAAGAACGAGCGCGCGCGGTGACGCGTGGTGATGACCACGGCTCCCCTGCCTCCTTCTCCCGGATGCGCCATGCCTCTCGTACCGGCGGCGTACCGGCGACGCACCGATGGACGACCGTCACGTTACCCGCGCCTCCCGTGCCAGGGCCGCATGCCGCCGCCTGCGCCGCGGTCATGCCGCGGGCGGACGGCGATCGTCCTATGACCCGGGACGAAATCGAACGCGGCTGTCTCCCCGGGCTTCGCGGGCGGTCGGTGTGGGCTGGTGGTCGTGACGACGCCCGGACGTCCGGGGCTCGGTCGATCCGGGACGATCACGGCCACGCCATGAACCGGCCGCCCCCACCATGGACGGCGGTTGACGCCTACCGCTGTTCCCACTCGGTCCGGGTGAGTTCGTACGCGACCTCACCGTGTTCGGAGCCCGCGATCGCCCCGGACATGCCGCGATCCTCACCTGGGCCGACCGGGCCTGCCACCGGTTTTGCGGCCGACGGCCGTATCGGCGAAGGCGGCCCCGACGGGGGTCGTGGTGTCCGGGTGGATCCGCTGGCCGACGGGGCCGGACTCCGTTCCCATCGCGGGGTACTCCCGGGCCGCTCCCTCCTTCCGACCTCTGTATGTTCGCCGTCGGGGCCGCGCCCCTGACGGTCGCCCTTCGGGACGGACGGGGCGGTGCCGTCGACGCGGTCCGTGGCGTGCCGCTGCTCGCCTGGCCGAGGTCGGTCCGCGCGCCCGCGTCCTGATCCGGCCTTCATCGACTTTCTGCAAGTTCTTGCAACAGCCTTGTCCGACGGGTCAGTTGATGCCAGTGTTGCCCGGGCTGATGCAGACTCTTCACAGGAGGCGTGCAGTGCGCAAAGCGAGACGACTTCTCCTCAGACTCGGCGCCATGACGAGCTCGGCACTCACCGTCGCAGGGATCGGCCTCATCGCGGCCCCTCCCGCCTCGGCCGTCGACTACTACTACGAACTTCCCTACCCGGCGGGTGAGTCCTACCTCGTCACCCAGGGCCCCGAGGGCACGTACTCGCACACCGGCCCGTACAACGAGTACGCCTGGGATTTCGGACTGCCCGCGAACTACGAGGTCTCCGCCGCGCAGGGCGGCACGGTTCTCGTCTCGGACTGGTCGCCGTACTGGCAGAACGGCATCGAGGTCATCATCCGCCACTCGAACGGCCAGTGCACCCACTACGCGCACCTCAACCGGGCGATCTTCAACACGGGAGACTGGGTCCCGCAGGGCCGGATCATCGGCTGGTCGGGCGCCACCGGGGCGGCGAGCGGCGCGCACCTCCACTTCCAGGTCATCAACTGCAACACCCGCGTCGGCATCCCGGCCACGCTCCAGGGCTGGACGCCGCCCACCGGATCGCGGCCCGTGAGCGTCAACACGCGCGCCTGATCGCGCACGTCCCCTCGCCACTCCCGGCGCACGCGCTGTGCGCCGGGAGTGGCGAGGGCGTGGCGAGCCGGAGAAGAGCGACCGTTCCCCGATCGACAGCGCGTACGACAGGTGGTCGCATCGCCCTCGGCGGCGTCGGGGACCGGATACGCGGCCGTCGGCGTACTCGCGCGAGCCGCCGCGGCATTCGCCCTACGCTGCGCATTTCCGGGAACCCCTCCAGAAGCGCGGATGGTCTTGCTGCCGCGACCGTTATCGCGGGCATCCTGTTCACCTGGTGCGTTCTCTCACGGCGGCTCGTGCTCGCGTGACCTTGGTGCCGAGCTTGACCGTGGAGAAGGTCGACTCCCATCTTCGCGTGGGTGCGGTCCTCGGCGTCGCGGATCTCCTGCAACGCCTTCGTCGCGCCGGGCTGCGCGGACTTGGGCAGGCAGTTGGTGACGTTGCGAGCTTCGCGAACCCAGCACCTTGGCAGCCTGGCTGCCGGGAACACCTCGGCGAGCGTCCGCCACAGGCCCATGGCACCGTCTCCGATGACCAGCTCGGGGTTGCGCATGCCGTCGCGGCGGCGGCAGACGCGTAGCAGGGCGGCCCATGACTCGGTGGACTCACGCAGGCCCTAGGATCTACGGCGACATCGCGTGTCGGTCACCGGCCGGGTGAGACATGGAGGTGTCGGGACATGCCTTCGGAGGCATTCCTTGTCAGTCGAGTTGAACCACACGATCGTCCACGCCCGGGACAACCGGGAGTCCGCAGAATTCTTCGCGAACCTGCTCGGCCTTGAGATCAGCGCCGAGCGGGGCCCGTTCATCGCGGTCGACCTGAGCAACGGTGTCACGCTGGACTTCGCCGCGATCCCCGCCGGCAGCATCACCCCCCAGCACTACGCCTTCCTGGTCTCCGAGGAGGAGTTCGACGCGGCGTACGCGCAGATCAGGCAGCGGGGCATCGAGCACTACGCCGACCCCCACCGGAAGCGGCCCGGCACGATCAACCACAACGACGGTGGCCGCGGCGTGTACTTCATGGACCCGGCGGGCCACGCCATGGAACTCATCACCGTGCCCTACGGCGGCTGGACCTCGTAACCACCCACACCGAGGGCCGCACCCCAGCGGGGAGTGCGGCCCTCACCGCTGCTTGTGCCCATGTGAACCGCGGCCGGCACCCTGCCCTACCTGCCTCCGCCGCCCGGCGGGCACCATCAACACCAAAGGAAACGGCTTCTCAGGCGACGGAGCGCCCGCCAGCAGGCGAAGGGTGGGAGAGCAGCGGGTACGTGCTTGTGGATGAATTCGGCGCCGCGCTGAACGGCCGGCAGCTCGGGTGCGGGCCTGCGAGATCATGGACGAAAGTGGCCTTCGCAGGGTCCGTCTGTACGATGCTCGGGCGTCATGCTTGACCTTCCTGGCGAACAGCGGGGGTGCCGGATCACCTGCTTGCGATGCGGGCCGGGCACACGAACGTGAAGACGACCAAGAAGTGGTACGTGAATCCGGACGTGGCGGACCTGCTCCCGGCAGCGGAGGCATGGGGAGGTCTCGCAGGGGGCGTGTGACAGATCGTGACAGACGAAGGTGTGAACCGGTGAGCGAGACCAAGATCGATACGCTGCAGTACCGCGTTGACGGGCCGGAGCAGGCACCCGTCCTGGTCATGGGGCCCTCCCTGGGTACCACATGGCACATGTGGGACCGGCAGATACCCGAGCTCTCCCGGGACTGGCGGGTCGTGCGATTCGACCTTCCCGGCCATGGCGGCGCGCCCGCCGTCCCCTTCACCTCCGTGGCTGAGCTCGGCGACCGGCTCCTCGCCACCCTCGACGCGATCGGCGTCCAGCGCTTCGGCTACGCCGGATGCTCCCTCGGCGGCGCCGTCGGCCTCGACCTGGCCCTGCGGGCGCCCCACCGGGTCGCCTCCCTCGCCCTGGTCGCCGCCTCGCCGCGGTTCGGAAGCGCCGACGAGTTCCGCCAGCGCGGTGTCATCGTCCGCACCAACGGCCTGGAGCCGATGGCCCGCTCCGCTCCTGAGCAGTGGTTCACCTCGGTGTTCGCCGGTGCGCAGCCCGCGATCGTCGACTGGGCCGTGCAGATGGTCCGGACCACCGACCCCGTCTGCTACACCGCCGCCTGCGAGGCCCTCGCCGTCTTCGACGTACGCGACGCCCTCGACCGGATCACCATCCCGGCCCTCGTCCTCGTCGGCTCCGAGGACCAGGTCACCGGTCCCGCCGAGGCCAGGACCCTGGTCGCCGGGATCGCCGACGCCCGTCTCGCCGTCGTCCCCGGGGCCTCGCACCTCGCGCCCGTCGAGCAGCCGGCCGCCGTCACCGATCTGCTCCTCGACCACTTCGCCGGCGCCGCCCCGGACACCAGCGGCACCCTGACCGTGCCGCCCCTGCCCGCGACCCCGGTGCCGGTGGCCCAGCCGGCCCCGGCGGACGAGGCAGCCGCGGCCGGCCGCCCCGACCCGTACGAGAAGGGGCTCGGGCTGCGCCGCGAGGTCCTCGGCGACGCCCATGTGGACCAGGCACTCGCCGACGACCCCGACGGGGCCTTCCAGGAGCTCGTCACCCGTTACGCCTGGGGCGAGGTCTGGAGCCGTGAGGGCCTAGACCGGCGGACCCGCAGCGTCGTCACCCTCACCGCGCTCATCGCCGGAGGCCACCAGGAGGCCCTCGCCGACCACACCAGGGCAGCCCTCCGTAACGGCCTGTCACCCGAGGAACTGCGGGAGATCGTGCTCCACGCGGGCGTGTACTGCGGCCTGCCCGCCGCCGAGACCGCGCTCCGCGTGGTGGCCCGCGTCGTCGCCGAGGAGACCACGCCCCCGGCGTAGCCTGGGACGGTGAAGCTGACGAAGAAGTCCCACGCCTGCGTGCGGCTGGAGAAGGACGGGCGGACGCTCGTCCTGGACCCCGGCATGTTCACGGAGGAGGACGCGGCCCTCGGGGCCGACGCCCTCCTCGTCACGCACGAGCACCCCGACCACTTCGACGAGGGCCGCCTGCGCGCGGCCCTCGACGCCGACCCGGCCGTCGAGATCTGGACGCTGCGGAGCGTCGCCGAACAGCTCTCGGCGGCGTACCCCGGGAGGGTCCACACCGTCGGGCACGGCGACACCTTCAGGGCGGCCGGATTCGACGTCAAGGTGTACGGCGAGCTGCACGCCGTGATCCACCCGGACATCCCGCGCGTCACCAACGTCGGCTTCCTCGTCGACGGCGCCGTCTTCCACCCCGGCGACGCGCTCACCGTCCCCGACCGGCCCGTGGACACGCTGCTGCTCCCCGTCATGGCCCCGTGGAACAAGATCTCCGAGGTCATCGACTACGTCCGCGAGGTGAAGCCGCGCCGGGCCTACGACATCCACGACGCCCTGCTCACCGACCTCGCCCGGCCCATCTACGACCGCCAGATCGGTGCCCTCGGCGGCACCGACCACGACCGGCTCGCCCCCGGCGCGTCCACCACCGTGTAGCCGGGCCGGGCGCCGATTGTCGGACCCCGCACGTAGGCTTGCGCACATGCGCATCGCCACCTGGAACGTCAATTCGATCACCGCCCGGCTGCCCCGGCTCCTGGCCTGGCTGGAGAGCAGCGGCACGGACGTGCTGTGCGTGCAGGAGACCAAGTGCACGGCCGAGCAGTTCCCCACCGAGGAGCTGCGTGCCCTGGGGTACGAGTCCGTGGTCAACGCCACGGGCCGGTGGAACGGCGTGGCACTGATCTCCCGCGTCGGCCTCGCGGACGTCGTCATGGGCCTGCCCGGCGGCCCCGACTACGAAGGCGTCGAGGAGCCCCGGGCGATCTCCGCGACCTGCGGCCCGGTCCGCGTCTGGTCGGTGTACGTGCCGAACGGCCGGGAGGTGGCCCACGAGCACTACGCGTACAAGCTGCGCTGGCTTGAGGCCCTGAAGGCGGCCGTCGCGGACGACGCGGCGGCGGAGCGCCCCTTCGCCGTCCTCGGCGACTACAACATCGCGCCGACCGACGACGACGTCTGGGACAGGGCGGTCTTCGAGGGCGCCACGCACGTGACGGAGCCGGAGCGGGCCGCGCTCGCCGGTCTGCGCGAGGCCGGTCTCGCCGACGTGGTCCCGCGCCCCCTCAAGTACGACCACCCCTTCACGTACTGGGACTACCGGCAGCTCTGTTTCCCCAAGAACAAGGGCATGCGCATCGACCTGGTCTACGGCAACAAGCCCTTCGCCGAGGCGGTCACGGACAGCTATGTGGACCGTGAGGAGCGCAAGGGCAAGGGCGCGTCGGACCACGCGCCCGTCGTGGTCGACCTCGACGTGTAGGACGTCTCCCGGCGGTGCCACCACCGCGAAGACCGCCGCCACCGCCGCGATAACGATCCAGCGCGCCGGGTGGTCGACCGGCAGGCAGCGGTGCGACGCTGTTCTGATGAACATCCCGTTTCTCGACAACTGGCGCAAGCGGCATGAACCCGAGCCGGCCGAGTCCCCGCTGGTCGCGGCCTTCGACCGCGACCCAGAGGGAGTCGGCGAGCTGCTCGCCGAATGCGAGCTGCTGCGTGCCCGTGTCGCGGAGGCGGGGGTGGCTCTCGACGACACTCCCCGCTCCCTCCAGGAGCTCGACCAGCTGCCGCCCCGCTGGCGTGACGACCCGGAGGAGCTGCCCTGGATCGGGAACGACGCCGGCCTCTACCTCGGCACCGTCATCGTCCGGAACGTGCCGGGCGCCCGCTGGCAGGTCCAGCCCGGCGGCGGCCCGGTGGTGCAGCTCGCCTCCGGCCGGGAGATCCAGGTCGTCGAGGCCGGTCTCGACTGGGCGATGACGGGCTCGCCGGAGCTCTCCCAGGTGTACGCCGAGTCCGCCGAGCACTGAGAGCCCCGCCGGCACCCGGAGCTCCCGCCGCCATTCGTCGTACACCGGCGCCACCCTTCCGCAGTAAATACGGCTTTTCCCGTTTTCATGCGTGTCGGGCGTGAAGTCCCTTTTCGAGGTGGATAGTTTGCGCTGACTCGACACCGCTGAGAAATGGGGCAGGGCAGCGTATGGCCGTCGTCGATCCGCTGATCGAACTGCGTGGCGTCAACAAGCATTACGGCACGTTGCATGTCCTCCAGTCCATCGATCTCACCGTCGGCCGGGGGGAGGTGGTCGTCGTCATCGGCCCGTCCGGCTCCGGCAAGTCCACCCTCTGCCGGGCGATGAACCGCCTGGAGCGCGTCGAGTCGGGCGAGATCGTCATCGACGGGCAGCCCCTCCCCGAGGAGGGCAAGGCGCTCGCCCGGCTGCGGGCCGAGGTCGGCATGGTCTTCCAGTCGTTCAACCTCTTCGCGCACAAGACCGTCCTCGCCAACGTCTCCCTCGCGCAGATCAAGGTCCGCAAGCGCAGGAGGGACGAGGCCGACCGGCGGTCCCGCGAGCTCCTCGACCGGGTCGGACTGGCCGCGCACGCCGACAAGTACCCCGCGCAGCTCTCCGGCGGCCAGCAGCAGCGCGTGGCCATCGCCCGCGCCCTCGCCATGGACCCCAAGGCGCTCCTCTTCGACGAGCCGACCTCGGCACTCGACCCCGAGATGATCAACGAGGTCCTCGAGGTCATGCAGCAACTCGCCCAGGAGGGCATGACGATGGTGGTCGTCACCCACGAGATGGGCTTCGCCCGCTCCGCCGCCAACCGGGTCGTCTTCATGGCCGACGGGAAGATCGTCGAGGACCGCGCGCCGGAGGACTTCTTCACCGCCCCGCGCAGCGAACGCGCCAAGGACTTCCTCTCCAAGATCCTCAAGCACTGAGCGGAGCGGGAACCATGCAGCGTACGCACCGGACCCTGGCCGCTCTCGCCCTGCTGCTCGCCCTGACGGCGGCACTCGGCGGCTGCGGCAGGGAGGGAAGCCCGCCCGTCAAGGGTCCCCAGCCCGACCAACTCCCCGTCTACCAGGTCCAGAAGGGCTTCACCCTGCCCGACTCCAGCACCTGGAACCGGGCGAAGAAGCGCGGCCGGCTCGTCGTCGGCGCCAAGGAGGACCAGCCCTACATGGGCGAGAAGGACCCGGCCACCGGCCGCTACTCGGGCTTCGACATCGAGATCGCCAAGATGATGGCGGCCTCCCTCGGCTTCGACCCCGCCGGCATCGACTTCCGCACGATCGCCTCGGCCAACCGCGAGACCGCCCTGCAGAACGGCCAGATCGACTATTACGTCGGCACGTACACCATCAACGACAACCGCAAGAAGCTCGTCGGCTTCGCCGGGCCCTACTACCAGGCCGGCCAGTCCCTCCTGGTCCGGACCGACGAGAACGACATCAAGGGCCCCCAGGACCTGGCGGGCAAGCGGGTCTGCTCGGCCGCCGGCTCCACCCCGTACCAGCGGATCGAGAAGGACTACCCGAAGGCCGAACTCGTCGCCTACGACACGTACTCGGCCTGTGTGGACAACCTGCTGACCTACCAGGTCGACGCCGTCACCACCGACGACACGATCCTCATGGGCTACGCCGCGAAGGTGCCCGACGAACTCAAGGTCGTCGGAAAGCCGTTCTCGAAGGAGCCGTACGGCATCGGCGTCCCGCGCGGCGACAACGCCCTGCGCTTCGCCCTCGACGACGCCATCGCCGCCCACGAGAAGAACGGCGACTGGAAGAAGGCGTACGACGCCACCCTCGGTCTCTCCGGGGTCCCCGCCCCGACACCGCCCGCCATCGACCGCTACCCGGCGAGCTGACCCGGAGGAGCCCCCACATGGAGTCACTGGCATGGACGTCCTGACCGACAACTTCTCGCTCTACGGCAAGGGATTCCTCGGCACCGTCGAACTCACCGTCTACGCCTCGGCGCTCGCCCTCGTCCTGGGCTTCGTCATGGCCTCGTTCCGGGTCGCGCCCGTCGGCTCCTTCCGGGTCTTCGGCACGGTCTGGGTCACCGTCCTGCGCAACACCCCGCTCACCCTGCTCTTCTTCGCGGTCATGCTGGGCCTGCCCCGGTTCGGACTCGTGCTGCCCTTCGAGCTGTTCGCGGTCCTCGCGCTCGGCTGCTACACCTCGGCCTTCATCTGCGAGGCGCTCCGCTCCGGCATCAACACCGTGCCGCGCGGCCAGGGCGAAGCCGCCCGCAGCCTCGGCATGACCTTCACCCAGACCCTCGGCACGGTCGTCCTCCCGCAGGCCTTCCGCACGGTCATCCCGCCGATCGGCTCCACCCTGATCGCCCTCGCCAAGAACTCAGCCATCGCCGGGGCCTTCAGCGTCACCGAACTCCTCGGCACCTACAAGACCCTGAGCGAACTCGGCTACAACATCGTCTGGACCTTCGTCTGGATCGCCGCCGGATACCTGATCATCACCCTCACCATCAGCGCCCTCTTCCACATCATGGAGAAGCGCTGGGGAGTCGCCCGATGACCGAGTCCACCGCCCTCTACGACATCCCCGGACCGCAGGCCCGGCGCCGTCACCTCCTCTACGGCCTCGTGGCAAGCGTGCTGATCCTCGCCCTGGCCGGCTGGATCCTCTACCTCCTCTTCGACAACGCCCAGTTCACCTCCACCAAGTGGTCGCCCTTCCTCTACCAGGGCATCCAGGAACTGCTGCTCGAAGGGCTCGGCAACACCCTCAAGGCCTTCGCCTACGCCTCGGTGCTCTCGCTCGCCCTCGGCGCGCTGCTCGCCACCGGACGCCTCTCCGAACACCGGCCGCTGCGCTGGCTCTCGACGCTTCTCATCGAGTTCTTCCGCGCCATGCCCGTCCTCGTGATGATCTTCTTCATCTTCGTGGCGCTCAAGGTCCAGGCGCTGCCCGCACTCGTCGCCGGGCTGACCCTCTACAACGGCTCGGTGCTCGCGGAGGTCTTCCGCACCGGCATCCACGCCGTCGCGCGCGGCCAGGGCGAGGCGGCGTACGCGCTCGGCATGCGCAAGACGCAGGTCATGACCTACGTCCTGGTGCCGCAGGCGGTCCGCGCGATGCTGCCGGCCATCATCAGCCAGCTCGTGGTCGCGCTCAAGGACACCTCGCTCGGCTTCCTCATCACCTACGAGGAGTTCCTGCACGCGGGCAAGCTGATCGCCTCGAACCTCGACTACGACCTGCCGTTCATCCCCGTCGTGCTCGTCATCTCGCCGATCTACATCGGGATGTGCATGCTGCTCTCCTGGTTCGCCACCTGGGTGGCCCGCAAGGAACGCCGCAACCCGAAGACGAGGGCCGTGGACGTCGCACCGGCCGAACCACAGACGCTGCTGCCGGGACAGCAGTAGCGGCGAGGAGCCGCACCCGCCCGGCAGCAGCCGGTGATCACTCCTGCCGCAGCGGTACCGACACGTACGACGGGTCGGCCGCGGGGGAGGAGAAGGTCAGCTGCGCGCCGGTCGGGTTGTGCTCGATGTAGAGCGGGTCGACGGTGTCGACGACGAGGGCGAGCCGGTGCCCGGCCGGAACGTCGTACGCCGTGGAGAACAGCTCCAGATCGAGGGCGAACGGCGTGCCCGGTGTCCGGTCGTGGAAGGTGTACGGGGCGTTGCTGACGAGCTTGCCGACGCCGAGCGGGCCCACGTCGTAGAGGTACGCGACGAGGGTGCCGCTCTCCTTGGTGGAGGCGACCGTGGTGTGCACCTTCACCGTGCCGCGCACCCGCTGCGGGGTGTCGTACCGCTCCGACTGCCAGACGCCGGCGAAGGCGCGGGGGAGCAGGGGGACGGAGACGACGGGCGGGATGCGGAGGAACTGGTCGAGGGCGTTGGTGAGCAGGGTGATGCCGCCGTTGGCGCCGGAGTCGACGTTCGCCCAGACCCGCTGCGTACCGTCGAGGTCGAACTTCCGCTGGTTCGCGTGGACGGACTTCCAGTCCGGGTAGCCCTCGTAGCCGCCTGTCGAGCGCGACGTGAGCTGGACGGGCTGCTCGCGGTCGATGCCGTTGTCGACGCCCTTGAGGTGGCGGTCGAACCAGCGGTGGGCGCTGGTCCAGGTGTCGTTGGGCAGCCCGAACAGACCGGTGGCCTCGGCGGTGGCGTGGTCGCCGGGGCGGAACTCCAGGCGCTTGGGGCCGGTGAGCTTCTCGAAGAAGCTCGCGTACTGGTTGGGCGGGAAGATCGTGTCGCCCCAGGCGTTGCCGAGCATGATCGCGGCGCCGTTGGCGTTGATCCGGTCCAGGTGGGTGGCGGGGGACCGGGTACGGCCCCAGGCGATCATCTCGTCCTCCTTGTCCAGGTTCGACGAGAGGAAGTCACCCAGGACCTCCTTCAGTTCGGGCCCGGGTCGGCCCGTGAGGTACCCGGCGCCGCCGAGCAGGGCGGCGGCCTGGAGGTGCTGGGTGCGGCCGCTGTAGATGGACTCGATGAGGTCGGCCCAGCCGCTCAGCGCGGCGACGGCCTTGATCCGGGGGTCGTGGGCGGCGGCGAGGAGGCTGATCCCGGCGCCGTACGAGACACCCGCCATGCCCACGTGCGCGGGGTCGGCGGACGTGTGGGCGAGGGCCCAGTCGATCACCTTCGAGGCGTCGGCGACGTCCTTCGGACCGGCGGTCTCGATCTCCCCGCCGGACTGCCAGAAGCCGCGCGAGTTGTAGCTCACCACGACGTAACCGGAGTCGGCGAGCTTCTTCGCCTGGGCGAGGTACTCGATCTGGGGCATGGCCCAGCTGGTGGGGAGGACGATCAGGGGGTGACGGCCGGCGCCGGCGGGGGCGATCACGTTCGCCTTGAGGACGGTGCCGCCCTCCCCGGCGATGTCGACGAAGCGGATGCCGGTGTCGGTGCTCGCTCCGGTCTCTCCCGCCTGAGCGGCGGGCGCGAGCCCGAGGGCCGTCCCGGCCACGAGAGCGGCCGAGACGGCGAGGGCCAGGGATGTGCGCACGGGTCACTCCTCACTGGGGGCACTGCGGGGTCAGTGCGTGCACCGCTGGGGGCGGTGCTGGGGGGCAGTCATGGGGGGCAGTGAAAGTGACCCGACGGTAACCGGAGTGGCTTACCCGAGGTAACTGGTCGGTAAGTTACGTGCCGGTAACGATTGGGTGGGACGGAAAAGCCCGGACTGTGGGATCAGCTCAACGGCGGCCTCCACCGGCCTGTCATGATGGTGCCGTCTTCACCCCTGAAGGGCGGCCGACGGGAGGAACGGTGGGGGGCGCGAGCGACGTACCCGACGTTTTCGATCCGCGGATCTACGCCGTCGGGATCCCGCACGACCGCTTCCGCGCGCTGCGCGACCTGGCGCCCGTCGCGTGGCAGGGGGAGCCGGAGATCCTGGGATGGCCGGCCGGGCCGGGGTTCTGGGCCGTCACCCGGCATGCCGACGTCACCCGTGTGCTCAAGGACGCGGGGACGTACTCCTCCTGCCTCGGCGCCACCCAGATCCGGGACCCCGCCCCCGCCGATCTGCCCTTCATCCGGCGCATGATGCTCAATCAGGACCCGCCGGATCACGGGAGGCTGAGGCGACTCGTCAGTCGGGCCTTCACTCCGGGGCGGATCGAGCGCTTCGGTGTCACCGCGCGGGAGCGGGCCAGGGCCCTGATCGGCGCGGCGGTGGCCGATGGCGGCGAGGTGGACCTCGTCCCGGCCGTCACCGACGACTACGCCCTGCTCAACCTGACCGACCTGCTCGGCGTGCCCGCGAGCGACCGGGGGCTCCTGCACGACTGGACCGAGCGCGTCATCGCCTACCAGGACCCCGACGAGCCCCCGGTCCTGGACGCCGAGGGCCGACCGGTCAACCCCCGCTCGCCCGCCATGCTCGCCGAGATGTTCTCCTACGCCCAGGAGCTCGCCGCGTACAAGCGCGCGCACCCCGCCGACGACATCATGACCTCGCTCGCCGGCTCGGAACTCGCCGACGCCGAACTGGAGATGTTCTTCTTCCTGCTGACCGTCGCCGGCAACGACACGGTCCGCAGCGCCGCCCCGGGCGGACTCCTCGCGCTCGCCGAACACCCCGACGAGCAGGGGAGGTTGTGGAAGGGGGACGTCTCCGTGGACACGGCGGTGGACGAACTCCTGCGGGTGCACCCGCCCGTGCTCTCCTTCCGGCGCACCGCGGCCCACGACACCGAGCTCGCGGGCCAGATGATCCGGCGCGGCGACAAGGTGGTCGTCTTCCACGCCTCCGCCAACCACGACGAACGCGTCTTCGCCGACCCGCACCGCCTCGACCTCGGCCGGACACCGAACCCGCACGTCTCCTTCGGCGACGGCCCGCACGTCTGTCTGGGCGCCCACTTCGCCCGGCTTCAGCTGCGGGTGCTCCACGAGGAGGTGCGCCGGGTCTGCGGCGGCGTGGAGCTCACCGGACCACCCCGCCGCCTCGTCTCCAACTTCATCAACGGCGTCAAGTCGCTGCCGGTGCGGCTGCGGGAGCCGTCCGCGCCTCGCGGGTGACATCGGCCACCACCTCCACCACATCGGGGCCGTACGCCCGCGAGTTGACCACCTTCAGGAGGAGAACGAAGGAGCCGTCCGTCCCGTACGTGCCGGTCAGCGCCTTGTGGTGGCGGGCCAGATGCCGTGCCGCGGCCTGATTGGTGACAGCGGCCTGGCCGCAGATCAGGAACACCGGCCGGCCACCCTCGCCGCGGGTGAGGCGCGCGAGGACGACGTACTCGGTGACGCCCCACTCCGGGCGGTAGGCCTCGCCCGCCACGGTGATCATCCCCCGGTCCTCGCGCGGCTCCTGCTCGACGTTCATCGTGAGTCCCGGCAGCAGGTTCGGCAGATGGGCTTCCATGCGCCGATTGGAGTAGGGGCCGCCGATGCAGAACTCGGCTATCTCGCCGAGTCCCTGACGGGCCGTGTCGTGCTGCACGACACGGGGACGCGCCCCGCAGTCCTTGACCAGCGCCGACAGTTCGAGCAGCGCCGAGACGTCGGTGGCGTGCACGCCGCGCTCGCTGCCGGCCAGACGGTTCACCACGAGCAGACACTCCGAACCGGAGGGCAGCCCGAAGAACGCCTGCTTCCGGCGGAGCCCGCGCCGCCAGAGGTACGTGCGGGCCAGCCACCCCAAGGAGGCGCTGACCCCGGTCGCCAGGACCCCGAGCACGATGTTCCGCACGTCTTCGTTCATGGGCGCGCATGCTAGCCGCGGACCGGCCTCATGTTCGAGGCGGTCCTGACGGAACGGGCCGGGGGAAGTTACGCTGCGCGGACGGTTGTTGACTGGAGGTAGGGAATGCGTCGTTCCGCCGCTGGGAAGGTCTCCGTTCTCGCCGTCGCGGCGACGGTGCTCTCGATGGGTGCCGCCCCGCCGACGGCCCGGCCGGCCACCCTGCCGCCACCGGTCAAGGAGCCCGTCGCCGTCGGATACGGCGGTGCCGTCGCCAGCGTCGACGCCGACGCCTCGGCCGCCGGTGTCGAGGTGCTCCGCGAGGGCGGCAACGCCGTGGACGCCGCCGTCGCCGTCGCGGCCGCCCTCGGCGTCACCGAGCCCTACTCGGCGGGCATCGGAGGCGGCGGCTACTTCGTGTACTACGACGCGAAGAGCCGCACCGTGCACACCGTCGACGGGCGCGAGACCGCGCCCCGCTCCGCCGACACGAACCTCTTCGTGGAGAACGGCAAGCCCATCCCCTTCGAGGAGGGCATGACCAGCGGCCTCGGCGTCGGTACCCCCGGTACCCCCGCGACCTGGAAGAGTGCTCTCGACGCCTGGGGCAGCAAGCGCCTCGGGGCGCTCCTCGAACCCGCCGAGCGGCTGGCCCGTGAGGGCTTCACCGTCGATCCCACGTTCCGCGCCCAGACCGCGGCCAACGAGGCGCGGTTCCGTGACTTCCCGGCCTCGTCGGAGCTCTTCCTGCCCGGTGGGCAGCTGCCGGTCGTCGGCTCCGTCTTCAAGAACCCCGACCTGGCCCGTACGTACGAGACGCTCGGCCGCGAGGGCGTCGGCGCCCTCTACCGCGGCCCGCTCGCCCGGGACATCGTGAACACCGTCCGCACGCCCCCGGTCCGCGCCGGCGCCACCCGGACCGTACGGCCCGGTGACCTGACGGTGCGCGACCTCGCCACGTACCGCACGGAGTCCCGCCGCCCCACGAAGGTCTCGTACCGGGGGCTCGACGTCTACGGCATGGCCCCTTCCTCCTCCGGCGGCACGAGCGTCGGCGAGGCGCTCAACATCCTGGAGGGCACCGACCTCGCGACCGCCTCCCAGGCCCGCTATCTGCACCGGTTCATCGAGGCCAGCCGCATCGCCTTCGCCGACCGGGGCCGCTGGGTCGGCGACCCGGCCTTCGAGCGGGTGCCGACGCGTGGACTGCTCTCCCAGCGGTACGCCGACTCCCGCGCCTGCCTGATCCGCGACGACGCCGTCCTGACCAGCCCGCTCGCGCCCGGCGACCCCCGTGACCCGGCACCGTGCGCGAGCGGCGGCACGGCGGCCCCGACCACGTACGAGGGGGAGAACACCACCCACCTCACGGTGGCGGACAAGTGGGGCAACGTCGTCGCGTACACCCTCACCATCGAGTCCACCGGCGGCAGCGGCATCACCGTGCCGGGACGGGGCTTCCTGCTCAACAACGAGCTGACCGACTTCTCCTTCGCCCCCGCCAACCCGGCCGTGCACGACCCGAACCTGCCGGGACCCGGCAAGCGGCCGCGCTCCTCGATCTCCCCGACGATCGTCCTCGACCCGCACGACCGGCCCGTCCTCGCCCTCGGCTCGCCGGGCGGCGCGACGATCATCACGACGGTCCTGCAGACCCTCACCGGGGTCGTCGACCGGGGCCTGCCGCTCGTCGAGGCCATCGCCGCGCCGCGCGCCAGCCAGCGCAACCAGACGACCACCGAACTCGAACCCGCCCTCTGGAACAGCCCGCTCAGGGCGGAGCTCGAAGCGATCGGGCACGGCTTCCGGCAGAACCCGGAGATCGGCGCCGCCACCGGCGTCCAGCGCCTGCCGGACGGCCGCTGGGTGGCCGCGGCGGAGAAGGTCCGCAGGGGCGGTGGTTCGGCGATGGTGGTCCGGCCGGCGGGGTAGGGGGCGACCGGCCGCCCGGCGGCGCGGGCTACAGCGCCGTCAGCACGCGCGGGCCCTCGTCCGTGATCGCGACCGTGTGCTCCGCGTGGGCCGCGCGCGAGCCGTCGGACGTACGGATCGTCCAGCCGTCGGCCGCCGTGTAGTGGTCGTCCGTGCCGCCGCCGATGAGCATCGGCTCGATCGCGAGCACCATCCCGTGGCGCAGCTTCATGCCCCGGCCCGGGCGCCCCTCGTTGGGGACGCCCGGGTCCTCGTGCATCGTGCGGCCGATCCCGTGACCGCCGAAGCCGTCCGGGATGCCGTATCCGGCGGCGCGGCAGACCCGGCCGATGGCGTGGGCGATGTCGCCGATCCGGTTGCCGACGACGGCCGCCGCGATGCCCGCCGCCAGGGCCTCCTCCGCCGCGGCGATCAGCCGGGTGTCCTCCGGCCGGGCCTGGCCGACCGTGAAGCTGACGGCCGAGTCGCCCGCCCAGCCGCCCAGGAGGGCCCCGCAGTCCGCGGAGACCAGGTCGCCAGGCGCCAGCCGGGTCCCGTCCGGGATGCCGTGCACGATGGCGTCGTTGACGGAGAGGCACACCACCGCGGGGAACGGCACGGGTGCCCACTCCGGGCGGTAGCCGAGGAAGGGCGATCCGGCGCCCGCCTCGGCCAGGACCTCCCGCGCGGCCCCGTCCAGTTCGGCGAGCGTGACGCCGGGCGCCGCCTTCTCCCGTACGGCCGCGAGGGCGCGCGCCACCACCCGCCCCGACTCGCGCATGGCCGCCAGGTTCTCGTTCGTCTTGATCTCCACCATTCCAATTACTATACCGGTATTAGAATGGTGGCATGGTACGCACCCCACTGACCCCCGAAGAGCGCGAGCGCGGCGAGCGCCTCGGCCTGTTCCTGCGCGAGGCGCGCGGCGAGCGGTCCATGGTCGAGATCGCCACGGCGGCAGGTCTGTCCGCCGAGACGCTCCGCAAGATCGAGACCGGCCGGGCCCCGACCCCGGCGTTCTTCACTGTCGCGGCCCTCGCCGGGGTCCTCGGCCTCTCCATGGACGAGCTGGTCGTCCGGTGCGCGCTCGTGCCCGTCTGAGGGCCGTCACCGCCTCCACGGAGACCGCCTATACGGAGACAGCCAGCTGGACGCGGCTGTGACGCGGGCGCTCGATCTCGTCGAGCAGGGCGAGCGCGAGGTCGGCGTGCGCGATCCGGCCGGGGCCGTCGATCACCGAGCCCACGGCCGTCCGGTAGCCGCCTGTCGGCGCCGCCTCGGCGTTCAGGTCGAGCGGCGGTACGACCATCAGCCAGTCGAGCTCCGGTCCCGCCTCGTCCGAGAGCAGCGCGAACTCGGCCACATGGCCCTGGGCGAACGCCCGCCACTCCGCCGGGAATCCAGGCGCGTCCATGAGCCGCACCCCCGGCTCCTTCTCCAGGGTCGTGGCGATCCCCAGGGTCAACAGGCGTCGGACGCCCGCCTTTTCGAGCCCGCCGACCAGGGCCTTCGCCGCGGCCGTGAAGTACTCCTCCGAGGAGACGTCGAGGCGGACCGAGGCGTTCACGGCCGCGTCGTGGCCGGCCGCGAGCGCGGCCACCGACGCCGGGTCGGTGACGTCACCCCGTACGAGAGTGACCGAAGTGCCTTCCAGGTCACGGTGCTTCGCCGGATCGCGCACCACCGCCGTCACCCGGTGGCCACGGGCCACCGCCTCCGCCACGGTCGCGCGGCCGACCCGTCCGCCCGCCCCGAAGACGATGATGTCGCCGTTCGTGACGTCGCTGTCGCTGATGTGGTTGCTGCTCATGTCGTCGTTCATGGCAGGACCGTAGAACCGGAGTACCTGGTTACTTCAACGGTACTGGGCTAGCTTCACAGGCATGCACCAGCCGCTGACCGCCGACCTGTTCCACGACCCGGACTGCTCCGACCGCGCGCAACCCATCCGCGTCGGAGGCAAGTGGACCGCCGTGGTCCTCCGCTGCCTCGAGGACGGGCGGCCCCGCCGCTTCTCGGAGCTGCGCGTCCCGCTTCACTGGATCACCCCCAAGGTGCTCACCGAGACCCTGCGCGCCATGGAGCGCGACGGGTTCCTCACCCGCACCGCGTACGACGAGAACCCGCCGCGCGTCGAGTACGCGCTGACCGCCCTCGGCCGCGCGCTGATCGATCCGCTGGACACCGCGTGCGCCTGGGCCCGCGCCCACCTTCCGGAGATCACCGAGGCCAGGACGGCCTACGGGAGCGAGGACGGCCGGTCCTGAGCCCGGCGCCCGACGCCCCGTGACGCCCCGCATAGGCTCCCGGGCATGATGCCCGAAGAGCTGCGGCACGGCCGCTACGTCAGCCTGACCACGTACCGGAAGAACGGCACGGGGGTCGCGACGCCCGTCTGGTACGCGGTCGACGGCGCCGAGATGTACGTCTGGACCCGCACCGACTCCTGGAAGGTCAAGCGCCTGCGGAACGACCTGCGGGTCGAGGCAGCCGTCTGCGACCTGCGCGGAAACGTCGCCGACGGCGCCCGGCGCGTCGCCGGTGAGGGGCGGCTCGTGGAGGGGGACGAGCTGCGGCGGATCCGGCGCCTGCTCGCGCGCAAGTACACCTGGCAGTTCTGGCTGACCGACGTGCCGGCCACGCTCGCCCGCTTCGGGAAGCGCCCGCACACCGGGATCGTCGTGCGCTTCGGGTGAGACGGGCGCCACGGCTGAGACGCGCTTCGAGTGAGACGCGTGCCTCGGGTGAGGCGCGCGCTTCCGGGGAATTGCGCGGCGAGGCACCCGGAGGAAAACGGTCCGTAGTCGTCCCGTAACACGACTGCGGTCCAATACCCGCGGACCGGAAGGTTCCAGTCGACCGCGGGGCAGGTGCGTGACGCATGACGGTGTACCAACTACCGGCTGAGCTGGCGGCGTTCACGCGCTGGCTGGCGGAGCTCGCGGGCCGCATCACGCCGGACGGCGGCTGGTACGGCGTCTTCGCCGAACGAGACCCGGAGGGGCTGCGCGCCTGCTTCGACGGGGCCGAGATCCTGCCGTGGGACGTCGTCGAATCCCTGCTCCAGGACGCCGGGGAACCCGCCGACGGACCGCTCGCCCTGCGCGGCCGGACGCTGTACGCGGCCGCCGCCGGCGCCCATGACCGGCGGCCGGGGGGAGCGGCGGCGCTCGCCGAGCGCAGGGAACTCATGGAACGCGAACGCCGGTACGCCGACTCCCGCGCCCGCGAACTGGAGGACCGGCTCCGCGCCGCCACGGCCCAGGGCCCGGAGGAGACGGCCCGCCTGGCACACGACCTGGCCTGGACCCGCGACGACCAGGCCAGGGCGACCGCCCGCGTCAGGGACCTGACGACCCGCCTGGAGCGCCTGGGGGAGGGGAGCGGGACGGGGGAGGCCGCCGCGGCACCGGGCTCGGCCCTCGCCCCCGCCGGAGATCCCCCGTCCCGCCCCGGCAGGGCCAGGCGGCGGCCCCGGGGCGCCCGGTACGCCTGGATCGAGGGGGGCGAGGAGCAGGGGCCGGTAGCCGCGCCCCTTCCCGCGACCGTACTGCCGGCCCGGGGAGCGGCCCCCCGGGGCGCCCGGTTCGGCGGCGGCCCCGCCGCGCCCGACCGGGCGCCCGGCGCGGTGCAGGTCCCTGACGCGGACCCCGCAGAGGACGCCCGCGCCGCGGCCAACGCGGTCTACGCCCTGCGGCGGCTCCGCGCCCAGGGTCGTAGCGGCGAGGCCCACGCCCTGCTCTGCGAGGCGCTCAACGGACCGCCCGCCCGGCTGCCCGCCCTCGCCGGGGAACTCCACCGCGCCGGACTCGGCGCCGACTGGTCGATCCTGCTCTGGGAGGCCGCCTCGCTGGCTCCCGGCCGGCTCGCCGCCGTCGCCGGAGCGCTCGCCGACGCGGGCCGGGCCGCCGACTGCGAGCAGCTCCTGCGTCAGGGTGTGGCGCGCCCGGTCGAGGAGCTCGCGGGCGCGTGCGCCGCCCTGCGCGCCGAGGGCCACGACCGTGAGGCCCGCGCGCTGCTCGCCGCGTTCGTGCGGGTCCGCACCCCCGAGGACGCGGCGCGGCTCGCGGGCGAGGACCCGCGCGAGCTGCTCCCCGGGCTCCTCGAAGCGGCCCGGGCGGTGTCGGCGGACCGTGAGCGCGACCTGCTGCACGCCCTGCGCGTGGCGGGCGTCGCCGGCGCCTGACGGGGAGGGGCGGCGGTACGGCGGGAGGGCGGCTGTGCGACGGGCCGGGGCGGCGGGGCGACGGTGGGGCGAGGCGGGGCCCGTACGTGTCGGTCCTTGCCCGTACGTGTCGGTACGTGTCCGACGTGGACCACTCGGGTATGAAACATGATCGACCCGGCCGCTTCACGGCGGCGGTCTTGCTCCGGGGTGTGACGGGGCTTACGTTCTCCTCCTACGCACCGCGTCTACGTGCGTAGAGGCTCTCTGACGCCGTGCCGAAGGAGCAGCTCATGACCGACGTCGTACGCGCCGCGCTCGTCCAGGCGACCTGGACCGGTGACACCGAATCCATGATCGCCAAACACGAGGAGCACGCCCGGGAGGCCGCCCGGCAGGGCGCCAAGGTGATCGGGTTCCAGGAGGTGTTCAACGCCCCCTACTTCTGCCAGGTCCAGGAGCCCGAGCACTACCGCTGGGCCGAGCCCGTCCCCGACGGCCCGACCGTGCGGAGGATGCGGGACCTCGCCCGGGAGACCGGGATGGTGATCGTGGTGCCGGTCTTCGAGATCGAGAGCGAGGGCTTCTACTACAACACCGCCGCCGTGATCGACGCCGACGGCACGTACCTCGGCAAGTACCGCAAGCACCACATCCCCCAGGTCAAGGGCTTCTGGGAGAAGTACTACTTCCGCCCGGGGAACGCCGGCTGGCCGGTCTTCGACACCGCCGTCGGCAAGGTCGGCGTCTACATCTGCTACGACCGCCACTTCCCGGAGGGCTGGCGCCAACTCGGGCTCAACGGCGCGCAATTGGTCTACAACCCCTCGGCCACCCACCGCGGGCTCTCCTCCCACCTCTGGCAGCTGGAACAGCCCGCCGCGGCCGTCGCCAACGAGTACTTCGTCGCCGCCATCAACCGCGTCGGCGTCGAGGAGTACGGCGACAACGACTTCTACGGCACCAGCTACTTCGTCGACCCGCGCGGCAAGTTCGTCGGTGACGTGGCCTCCGACAAGACCGAGGAACTCGTCGTCCGCGACCTCGACTTCGGCCTCATCGAGCAGGTGCGGCAGACGTGGGCCTTCTACCGGGACCGCCGCCCCGACGCGTACGACGGGCTGGTGCAGCCGTGAGCAGCCTCCACGACCGGCACAAGGCCGTCCTCCCCGAGTGGCTCGCCCTCTACTACCGGGACCCCCTCGAGATCACCCACGGCGAGGGCCGCCACGTCTGGGACGTCGAAGGCCGCAGGTACCTCGACTTCTTCGGCGGCATCCTCACCACCATGACCGCCCACGCCCTGCCCGAGGTCACCAAGGCCGTCGCCGAGCAGGCCGGGCGGATCATCCACTCCTCCACGCTCTACCTCAACCGCCCGATGGTGGAGCTCGCCGAGCGGATCGCCGGGCTCTCCGGCATCCCCGACGCCCGTGTCTTCTTCACCACCTCCGGCACCGAGGCCAACGACACGGCGCTCCTCCTCGCCACCGCGTACCGCCGCTCGAACCAGATCCTGGCCATGCGGAACAGCTACCACGGCCGCTCCTTCTCCACCGTCGGCATCACCGGCAACCGCGCCTGGTCGCCGACCGGCCTCTCCCCGCTGCAGACCCTGTACGTGCACGGCGGCGTCCGCACCCGGGGCCCGTACGCCCAGTACACCGACGAGCGGTTCACCGAGGCGTGCGTCGCCGACCTCGAGGACCTCCTCGGCCACACCCGGGACGTCGCCGCCCTCATCGCCGAACCGGTCCAGGGCGTCGGTGGCTTCACCTCCCCGCCCGACGGGCTGTACGCCGCCTTCCGCCGCGTCCTCGACCGGCACGGCATCCTGTGGATCTCCGACGAGGTGCAGACCGGCTGGGGCCGCACCGGCGACCACTTCTGGGGCTGGCAGGCCCACGGCCAGGCCGGGCCGCCCGACATCCTCACCTTCGCCAAGGGCATCGGCAACGGCATGTCCGTCGGCGGGGTCGTCGCCCGCGCCGAGATCATGAACTGCCTCGACGCCAACTCCATTTCCACCTTCGGCGGTTCACCCGTCACCATGGCCGCCGGTCTCGCCAACCTCTCGTACCTCCTGGAGCACGACCTCCAGGGCAACGCGCGCCGTGTCGGCGGGCTCCTCATCGAACGCGTCCGGGCCGCCTGCGCCGGGGTGGCGGCGGTACGGGAGGTCCGCGGCCGGGGCCTCATGATCGGCGTCGAGCTCACCGAACCGGGCACCGACCGGGCCGCTCCGGACGCGGCCGCCGCCGTCTTGGAGTCCGCCCGCGAGGACGGCCTCCTCATCGGCAAGGGCGGCGGCCACAACACCAGCACCCTGCGCATCGCCCCGCCGCTCTCGCTCACCGTCGGCGAGGCCGAAGAAGGCGCGGCGATCCTCGAACAGGCCCTCAGGGCACTGTAGTTCCGGCCCCCCAAGCAGGGAGAGTCCCGTGAGCAGCACCCGTACCGTCATCCGGGGCGGTCTCGTCGTCACCGCCGCCGACGAACTCCACGCCGACGTGCTGATCGAGGACGGCCGTGTGGTCGCCCTCGCGGCCCACGGCTCGGACGTGGCGGCCGGCTGGACCGCCGCCCGGACCATCGACGCCACCGACCGCTACGTGCTGCCCGGCGGCGTCGACGCCCACACCCACATGGAGCTGCCCTTCGGCGGCACCGCCGCCTCGGACACCTTCGAGACCGGCACCCGCGCCGCAGCCTGGGGCGGCACCACCACCATCGTCGACTTCGCCGTCCAGACCGTCGGCCAGGGCCTCCGCGAAGGACTCGACACCTGGTACGCCAAGGCCGACGGCGTCTGCGCGATCGACTACGCCTTCCACATGATCCTCTCCGACGTCAACGAGCACACGCTCAAGGAGATGGACTGGCTCGTCCAGGAGGGCATCACCTCCTTCAAGCTCTTCATGGCCTACCCGGGCGTCTTCTACAGCGACGACGGCCGGATCCTGCGCGCCATGCAGCGCTCCGCCGACAACGGCGGGCTGATCATGATGCACGCCGAGAACGGCATCGCGATCGACGTCCTCGTCGAACAGGCCCTGGCACGCGGCGAGACCGACCCCCGCTACCACGGGGAGGTCCGCAAGGCCCTCCTGGAGGCCGAGGCCACCCACCGGGCGATCCAGCTCGCCCGGGTCGCCGGCGCGCCGCTGTACGTCGTGCACGTCTCGGCGGAGGAAGCCGTCGCCGAGATCGCCACCGCCCGCGACAAGGGGCTGCCCGTCTTCGGCGAGACCTGCCCCCAGTACCTCTTCCTCTCCACCGACAACCTCGCGGAGCCGGGCTTCGAGGGCGCGAAGTACGTCTGCAGCACCCCGCTCCGGCCCAGGGAGCACCAGGCGGCGCTCTGGCGCGGCCTGCGCACCAACGACCTCCAGGTGGTCTCCACCGACCACTGCCCCTTCTGCTTCACGGGGCAGAAGGAGCTCGGACTCGGGGACTTCTCGAAGATTCCCAACGGCCTGCCGGGGGTCGAGAACCGTATGGACCTCCTCCACCAGGCGGTCGTCGACGGGCACATCTCCCGCCGCCGATGGATCGAGATCGCCTGCGCGACCCCGGCCCGGATGTTCGGCCTCTACCCGCAGAAGGGGACGATCGCGCCGGGCGCGGACGCGGACGTCGTCATCTACGACCCGCACGCGACGCAGATCCTCTCCGCGGCCACCCACCACATGAACGTCGACTACTCGGCGTACGAGGGGAAGACGGTCACCGGCCAGGTCGAGACCGTCCTCTCGCGCGGCGAGGTCGTCATCGACCGGCGCGAGTACGTCGGCCGCGCCGGGCACGGCATCTTCGTGCCGCGGTCCACCTGCCAGTACCTGAACTAGGAGAACGACGTTGGACTTCGGACTCGTCCTGCAGACCGACCCGCCCGCCTCCCAGGTGGTGGGCCTGATGCGTCGGGCGGAACGCAACGGCTTCCGCTACGGCTGGACCTTCGACTCCGCCGTGCTGTGGCAGGAGCCCTTCGTCGTCTACAGCCAGATCCTGGAACACACCACCAAGCTTCACGTCGGCCCGATGGTCACCAATCCGGGCACCCGCACCTGGGAGGTGACCGCCTCCACCTTCGCGACCCTCAACGACATGTTCGGCAACCGGACCGTGTGCGGCATCGGCCGCGGTGACTCCGCCATGCGGGTCGCCGGCCGCAAGCCGAACACGCTCGCTCGTCTGGGCGAGGCGATCGAGGTGATCCGGGACCTCGCCGAGGGCCGGGAGGCGGTCGTCGACGGCAATCCGATCCGGATCCCGTGGATCAAGAACGGCAGGCTGCCGGTGTGGATGGCCGCGTACGGCCCCAAGGCGCTGGCCCTCGCCGGACAGAAGGCGGACGGCTTCATCCTCCAGCTCGCCGACCCCTTCCTCACCGAATGGATGGTCAAGGCCGTCCGGGAGGCGGCGCGGGAGGCGGGCCGCGACCCCGACGCACTCACGATCTGCGTCGCCGCCCCCGCGTACGTGACAGCCGACGACTCACCGGGCGCCCTGGCCCACGCCCGGGACCAGTGCCGGTGGTTCGGCGGCATGGTCGGCAACCACGTCGCCGACCTCGTCGCCAAGTACGGCGAGCACTCCTCGATGGTCCCGGAGGAACTGACTGCCTACATCAAGGACCGGCACGGCTACGACTACTCCCACCACGGCCGCGCCGACAACCCCGACACCGCCTTCGTCCCCGACGAGATCGTCGACCGCTTCTGCCTCATCGGCCCCGCCGATGCCCACATCGAGAAGCTCCGCCACCTGCGCGACCTGGGTGTCGACCAGTTCGCCGTCTACGACATGCACGACAACCGCGAGGGCACCATCGACGCCTACGGCACCGACGTCATCCCAGCTCTCCGCTGATGACCGTCACGGGCGTCATGCGTTCGCCGCGTCTTCGGCGCGTGCATCCGGTGGTGAGCCGGCAGAGGGGGGCCAGGGCTGCCGCCGTCGCCGGGGTGCGCCGCCCGATCCGGCTGCCGGACGGCATGGCACTCGTTGGCTCAGCCGCGTTCCCGCAGCGGCGCCGTGAGCCTGCCGGCCGCCGTCCGTGGCGGAGCACGGACGGCGGGGGCGGCTCGGTCAGAACCGGCCGATGACGGCGTTGCCCGCGGCGGTGGCTTCCGTGCTGGTGTAGTACTCCATGGCGGCGGCGAGCCATTCGTCGACGGTCAGCTCGCCGTCGCCGTTGCTGTCGAGGATGCGGAAGGCTTCCTCGGCTTCCGGTGCCGGCACTCCGAGAGCGCCCTGGAGGGCCTTGAACTCCGTGATGTCGACGACCCCGTCGCCATTGGAGTCGGCGAGCGCCACGTGCGCGGCGATGGCCGGACGGACGATGTCGGCGATCCGCTCCTCGTTCTTGGCGGCGGCGAGTGCCGCGACGAACTGGTCGGCAGAGACGCGCCCTTCGTCGCCGACACCGGCCAGCTTCGCGATGCCGGTCCAGTAGTTCTCGCCGGCCTCGTGGGCCGCCTGCGCCTTGGGGGAGTCGGCGCTCTGTCCGGCCGCTTCGATCAGGCGCTCGGCGAGGGCCTTGAAGTCCTCCCTCTCCAGGTAGCCGTCCCCGTTGGTGTCGAGGTGGCGGAAGCGGTGCTCGTACTTGCGGTGCAGTACATCGTTGGTCATGACGTCCTCTGGGAGACGGCCCGGGTACGGCGCTTCACGAGCTCCGCTTATCGGGGCAAACACGGAAAGAACATCGCCACTCTATGCGTTCCCTCGGATGCGTGGGGTGATCGGTCCCGGGTCGGCCACGAGGAGGTGGACGTCCAGGGGGAGTTCGGTCGTCGAGCGGAGGCGGAATCCCGCCCGGTCGAGGAGGGCGCGGTACTCGCGTTCGGTGCGTTCGCGTCCTGCGCCGTTGTTGACGAGCATGTGGATGTCCCAGGCGCGGGCCGGAGAGGGGGCGCCGCCGCTCTCCGGGAGGAGCCGCTCCAGGATCAGGAGCGGGGCGCCGCTGTCGGCGATGGCGGTGCGGCAGGCCCGCAGGAGGGTGGCGCACTGCTCGTCGCCCCAGTCGTGCAGGACGCGTGACAGCAGGTAGATGTCACCGCCGGTCGGGAGCGCGGTGAAGATGTCGCCGGGTGTGAGGGCGCACCGGCCGGCCAGTCCGCGCTCTTCCATACGGGTCCGCGCCCGGTCGATGACGGGGGGCAGGTCGACGAGGACCGCCTTCAGATGCGGGTGGGCTTCCAGGAGGACCGTCAGCAGGGAGCCGTCCCCGCCGGCGGCGTCGACGACGGTGCGGGCGCGGTGGAAGTCATGGACTTCGGGCAGGCGGTCGAAGAACAGGCGCCCGCAGGCCATGGCCCGGTCGAACAGCCCGCCGACCTCGGGATGGTCGGCGGCGTACTCGAAGAACGGCCGCCCGTAGACGTGCTCGAAGCCCTGCCTGCCCGTGCGCACCGCGTCGGTGAGGGCTCCCCAGGAGCGGTAGAACGGTCCCGCGTACAGCAGTGCGAGGTCCCGCATGGTGGCCGGATGGTCCGGGTCGAGGAGGCGGCCGGTCTCGGTGAGGGTGTGGGTGTGACCGTCTGTGGCGAGCAGCCCCAGGGTGGTGAGGTAGGCCAGGAGCCGGGCGAGCGCCGGGGGATGGGTACCTGCGGCGATGGCGAGCTCGCTGCTGGTGGCGGGGCCGGTGCGCAGCGTCTCGGCGATGCGCAGTTCGGCCATGGCGGCCAGGGCTTGGGTGGTCCAGGCTCCGGTCGCGAGGGTGAGCAGGTGCCGGTGGGCGGCATCGGCACGAGGGAGCGAGTCGGCGCCGGGACGGACGGGAAGCGCCCGCCCCGCCGGATCGGTGCCGGCGATGGCGCTGCCGCGGGGGCCGGGCCGCGCGGGTGTGTCGGCGAGGTGGTCGGCGAGCACGTCGCTCCACCTGCCGGCGCAGGTGATCTCCAGTCGCCGGGCCGGTGGTTCCTCGCCGTCGGGGAGCAGGAAGTACAGGACGGTGCGCCCTTCTCCTGCCGTGCCCTCGGCCGGGTTGAAGCCGCCGCCGTCCGGCAGGTGACCGGCCACGCGGGTCAAAAGGTGGACCAGGCCGCGCAGTACGACGCCGTCGGGCGAGGGAACGTCGAGGGCGAGGTGCGCCTCCGCCTCCTGGCTCCGCTCGGCCGCGGCGGCCTCGGCCAGCCGCGGGTCGCCATCGGGCTGGAGGGAGAAGATCTCCAGGGCCGGGGTGCCGTCGTGGCGGCGGGCGTGAGTGATGGTGACGTGTACGTCGTCGACCCGCAGGTCGTGGCGCCGTGCGAATCGGTGCCGGACCACGGTGCTGGGGATGCTGGAGGTCACCTCGTACCCGCGCCGGGTCAGGGCCTCCCGAGCGCCGGACGCGGAGCGGGGGAAGACCATGAGGGCCCCGTGCGCCGGCCGGCAGTACCGCTGCAGGCCCGTGATGACGGCGTCGTCGGTATCCGGGGAAAGGAACCGTTTCAGCAAGGGGCCGTCAGCGGTGAGGAACCGGATCAGAGTGTCCAGCCGGACGTCGTCCTGCTCGTCCAGCGCTGGTGCGCCGGTGGACGCAAAGGCGGCCGCAGTCATCGATGTACCTCGGTGTGCCGGGGAAAGGAAGCAGGCTCAAGAAAGCCGCGATTGCCGCTCTGGGTGATCGCTGGACTACCCTACGTGTCATCAACTGCCTGTCGCCGCACGGACGGGCACGACCTGGGAGCCCGCCCTGCCCGCCGACACGTCCCCCGTCGTACCCGACCTCGCCCTGCACGACCTGCTGTTGACGCTTCCGTCCGACGCCGCGACGCGCACGGCGCTGGTGGACGCGGCGACCGGGGAGCGCTGGACGCACCGTGAGCTCCGCGAAGGCGCTCTGGCGGCCTCTGCCGCCTTCACCGCCGACGGTGTCACCGACGGCGAACCGGTCGTGCTGTCCCTGCCCAACGGTGTGGACTTCGCGGTCGGCCTGCTGGGACTGCTGTCGGCGGGAGCGGTGGTCAGCCCGATCGGCACGGGAACTCCCGCGCCCGCGCTCGCCCGACAGGGCGCGGCGATCGGCGCCACCCGGATCCTCTCCCAGCACGCCGATCCCTCAGTGCGGCCCGGCGCCCCGGGCCTCCGCCCCCTACGGCTCCCCGTCGACCTCATCACCCCTGTCGCCGCCCCGGCCGCCGGGACCTCCCCAGCGGTTCCCCGTGACGCCACGGCGCTGCTGCCGTGGTCCTCCGGGACGACCGGCAGCCCCAAACCGGTCGTCGTCAGCCACCGCAACGCCGTGGCCGGTCTGGTCCAGCTGGCAGCCGCCCAACCGCTGCGCGACGACGACGTCCTCCTCGGCGTCCTGCCCTTCAGCCACATGTTCGGCCTGCAGTACATCCTCAACCACGCCCTCCTCTCGGGCGCGGCGATCGTCCTGCTGCCGCGCTGGGACGCGGAGCAGGCCCTGCGCGCCGTCGAGGAACACCGGGTGACCCTGCTGCACGCGGTGCCGCCGATGGTCCGCGATCTCGCGCAATACGACGGGCCGCGACACTGGGACCTCTCCAGCCTGGACCAGGTGATCGCCGGCGGCGCGCCGCTGTCCGCGCGGGACGCCGGCCGGTGCGAGGACCGGCTGGGCGTCACGGTCGACGCCGCGTACGGCCTCACCGAGGTCAACACCTGCCATCTCACTCCCCGGGGCGCGATCCGTCGGCCGGGTTCGTGCGGAGTGCCGGTCCCCGGCACCGAGTACCGCGTCGTGCCACCGGCTCCGCCCGGCACCGGGGAAGCGCATGCTCCGTCGGCCACGGACCGGGCCTCGGGGGCTGCGGGAACGGTGGGTGAACTCCACCTGCGCGGCCCCCAGGTGGCCCATGGGTACTGGGGGGCCGACCGGCAGGTCGTCAGGATGACGGACGAGAACGGGTGGCTGGCGACCGGCGACCTGGTGCGGGTCGACGACGACGGTCACCTGTACGTGGTCGACCGCCTCAAGGACATGATCAAGTACAACGGGCACCAGATCTCCCCCGCGGAGGTGGAGGCCGTTCTGTGCGAGCACCCCGCGGTGACCGACGCCGCAGTGGTTCCGGTGCCGGACCCACGGGCCGGGCAGCTGCCCAAAGCCTGTGTGGTCCTCACCCCAGGCTCCACCCTGACCTCCGAACTCATCGCGGAACTGCAAGAGTTCACCGGTCGACACCTGCCCGCGTACAAGAAGCCCCGCATCGTGGAGACCGTCGCCACCATCGAACGTACGCCGTCCGGAAAGCCACTGCGGCGCCTCCTCACCGACCCCACCCCCCATGCCTACGCGCCCAACCCCCGGACCGGAACGGCCGCCCCACGGCACGCGGCCCCGGACCTGTCCGGCCGCACCGTCCTGATCACCGGCGGCTCACGCGGCTATGGCCGCGCCCTGGCCCAGGCGTTCCTGGCCCACGGCGCCCGCGTGGCCGTCACCGGCCGCGACCCCGAGGCGCTCGCGGACCTCCGTCGGGACCTGCACTCCCACGGCGGCGACCTGCGCACCGAGACCGCCGACACCACGGACCACGCCGCCATGCGCGCCCTGGCCCAGGCGCTCCGATCGTCCTGGGGCGGCATCGACATCCTGATCACCAACGCCGGTGTCCCCGGCCCCTGCGGGCCGGCCTGGGAGAACGACCCCGAACAGTGGTGGAAGGCCCAGGAGGTGAACCTGCGCGGCACATTCCTCGCCTGCCACGCCGTCACCCCCTCGATGGCCGAGCGAGGCAGCGGACGCGTCATCGCCGTCGCCAGCAACGCCGGACGCCACCGCTGGCCACACATGTCGGCCTACTCCGTCTCCAAGGCCGGGGTCATCAAGTTCACCGAGAACCTCGCAGCGGAACTACGCCCCCACGGCGTCCAGGCGTTCAGCTACCACCCCGGCCTCCTCACCATCGGCATGGCCACCACCCAACTCACCGGACAGCACCCACCGGGAAGCTGGGACGAACTCATCCAGCGCTGGTACCTGCGAGAGCACGCCGCAGGGCGCACCACAGCGACCGAACACAGCACCCACGGCGCCCTCCTGATCGCCGCAGGAGCCGCCGACCACCTCTCCGGCCACTACCTCACCCCCGACCACCCCGACCTCACCCGTCACCGGGGTCCGCACACCACACGGGGCGACTCCCCGCCGGCAGGGGCGCGCGGCCCCGGGGACGTACGCGGGGGAGCCCGCGCCTTCCCCGGGTGACAACGCGGAGGTCATCGATCTGTGTCCGCGCTCCCTCGGCGGCGCCGCGTCGGGCGTTCGGCGAAGACCCAGCGGTTGGCAGCCAGGGCGTCGCCGGGCTCCGGGAGGGGGCCGCGACCGTGCAGGCGGGAGAAGTCGTACGGGCCGCGGACGGCCACCCGCCAGCCTCGCTCGGCGAGTTCGCCCGCCGAATCGGGTCGGGGCTCGCTGCTGAACAGGGCGAGAAGGTCGATGCCGATCCGCGCTCTCGCCTCGGCGTACACCGGGTTGGCCCGCACCCGAGGTGACTCGGAGACCTTCTTGATCTCGTACGCCAGTGAGCTGCCCGCAGCGCTCAGCCGGTCGATCGTGGCCACCAGTCGCCGTTCGGCCGACGCGGGGAGGTAGAGCAGCAGTCCTTCGGCGAGCCACGCGGTGGGAGCGGAGGGGTCGAAGCCCGTCCCCCGTAGCGCCTCGGCCCAGTCGAGCCGCAGGTCGGCGGCGAGGGTCCGGCGCTCGGCCGTGGGGGAGGCCCCGGCCCGGTCGAGTACGGCTTGTTTGAACGCCAGTACCTCGGCGGTGTCCACTTCGTGGACCACGCAGCCCGGTGGCCAGTCGAGCCGGAACGCCCGGCAGTCCAGGCCGGCTCCCAGCACCACCACCTGTCGGACGCCTCGGTGGGCCGAGCGGAGCAGGTGGTCGTCCAGGACGCGGGTGCGCAGGCCGAAGTACCGGCCGAGCCGGCCCCACAGGGGGTCGGCCTCACCGGCGGGCACCTGCTCCGGGCGGACGGGCCAGTCGGCCGAGACCGGTGCCGCGCGCACGAAGTGCTCCGCGAGCGGGTCCCGTGCCAGGGAGTCGGGGCGGTGGGTCTCGATGGCACGGGCCGCGGCCACCAGCAGGGCGGTGCGGCCCACGCCCTCCGCGACACCGGGGTTCAGCGCGGTGGACGTACGCACGACGTCTCCTCGGGCAGGGACATGGGCGTGGTCCATGCCCGCGGGTCGTCCGTGGTGGTGGTCCGGGCGCCGTACACGGTCCGCATGAAACGCCGTACGGCGTCGTACGGCAGGTGGAGCGAGGTGGTGCAGTCCGTCAGGAGCGTCACGTGGAAGCCCTTCTGGAACGCCGTGCGGGCGGTGGAGTCCACACATACGTCCGCGTACAGCCCGGCGAGGACCAGGTGTTCCACGCCCCGGGCGGCGAGGTGCTCCTCGAAGCCGTCGGCGAGGAAGGCGTCGAAGCAGGCGCGTTTGGTGAAGACCCGCTCGCCCGGCGCCGGGGTCACGGCGTGGAACCGGACGCCCCATGAGCCCTCGAGGCACTTGGCGCGCTTGCCGAGGGTCCGGTCCCGCAGCCGCCAGGCGGCCCCCTGGTGTTCGGGGTCGCCGACGAACCGTACGAAGACCACCTCCACCCCGCGATCGCGAGCCCGGGCCACCGCCCGGACACAGCCGGCGACGGCCGTGTCCAGGGCGGCGGGGTCCTTGCCGTAGCGGGCCAGGGCCGTCGCTCCCGTGCAGAAGTCGTTCTGCAGGTCCACGACGACCAAGGCCGTCCCCTCCGGGTTCTCCCCGGTCATGCGCCGCCGACCAGGGCGGGGTCCTTCGGCGTCCCATCGGACTCGGGCGCGTCGAGTACGTCGAGCAGGGCGCCGACCACGGCGGTGGTGGAGTGCCGTCCGCCGAGGTCCGGAGTGCGCACGCCCCGCTCGTCCAGGGCGCGCAGGGCCCGCTCGACGGCCCTCACCGCGCCGGGGCGTCCGGCGTGGCGTTCCGCGACGAGGGCCGCCGCGCGGACGGTCGCCACCGGGTTGACCCGGTCCTGCCCCGTGAGGTCGTCGGCGGACCCGTGCACCGTCTGGTACTCGACGAGCCCGGTCATCCGGGGATCGAGGAAGACGTTCTCGGTGCAGCGGTTCTCCTGCCGGTCGGAGCCGAACCGGTCGAGCAGCACGACGTGCATGATGTCGGCCCACTCGTTCCCGGCGACGACCAGCGTGCGCTCGGGCAGGCCGTGTGCGATCAGGTTGCGGTTGACCGTGTCCGGCTGGAACAGGTCGATGCGGACGTCGAGCCGGGCCGCGAGCTCGGTCACCCAGTCTTCGAGCGCGCCGTCCAGCAGGTGGAACTTGTACGCAAGGACGATGCGGTCGAGGCGCCCGTCCGGCCACTCCTGCCGGGCGCGCCGCAGGGCGTAGGTGACGACGGCCTCGGTGATCTCGCGGCTGAAGGTCATGGTGCGGGTGACCTCGCCGGGGGTGTGCCGGTTGTCGCCCGTGTAGAAGCCCTGGGCCTGGTCCCGCACCAGGAGCAGGGAGCGACCGGCGTCGCTGAGCAGGTCGACCTTCACGGCGCGCAGTCGCTGCCGGACGAGGTAGAGGGACTGGGCGTTGATGGCCGTACGGAAGACCGCCGCGGTGCCCCGCGCGGCCTGGTCGCGGCAGAAGCGCTCGTAGTGGTCCGCGTCCTCGGCGGTCAGTGCCTTGATCCTGGCCACGTCCCGCTCGGTGCGGAGCGAGACGTAGGAGTGGTAGAGGCGGGGGGAGCGTTCGATCGTCACGCCGTGGGACCGCCCGGCGGTCAGCGTGCCGAGCACGCGCTCGAAGACGTCCGCGACCTCGGGTCCCGTGCCCCGGCCCACCGCCAGTCCGATGACGGGCCTCTCGGCTAACTCTCCCGGCTGGCCGGGAAGCTGGGGGCGGCTCATCGGGCCGCGCCCGCGGTGAGGTGGTCGCCGGGGATGCCGGCCTTCTCCGGGCGGTAGTAGTCCCGGATGCCGTCCGCCCAGGTGGTCACGGAGACGCGGTCGCCGTCGACCGGCTGGAAGGCGTCGAACAGCGCGTCGATGTTGGGGCGCTGGAAGCCGATGGCCGTCATCAGGGCGGTGAAGTGGGGACGCTCGACGAACCCGTCGCCGTCCGGGTCGCCCATGGCGGCCAGGGCGTCCGCGAACGCGTCGACCGTCGTGTCGAACCGCTGCGGGTCGAGCACGATCGCGGTGAACTCCTCGGCGCTGATCCGCCCGTCGCCGTCCGCGTCCAGCTCGCGCACGAGCGTCCCCCAGTAGCGGTGGAAGGCGTCGAGCATGTCGCGCTGTGCGCTGTCCCCGGCCTCGGGCACGGCCGCGATGACCCGCTTGCCCATCAGCTCGAAGTCGTCCGCTTCCAGAACGCCGTTGCCGTCGGCGTCGAACAGGGAGAAGACGAGCTGGACGCGGTCGTTCGCCTGGGTGGTGGGCATGGTGGCACCTTCGCTGTCACGAGATTCGGTGGGATGCCGCCGGACTCCTCGTCCGGCAGCGTGATCACTTTGTGCTCGCCGGCACGGTTCAGGAAGAGAAAGCCGGTCACATACACACGAAGGAGGGAAATCCGCCTTCCGGCACATGAAGCGGCAGGAACCTGGAGAGCGCCGCCCGTCCACGAGGGCCCGGCAGCGGACCTCGGCACCGTCGCGTGCGGCTGACCGGCCATCAGGCCGGCGGCCGCATTTTTACCGTTTCTTTCGTTCGAGGTGTCGAACGACGTTCGGTATTTTGCGCAATCCATTGACGCTGTGTTTCCGGCCGTCTAATTTCGCGATTCGAAGTACCGAAAGGTGTTCGTGATTTCGAATGCCTTCCTCTCCGAGTCTGCGAAGGAGACCCCTCCATGCCCGTCGGGCGCCCTGTCCGTCGCCGGACCGCGACACTCCTGGCCGCCGGTGCCGCAGCCCTTGCCTGTCTCGTCCCCTCGGCCGCCGCCGTGCCCCCGGCCCGTCTACCCCGACCCGCTGCCCGTCACCGGCGACGTCGTCGTCCACGACCCGGCGGCGCTCAGGCTCAAGGACGGGACGTACGTGGTCTATTCCACGCACGGCGGTCTGGAAGCACGCACCTCGCGGGACGGCCGTCACTGGGAGCGGGCGGGATCCGCCTTCACCACGCTCCCCGCCTGGTGGCGCTCCTACTCCGCGGAGAGCGACCCCTGGGCCCCCGAGATCGTCCACCGCAAGGGCCGTTACTGGCTCTACTACGCGGTCTCCTCCTTCGGTTCGAACCACTCCGCCATCGGGCTCGCCACCTCGCCGAGCGGCAGGCCCGGCACATGGACCGACCACGGAGAGATCTTCGCGAGCGCCACGAAGGACCCGTACAACGCCATCGACCCGGGCATCGTCGAAGGCGGAGGCAGGCTGTGGATGTCCTTCGGGTCGTACTGGACCGGCATCCGCATGGTGGAGCTGGACGGCCGTACCGGACGCCCTCTGCCCGGCGCCCCCGTCCACCACCTGGCCACCCGCCCCGACGCCCCCTACGCGGTCGAGGCCCCGTACATCGTGCGCCGAGACGGCCTCTACTACCTCTTCGTCTCCTACGACCGCTGCTGCGCGGGCGTCGAATCGACGTACAACATCCGCGTCGGCCGCTCCACTTCGCCGACCGGCCCCTACGTCGGACGCGACGGCAGGCCGATGACGCAGGGCGGCGGCGACCTGCTGCTCGCCGCGCACGGGAAGTACCTCGGACCCGGCGGACAGTCGGTGCTCCGCGACCGCGGCCGGGACGTCCTCGTCCACCACTACTACGACGCGGAGGACCAGGGCACTCCCAAGCTCGGTCTCACGCCGCTCTCCTGGAGCGCCGACGGCTGGCCCGCGCTCACCCGCTGACCGCGACCGGCCCGCTCCCCGCACCCTCGATCCGCGAAAGGAAGTCATGACCCCGACCCCGGACCACGGCGCCCGGTTCACCCTCGATCCCTCGTTCACCGTCGGTGAGGTGAACCCCCGGCTCTTCGGCTCGTTCGTCGAGCACCTCGGGCGCTGCGTCTACACCGGCATATTCGAACCCGACCACCCCACGGCGGACGAGGCGGGCCTGCGCACCGACGTCCTCGAGCTCGTCCGCGAGCTCGGTGTCACCGCCGTCCGCTACCCCGGCGGCAACTTCGTCTCGGGATACCGGTGGGAGGACTCCGTCGGCCCCGCCGAGGACAGGCCCCGCCGCCTCGACCTCGCCTGGCGCTCCACGGAGACCAACCGCTTCGGGCTCAGCGAGTTCATGGCGTTCCTGAAGAAGGTCGGACCCGAGGCCGAGCCCATGATGGCCGTGAACCTCGGCACCCGGGGCGTGGCGGAGGCCCTCGAACTCCAGGAGTACGCCAACCACCCCGCCGGGACCGCCCTTTCCGACCGGCGCGTCGCCCACGGGGACAAGGAACCGTTCGGCATCCGTCTCTGGTGCCTCGGCAACGAGATGGACGGGCCCTGGCAGACCGGCCACAAGACGGCGGAGGAGTACGGCCGGCTCGCGGCCGAGACCGCGCGCGCCATGCGCCAGATGGACCCGGACCTGGAGCTCGTCGCCTGCGGCTCGTCGAGCCAGGCCATGCCCACCTTCGCCGCCTGGGAGGCGAAGGTCCTCGAGGAGACGTACGACCTCGTCGACCACATCTCGCTGCACGCCTACTACGAGGAGCGGAACGGCGACCGCGACTCCTTCCTCGCCTCCGCCGTGGACATGGAGTCGTTCATCGAGAACGTGGTCGCCACCTGCGACCACGTCGGAGCCCGGCTGAAGTCCCCGAAGAAGATCAACCTCTCCTTCGACGAGTGGAACGTCTGGTACCAGAGCCGCTTCGAGGCCGAGGCCGCGGCGAACCCGCTCGACTGGCCGGAAGCACCCCGCCTCCTCGAGGACAGCTACTCCGTCACCGACGCCGTCGTCTTCGGCTCCCTGCTCATCGCCCTGCTGCGGCACGCCGACCGCGTGACGGTCGCCTGCCTCGCCCAGCTCGTCAACGTCATCGCTCCGATCATGACCGAACCCGGCGGCCCGGCCTGGCGCCAGACCACCTTCCACCCCTTCGCCCAGGCCGCCCGCCACGGCCGCGGCGAGGTCCTCGACGTGCGCGTCGACTCGCCGACGTACCCCACCGCCGTCCACGGCGACGTACCGCTGCTGCAGGCCACCGCCGTGCGGGACCCGCGGACCGGCGCCGTCACCGTCTTCGCCGTCAACCGCGCGCAGCACCACCCGCTGCCGCTGCGCGTCGCGCTCAACGGCATGGACCTCGGCGGGATCGTCGAGCACACCGTCCTCGCCGACGCCGACCCGGACGCCCGCAACACCCTCGACGACCCGGACCGCGTCGTGCCCCACCCGGGCGAGGGAGCCGTGCTGGCCGACTCCGCGCTGAGCGTCACCCTCGAACCGCTGTCCTGGACCATGATCCGCCTGGCCTGACGGGCCACCCCCAACAGGAAAGCCACCTCCGGGTGGCTCCGCACGGGAGGGCGGTCCCCAGCCGCCCTCCTCCGCACCCCGGGAATACGAGCCGCTATGCATTCATCCCACCCCAGTCGGCGCCGTGTGCTCGCCGGCTCTCTGAGCACCCTCGCCGTCGCGGGCGTCCTCGCCTCGACCGCGAGCTGCGCGGCGCCCTCGGCCGTCGCCTCCGGCCGGACCCGGCTCCGGTTCTGGCACCTCTTCGGTGGCGGGGACGGCGTCAACATGCAGAAGATGCTGGACGCCTTCCGTGCCGCCCACCCGGACGTCGAACTGGAGGCGGCCACCCTTCAGTGGGGCGCCCCCTACTACACCAAACTCGGCATGGCGGGAGCGGGAGGCCGCGCGCCGGAGGTCGCCGCACTCCACATGGCCAGGCTGGCCGGGTTCGGCCCCGGACGACTGGTCGACCCGTTCGACCCCGACCTGCTCGCCGAGGCCGGCATCCGCCCGGTGGACTTTCCCGAGGACCTCTGGCGGCGGGGACAGATCGACGGCCGCCAGTACGCCGTCCCTCTCGACACCCATCCCCTCGTCCTCTACTACCAGACCGACATCTGCCGCAAGGCCGGTCTGATGGACGGCCGGCGCCTCAAGCCCATCGCGGGAGCGGCGGACTTCACGGAAGCCCTGCGCGCCGCCAAGAAGGTCACCGGGGGCCCCGGCCTCGTCACCGAGACCCTCGGCCCCGACTGCATCACGCCCTGGCGCCTCTTCTCCACCTTCTACTCCCAGACCGGAGGGACCGTCCTCACCCCGGACGGCAAGGGACTGGCGCTCGACGACGCCAAGGCCCTGCGGGTGCTCGAGTACATGGCCTCCCTCGTGGAAGAGGGGCTGTGGAGGCGCCGCGCCGACTACGGGGCCTCGGTGGGCATCTTCAACGAGGGAAAGACGGCGTTCCACCTCAACGGGGACTGGGAGGTGACCACCTTCCGGACGGGCGGGACACCGTTCTCGATGGCACGGGTCCCCGCCCTGTTCGGGCGTGCCACGGCACAGGCCGACTCCCACGCCTTCGTCCTGCCGCACCAGCGCAGCCGTGACACCGCGACGGACAGGGCGGCCTGCGCCTTCGTCGCCTGGATGCTGAAGCACTCCGTCGAATGGGCGGCGGGCGGCCACGTACCGGCGTACCGGCCCGTTCTCACGGACCCCGCCTATCTCGCGCTCGATCCGCAGTCCGCGTACCGCGACGTGATCGACGACGTGGTGCTGGACGAGCCGGCCTGGTTCGCCGGGTCCGCCTCCCGGATGTGGATCGAGCTCGGCGAGGTGTTCTCGACGCTCCTCACCGGCTCCCGCACGCCCCGCGCGGCGCTCTCCGAGGCGAAGCTCCGGCTCGGGCGCCTTCTCGACACCCGCAACCCCCTCCCCGGAGTCACGTCATGACCACGCTCACCCCCGCCGCCCCGGCGCCCGCGGCCTCCGGGGCGGGCCGAGCCGCCGGCACGGCCCGCCCCGGAGCCGTCCGGAGGAAGTGGACCGAGCACGGGCTCGTCTTCGTGGCCCCCTTCCTCATCGTCTACGGCCTCTTCCTCGTCTGGCCCCTGATCAGCGGTCTTGGCATGAGCCTGACCAGCGAGAACATCACGGGCACCGAAGCGGAGTTCATCGGCCTGGACAACTACGCGGAGGCGCTGGCCGACCCGCAGATGTGGTCCTCGCTGTGGAACACCGTCTGGTTCACCGTGCTCTCCACCATCCCGCTCGTCCTCGTCGGACTCGTGCTCGCCCTGATCGCCCACCAGCTGCGCGTCGTGCAGTGGCTCTGGCGGATCAGCTGGTTCGCGCCCTTCCTGCTGCCTTCGGGCGTCGTCTGCATGCTGTTCGCGCAGATGATCTTCCCGCCCGGATTCGGGCTCGCCGACCAGCTTCTCGCCTCCGCGGGAATGGAACCCGGCATCGGCTGGCTGAGCGACGAGCGCTACGCCATGCTCTCCATCGTCCTGACCACGGTGTGGTGGACGGTCGGATTCAACTTCCTGCTCTACCTCGCGGCGCTCCAGGCCGTCCCGCAGCATCTGTACGAGGCGGCCGAACTCGACGGCGCCGGCGCCTGGCAGCGGCTCCGCCACATCACCCTGCCGCTCCTGCGACGCACCACGGGACTCGTACTCGTCCTCCAGGTGCTCGCCTCGCTCAAGATCTTCGACCAGGTCTACCTGATGACCGGCGGAGGGCCGGACGACTCCACCCGGCCGATCCTGCAGTACGTCTACCAGCAGGGCTTCACCGGCTACCGGATCGGCTACGCGTCCGCCGTCTCCTACATCTTCTTCGCTCTCATCCTGACCGTCTCCCTGGTCCAGCCCGTACTGGCCCGGCGCCGAGAGGAGGCAGGCAAGTGAGCCTCGCCGTCCGTGACCGCACCGTCCGAGCGTCCCGCACCGAGAGGCGCCGGCTCCACTGGACCGCGGGCCGGATCTCGCTCCTCGTCGTGGCACTCGTCCTGGCCGCCGCCTGGCTGCTTCCGCTGCTCTGGGCCGTCGCCACCTCGCTCAAGCCGGAGGGGGAGACGACCGGGACACCGCTGGAGTGGATCGGCTCGCGGATCACCTTCGAGGCCTACACCAAGGTGTGGGAGTCCGGCACCCTCCTGCGGTGGACGGTGAACTCCTTCGTCGTCTCGGGGGTCACCACCCTGCTCACCGTCGTCCTGTGCGCCATGGCCGCCTACGGCTTCACCCGGACCGTGTTCCGGGGACGCAGGATCCTCTACGGCCTGGTCCTCGCCGGCATCATGGTGCCGCCCCAGGTCCTCATCGCGCCGCTCTTCACCCAGATGGTCCGCATGGGACTCGTGGACACCTACTGGGGAGTGATCCTCCCCCAGGTCGCCGTTCCCGCGATGGTCTTCATCCTGGTGAAGTTCTTCGAAGGGGTTCCCAGGGAACTCGAAGAGGCCGCCTTCGTCGACGGCGCCGGGCGCTGGCGGGTCTTCTGGACCATCGTCATGCCGCTGTCCCGGCCCGTTCTCGCGGCGGTCGCGATCTTCACGTTCATCTCCACGTGGAACAACTTCCTGTGGCCGTTCCTCGTGACCACCGACCCCCAGGCCATGACGCTCCCGGTGGGTCTTGTCAACGTGCAGTCCGGCTTCGGGGTCCGCTACGCCCAGATCATGGCCTCCCTGGTGATCGCGGGCCTGCCCCTGCTGTTCATCTTCGCCCTGTTCCAGCGGCAGATCGTGCGGGGCATCGCCCACACGGGGCTCGCCGGCCAGTGAACCCGCGCGAAGGGCCCGTTCCTCCGTGGGGGAGGAACGGGCCCTTCGCGACGGAACGGATGGGTCAGAGCGTGGTGAAGGAGTGCACGGTCGAGGACCGGTACGTCTCGCCGGGACGCAGGACCGTACAGGGGAACTCGGGCTGGTGGGGGGAGTCGGGGAAGTGCTGCGTCTCCAGGCACAGTCCGCTCCCGCGCCCGTAGGGGCGACCGCCGCTGCCCGTCAGGGTGCCGTCGAGGAAGTTGCCGGAGTAGAACTGGACACCGGGCTCGGTCGTCGCGATGCGCAGCATGCGGCCGGACACCGGCTCGTACAGCGTGGCGGCAGGCTCCGGGGCGTCGGTGACGCCCTTGTCGAGCACCCAGTTGTGGTCGTAGCCCCCCGCGTGCCGGAGCTGCGGGTCGTCGGCCGAGAGCCCCGGGCCGATCGCCCTGGCCGTCCGGAAGTCGAACGGCGTACCGGTGACCGGAGCAAGACGGCCCGTCGGGATGAGCCCCGCGTCGACCGGAGTCGTCCGGGACGCGGCCAGGGACAGTTCGTGGCCGTCGACGGAGCCCGCGGACTCGCCGGCGAGGTTCCAGTAGACGTGGCTGGTGAGATTGACGACCGTGGGCCGGTCCGTGACGGCGTGGTAGTCGATGCGCCAGTCACCCCCCTCGGTGAGGGTGTACACCACACGTACGTTCAGGGTGCCGGGGAAGCCCATGTCGCCGTGGGGACTCGTGAGGGTGAGGACGAGACCGACGTCGGTGCCGCGGGCGAACCCGTGCACGGTCCAGTTCCGCCGGTCGAACCCCAGGGCGCCGCCGTGCAGCGTGTGTTCACCGCTCGCGACGGACAGGAAGTGGCGCGTGCCGTCCAGGTCGAACCGGCCGTGGGCGATCCGGTTGCCGTAGCGGCCGACGAGAGCACCGAGGTACGCCCGGGAGCCGAGGTAGTCGTCGAGCCCGGCGAAGCCCAGCGACACGTTCACGCGTCGGCCGTCCCGGTCGGGTGTCTCCAGGGACTGCACGATGCCGCCGTGGCTGAGCACCGCGAGGCGTGTGCCGCCGTTCTCCAGCCACCAGCGGCGCACCTCCGTGCCGTCGGGCAGACGGCCGAAGGGTTCGGAGACGGGGGGAGGGGGCGAGTTGCGGGGGAGTGTCATCATCGCGTTCCGGAAGTCGTCGGGAAGATCAGGGCACGTGAGGAGAGGCCGGGGCGGATCAGGCGTCGGCGGGGAAGCGGCGCAGCGGCCCGGGGAGTCGTGAACCGAGCGGCGACATGGCGCCCTCCGCCCCGTGCCGGGCCAGCAGGTCGAGGACGAGCCTCCCGCGTCGGACCCGCTCCCGCGCCGTGCCGAGCACGGTCTCCCGCAGGTGGGCGCCCGAGGGATAGAGGCCCGGCGCCTTCGCGAGGCCGAACTTGAGGTAGAGGGGCGCGCCGCGCCGGATGAGCTCGGCCGTCTCGTACATCCGGACGTAGCCGCCGAGGTCGTCCGGTGCCTCGACGTACAGGTCCATGGGAGCGCCGCTGACCCGGCGGATCTCCGTGAGCTGGGCGAGCGTCAGGTCACTGGCGACGTTGATCGAGTCGGCTCCCAGCCGCTCGTGGACGGCGTACGCGGCGGGGTTCACCGGGCCGATGAGGGCCGACACCTTCAGCGTGGTGTCCGGGGGGAGCAGTCCCGCGGTCCTCGCCCGGTGCAGCGTCCACAGGACTCCCTCGTCGGCCACCAGGAGACAGGTGACGCCGAGGGAGGTCGCGCGCACGGCGTCCTCCACGCAGCCGGCGACCGCGCCGTGTCCTCGGGCCCGAAGGCCGCCGCCCCCGGAGTCGGTACGGGTCGAGGCCCCGGTGTCCCAGGTGCCGCGGGGGCCGGTGAAGAGGCAGAGCTCGACGGAGCGTTCGGCGGCGGCCTTCACCATCTCGGTGATCTCGGCGTCGGTGAGCATCCACACGCCGCTGCCCTGGCTGACGCGGTGCACGGGGACGGCGAGCCGGTCGGCCTCCCGCAGCACGGTGTCGAGCGCCTCGGGGCCCTCCACGGAGGGGATCTCCGTACGCCACTTTCCGCCGTCCGGGAAGGCATGGGGAGACGCGTCGGCGGCGACGGGTTCCGGGGCCTGGAGCCCGAGCGCGCCGAGGATCCGCGCACCGGGCGGGCGCTGCGGGGGAAGCGGGGAGGGGGACACGCAGACCTCCTGGGGTCCGAAGGGGCGATCGGTCGACGGCCTTGAGGCGAGGGGTGCGGGCGGACGAGTCCGCGCCGGTACGGATCAGAGGTCGTCCGTCCGATCCGCGGGACGGGCCCTCAGGGGCGCAGCAGCACCTTCCCGGTCGCGGGATCGCCGCCGTGGACGAGTTCCATGGCCCGCCCGAACTCGTCGACGCCCAGCTCGTGCGTGACGAGCGCGAGCGGGGTCACGAGTCCTGCGGTGAAGGCGCGCACGGCGTAGGTCCAGGCGCCGGACGACGCTCCGAAGACGGTGCCGACCGACAGTTGCCGTACGACGACCTGGGCGGGGTCGAGCCCTTTCGCACCGGGTGCCAGGTTGCCCGTGAGGACCAGGCGCCCTCCCCGTCGCAGCAGGGAGGTCGCGGCGTGTGCCGTCGAGACGGCCCCCGCGGCCTCGATCACCACGTCGAAGTCGGCGAGACCGGCAGCCTGGTCCCACGTCCGGTAGGAGGTGGCCCCGAACCGGTGGGACAGAGCGGCGCGGTCGGGGTGCGTACCGATCACCAGGAGTTCGCTCGGGGAGAAGGCGCCGAGCAGCTGCGCGGCGAGCAGGCCGAGGGCGCCGGTGCCGATGACGGCCACCCGTGAGCCGGGGAGCGGGGACGCCTTCAGGACGGCGGCGGCGGCGCGGGCCGCGGGCTCGAGGAGCGCGGCGGCGGTGAGGTCGGCGGCCGGCGGAAGGGTGTGCAGCAGGCGGGCGGGGAGCGTCAGGGTGGGGGCCATCGCGCCGGGCACGGTGAATCCCGTCTCCTCGTAGCCGGCCGTGCACAGGTTGGTCTCGCCGTCGCGGCAGCGTGCGCACGTCTGGCAGTTGTGCAGCCCCTCGCCCACCACCTTGTGGCCGATCAGGGAGGCGGGCGCGTGCTCTCCCACGGCGATGACGGTGCCGGACCATTCGTGGCCAGGGACGATCGGATAACGGACGTACTCCGGGGGGCGGCTGCCCTGGTAGAGCTCGCGGTCGCTGCCGCAGACGCCCACGGCGTGGACGCGCACCTGGGCCTCGCCGGGGCCCGGCCGCCGAGGCGTGTGGGGGACGAGGCGGAACGTCCCGGGGGCGTCGAGGACGACGGCCGAATCTCGGGCGCTCACCGGGAGCCGCCCCCGGGCGAACCCACCCCATGGGTGCTGATCCGAGTGACGCGCACGTCGGCGACTCCCCTCGTTCGGTATCTCGGCCAACGTTCGAAATCTTGCCGCGACAGTACGAAGCGTGATGTGGCGGTGTCAACGGTCGTGCACGCCGGGCGGATTGGACGGTCCTCGGAGCGGCCCTTGACTGCCTCGAACCGGCGATCCTAGTCTGCGGCGACCGAGATCATGAACGTTGTTCGATATGACGAACGATGAGTCGGTGAAGCCATCGTCAGGGTCGTCACCGCCCAGCACGTCGTACGAGAAACCGCGGGAACGACAAGGACGGACATGGACGACACCCTCACCAACTGGGCGGGGAACATCACCTTCGGGGCGGAACGCCTCAGCGCCCCCACCTCCGTCGAGGAGCTCCAGGAGCTCGTGGCCGGTTCCCGGGCCGTGCGCGCCCTCGGCACGGGACACTCCTTCAACACGATCGCGGACACGCCCGGGGACCTGGTGTCCACGGCGCGCCTGCCCCGCGTGCTGGACATCGACGCGCGGGCGGGCACCGTCACCGTGAGCGGGGGAACACGGTTCGGGGAGATCACCGGCGCCCTCCACGAGGCCGGGTACGCCCTGCACAACCTCGGTTCCCTGCCGCACATCTCGATCGCCGGGGCCTGCGCGACCGGCACGCACGGTTCGGGAGACGGAAACGGCACCATCGCCTCGGCGGTACGGGCCGTCGAGTACGTCTCGGCCTCCGGCGACCTGGTGACGACGGAGCGAGGAGGAGAACACTTCGCGGGCTCCGTGGTCGCCCTCGGCGCCCTCGGCGTCGTCACCACGCTGACGCTCGACCTGATGCCGGCCTTCGACGTCCGGCAGTGGGTGTACGAGGGGCTGCCCGTCACCACCCTTCGCGAGGGCTTCGACGAGGTGATGTCCGCCGCCTACAGCGTCAGCCTCTTCACCCGCTGGCAGGGAGACCTGATCGACCAGGTCTGGCTCAAGCGGCGCGCGGACGCCGGGGAGTCCGCGCCCGGGGCGGCGCGCTGGCTCGGCGCCGTGCGGGCCGACGGGCCGAGGCACCCCGTCCCCGGCATGCCGGCCGACTCCTGCACCCCGCAGCTGGGACTGCCGGGCCCGTCCCCGTACCGGCTGCCGCACTTCCGACTGGAACACACCCCGAGCAGCGGCGCGGAACTGCAGTCGGAGTACTTCGTCGCCCGCGAGGACGCCGTCGCGGCCTTCGACGCCCTGCACGCGGTACGGGACGCCTTCGCCCCGCACCTGCAGGTGGGGGAGATCCGGAGCGTGGCCGCGGACGACCTCTGGCTCAGCCCCGCGTACCGGCGCGACTCGATCGCCTATCACTTCACCTGGCTGCCCGACGGCGAGTCCGTGACGAAGGCCCTCCGGGTGATCGAGGGAGCTCTGGCGCCCTTCGCCGCCCGGCCGCACTGGGGCAAGCTCTTCACCACGGAGTCCGACGCCCTGCGCGGTCTCTACCCCCGCTACGACCGTTTCGCGCGGCTGATGACGGCCGGCGACCCCGCGGGCGTGTTCCGCAACGACTTCATCGCCCGCCACTTTCCTTCGTGAGGGAGGCGAGACCGGCGGGGGCTTGAAGAGGCGGGAGCCGTGACCCGTGTTCCCCCGACCGGGTGGGGGGAAGGGCACGGGTCACGGCCCTTCTGCCGCGCGCCTCAGCTCTGCGCCTCAGCTCCGCGCGATGCGCCACCGGTTGTCGGCGCTGCCGTCGTCCGACGCCTGGACCGCGTACGCACCGACGGCCGTGGAACCGTTCTCGATCGCGAGCAGCAGGCCGCTGTGCGCGTTGCGGATCTTGAAGGTGCCGTCGTTCTGGCCGAGCAGGGTCCACCGGTGGTCGGCGGTGCCGTTGTCCGACCACTGCAGGACGGTGGCGCCGTCGGCCGTGGACATGTTCAGGACGCCGAGGACCTTCCCGCTGTGCACGTTGCGGAACCGGAAGCCGTCGCCCTCCGCGATCATCTCCCAGTCGTGGTCGGCGGTGCCCGAGTCGGTCCACTGAAGTGCCCTGCCGCCGTCGGCGGTGGACATGTTCTGGATGCCCAGGACGAGGCCGCTGCCCGCGTTGACGAGACGGACGGTGCGGGCGGTGTTCCAGTAGACGGTGTAGTTGTGGCCGTGCGCGTCGTGGAACGGACCGAGGGCGACGGCGGAGCCGTTCGCGGTGGCGGTGAAGGCGAGCGCGGTGGAGCTGGTCCGCCTGATCGAGGACGTGTCGAGCGACGGCAGGGAGCTGAGGGCGGTCGCCCCGTAGTCGCCGGACAGGACGACCGGGCCGTAGGTGACCGCGGCGACAGCGGGGTTGTCGTTGGCCGGACGCAGGACGACGCGCATCGGCAGACGTACGGTGACGGTGTCCCCGGCGGCCCAGGCGCGGGTCAGGGTCGCGTAGGTGCCGGGTACCACGGCGATGTTCTGCGGGACGCCGTTGACGCTGACGGTGGCCCCGGTGGTCCAGCCGGGGATGCGGATGCGCATGGACCAGGTGCCACCGGCGTTGCCGGTGACGCGCAGGGTCGTGGTGTCGTTCGCCGGGTACGACGTGGTCTGGACGACGGTGATGCCGCGCTGCGTCCAGGTGAGGACCGAGGGCACGAACAGGTTCACGGTCAGGGTCGTGCCCGCGTGGAAGTAGACGGAGTCCATCAGGCGGGTGTGCATCTCGAGACCCGTGCCCTGGCAGCACCAGAAGGTGGAGTAGTCGGTGCTCCAGGTGCCCCCGCCCCAGGCCGGACCCACGCCGCGCCGGCCTCCGGGGTTCAGCGGAGTGAAGTAGGTGACGTGGCCGTGCGGGTCGGCCGGATTCTGCTGGCCGATCATGTGGTTCAGCCAGGCCTGCTCGTAGTAGTCGAACAACGCCGCCCGGTCCGGAGCGAGCGCGAACAGCTCGCGGGTGAGCGTGAGCATGTTGACGGTGTTGCAGCTCTCGCACGTGTCCTGGCGCAGGTAGGAGGCGATGGCGTTCGGCGCACGGAAGTGCTCCGCCTGGCTGTTGCCTCCGATGGCGTACGTGTGGGTGCCGACGCACATGTCCCAGGCGTGGGTGGCGATGTCCCGGTAGCGCGTGGCCCCGGTCGCCTTGTACTCGCGAACGGCCCCGATCCACTTCGGCACCTGCGTGTTGGCGTGCAGCCCTGCCAGCGTGTCCTGGTTCGCGGCCAGCGGGTCGAACACCGCGGCGTGGTCGAACCGTTGGGCGACGGCGAGCCACCGTGCCTCGCCGGTCTGCTGGTAGAGGTCGGTGAGGACGGCGTTCATACCGCCGAACTCGGTGCTCAGCATGGCCTGTATCTGCCCGGCGCTCAGCCGTGCGGTCCGCCGGTCGACCCAGCCCGCCAGGGCGAGCAGCACATCACGGGCCTGGGTACTGCCGAGGTGCCGCCACACGTCCAGGAGACCGGTCAAGGTCTTGTGAACGGTGTAGTACGGCACGTTGCCGTTGGTCAGCGTCCGGGCCTCGAGGGCGGTGAAGTCGGACTCCGGATAGCCCGACAGGTACCCGGCGCTGAAGCCCGCGACGGTGTTGTTGGCCTGGCACCGGGCCAGCTCCGCGACCATGTACAGGGCCTTGTCCCGGCACACCGCGTCCCCGGTGACGGCGTACACCTGTGCCCATGCCGTGAGGAAGTGGCCCTGGACGTGACTGCGGAAGGGGAAATCGGGTGCTTCCCACCCGCCGGTGGCGGACGCGCCGCCGGTGGACAGCCGGTGGTTGGCGCGGAAGTTGTACAGCAGCCGGTCCACGTCGACGAACCGCAGGTAGCTGTGGGTGCGGTTCTGGTTGTCCAGCCATCGGCTCGCGGTCAGCCGGACCTGGCCGAGTTCGAAGGGGGAGGCCAGGGACCCGATGTCGGTACGGACCGGTGGGAGGGCCGCTTGCGCCGGGGAACCGCCGAGGAGAGGGCCGACGGCGGATGCCGCGGCGGTCGCTCCGGCCAGTTGGAGGAGGTGTCGTCTGCTGACGGAGGGGGACATCATGCACCTTTTCTCTGGCGGGCAGGGAGGACGGCATGAGTGTTAACGCTCACAACCTTGAGGTCAATACTCGGCGCACGACATGAACGTGGAGCAGCGGAGGGGGCCGGACCCCGCCCCGGCCGGGGCCGGGACATCCCTCAAGGGCAGGGATCTGACAGCTGTAGGGGCCAGCTTTCGCTGCTCCTTGACCCGTTTCGTCGCGCGGTCGCCGACCTGCTTCCCCGGATCAAGAACGTGTAACGGTCGTACCAACCCTTGAGTTACGTCTGTGTTAGCGCTCACAATGTGTCGCACTCGTCGGTCCGCCGGCGGTCGAGGCTGATGCCTCGTCCGCCTCGCCCGTCACGACCGACCCCTGCGCAGCCACGTCTCCACCGGGCCCATCGCCTTCAGGGCTCCGCCTGGTACGACGCACGTCCCGAGAGGAACCACGACATGGCCCACAGAGCCCTCCGCATCGTCGCCGCCGCCGCCCTGGCCGGCAGTGTGCTGACCGCCTGCACGACCGAGCCCGCGACCACCGGCAGCACCGGCGGCACCGGCAAGGGCTCCTCCGACGGAAAGCTGGTGCTCGGTTTCGCCCAGGTGGGAGCCGAGAGCGGCTGGCGTACCGCCAACACCACGTCCGTCCGCGAGGCCGCCGAGAAGGCCGGCATCACGCTGAAGTTCTCCGACGCGCAGCAGAAGCAGGAGAACCAGATCAAGGCGATCCGCACCTTCATCCAGCAGAAGGTGGACGTCATCGCCTTCTCGCCGGTGGTGGAGTCCGGCTGGGACACCGTCCTGAAGGAGGCCAAGAGCGCCGGCATCCCGGTCATCCTGACCGACCGCGCGGTGGACTCGCAGGACACCTCCCTCTATCAGACGTTCCTCGGCTCCGACTTCGTCAAGGAGGGACAGGAGGCCGGCAAGTGGCTCGTGAAGGAGTACGAGGGCGCCGCCGGACCGGTCAACGTCGTCGAGCTCCAGGGCACCACGGGCTCCGCGCCCGCCAACGACCGCAAGGCCGGCTTCGCCGAGGCGATCAAGGGGGACCCCAAGTTCAAGGTCATCGCCTCGCAGACCGGCGACTTCACCCGCGCCAAGGGCAAGGAGGTCATGCAGGCCTTCCTCAAGTCCCACGAGGACATCGACGTCCTGTACGCCCACAACGACGACATGGCCCTGGGCGCCATCCAGGCCATCGAGGAGGCGGGCAAGAAGCCGGGCACCGACATCAAGGTGATCTCCGTGGACGGCATCAAGGACGCCTTCGTCGCCATGCAGCAGAAGAAGATCAACGTGGTGGTCGAGTGCAACCCGCTCCTCGGTGACCAGCTCATGGAGCTCGCCAAGAAGGTCGCGGCGGGGGAGAGCGTCCCGCGCCGGGTCGAGGTCAAGGAGGGCGTCTTCACCCAGGACCAGGCCGCGGCCGCCCTGCCCGGCCGCCAGTACTGACCTCACGCCCGTATCGGACCGGGGCGGCCCTCGCGTCCGCCCCGGTCCCTCAGGAGAGGAGGGCGGATGGCAGCCCCACCCACCCCTCGCACACCCACCCGCACCGACCGGCCGGTCCTGGAGGCCCACGGCATCCGCAAGGCCTTCCCCGGCGTCCTCGCCCTCGACGGCGTGGACCTGCGCCTCTTCCCGGGGGAAGTGCACGCGCTGATGGGCGAGAACGGCGCCGGCAAGTCGACCCTCATCAAGGTGCTCACCGGAGTCCACCCGCCCGACGCGGGAACCATCGCCATCGACGGCGACCCCCAGCGGTTCACCGAACCACTGGAGGCGCAACACGCCGGAATCAGCACGGTCTACCAGGAGGTGAACCTGTGCCCCAACCTCTCGGTCGCCGAGAACATCCTCATCGGCCGTGAGCCACGGCGTCTGGGACTCGTCCACTGGTCGGCCCTCCACCGGCGCGCGGCCCAGCTCATCACCGAACTCGACCTCGACCTCGACGTCGGCCTGCCGCTGAGCGCCCACTCCCTCGCCGTCCAGCAACTCGTCGCGATCGTCCGCGCCGTGGACGTCCGGGCGAAGGTGCTCGTCCTCGACGAACCCACCTCCAGCCTCGACCGGGACGAGGTAGCCCAGCTGTTCGCCCTGGTGCGCCGGCTGCGTGACCGGGGCGTCGCGATCCTCTTCGTCACCCACTTCCTCGACCAGGTCTTCGACCTGTGCGACCGGGTGACCGTCCTGCGCAACGGCCGCCTCGTGGGCGAGTACCGGATCGACGAGCTGACCCCCGTCACCCTGGTCCACCGCATGGTCGGCAGCGAACTGCGCACCCTGGACGAACTGGCCGAGACGTCCCACACCGGCACCGCCGCCACCCCCGGGGCCACGGACATCCCCTTCCTGAGCGCCCGCGGACTCGCCAGGTCCGGTTCCATCCAGCCGTACGACCTGGACATCCACCGCGGCGAGGTCATCGGCCTTGCCGGACTCCTCGGATCCGGACGTACGGAGGCGGCCCGGCTGCTCTTCGGGGCCGACCACGCCGACAAGGGCGAACTGCGGATCGACGGCGAACGCGCCGCACTGCGCTCGCCCCGTGCCGCCATCGCCCGCAAGATCGCCTTCTGCTCGGAGAACCGCAAGGCGGAGGGGCTGATCGGCGAACTCACGGTCCGCGAGAACATCGTGCTGGCCCTCCAGGCCGCACGCGGCTGGACCAGACCCCTCTCCCGTACCCGACAGGACGAGATCGCCGCCCGGTGGATCGAGGTGCTCGACATCCGCCCGGCCCATCCGGAAGCGCAGGTCCGCAACCTCAGCGGGGGCAACCAGCAGAAGGTGCTCCTCGCCCGGTGGCTGCTCACCGACCCCCAGCTGCTGATCCTGGACGAACCCACCCGCGGCATCGACATCGGCGCCAAGACGGAGATCCAGAAACTCGTCACCCGCCTGGCGGCCGAGGGCACGGCGGTCCTCTTCATCTCCGCCGAACTCGAGGAAGTGCTGCGGCTGAGCCACCGCGTGGGCGTACTGCGCGACCACCGGCTCGTCGCCACCCTCCCCAACGACACGACTCTGACGCCCGACCGGATCCTGGGCGCCATCGCCACCGGAGCCACCTCATGACACCACCCGATGACACAGGCGCGGGCGCGCGTACGGCGCGCGCGCCCGGCGCCCGGCGGCTCACCGAGCACCGCCTGTTCTGGCCCGCCGCCGTCCTCGCCGTCCTGCTGCTCGGGAACGTCGCCCTCACCCACGACTTCTTCGCCGTCCGCGTCCAGAACGGACACCTGTACGGCAGCCTCATCGACATCCTCCAGTTCGGCGCCCCCCTGATCCTGGTGTCGCTCGGCATGACGCTGGTCATCGCCACCCGGGGCATCGACCTCTCGGTCGGCTCGACGGTGGCGATCGCCGGCGCCCTCGCGTGCGAGCACATCGCCACGGCGAAGGATCCCGGAAGCCTCGGCACCGTCATGTCGGCGATAGCCGTGGCGCTCTGCGTCGCCGCCGCGATCGGACTCCTCAACGGCTTCCTCGTCGCCCGGCTCGGCGTCCAGCCCATCGTCGCCACGCTGGTCCTCATGGTCGCCGGACGCGGTGTGGCCCAGCTGATCACCGACGGGCAGATCATCAGCGTGTCCAGCAGCGCCTACAAGATGATCGGCGGCGGCTACTGGCTCACCCTCCCCTTCGCCGTCCTGCTGGCCGGGGCTCTCGTGATCGTCGCCTCTCTCCTCACCCGCCGGACCGCGCTCGGCATGCTCATCGAATCGGTGGGCGGCAACCCGGTCGCGAGCCGGCTCGTCGGGATCAGGGCGGGCGGACTCCTCGTCATGGTCTACGTCGTCAGCGCCGTCTGCGCGGCGGTGGCGGGCCTGATGATCAGCTCCAACGTGTCCAGCGCCGACGGCAACAACGCCGGCCTGTGGATCGAACTCGACGCGATCCTCGCCGTGGTCATCGGCGGCACCGCGCTGACGGGCGGCCGCTTCTCCCTCGGCGGCACGGTCCTGGGCGCGCTGATCATCCAGACCCTCTCGACCACGATCTACACCCTCGGCGTACCGCCGGAGACCACCCTCGTCTTCAAGGCCCTGGTCGTCATCGTCGTGTCCCTCGTCCAGTCGTCCGCGTTCCGCGCGCGACTCTCACGCCGTCGCGGACCGGCCGCCCCCGACAAGGCCCCGGCGGCCGGCGACGTCGGAGCCCGTCAGCAGGAGGTCCACCCGTGAGCACCACCCTCGCCTCCCTCACCAAGCCGCTCCACCGGTTCTCGGTACGGCACGCCACCCGCCTGCCGCTCATGGTGACGGCCACCCTGCTTGTCGCGATGTTCTCGATCGGCTCCGTCCAGTACGAAGGCTTCTTCTCCGCGCAGGTCCTGCTCAACGTCCTGGTCGACAACGGCTTCCTGCTCGTCGTGGCGATCGGCATGACGTTCGTCATCCTGACCGGCGGAATCGACCTGTCCGTCGGCTCGATGGTGGCCCTGTCGACCATGCTGACGGCCTGGCTCGTCGAACAGAACGGCCTGCCGCTCGCCCTGGCGATACCGGTGGTCCTGCTGGTGGGGGCCGGAGGCGGCGCGCTGATGGGGTGGGTGATCCACGCCTTCGAGATCCAGCCGTTCATCGTCACCCTCGCGGGCATGTTCCTCGCCCGTGGTCTCTGCTACATGATCAGCACGTCGTCCATCTCCATCACCGACCCGACGACCACGCGGATCGCCCAGACACGGGTCCTCCTGCCCGGAGGCCTGTTCGTCTCACCCGCCGTGGTCATCGCCCTGGTCGTGCTGGCGCTCGCCTTCGTCGTCCTGCACCACACCCGTTTCGGCCGCACGGTCTACGCCCTGGGCGGCAACGAGTCCTCGGCCCGTCTCATGGGCCTGCCGGTGGGTCGCACGAAGGTCGCCGTCTATGCCGTGAGCGGTCTGTGCTCGGCCCTCGGCGGCCTGCTGCTGACCTTCTACATGCTGTCCGGTTACGCCCTGCACGCCGTCGGCATGGAACTCGACGCCATCGCGGCCGCCGTCATCGGAGGGACGCTGCTGACCGGGGGTTCCGGTTTCGTCCTGGGGACCGCACTCGGCGTGACGGTCCTCGGTCTGATCCAGACCGTCATCAGCTTCCAGGGCACCCTCAGCTCCTGGTGGACGCGGATCGTCATCGGCGGTCTGCTGTTCGTGTTCATCCTGCTCCAACGGCTCTTCGGCGGGTCCCGTCCGGCGGAATAGACGGCCCGGGCGAGTCCGGACGCCGGGAGGGCCCCCTGGGTAAGGGGCTCTCCGGTCCGCCTTTGTTAGCGCTCACAATGGCGTGATACAAGAGGCGCTAAGGTCGTTCTCGCATCGACACACACGCGTATCGACACACACGCGTATCGACACACAGCCGTAAGCAGCGAGAAGGGAGGCGAACGTGGCGCATCCCACGGAAGACGTCCGCCCGCCGACGATGGCCGACGTCGCACGAGAGGCGGGGGTCTCCCACCAGACCGTCTCCCGGGTGCTGAGCGATCACCCCAACGTGCGAGCGGCCACCCGGGAACAGGTCACCCTGGCCATCGAGCGGCTGGGCTACCGCCGCAACTCGGCCGCGCGCGCCCTCGTGACGCGCCGTACGAGGACACTGGGCGTCATCGCCGTCAACACCACCCTGTACGGCCCCGCCAGCACCATGGCCGGCCTGCAGGAGGCGGCCAGGGACGAGGGCTACCTCGTCTCGACCGTCAATCTCCGCACGGGCGGAGGGCAGGGCCTGAAGGACGCCATCGACCACCTGGCGTCCTGGGGCGTGGAGGGCGTCGTCGCCATCACCCCGCAGCGCTCGCACGTGCAGGCGCTCGCCGAACTCGACGCGCCCTTTCCCGTGGTGACCGTGGAGGGCGGCCACCAGCTCGACCTGCCCGGCGTCTCCCTCGACCAGGAGCTCGGTGCCCGCATGGTCACGGAGCACCTGCTCGCCGCCGGGCACGGCACCGTCTGGCACGTGGCGGGGCCCGAGGACTGGCTGGAGAGCGAGGCCCGCACCGCGGGATGGCGGGCGGTCCTCGAGGAGAGCGGTATCCGGCCACCCCGGGTGCTGACGGGCGACTGGAGCCCGCTGTCCGGGTACCGCGCGGGGCAGGAACTCGCGGGCCTCGCCGTGGCCCGCCGGGGAACGACGCCGGTCACCGCGGTCTTCGTCGCCAACGACCAGATGGCGCTCGGTGTCCTGCGGGCCCTGCGCGAGGCCGGCATCCGCACCCCCGACCAGGTGGCCGTCGCCGGGTTCGACGACATCCCGGAGGCCGAGTACTTCCCGCCGTCGCTGACGACGGTCCGCCAGGACTTCACCGCCATCGGACGCCGGAGCATCGGCCTCCTGGTGGACCACATCGAGGGCCGCGCCCGCAAGCCCGAACACCTCCTGGTGGAGCCCCAGCTCATCATGCGCGCGAGCACGCGCCCGTCGAACTAGGGGGTGTCTTGTCGGTCAGGCCGGGCTCGCGACGTCCGGCCTGATCGACAAGACACCCCCTAGGGCCGCGTCTTCCGCTGCCGGTGCCGGGCGTGCCTGCCCGCGCCGGGCGCGGCCGGCCCACCCTGCGCCATCCGCGCCGGACACAACGCGCCGCCCGCGCCCGGCCCCACAAGTGAGCGCTCACTTCACAGCCCTCTCCCTGTCCGCGATTTCCGACAGAAGTGCACGCAACCCTTGTCCAACCCGATTGTGAGCGTTAACAATCGGGGGCGTCCCACCCCCTTGCCCATGACGAGAGAGATCGCATCGTGACCACACACGCCTTTTCCGGCCCTGCAGCCCGTCACGACCCCGAGGCCTGCACGATCGGAGTCGACTTCGGCACCCTCTCCGGGCGCGCCGTCGTGGTCAGGGTCCGGGACGGCGCCGAACTCGGGTCGGCGGTCCACGAGTACCGCCATGCCGTCATCGAGGACCGTCTTCCCACCACCGGCGCCCCGCTGCCCCCCGACTGGGCCCTGCAGCACCCCGAGGACTGGCGCGACGTCCTGCGCACCGCCGTCCCGGCCGCGGTCGCCGACGCCGGAGTCGACCCCGCACGCGTCATCGGCATCGCCACCGACTTCACCGCCTGCACGGTCCTGCCGACCACACCGGACGGCATCCCCCTCGCCCTGACACCCGAGTGGGCCGACCACCCGCACGCCTGGCCCAAGTTGTGGAAGCACCACGCGGCCCAGGACCAGGCCGACCGCATCAACGCCCTCGCCCACGCCCAGGGCGAGAAGTGGATCGCACGGTACGGCGGCAAGATCTCCTCCGAGTGGCAGTACGCCAAGGCCCTGCAGGTCCTGGAGGAGGACCCCGCCGTCTACGCCGCCTGCGCCCGCTGGATCGAGGCGGCCGACTGGATCGTCTGGCAGCTGACCGGCGCGGAGTCCCGCAACACCTGCACCGCCGGCTACAAGGGCATCCACCAGGACGGCGCCTATCCCTCGCCCGGCTTCCTCGCCCGGCTCCACCCGGACTTCGCCGACTTCCCCGCCACGCGCCTGGAGCACCCGCTGTCACCGCTGGGCTCCCGCGCCGGCGGACTGAGCGGCCGGGCCGCGCACTGGACCGGTCTCCCCGAGGGCATCGCGGTCGCCGTCGGCAACGTCGACGCCCACGTGGCCGCGCCCGCCGCGGGCGCCGTGGAGAACGGCCGGATGCTCGCCATCATGGGCACCTCCACCTGCCACGTCCTCAACGGCGCCGCCCTCGCCGAGATCCCCGGCATCTGCGGAGTCGTCGACGGCGGCATCGTCAAGGGCGCCTACGGCTACGAGGCGGGCCAGAGCGCGGTCGGCGACATCTTCGCCTGGTGGCTCCGCCAGGGCGTCCCGGACCACTACCGCACCGAGGCCGCGGCGGCCGGCGAGGACCTGCACCAGCTCCTGACCCGCAAGGCCACCGGCCGGCCGGTCGGCGCGCACGGACTCGTCGCCCTGGACTGGATGAACGGCAACCGCTCCACCCTGGTCGACCACCACCTCTCCGGAGTCATCGCCGGACTCACCCTCGACACCCGTCCCGAAGACGTCTACCTGGCGCTGCTCGAATCCACGGCGTACGGCACCCGGATGATCGTCGAGGCCTTCGAGGACGGCGGCATTCCCGTCGAGGAGTTCATCGTGACCGGAGGCCTGAAGAAGAACGCACTGCTCATGCAGATCTACGCCGACGTGCTCCGCCGCCCCGTCTCCCTCGGCACCTCCGAGCAGGGGCCGGCACTCGGCTCGGCCATCCACGCCGCCGTCGCCGCGGGGGCGTACGCCGACGTCCGCTCCGCCGCCTCCGCCATGGGAAGCGTCCAGCGGCACGCCTACGTACCCGATCCCGCGCGGGCGGACGCGTACGACGCGCTGTTCGACGAGTACCGCGCCCTGCACGACCACTTCGGCACCGGAGCGGACCTCCTCCTGCACCGCCTGCGAAGGATCCGCAACGCCGCCCGCACCGCGACCACCGACTGACCGGGCCGCCTCCCCGGCCTCGACGGCCCCACCTCTCCACCCCAGCACCTCCGAGGAGCACACCCGACATGACGCTCGCCAAGCCCGACCGCGAGATCTGGTTTCTCACCGGCAGCCAGGCCCTCTACGGCGACGAGACCCTGGCCCAGGTCGCCGAACAGTCACGCACCATCTGCTCGACCCTCGCCGACCAGCCGCAGATGACCGTCCGCCTCGTCTGGAAGCCGGTCCTCACCGACGCGGCCGCCATCCGCGCGGTCTGCCTGGAGGCCAACGCCAACGACCGCTGCATCGGCCTGATCGCCTGGATGCACACCTTCTCCCCGGCCAAGATGTGGATCGCGGGACTCGACGCCCTGAGCAAGCCGCTGCTGCACCTGCACACCCAGGCCAACCGCCAACTGCCCTGGTCCACCATCGACATGGACTTCATGAACCTGAACCAGGCCGCCCACGGCGACCGCGAGTTCGGCTTCGTCCAGACCCGTCTCGGTGTCCCCCGCAAGACCGTGGCCGGCCACGTCACCACCCCCGAGGTCGTCGACCGCATCGCCGGCTGGGCGCGCGCGGCCGTCGGCCGTGCCGAACTGACCACCCTCAAGCTCGCCCGCTTCGGCGACAACATGCGCGACGTCGCCGTCACCGAGGGCGACAAGGTCGAGGCACAGCTGCGGTTCGGGGTCTCGGTCAACACCTACGGCGTCAACGACCTCGTGGCCGCGGTCGACTCCGCCGACCAGGCCACCGTCTCCGCGCTCGTCAAGGAGTACCAGGACCTCTACGCCCTCGCGCCCGAACTGCGCCCCGGCGGTGAACGCCACGACTCCCTGCGCTACGCCGCCCGGATCGAAGCCGGCCTGCGCACCTTCCTCACGGAGGGCGGCTTCCGCGCCTTCACCACCAACTTCGAGGACCTCGGCGGCCTGCGCCAGCTGCCCGGCCTCGCCGTGCAGCGCCTGATGGCGGACGGCTACGGCTTCGGCGGCGAAGGGGACTGGAAGACCTCCACCCTGCTGCGCACGATGAAGGCGATGGCCCACGGCCTGCCCGGCGGCACCTCCTTCATGGAGGACTACACCTACGACCTCACGCCCGGCCAGGAACTCATCCTCGGCGCCCACATGCTGGAGGTCTGCCCCTCCCTCACGACGGCGACGCCCACCTGCGAGATCCACCCGCTCGGCATCGGCGGGCGCGAGGACCCGGTCCGTCTCGTCTTCGACGCGGACCCCGGTCCGGCCGTCGTCGTCGGTCTCGCCGACATGGGCGACCGGTTCCGGCTCGTCGCGAACCACATCGACGTCGTCGCCCCGCCCGAGCCGCTGCCCCGGCTCCCCGTCGCCCGCGCCGTCTGGCAGCCCCGCCCCGACCTGCGCACCTCCACCGAGGCCTGGCTGACGGCCGGAGCACCGCACCACACCGTCCTGACCACCGCTCTCGGCGGGGAGGAGCTCGAGGACCTCGCCGAGATGCTGCGGACCGAGCTCGCCGTCATCGACGAGGACACCACCATCCGGCGCTTCACCCGCGAGCTGCGCTGGAACCAGGCCTACCACCGCTTGGCCCAGAGCCTGTGAACACGCCCGCCTCCACCACCACCAGGACGGAGCCCTCCGTGTGTACGACCGTGTCCAAGGAGCTGCGCCGAGAAGTACTGGAGGCCAACCTCCGCATCCCCAGGGCCGGGCTCGCCACCCTCACCTGGGGCAACGTGAGCGGTGTGGACAGAGAGGCCGGCGTCTTCGTCATCAAGCCCTCGGGAGTGGCCTACGAGGTGCTGAGCGAGGAGGACCTGGTCGTCGTCTCCCTGTCCGACGGGAGCGTCGTGGACGGCAGGCTGCGGCCGTCCACCGACACGGAGACGCACCGCAGTCTCTACCTGGCCTTCCCCTCCATCGGAGGCGTGACCCACACGCACTCCACCCATGCCGTCGCCTTCGCCCAGGCCCGGCGCGCGATACCGGTGCTCGGCACGACCCACGCCGACACCTTCAACGGTCCCGTCCCCGTCACCGAGGTCCTCACGCCGCAGCAGTGCGCCACGGACTACGAGTACAACACCGGCCAGGTCATCATCGACCTCCTTGAGGGTGACGACACCCGGGCCAGGGAGGTCCCCGGCGCGCTGGTCGCCCACCACGGCCCCTTCACCTGGGGCGCCGACGCCACCACGTCCCTGGAGCACGCCATCATCTGCGAGGCGGTGGCCGAGATGGCCCTCCACACCATCGCCCTGGGCACGGTCGACCCTCCGCAGCACCTCCTGGACCGCCACTTCACACGGAAACACGGCCCGGACGCCTACTACGGCAACCCGCCCACCGTGTGAGCACACCGGCACGGCCGCGGCGCGCGTCCACCGGCGCGCCGCGCCGTGAAGGCCCCCCGAAGCGGACGCGGGCCCCCGGGCGACGGGAGCCCGAGCGCCGATGAACGCCAGGGCCCCGCCCGTACAGCACCGCGCACCGAGAGCACGACGCCCACCCACCGTCCATCTCAAGGAGAGCCGCCTTGCGCACGCACGACCGCACCACCAGAAAAGCCACCAGAAAAGCCGGTGTCGTCGCCGGCTCCCTGCTCGCCACCTCGTTGGCGGCCGGTCTCCTCACCCAGTCCCCCGCGGCGGCGGACACCGCCGTGACCGACTACACGATCTCCGTCGACGCCGACCGCACGGGACCGGCGATCGACCCCACGATGTACGGCGTCTTCTTCGAGGACATCAACAACGCCGCCGACGGCGGGCTCTACGCCGAACTCGTCCAGAACCGCTCCTTCGAGTTCAGCCCCGTCGACAACCGGTCCTACACCCCGCTGACCTCCTGGCGGCAGACCGCGTCCGGCGGCGCCACCGGCACCCTCCGGGTCGTCGACGACGCCGAGCGGCTGAACGAGCGCAACCGCAACCATCTGCGCCTCGACCTCGCCGGGACGGGCGGCACCACCGGCCGCTTCGGCCTCGTCAACAGCGGTTACGGCGCCGGCATGGCCCTCAAGGAGGGCGCACGCTACGCCTTCTCCGTCTGGGCGCGCACGGACAACCCGGCCGGTACGCGTCTGACCACCGAGCTCCGCACCGAGGACGGCACCGTCCTGTCCGCACCCCTCGGCATCGCCGTACGCGGCGACCGGTGGACCAAGTACACCGGCACGCTCGTCCCCAAGGTGACCACCACCGCGGGCCGCCTCGCGGTGACGGCCGCGGGCGCGGGGACCGTACGCCTCGACATGGTCTCGCTCTTCCCCCGTGACACCTACAAGGGCCGCCAGAACGGGCTGCGCAAGGACCTCGCCGAGAAGATCGCCGCACTGGACCCCGGCTTCCTGCGCTTCCCGGGCGGCTGCCTGGTCAACACGGGCAGCCACGAGGCCTACGAGGCCCCCGACTGGGAGCGCCGCCGCTCCTACCAGTGGAAGGACACGGTCGGCCCGGTCGAACAGCGGGCCGTGAACGCCAACTTCTGGGGCTATCACCAGAGCTACGGCCTCGGCTACTACGAGTACTTCCAGTTCTCCGAGGACATCGGTGCGATGCCGCTGCCCGTCGTGCCCGCCCTCGTCACCGGCTGCGGTGAGAACCAGGCCACCGACGACCCCGCTCTCCTCAAGCGGCACATCCAGGACACCCTGGACCTGATCGAGTTCGCCAACGGCCCCGTCACCTCCACCTGGGGCCGCAAGCGGGCCGCGATGGGCCACCCGAAGCCCTTCGGCCTGACCCACGTGGGCGTGGGCAACGAGGAGAACCTGCCCGAGGCCTACTTCGCCCGCTTCACCGAATTCCGCAAGGCGATCGCGGCCAGGTACCCGCAGATCACGGTCGTCTCCAACTCCGGTCCCGCCTCCAGCGGCGCCACCTTCGACCGGCTGTGGGACCTCAACCGCCAGGCGGGCGTCGGCATGGTCGACGAGCACTACTACAACAGCCCGCAGTGGTTCCTGGAGAACAACAACCGTTACGACTCCTACGACCGTTCGGGCCCCAAGGTGTTCCTCGGGGAGTACGCCTCCCGGGACAACCGCTTCTCGAACGCCCTGTCCGAGGCGGCGTTCATGACCGGCCTCGAGCGCAACGCCGACGTCGTCAAACTCGCCTCCTACGCCCCGCTGCTCGCCGACGTGCACCAGAACCAGTGGCGGCCGGACATGATCTGGTTCGACAACAACCGCTCGTGGGGCTCGACCAGCTACGAGGTCCAGAAGCTGTTCATGAACAACACCGGTGACCGGGTCGTGCCGAGCCGGGCCTCCGCCACCCCGTCCCTCTCCGGCCCGATCACCGGGGCGGTCGGCCTGTCGACCTGGGCCACCAGCGCCGCCTACGACGACGTCGAGGTCACCGCCGCGAACGGCACGAGCCTGCTGAAGGACGACTTCTCCGCCGGGGCCTCCCGCTGGACGCCGTCGGCCGGCCGCGGCACCTGGGCCGTCCAGGACGGAGCGTACGTCCAGTCCGACGAGGCCGCCGAGAACACCCTGGTCACCGCCGGCGACACGAGCTGGCAGGACTACGACCTGAAGGTCAGGGCCACGAAGAAGTCCGGCAGGGAAGGCTTCCTGATCGCCTTCGGCGTACGCGACACCGGCAACCACTACTGGTGGAACCTCGGCGGCTGGAACAACACCCGCTCCGCCGTCGAGAAGACCGTCGACGGAGGCAAGCAGACCCTGCTCGAGACCCCCACCACCATCGAGACGGGCCGCGCCTACGACGTCCACGTCCAGGTGCGGGGCCGACAGGTCACCCTCTTCCTCGACGGGCAGAAGTGGGGCTCCTTCACCGACGACAAGACCGCTGAACCGTTCCGCCAGGTGGTGACGAAGGACAAGGGCGACCTGATCGTCAAGGTCGTCAACGCTCAGGCCGCGGCTGCCCGTACGCGCATCGACCTCGGTACCGCCGCCGTCGCCTCGACCGCCAGGGTGACCACCCTGGAAGGAGCGCCGGACGCGGTGAACAGCGCCGACGCCTCACCGATCCAGCCGCGCACATCGACGCTGCAGGGCATCGGGCGGACCTTCACGCACACCTTCCCCGCCCACTCGGTCACCTTCCTGCGGATCGGCACCAGGTAGGAGAAGGAACCGACGACGGCCCCGGCCGTGAAGGGCGGCGGGGGGGGGGGGCCCGCGGGGGGGCCCCCGCCCCGGGGGGAGGGGGGGGGGGGGGGGGGGGGCG
>NZ_JBVHUJ010000003.1:0-224018 GCF_055565415.1 Streptomyces sp. NPDC028711 | reverse complement strand
CCCCGCCCCCCCCCCCCCCCCGCCCGCGTTTTGGGGGGGGGGGGGTGGGGGTGGGGGGGGGGGGGGCGGGGCCCCCCCCCCCCCCCCCCCCCGCGCCCCCGCCCCCCCCCCCCCCCCCCCCCCCCCCCCCCCCCCCCCCCCCCGGGGGGCGCGCCCCCCCCCCCCCCCCCCCCGCCCCCGGCCCCCCCCCCCCCCCCGCCCGGTCGTCCGCTCGATCCAGCCGATGTAGGACCCGACACGCGTGTTCACGGCGGGAGTGTCGGTGGCGCACTCCCTGCCGTAGGACACCAGACCCACGACGTACGGCCGCCCCCCGACCACCCGGACGAGGGGGCCGCCGGAGTCGTACTGGCAGGTGTCCCGGCCGGGGGCGTAGGTGCAGACCTGGGTGGGGGCGATCTGCTCCATGCCCCGGCTCGCGCAGACCGGGTTGCTCAGCGTGCGGAGGGCCACGGTCCGCAGGACGTCGGAGGTGGGGCCGCCGTACGAGGTGGTGCCCCAGCCGGGCACCTCCACCTGGGCCTGGTCCAGGGACCCGGGGGCGTACGGCGCGGGCAGGCCGACCGGGCGCACGTCACGGCCGAGGGCGACCGGCTCGGCGAGCCGGACGAGAGCGATGTCGTTGCGCTGGCTGACCGGGTCGTACTCCGGGTGCGGCACGAACCGGTCGGGGGTCACCAGGACCGCGTGCGGGCTGTCGGCGTCGGTCCTCAGGTCGTGGTCGCCCAGGAGCACGCCCACCCGGGCGGGACTCGCGTACGAACCCGTCAGACAGTGGGCGGCGGTGAGCACGTACCGGTCGCCGATCAGTGCGCCGCCGCACATCACCCGACGCTCCACGACGTCGACGAGCCCCGCCATGAAGGGGTACTGATGAGGCCGTGCCTCCTGTCCGCCGACGACCGCGTGCGCGGGCGGCGCGACCCCGAGCGGACACACCGCCATCACCATGCCCGCGACCGTCGCCATGAGCTTCCTCGCCCGTCCCACCTGATCTCCGCACTCTCGGCGCCGCGTCCCCGGGCCGGAGAGGTGCGGAGACGTTTCCGCACGCCCGTCCCGGCCCGCGTGGGCATCAACGAGACGGGCGGGACGCGGTCACTCGACCACGGGGCCGGACTGGTGACCGACGCGCGCTACGGCACCCGCGCGGTCCACTCCTCGGTGGCGAACTTCGTCCGCACCAGCTCCTCCGCCCGGGCCAGTTCCTCAGCCGTGACCTCCGCGGTGACCAGGCCGTAGCGGTCGCGGAAGGAGGCGATCATGTTCTCGATCACCTGCTCCCGGGCGAGCCCGGTCTGCCGGCGGAGTGGATCCACGCGCTTCTTGGCGCTCTTCGTGCCCTTGTCGGACATCTTCTCCCGGCCGATGCGCAGGACCTCCAGCATCTTGTCGGCGTCGATGTCGTACGACATGGTCACGTGGTGCAGGACGGCCCCGGGCCCGCCGTCCGGGCCGACCACCCGCTTCTGCGCCGCGCCCGCGATCTTCCCGGCCTCGGTGGCGATGTCGTTGAGCGGCTGGTACCACGCCTTGATCCCCATGTCGCCGAGGGCGCCCAGGACCCAGTCGTCGAGGTAGGCGTAGCTGTCGGCGAAGGAGAGCCCCGACACCAGCGACTCCGGCACGGACAGGGAGTAGGTGATCGTGCTCGTGGGTTCCACGAACATGGCCCCACCACCGGAGACGCGACGCACCACGGTCATCCCGTGCTTCGCCGCCCCGCCGGGGTCCACCTCGTTCCGCAGCGACTGGAAGCTGCCGATGACCACGGCGGGCGAGGCCCACTCCCAGACCCGCAAGGTGGGCGCCCGCCGCCCGGCGGCCACCTCGGCGGTGAGCACCTCGTCAAGGGCCATGTGCAGGGCCGGGGCCTGAGGCCCCGCGTGCACCAGCTGCCAGTCGTAGTCGCTCCACTCGGTCGCGTGGGCCAGGGCCCGCCGGACGGCGATGCCGATCCCTTCCGCCGTCAGCCCGAACATCACGGTCGACTCGGGCAGAGCCGCGGTGATCCGGGCCGCCAGACCTGTGGCGTCCGTCGAGGAAGGGGCGCCCTCCAGGGCGCCGTCGATCGCGAGGATCGCCTCGTCGGGCTCCAGGAAGAAGTCTCCGGCGACCCGCACGTCGCGGAGTGCACCGTCCTCGACGTCCAGATCGACGACGACGAGCTTGCCGCCGGGCGCCTTGTACTCACCGTGCACCGTTTCGTTCCCTCCAGCGTGCGGCCGGGACCCACGTCGTCTCGGCCCCAGGACTCGGACAGACCTGCGCATACCGCGCATCGCACTCTAGGTCATGCCCCCATGGCCACAGAAGGGCGCGGGACGCGGCCCCGGCCTTGGCGGATGGGGACGGAGACCGTCTACAACACGCGCAAGGCGTCGTTGACGTCACGTTCGCGCCTCGCCAGGGCGTGCAGCACGGCCTGATCGCCGTGTCGTTCGCGGGCAGCCGCGACAAGCACGTCGATCGCCAGGGCGAGGGCGGCTTCGGGGGTCGGGTGAGGGGCGGCCACGCTCAGCGCCAGATCGTCGAGGTGAACCGCCAGTTCGACACAGCGCGTCTGGAGATAGCCGTCGAGCAGCATCTCCTCTCCGGGCCGGTGGAGGACGGCCACGCGCTGATCGGCCGGCTCCCTTTCCAACCGCTCCGACAACCGCCGCCACGCGGCCCGCGCCTGCTCGGCCACGACGGCGGGACCGGCCGCGGCCGTTTCCTCGCTGCGGGCGCGCACGCCGACATTGAGCTCGGAGTCGGGCGTGGACGTGCCCACGAGCCTGGCGTAGTAGTGCACGGGCGTCACCGGTTCCGCACCGACCACCCGACCGTCGAGGAACCACTCGACCTGCAGGACGCTCCGCGCGAGGTGACCGGCCAGGCCGCCCACCGTCATCCCCGGCAGTACGGACTCCTTCTGCCAGCAGCGCGCCACCTCACCTGCCTCGAGGAGTTTCACGGCCTGCTCGGCAGCGAGCAGGTACGAGTTCCGGATCTCAGTAGTCGTCATGCCAGGCATGGTGCCCCGACGGTGATCACGGCGGCAGGGGCGTCCATGCATTGATCACTCCGACCGTCATGTGAAGTCACCTTCGCGGGGCGTCGGCCGGTCAGTCGCGTCGTCCGCGGGCGCGCAGAGCCGCCCAGTGGCGCAGGCGCTCGGTGATCTGGGCTTCGTAGCCGTTGCGGGTGGGCTTGGTAGTACGTCTCGCGGTCCCCGGGAGAACGGCGGGTGACGAGTGCGGTGGTCCGGTTGTCAGCGCCGCGTGCTTAGCTGGACACATGACCGAAGACTTCATCGAGCACGTCCTCGGCGGCCGTACGACCGAGGTGGAGGAGGCCGTCCGCAAGGCCGCCGCCGCCGAGATCATGCCGCGTTTCCGGCAGCTCGCCGCCGACGACATCGTCGAGAAGAACGGCCCGCACGACCTGGTCACCGTCGCCGACCGGGCCGCCGAGGCACACCTCACCACCTCCCTGACCGCCCTGCTGCCCGGCTCGGTGGTCGTCGGCGAGGAAGCGGTCCACGCCGATCCCACGGTCTACGAGGCGCTGCGCGGCGACGCCCCCGTCTGGATCGTCGACCCCGTCGACGGCACCCGGCAGTTCGTCCACGGCGACCCCGCCTTCTGCACCCTCGTCGCCCTCGCCCGGCACGGCGAGCTGCTCGCCTCCTGGACGTACGCGCCCGCCCTCGAGGAGTTCGCCATCGCCGTCCGCGGCAGGGGCGCCACCCTCGACGGGCAGCCCCTGCGCTCCGGTTCACCCGAGCCCGGTGCCGTCCTCACGGTCGCCACCTCGCACCCCGACTACTCCACCCCCGACCAGAAGCGGGCCCTGCTCGGCCTGTCCACCGAGGGCGTCGCCCCCCGCCCCTGCGGCTCCGCGGGACTCGAGTACCTGGCCGTGGCGCGCGGCGCGCTCGACGCCACCGCCTTCAGCTGGGAGTACGCCTGGGACCACGCGGCAGGACTGCTCCTCGTCACCGAGGCCGGCGGTGCGCAGACGACCGTCGCGGGGGAGCCCTTCCGCATCACCGGCGGCAACGCGCTGCCGTTCACGGCGGCCAGGGACGCCGCCACCGCCGACCGGATCCGGACCCTCCTGAGGGGCCGTTAAGAACCGCCGGAGCGCAGGAATATCCTGAGAGCCCTGGCCATCGGCTGACGAAGGAGTCCGAAGGTGTCGAAGAGGACGTCGATGCTCGATGCCGTCGTCGTGGGCGCGGGGCCCAACGGACTGACCGCCGCCGTCGAACTGGCCCGCCGCGGCCTGTCCGTGGCCGTCTTCGAGGCGAAGCCCACCGTCGGCGGCGGCGCCAGGACCGAGGAGCTCACCCTCCCCGGCTTCCGGCACGACCCGTGCTCCGCCGTGCACCCGCTCGGCGCCGGCTCGCCGGTCTTCAAGACGATGCCGCTCGACCGGTACGGCCTGGAGTGGCTCCACCCCGAACTGCCCATGGCCCACCCCTGGGACGACGGCACCGCCGCCGTCCTCGCGCGCTCCGTCGCGGAGACCGCCGCCTCCTTCGGACCGCGCGACGCGGGGGCGTACCGCAGGCTCGTCCGCCCCTTCCTCGGCAAGTGGGACGTCCTCGCACGGGACTTCATGCAGCTGCCGCTCACGGCGCTGCCCCGCGACCCGGTGACCCTCGCCCGCTTCGGCCTCGCCGGACTGCCTCCCTCCACCTGGCTGATGCGCCGCTTCCAGGACGAGAAGGCGCGAGCGCTCTTCGCCGGTCTCGTCGGCCATGTCATGGCCCCGCTCGGCGGTTTCGCCACCGGCGCCGTCGGCCTGGTCTTCGCGCTCGCCGCCCACGCCGGCGGCTGGCCCCTGCCCCGTGGCGGCTCCCAGTCCATCTCCGACGCCCTCACCGCGTACCTGCGGGACCTCGGCGGCGCCGTCCACACCGACTTCGAGGTCAAGCGCCTCGACGACCTGCCGCCCGCCCGCGCCTACGTCTTCGACACCTCGCCCACGGCCCTCGCCCGGATCGCCGGCTTTGGCGGCCACTACGACCACTACCGGTACGGCGCCGCCGCGTTCAAGGTCGACTACGCCCTGGACGGCCCCGTGCCGTGGACCGCCGAGGAGCCCCGGCGTGCCGGCACCGTCCAGATCGGCCCCACCGCCGGAGAGATCGGCACCGCCCTGCGGGAGGCCTCCTCCGGCACGGCCCCCGACGCCCCCTTCCTCATCGCCGCGCAGCCCAGCCTCGTCGACCCCTCCCGCGCCCCCGAGGGCAAGCACGTCTTCTGGGCGTACGGCCATGTGCCGAACGGCTGGCGCGGCGACCTCACCGAGGCGATCGAGCGTCAGATCGAGCGCTTCGCCCCCGGCTTCAGCGACCGCGTCCTCGCCCGCGCCACCGCCGGCCCGCCCGAACTCGCCGCGCACAACGCCAACTACGTCGGCGGCGACATCGCCTGCGGCGCCGCCCGCGGCCTCCAGCTGCTGCTGCGCCCCACCCTCTCGCTCCGCCCCTACGCCACCCCGCACCCGGCGGTCTTCCTCTGCTCCTCCGCCACCCCGCCCGGCCCCGGCGTGCACGGCATGTCCGGTCACAACGCGGCGAAGGCGGTCTGGCGCAGCCTGCGCGGCCAGGCGGCCCGGTAGGGCCTGTCGGTCGGATCGGGCCCGCCCGCGAAAATAGACTGCCCCCATGGCCAAGTACTTCGACGTCCACCCCGACAACCCCCAGCCCCGCACCATCGGCGCGGTGGCCGACTCCATCCGGAACGGGGCGCTCGTCGCGTACCCGACCGACTCCTGCTACGCGCTCGGCAGCCGACTCGGCAGCCGTGACGGCATCAGCCGCATCCGGGCCATCCGCGACCTCGACGACCGGCACCACTTCACGCTGATGTGCCAGAACTTCGCCCAGCTGGGCCAGCTCGTGCACATCGACAACGACGTCTTCCGCGCGGTGAAGGCGGCCACCCCCGGCCCGTACACCTTCATCCTGCCCGGTACCAAGGAAGTGCCGCGGCAGCTCCTCCACCCCAAGAAGAAGACGGTCGGCGTCCGCATCCCCGACCACGTCGTCACCCAGGCCCTCCTCGCCGAGCTCGGCGAGCCGCTGCTCTCCAGCACCCTGCTGCTGCCCGACGAGGCCGAACCCCTCACCCAGGGCTGGGAGATCAAGGAGCGGCTCGACCACCAGGTGGACGCGGTGCTCGACTCCGGCGAGTGCGGAACCGAACCCACCACGGTCGTCGACTTCTCCAGTGGCGAGCCCGAGATCGTCCGCCGCGGAGCGGGGGACACCACACGGTTCGAGTAGGGCACGCGAAGCGGGCCACCGGTTCCGATGCGGCCCTTCCCGGCGCGGCCGTGATCACCGTACGGTCGCGGTGAACGCCCGTTCACCGCGCACCCCATGGAGGTTCCGGCCGCATGATCGTCATCGCTCATCTCAGCGACGTCCACATCGACGGCGGGCAGCGCGGCGCGGACCGCACCCGCGCCGTCCTGCGGTATCTGGAGGAGCTGCCGTACGACCTGGCGGCCGTGCTCGTCACCGGGGACATCGCCGACCACGGCACCCCCGACGAGTACACACAGGCGCGGGAACTGCTGCACTCCCGCCACCCGCTGCTCCTCTGCCCCGGGAACCACGACGACCGCGCCGCCTTCCGGAAGGCCCTCCTCCCCGAGGAGACGGGAACCCGCCCGTACGCCCCCGTCAACCAGGTGCTCCGCGGCGAGGGCTTCGTCATCGCCCTCTGCGACTCGTCCGTGCCCGGCGAGCACCAGGGCCTCCTGGAGGACGAGACGCTTGAGTGGCTCGACGGCGTCCTCGCCGACACCCCGCGCGACGTGCCCGTCCTCGTCGCCTTCCACCACCCGCCCGTACCGCTGCACACCCCGTACGTGGACGAGATCCGGCAGTTCGGCGAGGAGCGGCTCGCCGCGCTCGCCGACCGCCACCCCCACCTCACGGCCTTCCTCGCGGGCCACGCCCACACGGCCGCCGCCACGACCTTCGCCGGGCGCCCCCTGCTCGTCGCGCCCGGGGTCGTCTCCGCCCTCCGGCTGCCCTGGGAGAACGCGGGCCCCGACGACCCGCACGTCCACCTCGACCTGCCGCCCGCCCTCGCCTTCCACGTCCTCGGCGACGACGGCAGGCTGACCACCCACTACCGGACGGTCACCGGCTGAGCGCGACCGGGACCGGGGACGGACGACCATGTCGTTTTCTCGCCAGCCCGCGGGCCGTCCGTCCCCGATCCTGGACTCATGCACACCGACACCGAGCGCTGCGTACGAGCCGTCCAGTCGAAGGACGCCCGCTTCGACGGCGTGTTCTTCACCGCCGTCCGCACCACCCGGATCTACTGCCGGCCCAGCTGCCCCGTCGTCCCGCCCAAGCCCGAGAACATGGAGTTCCACGCCAGCGCCGCCTCCTGCCAGCGCGCCGGCTTCCGGGCCTGCAAGCGGTGCCGCCCCGACACCAGCCCCGGCTCGCCCCAGTGGAACGTCCGCGCCGACGCCGTCGCCCGCGCCGTCCGGCTCATCCAGGACGGGATCGTCGACCGGGAGGGCGTCCCCGGACTCGCCCGTCGCCTCGGCTGGTCCACCCGCCAGATCGAACGGCAACTCCTCGCCGAACTGGGCGCGGGACCCCTCGCCCTGGCCCGCGCCCAGCGCGCCCAGACCGCCCGGGTCCTCATCGAGACGACCCCGATGCCCCTCGGAGAGATCGCCTTCGCGGCCGGCTTCTCCTCCATCCGCACCTTCAACGACACCGTCCGCGAGGTCTTCGCCCTGACCCCCGGCGAACTCCGCGCCCGCGCGGCCCGCCCGATCCCCGACCGGACCCCCACCCCCGGCGTGATCAGCCTCCGCCTGCCGTTCCGCGCCCCGCTCGAACCCTCCAACCTCTTCGGCCACCTCGCCGCCACCGCCGTCCCCGGCGTCGAGGAGTGGCGCGACGGCGCCTACCGGCGGACCCTCGCCCTGCCGTACGGACACGGGATCGTCGCCCTGGCCCCGCGCCCCGACCACATCGCCTGCCGCCTCTCCCTCACCGACCCGCGCGACCTCACCCACGCCATCAGCCGCTGCCGCCGCCTCCTCGACCTCGACGCCGACCCCGTCGCCGTCGACGACCGGCTGCGCGCCGACCCGCTGCTCGCGCCGCTCGTCGACAAGGCGCCCGGCCGCCGGGTGCCCGGCACCGTCGACCCCGCCGAGTTCGCCGTACGGGCCGTCCTCGGCCAGCAGGTCTCCACCGCCGCCGCCCGCACCCACGCCGCCCGGCTCGTCACCGCGTACGGCACCCCCGTCGACGACCCCGAGGGCGGCCTCACCCACCTCTTCCCGGACCCCGAGGCGCTCACCGCCCTCGACCCCGAGACCCTCGCCCTGCCCCGCAGCCGCCGCACCACCCTTCTCACCCTCGTCCGGGACCTCGCCGACGGTTCCCTCACCATCGGCCCCGCCGACGACCGCGAGGAGGCCCGCGCCCGCCTGCTCGCCCTGCCCGGATTCGGGCCCTGGACCACCGAGGTCATCGCCATGCGGGCCCTCGGCGACCCCGACGCCTTCCTCCCCGGGGACCTCGGCGTCCGCCGCGCCGCCGAAGGCCTCGGCCTGCCCGCCACCCCCGGCGCGCTCACCGCCAGGGCGGCCCACTGGCGCCCCTGGCGCGCGTACGCCGTCCAGTACCTCTGGGCGACCGACGACCACCCGATCAACCACCTGCCCAGCGAAGGACACTGAACCGTCATGGCCCCCACCGTCCGGCACACCGTCGTGGACAGTCCGTACGAGCCGCTGACCCTCGTCGCCGTCGACGGCGTCCTCAGCCGCGTCCATATGACCGGGCAGCGCCACCGTCCGCCCGAGGAGACCTTCGGGGAGCCCGACCCGCGCCCCTTCGGCGAGGCGATCCGCCAGCTCGACGCCTACTTCGCGGGCGAACTCACCACCTTCGACCTGCCCTTGCACCTCATCGGCACCCCCTTCCAGAAGCGGGTCTGGGAGCAGCTGCTCCTCATCCCGTACGGGGAGACCCGGACGTACGGCCAACTCGCCGAGGCGCTGGGCAGTCCCGGGTCCTCCCGGGCCGTGGGGCTCGCCAACGGGAAGAACCCGGTCGGCATCATCGTCCCCTGCCACCGTGTGATCGGCGCGGGCGGCGGCCTCACCGGCTACGGCGGCGGCCTCGACCGCAAGCAGCGTCTCCTCGCCTTCGAATCGGGTGCGGCGGAACCGGACGCCCTCTTCTGACCGAGGTGTTAGGTTCCCGCCATGGCCAAGGTGAACATCGCGCTCGACGCCGAACTCGTCGTGGAAGTCATGGTCCTCGCCGGTATCGGGAACCCCCAGGACGCCGTCGAGGCGGTGGTCCGCGACTACATCGCCCGCGGCCACCGCACCGAGGCGCGCGCCGTCAGCCGGGACGAGGCGGAGCGCACCGGTGAGATGGTCCCGCCCGAGCCCCCGCAGGGCTGAGCCTCCCCGCCCCTCCCGGCGCGGGCGCCCGTCAGCTCCCGCCGGTCAGCTCCCGTCCTCCGGGGGCTCCGTGTCGGTGCGCGCCCGGGCCGCGCGGCGCAGCCGGTGATGACGGGAACCGCCCTGCTCGGTGATCGCCTCGCCGACCAGGGCGCGTACGGCGTCCCCGAGCCCGTGCAGCGCGTGGTGCCGGACCGGACCCGCCCCCGGGTCCTCCCGCAGCTCCTTCAGAAGCGCCCAGCACAGCGCCAGCATCACAAGCACGAACGGCAGCGCCACCAGGATCGTCGCCGTCTGGAGCGACTCGAGACCGCCCACCACGAGCAGGACCGCCGCCACGGCCGCCATCAGGACGCCCCAGGTGACCACGAGCCAGGTCGGCGGGTGGAGCGAGCCGCGGCTCGTCAGCGAGCCCATCACGAGCGAGGCCGAGTCCGCGCTCGTGATGAAGTACGTCATCACGAGCAGCATCGCCAGAACCGACGTGACCGTGCCGATCGGCAGCGCCTCCAGCATCGCGAACAACGAGGCCTCCGCCCCGTCCTTCACGGCCGCCGCCAGGTCCGCCGCGCCCGTGGTCTCCAGCCGGATCGCCGTACCGCCCATCACGCAGAACCACACCACCGTCGCCCCGGACGGCACGAGCAGCACACCCACCAGGAACTCCCTGATGGTCCTGCCCCGCGAGATCCGGGCGATGAACGTGCCCACGAACGGCGCCCACGACAGCCACCACGCCCAGTAGAAGATCGTCCACGCCCCCAGCCACTCGGGATCGGTGAACGCGCCGGTCCGGGTCGCCAACGGCAGCAGCTGGTGCAGATAGCCGCCGACGGAGGCCGGAATGGTGTCCAGGATGTAGACCGTCGGACCGAGCAGGAACACGAAGAGCATCAGACAGGCCGCGAGGACGATGTTCAGGGTCGACAGCCACTTCACGCCCTTGTGCAGCCCCGAGAAGGCCGACAGGACGAAGGCCGCGGACAGCGCCGCGATGACGATCAGCTGGGTGGACGTCGAGTTCTCCACGTCCATCGTCAGGTTCAGCCCCTCGGCGACCTGGAGCGCACCGAGCCCGAGGCTCGTCGCCGTGCCGAACACGGTCGCGAACACCGCGAGCAGGTCGATCGCCCTTCCGGGCCAGGACTCCACCCGGCGCGCGCCCAGGAGCGGCACGAAGGCGGAGCTCAGCCGGTTCCCCCGGCCCTTGCGGAAGCCCGCGTACGCGAGGGCGAGGCCCGCGATGCCGTAGATCGCCCACGGGGTGAGCGTCCAGTGGAAGAACGAGTACTCCATCGCGTTCAGGGCCGCCGTGCCCGTTCCGGCCGCCGCCCCGCTCGCCGGGGGCGGGCTCAGGAAATGCTGGAGCGGCTCCCCGACCCCGTAGAACATCAGCCCGATGCCCATGCCGGCGCTGAACATCATCGCGATCCACGCCAGGTTGTTGAACTCCGGCTCCGAGTCGTCCGCGCCCAGCCTGATCCGGCCGAACCGGCTCAGGGCGATCACCACGCACAGGACGAGGAAGATGTCCGCGGCGATCACGAAGAGCCAGGCGAAGTTCGCGAGCACCCACTGGAGCGCCGTGTCCGAGGCGCTGTCGAAGGAGTCCTCGCCCAGGGCGGCCCAGCCGACGGCCGCGACGACGGCCGCGACCCCGATCCCGATGACCCACACCTCGGGCCTGTCGTCGGGAACGATCTTTTCCGTACTCATGGGACCCACTATGGTGCGGAATATCGTCTTATCCGGGGGTGGCACGCCGTCCGGGGGTACGGATAGGGTCGGCCTCGGCGCGACTGCACGTTCGAAAGCAAGGGATGCAAGGTGACGGACGGAGCAGCAACTCAGGTCGCTCACGTACTCGTGGCGGCCGACAAGTTCAAGGGTTCGCTCACGGCCGTACAGGTCGCGGAGCGGGTCACAGCAGGACTGCGACGGGTCATTCCCGAGCTCACGGTGGAGACGCTGCCCGTCGCGGACGGCGGCGACGGCACCGTCGCGGCAGCCGTCGCGGCCGGATTCGAACGCCGCGAGGTCCGGGTGACGGGACCGCTCGGCGAACCGGTCACCGCGGCCTTCGCGCTGCGCGACACCACCGCCGTCGTCGAGATGGCCGAGGCCTCCGGCCTCCAGCTCCTCCCGCCCGGCGTGTTCGCCCCGCTGACCGCGACGACGTACGGCTCCGGCGAACTGCTCCGCGCGGCCCTCGACGCGGGCGCGACCACCGTCGTCTTCGGCGTCGGCGGCAGCGCCACCACCGACGGCGGCGCCGGCATGCTCGCCGCGCTCGGCGCCCGCTTCCTCGACGCGTCCGGCGCGCCCGTGGGCCCCGGCGGCGCGGCCCTCGCCGACCTGGCCACCGCCGACCTCACCGGGCTCGACCCCCGCTTCGCCTCCGTCGACCTGATCCTCGCGAGCGACGTCGACAACCCGCTCACCGGCCCCAAGGGCGCGCCCGCCGTCTACGGCCCGCAGAAGGGCGCCACCCCGGACGACGTCCGCACCCTGGACGCGGCCCTCGCCCACTTCGCCACCGTCCTCGAGAAGGCCATCGGCCCCAAGGCCGCCGAGGCGGCCCTCGCCCCGGGCGCGGGCGGCGCCGGCGGCATCGGCTACGGCGCGCTCATCCTCGGCGCGAGCTTCCGCCCCGGCATCGAGCTGATGCTGGAGGTCCTCGGCTTCGCCCCCGCCCTGGAGCGCGCCACCCTGGTCATCACCGGCGAGGGCTCCCTCGACGAGCAGACCCTCCACGGCAAGGCCCCGGCGGGCGTCGCCGCGGCGGCCCGCGCGGCGGGCAAGGAGGTCGTCGCGGTCTGCGGCCGGCTGGCCCTGCCGCCCGAGGCCCTGGGCAAGGCCGGCATCCGCCGCGCGTACCCCCTCACGGCGCTCGAGCCGGACGCGGCCAGGTCGATGGCGAACGCGGGCCCGCTCCTGGAGGAAGTCGCGTCGAACATCGCGCGAGACTTCTTGACGTAGCGGCACGGGCCCCGGCCCCCTCCCGAACCCCCGCTGCGGACACCTGTCCCACGGGGGCGCCGCCCACCCTGGCTGCGGGCACCTGTGCCCGCCCCGGTGGGCCACCCACCCTCGCTGCCGACACCTGTCCCGCCGGGGCGCCGCCCACCCTCACCGTGCCGCCTCCGCCCCCCCGTTGTGGGCATTCGTTCCGCTGGGGCGGAACGGGTGGGCACAACGGACGGCGCCCCTTGCCGGGCCTAGGCTTCCGCGCCTGAACCCGCACCCGATGTACGGCGCACAGTCCGGTGCGGGTCCAGGCACAAGGGGCGGAGGCGCCCGCCGAAGGGCGCCGTCCCGTGTGCCCACCCGTCCCGCCCTGCGGGACGATTGCCCACACGGGGGTGGGTGGGGACGCGGGCGGTTGCCGCCCCCCTCAACCCCCCGACGCCGTAAGCCGGAACGCGTCCAGCGCCAGCGTCATCTCCGTAAGGTCCCGCGGTCGCGACAGCGACCGTGACGTCAGCTGCTCAAGACGCCGCAGCCGGTTGAAGACCGTGTTCCGGTGGCAGTACAACCGCCCCGCCGCCCGCCCCGCCGACCCCTCGCAGTCCAGCCACGCGTCCAGCGTCTCCAGGAGCACCGCCCGGTCCGCCGGGTCCAGTTCGAGCAGGCCGCCCAGGACGTCCGAGACAAGCAGGCTCGCCATCTCCGGCTGGCCCACCACCAGCGCGCCCGCCATCCGCCGGTCGAGCCGTACGATCTGACGGCTGCCCGGCGGGCAGGTCCGCAGGGCCAGTTCGGCGAGCCGCCGCGCCCGGCCCAGCTCGGTGAGGCCCACCACCACCGGGCTGATCCCGCCGGGCCCCGGGCACCGCCCGTCGAGGAGCTCCGACAGCGCGTCGAGCCCGGTGTCACCGGCCAGCGCCACCACCCCCAGCTCGCAGTCCGCGCCCATCCGCCACAGGAACCGCACCCCCTCGCCCTGCACCTGCCGGTGGAACGGCTCGCGCTCCTCCCGCCGGTCGTAGCGCAGCACCACCACCGCGTACCGCCCCTGCTCCGGCAGATCGAGGCCCGCCGCCGCCCGCGACACCAGCTCGGGCGACCGCTGGCCCTGGAGCAGCGCGTCCACGAGTGCCTGGAGCTGCTCGTCGGTCCGCCGCCGCAGCTCCAGCTCGGTCGACCGGTACGCCTCCGACGCCGTGTCCGCCTGCGCGTCCACCGCCGACCACACCGTCGTCGCCGACTGCATCAGCGCCGCCAGCTGCGCCGTGTCCGCACCGGCGCCCTCGATCAGCGCGTCCCAGACCAGATGCCCGGCGTGCCGGTACGCGTGCACGACGAGTTCCAGCGGCATGCCCTGCGCGGCCCGCCGCCGGCCCATCTCGTCCGCGTGCTCCAGGTCCCTGCGGGGCGAGTTCCGGGGCGCCGAGATCATCTCGATCCCGATCCGCATCGCCTCGTGGGCCTCCTGCCAGTGCTGGTCGTACGGAAGGATCCGCCCGTAGGCGGGCTCGTAGGCGTGAAGTTCCCTCAGATGCTCGTCCACCAGCTCCGGCACCCGCTCCAGAAGCGCCGTGCACGCCTGCGCGAGCATCTTCCAGTCGTCGCCCGTCCGCCGTCTGCGCCGTCCCATGCCGGGAGGATCCACCGCCCCGGCCCCCTCCGCACAGCCCTGACGCGCACTGTTGTGCGCATGCACAGCCCGCCGCCGTCCCCGCTGGTCACCGGCAGCGTTTCGGCCACGGGACGTGGACGCGCGGTCCCGCGCGGTGTTGGGGTGAGCGCCACTGAACGGCCGAGTAACAAGAACGGCCGGGGAAAGGGGAACCATGGGAGGTACCGCACCCGCCCTCGAGGTGACGGACCTGACGGCGGGATACGGACCGGTGCGCGCGCTGCGGCGGGTGTCGCTGACCGTGCCGGCGGGCGAGGTCGTCACCGTCCTCGGCGGCAACGGAGCAGGAAAGTCCACACTGCTGCGGGCGGTCTCGCGCACCCTGCGGTTCCACGGCGGCGCCGTGGTCTCCGGCACGGTGAGCCGGGACGGCAGGCCGCTCGACGGACTGCCGCCGGACCGGGTCGTCGCGGCCGGCGTCTCCCAGGTGCCCGAGGGCCGTCAGGTCTTCGCCCGGATGACGGTCGAGGACAATCTGCGGGCCGGCGCCCTCGGCGGGCGCGGCAACCGGGCGGCGAAGGCGGACGCCCTCCGCCGGGTCCACGAGCTGTTCCCGGTCCTCGCCGAGCGCTCCCGGCAGCAGGCCGGACTGCTCTCCGGCGGCGAGCAGCAGATGCTGGCCGTCGGCCGCGCCCTGATGGCCGGGCCCGACCTGCTCCTCCTGGACGAGCCCTCGCTCGGCCTCGCCCCGCTGATGGCCGCCCGGATCGCGGACGCCATCCGTGAGATCAACGCCCAGGGCACCGCGGTGCTCCTCGTCGAGCAGAACGCGGCGCTCGCCCTGCGGCTCGCCTCCCGCGCGTACGTCCTGGAGGTCGGCGAGGTCACTCTCTCCGGCCCGGCCGCCGAACTCGCCGCATCCGACGAGGTGCGCCGCCGCTATCTGGGCGTGGTCGACGAGGACGCCGCCGCCGACGCGGCCCGCGCCCGCACGACACACCCGGTCCTGTCGCGCTGGGAGGACACCCGATGACCGACGCGGCCCGTGCCCGCACGACACACCCGGTCCTGTCCCGTTGGGAGGAGCCCCGATGACCGACGCACCCGCGATTCCCACGGCCGCGCCGGACGTCCCCGCGCTCGTCGTCGAGGGACTGACCGTCCGCTTCGCCGGGCTCACCGCCCTCGACGCCGTCGGCTTCACCGTCCGGCCCGGCACCGTGCACGCCCTCATCGGGCCCAACGGCGCCGGCAAGTCCACCTGTTTCAACGTGCTCTCCGGCGTCTACCGGGCCACCGAGGGCTCCGTCCGTCTCGGCCCGCACGAGCTGACCGAACTGCCCCCGCACCGGATCGCGGACCTCGGCGTCGGCCGGATCTTCCAGAACCTGGCCCTGCCGCCGCGCGCCACCGTCGAGGACAGTCTGATGCTCGGCCGCCACCGGCTGACCCGCACCGGCTTCGTCGCCGCCGGCCTCCGGCTGCCGTCCGCCGCCCGCGAGGAGGCGCGTCACCGCGCCAGGGTCCGGGAGATCGCCGCCTTCGTCGGCCTGGAGCAACAGCTCGCCAAGCCCGCGGGCTCGCTGCCGTACGGACAGCAGAAGCTCGCCGAACTCGCCCGCGCCCTCTGCATGGAGCCGAAGCTGCTGCTGCTCGACGAGCCCGTCGCCGGCATGACCGCCGACGAGCGGGTCCGTACCGCCTCGGTCATCGCGGGCGTCCGCGACAGCCTCGGCATCTCGGTCCTCCTCGTCGAGCACGACATGGGCCTGGTGATGCGGCTCGCCGACTCCGTCACCGTCCTCGACTTCGGCCGCCGCATCGCCGACGGGGCACCCGCCGCCGTCCAGAACGACCCGGCGGTCGTCCGCGCCTACCTCGGAGAGGAGTCCGCCGCGTGAGCACCTTCGCCGAGTTCCTGATCAACGGCATCTCACTGGGCTCGATCTACGCCCTCATCGCCCTCGGCTTCGTGATCATCTTCCGCGCCACCGAGGTCGTGAACTTCGCCCACGCCTCCCTCCTCCTGGCCGGCGGTTACGTCACCGCCGTGCTGCACGAGGAGATCGGCTTCTGGCCCGCCCTGCTCGCCGGCATCGCGGGCGCGGCGGTCGTCGGCGCGGCCGTCGAGTTCCTCGTCATGCGCCGTCACCGGGGCGGTGACCACAGCGTCCTCGCGATCGTCACCATCGGCGTGGACATCCTGCTCGCCACCGAACTGACCCGCAGGATCGGCACCGACATCCTCTCCCTCGGCGACCCCTGGGGCGACGCCGTCGTCACCGTCGGGCCGGTCACGATCGCGGAGACCCGGATCGCCGCCCTGCTCGCCGCGGCCCTCCTCATCACCGCCTTCCTGCTCGCCTTCCGGTACACCTCCTGGGGCGTCGCCATGCGGGCCGCCGCCGAGAACCAGGAGACCGCCGCCCTCATGGGCATCAGGCTCGGCCGGGTCTCGCTCGGCGCCTGGGCGGTCGCCGGCGGTCTCGCCGCCGTCGCCGCGCTCTTCCTGACCGTCTTCCCGACACCCGGCCTGGAGCGGGCCACCTCGCTCGCCGCGCTCAAGGCCTTCCCCGCCGCCATCCTCGGCGGCCTCGACTCCACGACGGGCGCCCTCGTCGGCGGTCTCCTCGTCGGCGTCACCGAGTCCCTCGCCACCGGCTACCAGGGCGACCTCGCGTTCCTCGGCCGGGGGATCGGCGACCTCGCCCCCTATCTCGTCATGGTCGCGGTGCTCCTGATCCGCCCGGCCGGACTCTTCGGCACGAAGGAGCTGGCCCGTGTCTGAGACCCTCGCCAGGAACGGCCTCCGGGTCCGTACCCCCGCGGTGTACGGGTGGGCCGCCGCCGGCCTCGTCCTCGTCGTCCTCCCCTTCTACCTGGACCGCTTCTGGCTCCAGGCGGGCCTGTTCGCGATGGCGGCCGCCCTCGGCGCGATCGGCATCAACCTGCTGACCGGCGCCACCGGGCAGCTCTCCATGGGGCACGCCTTCTTCCTCGCCGTCGGCGCCTACGGCTACTGCGCCTTCGCCGGTGACGGCGCTGACGGGCTTGCCGGGCTCGGACTGCCCGGCTGGCTCGCCGCCGTCCTCGCGGTGGCCCTCTCGGGCGTGGCCGGCGGTGTGTTCAGCCCCATCGCGGGACGGCTGCGCGGCGCGTACCTCGGCATCGCCACCCTCGCGCTGATCTTCATCGGGCAGCATGTGCTCTTCAACGCCCATGACCTCACCGGCGGCTACAACGGCCGTGCCGTCCCCCCGCTCAGCCTCTTCGGCCTCACCTTCGACGACAGCGAACTCCTCGTCGCCCAGGTGCCGTTCGGGGCGGTCGAGAAGCTCTGGTACCTCGGTCTCGTGCTGCTCCTCGCCGGGGTGGTCTTCGCCCGCGGGGTGCTCAGGGGCCGTCCGGGCCGCGCGATGAACGCCATCCGCGACCACCGGATCGCCGCGGGCGTGATGGGCATCCCGGTGGCCCGCTACCGCGCCGCCGTCTTCGTCCTCTCCTCGATGTACGCGGGCCTGGCGGGCGTCCTGCTCGCCCTGGTCTTCCAGCGCACGGTGCCCGAGTACTTCGGCATGGCGCTCTCCCTCGAGTACCTGGCCATGATCGTCATCGGCGGTCTCGGCTCGGTCGCGGGCGCGGTGGCCGGAGGCGTCTTCGTCTCCCTCCTGCCGCAGCTCCTCAACCGGTACAGCGATGCCCTCCCGCTGGTCTCCGCCCCGGGGACGGGCGGGATCGCACCGGGGGAGGCCTCCCGCTACCTGTACGGCGCCGCCGTCGTCGCGGTGGTGCTGTTCCTGCCCGGAGGACTGGCCAGGCTCGCGGCCCGAAGGCCCGGCAGACCCAAGAACCCCACATCCACCACCCCCACTCCACCCGACACCTCTTCCACCGAACCCTCAGGGGAGGCACGATGACCCACCGACGACAGGCCGTGCGGGGCCTGGCCGCCGCGCTCGCCGCACTGGTCGCCCTCACCGCCGCCGGATGCAGCTCCAAGGCCAAGACCGGTGACGGCAAGCAGACCGACGCGGGCGGGGTGAAGACCGGCGAGGGCGTCACCGACAAGACGATCTCGCTCGGCGCGCTCACCGACATGACCGGCGTGTACGCCACCCTCGGCAAGAGCGTCACCCAGGCCCAGCAGCTGTACGTGAAGCAGGTCAACGCCGCCGGCGGGATCTGCGGCCGGCAGCTGGAACTGACGGTCCGCGACCACGGCTACGACCCGCAGAAGGCGCTCGCCGCCTACACCGAGCTGGAGCCGAAGGTCGTCGGCTACGCCCAGTTCATCGGCTCGCCGTTCGTCGCCGCCGTCAAGCCCCGGGTGGACGGCCAGGACAAGGGCCTCGTCCTCCCGCAGGCCTGGTCGGCCTCGCTGCTCGGCTCCCCGTACATCCGCGTCCTGGGGGCCACGTACGACGTCGAGACCATCAACGCCGTCGACTTCCTGGTGAAGGAGAAGGGCCTGAAGCCGGGCGACAAGCTGGGCCACGTCTACTTCGAGGGCGACTACGGAGAGAACGCGCTCAAGGGCTCGAAGTACGCGGCGGAGAAGGCGGGCCTCACCGTCGTCGAGCAGAAGATCAAGCCGACCGACAACGACATGTCGGCGCAGGTCGCGGCGCTCAAGCAGGCCGGGGTCAAGGCCATCGTGATCAGCGCGGGCCCGCGCCAGGCCGCCTCTCTCGTCGGTGTCGCCGCCGCCACCGGCCTCAAGGTCCCGGTCGTCGGCAACAACTCGGCCTTCGCCCCGCAGCTCCTCGGCACCCAGGCGGGACCGGCCCTGGAGAAGATGTACTGGTTCGCCTCCCCGAGCCTCCCCATCGGCGCCGACACCCCGACCGCGAAGAAGCTGGTCGCGGACTACAAGGCCGCCTACCCGAGCCACGCCCTCGACAACGGCATCGTCGCCGGCTGGACGGCGGCGAGCGTCTTCGGCGAGGCCCTGAAGAAGGCCTGTGCGGACAAGGACCTCACCCGTGACGGCGTCGGCAAGGCCCTCCTCACACTGACGTCCCACGACGCCGGTTTCGGGATGAGCCACAACCTCGGCGACCCGAAGGCCCCCTCGTCCCGCGAGTCCGTCATCATCCAGCCGGACAAGACGGTCCCCGGCGGCATGCGCACGGTCCGCCGGCCCTTCGTCTCGGACGCCGCGAAGGCCTACACGCCCTGACCGACCCGTCCGACGCCGTTCGACCCGGGCCGGGTTTCACACGCGTGAAACATCACGCTGTGAAGCTCGGCCCATGAACGTGATGATCGAGGAGAACCGCTCCCACCCGCGCCTCCCTGAGCTCCTCGCCGCCTACCACCTGATCAACCAGGCGGGGAAGGGGACGCCCGTGGCGACGGCCGCAGGGCTCCCGGCCGTATACCGCGCCGAGACCGAGGACCCGGCCGCCGCCTTCGCCGCCGACACGGTCCTGCTCGCCACCCCGCCCGGCACGGAGCTCCCGGCCGGCTGTGTCGTCCTCAAGGCGCCGAAGGAGGGCCGGGCGCCCGAGATCAAGCGGCTCTGGGTCGCCCCCGAGGCCCGCCGCAAGGGGATCGCGAAGGCCCTCATGACCGAGGCGCTGCGCCGGGCGGCGGCCACCGGAGCCTCCGCCGTACGCCTCACGGTCTGGAACGGTCGGGAGGAGCCGCTGGCCCTCTACCGGAGCCTCGGCTTCCGGACCGTCGCCTCCTGGGACGAGCGGCCGGACCTGCTCTGCCTGGAGAAGCCCCTGGGGACGGCCTCCGACCGCATCGAGCGCCTCACCGCCGACGAGGTACGGGCGAACGCCCCCGCCGGTCTCGCCGCGCTCCTCGTCGACGCGGTCGACGGCGGCGCCTCCGTCGGCTTCCTGGCGCCCCTGGAGACGACGGAGGCGGCCGCCTGGTGGTCCCGGGTCGCCGAGGAGACCGCGGAGGGCGTACGGGACGTCTGGGCGGCCCTCGCCCCCGACGGGCGCCTGACGGGCGTCGTCACCCTCGTACGCGGCTCCACGGCCAACGGCCGGCACCGCGGCGAGATCGCCCGGCTCCTGGTGCACCGCGACGCCCGGGGCAGGGGCCTCGGGTACCGCCTGCTCGCCGTGGCAGAGTCCCACGCCGCCGCCACCGGGCTCCGCCTGCTCGTCCTGGACACCCAGACCGACAGCCCGGCCGAGCGCCTCTACCGGGGAGCGGGCTGGACGGCCGCCGGAACGATCCCCGACTTCGCCGCCGACCCAGCAGGCGTCCTGCGCCCCACCACCCTGTACTACAAGCGCCTCGTCTAGGGGGGGTGTCTTGCCGATCAGGCCGGATCAGGCAAGACACCCCCTGGGCGCAGGGCACGCGAAAGGGCCCCGGAGGCGTCTCGTCTCCGGGGCCCTTCTCGTACAGCGTCCGCTACGGCAGCTGCGCCGCCCGCGCCTCCCGGCTCTCACGCCGGTTGCCGCGGAAGGTGTTCACCCGACGGGCCGTCGCGAAGAGGGGGATCACGGCGCCCATCACGACCTGCAGCGCGCAGCCTGCCTGGAGCAGGAACGCGCCGCCCGGGGCGTCGAACGCCCAGGCCGCCAGCATGCCCATCGCTCCGACGATCCAGCTGAGCATCGCCACCGCGAGGATGCCCCGCGGCTTCGGGTACTCGACCCGGCTCACCATCAGCCAGGCGACACCGATGATCGCGAGCAGCGTGGGGACGAACGGCAGCTCCAGGAGCACGATCGAGACGACCGTCAGCGCGCCGAAGGGGCTCGGCATGCCCTGGAACATGCCGTCCTTCATGGTCACGCAGGAGAATCTCGCGAGCCGCAGCACCACCGCGAGCAGCACCGCGACCGCGGCCACCGCCGAGACCTTCTGCTGCGCGCCGTCCGGGACCGCGACCATTCCGTACACGAGTACGAAGTAGGCCGGGGCCAGACCGAAGCTGATCAGGTCCGACAGGTTGTCGAGCTCCGCGCCCATCGGCGACGAGCGCAGCTTGCGCGCCACGATGCCGTCGAAGAGGTCGAAGATCGCCGCGGCGAGCATCAGGATCACGGCGGTGGCGGCGCTGTTGCGCGCCATGCCGGTCTCCGCGCTGCCCGTGAGGTGCGGGATGAGGATTCCGGTGGTGGTGAAGTACACCGCCATGAATCCACACGTGGCGTTACCGAGCGTGAGGGCGTCCGCTATGGACAGCCTCAGCGACAACGGCATCTCCTCGGTCTCGTCGACCTCGTCCGCATCGGTGCCGGCGACCCAGTCGGCGGCCCGTGTGTCGGGATCAATCACGGTCAATGCGAGTCACCCCCGCTGTGGTGACCTGACCGACCTCGACGTCGACCTCGACACCCTCGGGGAGGTAGATGTCGACGCGAGAGCCGAAGCGGATCAGACCGATGCGGTCACCCTGCTCGACCTTCGTCCCCTGCGGGATGTACGGCACGATGCGCCGGGCGACGGCACCCGCGATCTGCACCATCTCGATGTCGCCGAGCTCGGTGTCGAAGTGCCAGACAACGCGCTCGTTGTTCTCGCTCTCCTTGTTGAACGCCGGGACGAACCCGCCGGGGATGTGCTCCACGGACGTCACGGTGCCGGCCAGCGGCGCCCGGTTGACGTGGACGTTCAGCGGGCTCATGAAGATGGCGACCCGGGTGCGTCCGTCCTTCCACGGCATGATGCTCTGCACCACACCGTCGGCGGGGGAGATGACCCGGCCCTGAGCGATCTCACGCTCGGGGTCGCGGAAGAACCACAGCATGCCGGCCGCGAGAGCGGTGGTCGGCACGGCGATGGCCGCGGCCCGCCTCGACTTGCGCGCGCGCACGAGACTGAGCGCCGCGGTGGCGACGGTCGGCAGAAGCCACGGCGATGCTCCGCGCGCGAGGCGTACGCCGGAGAGGCTGTCGCGGTGTGCAGAGGTTTGGCTGTGGGGCATGGATGACCTTCGTAGCGGATGATGCCGCACTGGCAACGGGGACGGCGGCTTTCCCGCGATGTTATCGGTTGCGGGGCGCAACTGGGTAAGCCAGGAACCGAGTCGACGGCCGGAAGACGAACACAGGGTGTGATCTTCTTCGCGGCCGTAACGACTCAAAGCCGACAATCAACCCTGGAAACGGTACTCCTCGAGGAGTCGGCGACCAATGATCATTTTCTGGATCTCGGCGGTACCTTCACCGATGAGCAGCATCGGAGCCTCGCGGTAGAGGCGCTCGATCTCGTACTCCTTGGAGAACCCGTACCCGCCGTGGATACGGAAGGCATCCTCCACGACCTCCTTGCAGTATTCGGAGGCGAGGTACTTCGCCATCCCTGCTTCGAGGTCGTTTCGTTCCCCGGAGTCCTTTTTGCGTGCTGCGTTCACCATCATGGCATGCGCGGCCTCGACCTTGGTAGCCATCTCGGCCAGCTTGAACTGGATCGCCTGGTGCTCGGCGATCGGCTTGCCGAAAGTGTGACGTTGCTGGGCGTACGAGACACCCAGTTCGAAGGCACGCTGAGCGACGCCGCAGCCACGCGCCGCCACGTTCACGCGGCCCACCTCGACGCCGTCCATCATTTGGTAAAACCCTCGGCCGGTGGTGCCGCCGAGGACCCGATTGGCCGGAATGCGCAGTCCGTCCATGATGAGTTCGGTCGTGTCGACGCCCTTGTAACCCATCTTGTCGATCTTCCCGGGGATGGTGAGGCCGGGGCGGACCTCTCCGAAGCCGGGCTCCTTCTCGACGAGGAAGGTCGTCATCGACTTGTGGGGGGCGGTGCCCTCCGGGTGTCCTTCGTCACTTCGGACGAGAACGGCGACCAGCGTGGACGTCCCGCCGTTCGTCAGCCACATCTTCTGACCGTTGAGGACGTACTCGTCGCCGTCCTTGACCGCCTTCGACGTGATGGCCGACACGTCCGAGCCGAGCGCCGGCTCCGACATCGAGAACGCGCCACGCGTCTCGCCGGCCGCCATCCGCGGAAGGAAGTACTCCTTCTGCTCCTGCGTGCCGTGCTGCTTCAGCATGTACGCCACGATGAAGTGCGTGTTGATGATGCCGGAGACCGACATCCAGCCGCGGGCGATCTCCTCCACGCACAGCGCGTAGGTGAGGAGCGACTCACCCAGGCCGCCGTACTCCTCGGGGATCATCAGACCGAAGAGACCGAGTTCCTTCAGCCCGTCGACGATCTGCTGGGGGTACTCGTCACGGTGCTCCAGCTCGGTCGCGACCGGGATGATCTCCTTGTCGACGAACTCCCGGACGGTCTTGAGGATCTCCTGCTGGACGTCCGTGAGCCCGGCGGTCTGGGCGAGTCGGGCCATGGCTACTTCTCCGTCTTCTTGGCGGGCTCGATCAGCGTGGGGCGGCCGGGCTGCTCGCCGCCGCGCTCCTTGATGTACGTCTCGGTGGGGACCATCACCTTGCGGCGGAAGACACACACGAGGGTGCCGTCCTGCTTGTAGCCCTTGGTCTCGACGTAGACGATGCCGCGGTCGTTCTTCGACTTCGACGGGGTCTTGTCGAGGACCGTGGTCTCGCCGTAGATCGTGTCGCCGTGGAAGGTCGGCGCCACGTGCCGCAGCGACTCGATCTCCAGGTTGGCGATGGCCTTGCCGGAGACGTCCGGCACGGACATGCCGAGCAGCAACGAGTAGATGTAGTTGCCGACGACGACGTTCTTCCCGAAGTCCGTCGTGTTCTCGGCGTAGTTCACATCCATGTGCAGCGGATGGTGGTTCATCGTCAGCAGGCAGAAGAGGTGGTCGTCGTACTCGGTGACCGTCTTCCCGGGCCAGTGCTTGTAGACGGCACCGACTTCGAACTCTTCGTAGGTACGGCCGAACTGCATGGTCCTACGCCTCCGGGATCTCGAACTTGCTGGTGCGCTGCATGCCGGCGGCGCGGCCCTTGCCCGAGATGACCAGGGCCATCTTGCGGGAGGCCTCGTCGATCATCTCGTCGCCGAGCATCGCGGAGCCCTTCTTCCCGCCGGCCTCGGACGTGTAGTAGTCGTACGCGTCCAGGATGAGCTCGGCGTGGTCGAAGTCCTCCTGCGAGGGCGAGAAGATCTCGTTCGCGGCGGCGACCTGGTCCGGGTGCAGCACCCACTTGCCGTCGAATCCGAGGGCGGCGGCGCGCTGAGCGACGGCCTTGTAGCCCTCGGGGTTGCGGATCTGCAGGTAGGGGCCGTCGATCGCCTGCAGGTTGTTGGCGCGGGCGGCCATCAGGATGGCCATCAGGATGTAGTGGTACGCGTCGGCGCCGTAGCCGGGCGGCTGCTCGCCCACGACAAGGGACTTCATGTTGATGGAGGCCATGAAGTCGGCCGGGCCGAAGATGATCGTCTCGACGCGCGGGGAGGCCTGCGCGATCGCGTTGACGTTGTTGAGGCCCTGGGCGTTCTCGATCTGCGCCTCGATGCCGATCTTGCCGACCTCGAAGCCCATCGTCTTCTCGATCTGCGTGAGCAGCAGGTCGAGCGCCACGATCTGCTGGGCGTCCTGGACCTTGGGCAGCATGATGCAGTCGAGGTTCTGGCCGGCGCCCTCGACGACCGTGACGACGTCACGGTAGGTCCAGTGGGTCGTCCAGTCGTTGACGCGGACCACACGGGTCTTGCCGGTCCAGTCGCCCTCGTTGAGGAACTTCACGATGGTGTGCCGGGCCTCGGGCTTGGCCAGCGGCGCGCACGCGTCCTCCAGGTCGAGGAAGACCTGGTCGGCGGCGAGGCCCTGGGCCTTCTCCAGGAAGCGCGGGTTGGAGCCGGGGACCGCCAGGCAGGAGCGGCGGGGGCGCAGCCGGTTCACGGGGGACGCGGGGCTGGTCATGCGGGAACCTCCAGGGGGTCGAGCTTGTTCGCTGTCCGGATCTCGTCGACGATACGGCCGATGATCTCCGTGATACCGAAGTCCTTCGGTGTGAAGACGGCGGCCACACCCGCCCGCTTCAGTTCTGCGGCGTCGGCGTTGGGGATGATCCCGCCGACGATGACCGGAACGTCGGTCGCGCCCGCCTCGCGGAGGCGGTCGAGGACGTCCGGGACCAGCTCGGCGTGCGAGCCGGAGAGGATCGAGAGACCGACGCAGTGCACGTCCTCGGCGAGGGCCGCGTTCACGATCTGCTCGGGGGTCAGCCGGATGCCCTGGTAGACCACCTCGAAACCGGCGTCACGCGCGCGTACGGCGATCTGCTCGGCCCCGTTGGAGTGTCCGTCGAGCCCCGGCTTGCCGACGAGCAGCCGCAGCCGCCCGCAGCCGAGCTCCTCGGCGGTCCGCGCCACCTTCTCCCGTACGAGAGCCAGCGGCGTGCCCGCCTCGGCCGTCACGGCGACCGGAGCGGAGGACACGCCCGTGGGGGCGCGGAACTCGCCGAAGACGTCCCGCAGCGCCCAGGACCACTCCCCGGTCGTGACGCCCGCACGCGCGCACTCCAGGGTGGCGGCGAAGAGGTTGCCGTCGCCGGCGGCCGTCGCCTTCAGCTTCGCCAGGGATTCCTGGGCGCGGGTCTCGTCGCGGTTGTCGCGCCACTCGTGGAGGGCTGCGACGACCCGCGCCTCGTTCGCCGGGTCCACCGTCATGATGGCGGTGTCCAGATCGGCGGTGAGGGGGTTCTCCTCGGTCGCCTGGAAGATGTTGACGCCGATGATCTTCTCGTCGCCCGCCTCGATCCGGGCGCGCCGCTCGGCGTGCGAGGAGACCAGCTGCGACTTGAGGTAGCCGGACTCGACGGCGGCCATCGCGCCGCCCATCTCCTGGATCCGCCCGATCTCGGCCAGGCACTCCTCGACGAGCGACTCGACCTTGGCCTCGATCACATGCGAGCCGGCGAAGATGTCCTCGTACTCCAGGAGGTCCGACTCGTGGGCGAGGACCTGCTGGATGCGGAGCGACCACTGCTGGTCCCAGGGCCGGGGCAGACCGAGCGCCTCGTTCCAGGCGGGGAGCTGCACGGCACGCGCGCGGGCGTCCTTGGAGAGGGTGACGGCCAGCATCTCCAGGACGATCCGCTGGACGTTGTTCTCCGGCTGGGCCTCGGTCAGGCCGAGCGAGTTGACCTGCACGCCGTAGCGGAACCGGCGCTGCTTCTCGTTCTCGATGCCGTACCGCTCGCGGGTGATCTTGTCCCAGATGCGGCCGAAGGCGCGCATCTTGCACATCTCCTCGATGAAGCGGACGCCCGCGTTCACGAAGAAGGAGATACGGGCGACGACCTCGCCGAAGCGGTCCGCCGGGACCTGTCCGGAGTCCCGTACCGCGTCGAGCACCGCGATCGCGGTGGACATCGCGTACGAGATCTCCTGGACCGGGGTCGCCCCCGCCTCCTGCAGGTGGTAGCTGCAGATGTTGATCGGGTTCCACTTCGGGATGCTGTTCACCGTGTAGGTGATCATGTCCGTCGTGAGGCGGAGGGAGGGGCCGGGCGGGAAGACGTGCGTCCCGCGCGACAGGTACTCCTTCACGATGTCGTTCTGGGTGGTGCCCTGGAGCCGGGTGACGTCCGCCCCCTGCTCCTCCGCGACCACCTGGTAGAGCGCCAGGAGCCACATCGCCGTGGCGTTGATGGTCATCGAGGTGTTCATCTGGTCCAGGGGGATGTCCTGGAACAGCCGCCGCATGTCACCGAGGTGCGAGACCGGGACCCCGACCCGGCCGACCTCGCCGCGGGCGAGGATGTGGTCGGGGTCGTAGCCGGTCTGCGTCGGCAGGTCGAACGCGACCGAGAGGCCGGTCTGCCCCTTGGCGAGGTTGCGCCGGTACAGCTCGTTGGACGCCTCGGCGGTCGAGTGACCGGCGTACGTCCGCATGAGCCACGGCCGGTCCTTCTGGCGCTCAGTCATCTATGGTCCCGGGCTCAGATGTTGCGGAAGCGGTTGATGGCGTCGATGTGCTTCTCGCGCATCTCCGGGTCGCGCACGCCCAGGCCCTCCTGGGGCGCGAGGGCGAGGACGCCGACCTTGCCCTGGTGGAGGTTGCGGTGCACGTCGTAGGCGGCCTGGCCGGTCTCCTCCAGGGAGTAGACCTTCGACAGGGTCGGGTGGATCTTGCCCTTGGCGATGAGACGGTTCGCCTCCCACGCCTCGCGGTAGTTCGCGAAGTGCGAGCCGATGATGCGCTTCAGCGACATCCACAGGTAGCGGTTGTCGTACTCGTGCATGTAGCCCGAGGTCGAGGCGCAGGTGGTGATCGTGCCGCCCTTGCGGGTGACGTACACCGAGGCGCCGAAGGTCTCGCGGCCCGGGTGCTCGAAGACGATGTCGATGTCCTCGCCGCCGGTCAGCTCACGGATCTTCGAGCCGAAGCGCTTCCACTCCTTGGGGTCCTGGGTGTGCTCGTCCTTCCAGAACTTGTAGCCCTCGGCGTTGCGGTCGATGACCGCGTCCGCGCCCATCGCCCGGCAGATGTCGGCCTTCTCGGGGGAGGAGACGACGCAGATCGGGTTGGCGCCGCCGGCAAGGGCGAACTGGGTGGCGTACGAACCGAGTCCGCCGCTCGCGCCCCAGATCAGGACGTTGTCGCCCTGCTTCATGCCGGCGCCGTTGCGGGAGACCAGCTGGCGGTACGCGGTGGAGTTGACGAGACCGGGGGAGGCCGCCTCCTCCCAGCTCAGGTGGTCGGGCTTCGGCATCAGCTGGTTCGACTTGACGAGGGCGATCTCGGCGAGGCCGCCGAAGTTGGTCTCGAAGCCCCAGATGCGCTGCTCGGGGTCGAGCATCGTGTCGTTGTGGCCGTCCGAGGACTCCAGCTCGACCGAGAGACAGTGCGCGACGACCTCGTCGCCCGGCTTCCACGAGTTCACGCCGGGGCCGGTGCGCAGCACGACGCCCGCGAGGTCGGAGCCGATGATGTGGTACGGGAGGTCGTGGCGCTTGCTGAGGTCGCTGAGCCGCCCGTAGCGCTCCAGGAAGCCGAAGGTCGACACCGGCTCGAAGATCGAGGTCCAGACCGAGTTGTAGTTGACGGAGCTCGCCATGACGGCGACCAGGGCCTCGCCCGGGCCGAGCTCGGGCAGCGGCACGTCGTCGAGGTGGAGCGACTTGCGCGGGTCCTTGTCACGGCTGGCGAGCCCGGCGAACATCTCCGTCTCGTCCTTGTGGACGGTGACGGCCCGGTACGACTCGGGGAGCGAGATGTTCGCGAAGTCGGCGGACGTGGAGTCCGGCGACTGGATCGCGTCCAGGATGTCCTTCACGGTGTGCCTCCGGCGGTGCGGCGTCCGAGGGGGGACGCGCTGAGGGTCTCGTCTTGGGTGCTGCTGTGGAGGTGTGCCGTCGGTTCGGCGGGTGGAGCGGCTGCGCCTGGTGAGCGCGGTGGTGCCCCGAGGGGCAGGTGCCTGTGACGCAGGCGTCCGGGCGCACATTCACGATCGCTTGTGGGGACAGCCGGCGCACGAGGAGACCTCTGCGCGCCGGCCGCCCGGACACCCTCAACGTATGGCACGCCGTGTCACGTGACAAGGCACTGCGTGCCAACAATTTCACTCATATGCAATCCGCCGGTCACAGGTGAGCGATGATCGATCGAAGCAGGGGTCAAAACGGACGAAGGCCGCCCCCTTTCCAGGGGGCGGCCTTCGTTTTTCGGTCTGCTCTGGTTCAGCGCTTCCGCAGGGCCTGCTGGATCGTCCGCATGACCTCGTCCAGGGGGGCGTCCGTACGGGCCACGGCGACCACCACGTCGCCCTCCGTGGACGCCATGGCGACGGGGGCCGGGGGAGCCGGCTGCGAGGACGTGGTGGGCCGGGCGCCTATGCCCGAGCCGAAGGTCTCCCGGACGATCGCGAAGGCGTGGTCCAGCTGGGCCTCCACGTCGCCCTGGCCGCCCGCCCGCAGCCAGCGGCGCAGGACGTGGTTGTGGGCCGTGACGACCGCCGACGCCGCCACCTCCGCGAGCAGCGGGTCGTCGTTGCCGTCGTGGTGGTCCCGCTCGTCGAAGTGCCCGAGGAGATAGCGGGTGAACAGCCGCTCGTAGCGGGCCACCGAGGCGATCTCCCGCTCCCGCAGCGTCGGCACCTCACGGGTGAGCCGGTACCGCTCCACGGAGACCGCGGGCGACCCCGCGTACATCTTCATGACTTCCTTGATGCCCCGGCACACCGTGTCGAGCGGGTGCTCGTGCGGCGGCGCCGCGTTCAGCACCGCCTCGGCCCGCACCAGCGTGTCGTCGTGGTCGGGGAAGATCGCCTCTTCCTTGGAGCGGAAGTGGCGGAAGAAGGTCCGCCGCGCGACCCCGGCCGTGGCCGCGATCTCGTCGACCGTCGTGGCCTCGTACCCCTTGGTCGCGAAGAGCTCCATCGCGGCCGCGGCGAGTTCCCGGCGCATCTTGAGCCGCTGGGCGGCGGCACGAGTACCGGCCGCGCTCTCCGGAGCGTCGGTCGGCAAGGTGGCACGGGGTGTCTTCGCGGCCTTGGGCATGGTCCGAACGTACTGCATCGGAGGGACAGTGTGCCCAGGTGGGGGCGGGGAACCCCCCGGGGCACCGACGGTGCCCGGGGGACTCAGCAGACCGCCCCAGCCGGGCGCTCCGGGCTCAGCGTCGGGCATATTCGCGGAAGCCGCGCCCCGTCTTGCGGCCCAGGCAGCCGGCGGCCACCAGGTGCTCCAGGAGCGGCGCCGGAGCCAGGCCCGGGTCGCGGAACTCGCGGTGCAGCACCTGCTCGATCGCGAGCGAGACGTCCAGACCGACCACGTCGAGCAGCTCGAACGGGCCCATCGGGTACCCGCCGCCGAGCTTCATCGCCGCGTCGATGTCGTCCAGGGTCGCGTAGTGCTCCTGGACCATCTTGATCGCGTTGTTCAGGTACGGGAAGAGCAGCGCGTTCACGATGAAGCCGGCCCGGTCGCCGCAGTCCACCGGGTGCTTGCGGATCTTCGTGGTGACCTCGCGGACGGTGGCGTGGACGTCGTCGCCGGTCAGGACCGTACGGACGATCTCGACCAGCTTCATCGCGGGCGCCGGGTTGAAGAAGTGCATCCCGATGACGTCCTGCGGACGCGAGGTCGCGCGGGCGCAGGCCACGACCGGCAGCGAGGAGGTCGTGGTGGCGAGCACCGCGCCCGGCTTGCAGATCTTGTCGAGCCGCGCGAACAGCTCCTGCTTGATCTCCAGGTCCTCGGCGACCGCCTCGACGGCCAGGTCCACCTCGGCGAAGGCGTCGAGGGTGCCCGCCGCGGTGATCAGGGCAAGCGTCGTGTCGCGTGCCTCGGCCGTCATCCTGCCCTTGTCGACCGAACGGGCCAGCGACTTGGCGATGCGGGCCTTGGCGGTGTCGGCCTTCTCCTGGGAGCGGGCGGCGAGCACGACCCCGTAACCGGCCTTGGCGAAGACCTCGGCGATGCCCGAGGCCATGGTGCCCGACCCCGCGACGCCCACGGAACGGACCTCACGGCCGGCGGCGGCCTCCGCGGAGCCGAGCGGGGTCAGCGCGTCCCGCACCACCTCGCCGGAGCCCGGCTCCGCGTACGTGTAGAAGCCGCGGCCCGACTTGCGGCCGGTCAGACCGGCCTCGCTGAGCTGCTTGAGGATCGGGGCCGGGGCGTGCAGCCGGTCGCGGGAGTCCGCGTACATGGCCTCCAGGACCGTACGGGCCGTGTCCACGCCGATCAGGTCCAGCAGCGCGAGCGGACCCATCGGAAGCCCGCAGCCCAGCCTCATCGCCGCGTCGATGTCCTCACGGGAGGCGTACTTGGCCTCGTACATGGCGGCGGCCTGGTTCAGGTAGCCGAAGAGCAGCCCGTCCGCGATGAAACCGGCCCGGTCGCCGACCGCCACCGGCTCCTTGCCGAGGTCATGGGCCAACCGGGTGACGGCGTCGACGGCCCGGGGGTCGGTCAGCACCGAGGAGACCACCTCGACCAGCTTCATGGCCTGGACCGGGGTGAAGAAGTGCAGGCCGAGGACCCGCTCCGGGTGCGCCGAGTCGGCGGCGAGCCGGGTGACGGAGAGCGCGTTGGTGCCGGTCGCCAGGATGGCGTCGGGCCTGACGATGCCGTCGAGGGCCCGGAAGACCTCCTGCTTCGCCTCGTACGACTCGGGCACGACCTCGATCACGAGATCGGCCTCGGCGGCCGCCTGGAGGTCGGAGAAGGTACGGAAGCGGGCCAGGACGTCCTGCCGCTCCTCCTCGGTGATCCGCTCACGGGCCACCGCGCGGGCGGTGGAGGCCTCCAGGGCGGCGACGGCCTGGGCGGCGGCGGTGTCGCTGATGTCGATGCCGATGACCTCGCGGCCGGCGCGGGCCAGGACATCGGCGATACCGGTGCCCATGGTGCCGAGACCGACGACGGCGATGGTGGAGAGAGGGGTGTCCATCAGGGGACTCCAGAGAGGAAGAGTGACGACTGAGGGCAGTACGTGAGGGTGGTGCCGCTGCGTGTGCGCGGAGAGAAGCGCGAAAGAGAGAAGCGGGAGAACACGCGGGGAAGGCCCTGGAAAAGAAGGGCGGTGCCCGGTGAAAGGGCGACGGACTCTGTCCCGGAGCCGCGTCGAACTGCCGAACCGACGTACGCCCACCACGGCTGCGTCACCAGGCCGTCGTGGGAAGTGCGGGGGGTGCCCCGCTCACCTGAGATTAACCGGCCGGTAACGAGCGCGCCAGTCCCGGGAAGTTGGGGAAGATGTGATCTGTATCGCGGATAGGCTCGGATTCATGGAATACGCCGAGGATCCGGAATTCTGCTCGATGATCGATCGATTGCGGGACGAGATCGAGAATGACTCCGGAGAGATCCCCGCCGCATTCGAACGGCTCGCGCGAACCGTTGATCCCGAAGAACTGCACAGCGTCCTCACCGCCCCCGGGCAACCTCTCTGGGCCCGTGAGATCGCCGCCTACACGCTCGGCGTCGCGGGCGACCCGCGCGCCTTCGAGGCGCTCGTCCTGCTCCTCAACCACCGTGACCCCGAGCGCTGCGTCACCGCCGCGCACGCCCTGACCCGGCTCGCCGACCCGCGCACCGCCCGCGCCGCCGCCGCCCTCGCCACCAACGAACTCCGCGTCGCCTACGCCCTGCTGCCGGTCCGGCTGCTCGCCGCGCTCCGCGCCCCCGAGTCCGTCCCGGCCCTCATCACCGTCCTCGAACGGCGCCTTCCGGCCGACGACCCCCACTGGCGGGTCGGCCTCGCCTGCGTCGAAGGCCTCGGGGCCCTGGGCGACCCGCGGGCACGCCCCGCCCTGGAGGCGGCGCTTCCGCACCCCCGGCTCGGCGCGGCGGCCGAGTGGTCCCTGACCCGGCTCGCCCCGGCCGCCGAGCAGGCGGACAGGTGCGGCTAACGGAGCAGACGCAGACCCGCCCCGGAGCCGTCCGCCGGGCCGGGCTCCGGACTCCGCTCAGGACTCCGCTCGGGCCTTCGCTCGGGGACGAGGGCGAACGCCTCGATCTCCAGGAGCAGTTCGGGGCGGACGAGCGCCGACACCTGCACCGCCGAACTCGCCGGCAGCGGCGCTCCCGCGAAGTACGCGTCCCGCGCGTCCCGGACCGCCGGGAGATGGGCGACGTCCGTGACGAAGTACGTCAGCTTCACCACGTCCTCGAACCCGGCGCCCGCCGCGTCGAGGCACCGGGCCAGGTTCTCGAAGACCTGCCGGGCCTGCGCCGCCGCGTCGCCCTCACCGACCACCCCGCCGGACGCGTCGAGCGCGCACTGGCCGGATATCGCGACGAAGCGGCCCGTCCCCCATACGACGTGGCTGTACTGGGGGCTGGCGGCGACGCCGTCGGGGGCGGGCACATGGGTGAGGTGGCTCGTCATGACGGACATCCTCGCGCACGCCACTGACAGTGCCCGCGTCCCCAGGGGGCGCGGGCACGGTCGACGGGCGTACGGCGACGTCAGCGCACGTGACCGAGGAGCCCGTGCAGGGTGGCGCCGATCGCCTCGGCACGCAGGACGCCGGCGCGGTCGACGGCCTTCTGCGCCGGGTCCGGACGGGGGCTCTGCTCCGCGTGCTGCTCTGGCTGCCGCTCTGCCTTCTGTTCCGCCTTCTGCTCCGCCTTCTGGCCTGTCTTCTGCCCTGCCTCGGCCCCGGCCGGAGCGACGGGGTCCGGCTCCGGCTCCGGGAGCGCGGCGCAGACCGCGTCGACCTCCGCGTCGTCCTTGCCGCGCGGGACCTTGCCCGTGGCGAGGTACTCCACCAGGTGCCCGTCCATGCAGTCGTTGCCGCCGAGCGTCACCCCGTGGTTCCCGCCGCCCTCCTCGACCACCAGGCTGGAGCCGTGCATGAGCCGGTGCAGGGCGACCCCGCCCTCGTACGGCGTCGCCGCGTCGTCCGTGGCCTGGAGGATCAGTACGGGCGGCACCTGGTCGTTGGTGACGTCCGGCGGGGTGAGGGAGTCCACCGGCCAGAACGCGCACGGCGCGTTGTACCAGGCGTTGTTCCAGGTGGAGAAGGGCGCCTTGGCGTGGACGTCCCAGTTGTCCTTGCGCCAGACGTTCCAGTCGCGGGGCCAGGCCGCGTCGCGGCACTGCACGCTCGTGTAGACCGAGTAGCCGTTGTCGCCGGCGGCGTCGGCCTCCCCGTACCGTTCGTACGCCTCCGTCAGCGGCACCGCGTCCGCGTCGTTGACGTACGCGGAGAACGCGCTCGCGAGGCGGGGCCAGTAGCCGTTGTAGTACCCGCCGGGCAGGAAGGTGTCCTCCAGCTCGCCGGGGCCGACCTTCCCGCCGGCCGGGGTGGCCCGCAGCGCGTCGCGCATCCGGTACCAGGCCGCCTCGACCGCGGCCGGGTCGGTGCCCAGCTTGTACACGGCGTCCTGCCGGGCCACCCAGGCCATGAAGTCCTTGTGGCGGGTGTCGAAGGCGTAGTCCTGCGCGATGTTGTCCTCGTACCAGACGCCGTGCGGGTTGACGACCGAGTCGAGCGCCATGCGCCGCACCCGGTCCGGGTACAGCCGCGCGTACACGGCGCCCAGGTAGGTCCCGTACGAGTAGCCGAGGTAGTTGATCTTCGGCGCGTCGAGGGCGCGGCGGATGACGTCCAGGTCCCGCGCGGTGCTCACGGTGTCGATGTACGGCAGCACGTCCGCGTACTTCTCGCCGCAGGCCGCGGCGAAGGCCTGGGCCCGTTCGACCGCGGCCCGCTCGCTCTCGGCGCCGCTCGGCACCGAGTCCGGCCGGACCGGAGCGAAGTGGCCGGGCCGGCAGTCGAGCGCCGGCTCGCTCTTGCCGACCCCGCGCGGGTCGAAGCCGATGATGTCGTACTCGGCGGCCACCTTCGGGGGCAGCGAGGCCGCCACGTACCCGGCCATGCCGCGCCCGCTGCCACCGGGCCCGCCCGGGTTCACGAGCAGCGGCCCCTGGAACTTCTCCGCGGTGTGCTGGATCCGGGTGAGCGCGAGCGTGACGGTCCGGCCGGCCGGGTCGTCGTGGTTGAGGGGCGCCTTCAGGGTGGCGCACTGGAGCTTCGGATACGCCTTCGTGGCACAGCCGGTCCAGGCGAGCGGGGGGAGCGGTCGGGGGGCCGGTTCACCGGCGCCCGCGGGGGCGGCGGGCAGGACGGTGACCGTCCCCGCGACCAGCGCTCCTGCGGCGATCAGCATTCCTGCGCGTGGGGTCATAGGGCGTTTGTGTCCCGAACGGGCCTCGGCGGGACCCTTTTCGCCGAGAGTTGACCCGAACGGAGGGGAATCCGACGGCGTGTCAGGTGACTGGTCCGATGATCGGAGGAGGCGCGGGGGAGCGGCTGGTGGTCAGAGGAGCGTGAGCTGCTCCGGGGCGGCCGCCGCCTCCGGTTCCTCCGGTACGGGTATCCGGCGCGAGGCTCCCCGGTGCGCGGGTCCGATGCCGAACTCGGCGGCGAGTTCGTGCACCTGACGGGTGATCCGGCGCTGGTACCAGGTCGGTGCGTAGGCCCCGTCCGCGTACATCCGCTCGTACCGCCGCACCAGACCGGGGTGGTGGCGCCGCAGCCACTGCATGAACCATTCGCGGGCGCCCGGCCGCAGGTGCAGGACGAGCGGGGTGACCGAGCTCGCCCCGGCCTCGGCTATCGCGCGGACCGTGTCGCGCAGCTGCTCGGGCCGGTCGCCGAGGAAGGGGACGACGGGGGCCATCAGGACCCCGCAGTCGATGCCGTGCTCGCCGAGCGTGCGGACCACGTCGAGGCGTCGCTGCGGGGAGGGGGTGCCGGGTTCGATCGTGCGCCAGAGCTCCTGGTCGGTGAAGCCGACGGAGACGGAGATGCCGACCTCGGTGACGCGGGCCGCCTCGGTGAGGAGCTCCAGATCGCGCAGGATCAGCGTGCCCTTGGTGAGGATCGAGAACGGGTTCGCGTGGTCCCGCAGGGCGGTGAGGATGCCCGGCATCAGGCGGTAGCGGCCCTCCGCCCGCTGGTAGCAGTCCACGTTGGTGCCCATGGCGACGTGCGCGCCCTGCCAGCGGGGGGAGGCGAGCTGGCGGGCCAGCACCTCGGGGGCGTTGATCTTGACGACGATCTGGGAGTCGAATCCGAGGCCGGTGTCGAGGTCGAGATAGCTGTGGGTCTTGCGCGCGAAACAGTACACACACGCGTGCGTGCAGCCCCGGAACGGATTGACCGTCCATTCGAACGGCATGCGGGAGGCGCCCGGCACCCGGTTGAGGATCGAGCGGGCACGGACCTCGTGGAAGGTGATGCCCCGGAACTCGGGGGTGTCGAAGGTGCGGGTGGTGACCGCGTCCGTGCCGAACAGCGCGATGTCGGCGGGAGCGGCAGGGGTGTCGCCCAGATTGTCCCAGCGCATGGACGCCTCCTCGATGGCTCTGCCTCGGCTCCGCATCGACTCCGCGTCGGCCGTTCGACCAGAATAGAACAACTGTTCCCTTGATCGTCGCAACCCGGATTTCGCACCCCGGAGCCCACGTGGTTCCCTAGGGCCACATCCCCGAGGAACCACGAGCTGGAGGAAGTCAATGGCGCAGGTCGAGGCCACGACGGAACGAATCATCGCCGCGGACGCGGAGACGGTGTTCGACGCGCTGGCCGACTACAGCGGCACGCGCGCGAAGGTGCTCCCCGAGCACTTCAGCGAGTACGAGGTGCGCGAGGGCGGCGATGGCGAGGGCACCCTCGTCCACTGGAAGCTCCAGGCCACCAGCAAGCGCGTCCGCGACTGCCTCCTGGAGGTCACCGAGCCCACCGACGGGCAGCTCGTCGAGAAGGACCGCAACTCCTCCATGGTCACCACCTGGACCGTGACCCCCGCCGGCGAGGGCAAGTCCCGCGCCGTCGTCACGAGCGTCTGGGACGGCGCCGGCGGCGTCGGAGGCTTCTTCGAGCGGACCTTCGCGCCCAAGGGCCTCGGCCGGATCTACGACGCCCTGCTCGCCAAGCTGGCGGACGAGGTCGAGAAGTAACGCCCTGAGCGTTCACCGATTCGAGTGGATCGCCCGCGCCCCCGGTTACTCGCGCCCGCGCGCGACGGGGGCGCGGGCACTCTCGTAAACACGCTGATGAGCGACCCAAGTGCGCCGTACCGTCGGGATGTTCGGCGCCCCGGGGGCCACTGACCTCCCGTCCCGCCCGACTTGCTCCCCCTTCGTGCCCAATGCGAAGAATGGCGCGGCGCAGACGCCGTGACGAGGGGAGCAGTACGTGGGTGCGATCACGATGGCGAAAGCCGCCGACGGTGCTGAGGGCGCTGCCGGTGCGGTGGACGCGGAACCCCTCGCCGCGGGCGGTCCGCCCGCCGGCCTCGCGCCGTCCGCCGGCCAGGGAGCCGCCGCACTCGACCCCCGCCGCGTCCGGCTCGTCTTCTGCGGCCTCATGCTCGCGCTGCTCCTCGCCGCGCTCGAGCAGATGATCGTGGCCACCGCCCTGCCGAAGATCGTCGGCGAGCTCCAGGGCCTCGACCGGATGTCCTGGGCGATCACCGCCTACCTGCTGACCTCCACCATCGGCCTGCCCATCTACGGAAAGCTCGGCGACCTCCTCGGCCGCAAGAGCGTCTTCCTCTTCGCCATCGTCGTCTTCGTCATCGGCTCCGGCCTCGCGGGCTGGTCCCGCAGCATGGACGAACTCATCGCCTTCCGCGCGATCCAGGGCGTCGGCGCCGGCGGCCTGATGATCGGCGTCCAGGCGATCATCGCCGACATCGTCCCGGCCAGGGAACGCGGCCGGTACATGGGCCTGATCGGCGCTGCCTTCGGTCTCGCCTCCGTCGCGGGACCCCTGCTCGGCGGCTTCTTCACCGACCACGTGTCCTGGCGCTGGTGCTTCTACTTCAACGTCCCCTTCGGGCTCGTCACCCTCGCCGTCGTCGCCGTCGTCCTCAAACTCCCCAAGCCCACGGCCCGCGCCCGCTTCGACGTCCTCGGCGCGGTGCTCCTCGCCGCCGCCTCCACCTGCATCGTCCTGCTGACCAGCTGGGGCGGCACCGAGTACGCCTGGGACTCCCGGGTCATCCTCGCCCTCGCCTGCGGCGCCGCCGGAACGACCCTGCTCTTCCTGGTCGTCGAACACCTCGCGCCCGAACCGCTCATCCCGCTCCGGCTCTTCCGCGACTCCGTCTTCACCGTCACCGCCCTCGTCGGCGCCGTCGTCGGCATCGCGCTCTTCGGCGCCGCCAGCTACCTCCCCAGCTTCCTGCAGATGGTCGAGGGCGCCACCGCCACTGAGTCCGGCCTCCTGATGCTGCCCCTCATGGGCGGCATCGTCATCGCCTCCGTCGTCTCCGGCCAGCTCATCAGCCGGACCGGCCACTACAAGATCTATCCGGTCCTCGGCGGGGCCGTCTCCGTCCTCGGCATGTGGCTGCTCTCCCGGATGGACACCGACACCCCGCGCCTCCAGCACAGCCTCTGGCAGGCCGTCCTCGGCACCGGGATCGGCCTCGTCATGCCGGTCCTCATCCTCGCCGTCCAGAACTCCGTGCGCCCCGCGGACCTCGGCACCGCCACCAGCGCCCACAACTACTTCCGACAGATCGGCGGCAGCGTCGGCGCCGCCGTCTTCGGCACCCTCTTCGCCTCCCGGCTCGACGACGCCCTCGCCGACCGGCTCTCCGGCGTCCTCTCCGGCGGCCCGACGTCCCTGCCGCCGGCCGAGTCGATCACCCCGCAGACGGTGCACACCCTGCCGCCCGCCGTGCGCGACGCCTACATCCAGGCGTACGCGGACGCGATGCCGCGCATCTTCCTCTACCTCGTGCCGGTCCTCGTGCTCGGCCTCGTCCTCGCCTTCTTCCTCAAGGAGAAACCGCTGGTGTCCCACCACAGCCCCACCACCGAGGCCACCGGGGCCGACGACTTCGGCGGCGTCCAGGCCGTCCCGCACGCCCGGCACGCCGCTACCGCTCCCGCCCCCGTCGCCGCGCCACCGCACTCCGGCGTCGCGGTCTGCGGCACGGTCCAGCACCACGACGGCAGCCGGGTCCCGCGCGCCGCCCTCACCCTCATCGACGTCCAGGGCCGGCAGGTGGGCCGCGGGGCCAGCGGCGAGGACGGGCGGTACGCGCTGAGCGTCCCCGGCGGCGGAGCGTACGTCCTGATCGCGGCGGCCGGCGGACACCAGCCCCAGGCCGTCTCGGTGACCGTCGGCGACCGGCCGATCGACCTCGACGTCGTCCTCGGCGGAGCCGGGCGGCTCGCGGGCAGCGTCGTCACCGCGGACGGGACGCCCGTACGGGACGCGGCCGTCACCCTCACCGACGTGCGCGGCGAGGTCGTCGCCTCCACCCGCAGCGGACGCGAGGGCGGATACGTCATCACCGAACTGGTCGCGGGGGAGTACACGCTCGCCGCCAGCGCCCCCGCCTTCCGTCCCGCCGCGCTCCCGGTGAGCGTCCAGGCCTCCCGAGAGACCCGCCAGGACATCGAACTGGCCGGCGGCGCCGTGCTGCGCGGCACCGTACGGGCCGGCGGCGGGCGCCCCGTCGAGGACGCCCGCGTCACCCTGCTGGACGCCGCGGGGAACGTCGTCGACACCCTCACCACCGGCCCCGACGGGATCTTCCGCTTCGTGGACCTCTCCTCCGGCGAGTACACGGTCATCGCCGCCGGGTACCCGCCGGTCGCGACCGTCCTCCAGATGGCCGGCGGGGGCCGCACCGAGCGCGACCTCCAGCTCGGTCACCAGGACTGAGACCCCCGGGGGAGTGTCTGTCAGGAGGAGGCGGTCGTCGCCTTGCGCAGCGCGCTGATGCAGGTGCCGATCGCCTCCTGGAGGGCTTCGAGGCGCTGGAGCATGTCGGCCTCGTAGATGTCCTCCTCCATCACCTCGTCCAGGGTCAGTTCCTCGAAGACCTTCGTCGCCTTCTGCAGGCTGTTGTAGAACTTCGTCCGCCGCTCCTGGACGCGGAGCGCGGGATCCTCCTCGACCGCCTTCGCCACCAGGCCCTTCACCGTGTCGTACGCCTCACCGGCCCACTCGCCCGCCTCCTCGGAGTCGTCGAGCTCGTCGAGGAGGGACAGGTGCCGCTCCGCCTCGGCGCGCAGCTCGGCCGGGGCGTCCACGGTCTGCCCGGCGGGGGTCCTGATCTGCCCGTTCTCGACGATCTGGCGCACGTACCCGATGCGGTCGGCCGCCTTCGCCTCGCTCGCCACCGCCTTCTTCAGGTCGTCGGTCCGCGCGATGGCGCGGGCCATCTCGGTCTGGAGGGCCGGGTCCTCCTTCATCCGGTCGAGCAGCGCGCCGCGCGCGGCCTCCGCCGTCCCGGGGTCGGCGAGGATCGCGGCCCGCAGCGCCGTCGGGTTCTCCGCGACCTCCAGGGCCTTCGTCGGCCGGATGCCCTCGGCCTCGGCCGCCGCGCTGATCGCCTGCCCGCGCACCGACGAGGCGCTGTTGCGGGAGGTGTAGTACGAGAGCCAGACGTCCGCGTCGGGCAGCTCGATGTCCTCACCGGGGACGAGCACCTCGAACTGCGGGATCAGACCGTCGTCGGCCGCCATGTCCCAGGCCTTGTAGTAGCGCATCACCCGCTCGGGGGAGCACCCCGCGAGCTCCGCGAAGGCCTTCGCGGAGACCTTCGTCCGGGCCGTCCCCTCGGCGGCCTGGCCGCCGGGCCGGACGCTCCGCGCCACCTTGAGGGCGAAGGTCCAGCCGCCCGTGCGCGCGTACACCCCGAAGTCCCGGGCGTCACGGACCACGACGGGGTCGTGGTCCCGGTCGTGCTCGTCGGCCGCGTCCTGGACTTCCGGTACGTCCCGCGGCGCCTCCCGGGGCTCGGGAGACGACGGCTCCCAGAACTCCGGCTCGGAGATCGCCGCGACGGTCTCGGGTTCGGGGGAGGTTTCGGACGGGGTGAAGGCGATGGTCACCGAGAGCGCTCCGGAAGGTCGGCGAGGACGAGTGCGGCCGACAGCCTATACGCACCCGTTGACGGCAATTCGTCCGATTCGAAGCTCCGGCAAACCGGTGGCGGTACGGGCGACGTGCAGGGCACCATGCCTCCATGACCTACCGAATCGAGCTCCACCCCGCGCGTTGAGCGCCCCGCACGAGCGCCCGACGCTCGCACCCGCGCTGTACGCGTACGCCAAGGGCCTGCACGACAGCGACCCCGACGGGCCGCCGCCCCAGGGCGGCCACCCCGTCCCCGACACGGCACTCCCGGGCCGCAGGCGCCCCGGCCTCAGTTTCCGGGAGGCCCGCGCCGCGATCACCGACACCCTGCTCCCGTTCCTCGACGCCCCCGACCCCGCACGGGCCGTCGCCGAGGCGGAACGCGCGCTCGCCGCGACGGGCGCCGTCCGCGGGCAGGCCGTCTTCCACACGGCGGCGGCCATCGAACCGCCCGAGGAACCCGCCGCCCGTACCCTCGCCCGATCCTTCGCCCGCCACCTCGTCCGGACCGGAACGACCGTCCTGGGCGTCTCCGCCGGACTCGGGCTCCTGAGCCGGCTCGGGGAACCCGAGGACGTCCCGTACCTGCGCGTCCTCGGCCTGCTCGACGGACTCGGCCACCCCGTGGACGGGGCCCTCGCGCCCCTGGACCGGGGGGCCGCCGCCCTGATCTGGCTGATCCACCGGACCCAGGGCGAGGAACTGCGCGGTCTCGTCGAAGCCCTGGCCGCCGGAGACCGGGCGGCCGTGCTCGACCGGCTCCTGAGGCTCCCCACGGAGGCGCGGGACGTGGGGCCCGAGGAATCCCGGCGGGTCGCCGAGGCCGTCGGCCTCGCCGGGCTCCTCCGCGCGGACCCGGATCACCCCGGGCTCCTCGGTCGGGCCGTGCTGCTCCTCGGCCGGATGACCAGCAGCCGGGACTACCACGCCGAGGTCCTGCGGTACGGAGACGCCGTCGACCTGTACGAGACGGTGGCCGCCCACGCCCACCGGCTGCCCCGCGACGTGGAGCACCGGGCCCGGCTGCTCACCCTCGCCCTCGACCTGCACAGCGGCCCTTCGTACCTCCTTCCCTGGCCGCCCGGCCGGCGCGAGGCTCTCCACCGCACCCTCCTGGACACGGCGGCGTGGCCCGGGGAGGCTCCCGCCGACCCGGACGGGCGGCGGCGCGCCGAGTGGATCCACCGCACGGCACGTCAGCTGCGTGCCGCTCCGCAGGACCCGCCCCGGTTCCGGATCGAGGTGGCCGTCGCCGACCCCGGCGACCCGGACGTCGTCGAGACCCGCTTCCTGATCGACGGGAGACCCCTCATGCCGGAGGCCTTCGGGCCCGGGCCGGGGGAGTCGCCCGAGCAGCTTCTCGACAGCGGCGCCCTGCGGGCCGGGCCCGAGCCCCGGGAGGTGCGGCTCGCCGAGGCGTACTGCACCGAGGGCTGCTGCGGCGCGCTGTACGTGACGGTGCGCCGCGAGGGCGAGCACGTCGTGTGGAGCGACTGGCGGCGGCCGGGCAGTCCGGCCGTGCGGCCGGACCTCCCCGCGTACCGCTTCGACGCCGCCGCGTACGACGCCGAGATCGCCCGCGCCGAGCACGACCACGGCTGGACCTGGCCGGCCCGGCGCACCGCCCGGCTGATCACCGCCGGGCTGCGCGACCGACCCGACCTCCTCACCCGCTGGGGTCTCCGGCAGGGCTGGATCAGCTCGGACTTCCGCGACCCGGACACGACCGTGGTCACGTTCACCGGGCCGCCGCTCGGTGACCCGGGCCCGGACACGGCCAAGGGCGAGACCCGCCAATTCCTGTGGCGGCTGCCCGACGACGGGAACCCGCCGGAGCGGCGCGCGGCCGAGGCGTTGCGCCGACTGGCCGAAGAGGACCCGAGGTCCTTGGCGGGACGCTCGTAGCAGCCCGTACGGCCGTCCCGGTGACTGCCAGTGGTCCACTCCAACGGCGGTTATCCACAGGGGTGGTGAGGCCGCCGGGCGGCGCGTACGGTGCCAGACATGAAGATCCTCATCAGCGCCGACATGGAGGGCGCGACCGGTGTGACCTGGCCCGCCGACGTGCTGCCCGGCACGCCCCAGTGGGAGCGGTGCCGCGCGATGTTCACCTCCGACGTGAACGCCGCCGTGCTCGGCTTCTTCGACGGCGGCGCCGACGAGGTCCTCATCAACGAGGCGCACTGGTCCATGCGGAACCTGCTCCTGGAGCGGCTCGACGAGCGGGCCGAGATGCTCACCGGGAAGCACAAGTCCCTCTCCATGGTCGAGGGCGTGCAGCACGGGGACGTCGACGGCATCGCCTTCGTCGGCTACCACACGGGCGCCGGCGCCGAGGGCGTCCTCGCGCACACCTATCTCGCCAACTCCCTCACGGGCGTCTGGCTGAACGGCGAGCGGGCGAGCGAGGGCCTGCTCAACGCCCATGTGGTCGCGGAGTACGGAGTCCCCGTCGTCCTCGTCACGGGCGACGACCTCACCTGCGAGGACGCCCTGGGGTACGCGCCGGAGGCACCCAAGGTCGCCGTCAAGGACCACGTCTCGCGGTACGCGGCGGTGTGCCGGACCCCCACCAGAACCGCCGCCGACATCAGGGCGGCGGCGAAGACCGGCGCCGCGCTCGCCGTCCGCCACGAACCGGTCCGGGGCGGCCCCTTCACCGTGGAGCTGGAGTTCGACGCCGAGCACCTGGGCGCCGCCGCCACGGTGGTTCCCGGCGTGGCGCGGAGCGGCGAGCGGCGCGTCGCGTACACCAGCGAGACGATGTACGAGGCAATCCGTACGTTCAAGGCGGTCACGACCATCGTCTCGGCCGCGGTGGAGGAGCAGTATGGCTGAGGAGGTCCGGGGCCCGGACACGACGGCGCTCGACGAGGTGGTCACCTTCACCTCCGAGCTCATCCGCATCGACACCACCAACCGGGGCGGCGGCGACTGCCGCGAGCGGCCCGCCGCCGAGTACGTCGCCGAGCGGCTCGCCGCCGTCGGCGTCGAACCCGCCCTCCTGGAGCGGACTCCCGGCCGCACCAACGTGGTGGCGCGCATTCCCGGCACCGACCCCTCGGCCGAGGCGCTCCTCGTCCACGGCCATCTGGACGTCGTGCCCGCCGACCCCGCCGAGTGGACCACGCACCCCTTCTCCGGGGAGGTCCGCGACGGGATCGTGTGGGGACGCGGCGCCGTCGACATGAAGAACATGGACGCGATGGTCCTCGCCGTCGTCCGCTCCTGGGCACGACAGGGCGTCCGGCCCCGCCGCGACATCGTCCTGGCCTACACGGCCGACGAGGAGGCCAGCGCCGATGACGGCTCCGGTTTCCTCGCCGACCGGCACGCCGCACTCTTCGAAGGCTGTACGGAGGGCATCAGCGAGTCCGGGGCGTTCAGCTTCCATCCCCACCCCGGCACCACGCTCTACCCGATCGCCGCGGGGGAGCGGGGCACCGCCTGGCTCAAGCTGACCGCGCACGGCCGGGCCGGCCACGGCTCCAAGGTGAACACGGCGAACGCCGTCACGCGCCTCGCCGACGCCGTCGCCCGGATCGGCTCCCACACCTGGCCGGTCCGCCTCACCGCGACCGTCCGCGCCTCCCTCACCGAACTGGCCGCGCTGTACGCCATCGACATCGACACCCGCGCACCCGACCTCGACGTCGACCTGCTCCTCGACAAGCTCGGACCGGCCGCGGCCCTCGTCGAGCCGACCGTCCGCAACAGCACCAACCCGACGATCCTGGACGCCGGTTACAAGGTCAACGTCATCCCCGGGCAGGCCGTCGCCTATATCGACGGACGGACGCTGCCGGGTACCGAGGAGGAGTTCGCCGCGACCATGGACCGGCTCACCGGGCCGGACGTGGAGTGGGAGTTCCACCACCGCGAGGTGGCCCTGGAAGCCCCCGTCGACTCGCCGACCTTCGCCAAGCTGCGGGCCGCCGTCGAGCGCTTCGACCCGGCCGGGCACGTCGTGCCGTTCACCATGTCCGGCGGCACCGACGCCAAGCAGTTCTCCCGGCTCGGCATCACCGGCTACGGCTTCTCGCCGCTCCGGCTGCCCCCGGGCCTGGACTACGGGGCCCTCTTCCACGGCGTCGACGAGCGCGTCCCCGTGGACGCCCTGCACTTCGGTGTCCGGGTGCTCGACCACTATCTGAAGACCGCGTAGCCGTGAAGCGGCGTCTGCGCGCGGCACCGTGACTGGGGGAAGTCGTATGAAGAGCACGGCCGCCTACGGCAGCTGGCCGTCACCCGTCGACGCGGCGCTCGCCGCAGCGCACGACGGGCGGCCCGAATACCTCGGCGCCGTCGGCGACGAACTGTGGTGGACCGCGCCCCGCCCCGCCGAGGGCGGCAGGCGCGCCCTCGTCAGGCGGCGCGCCGACGGCAGCGAGGAGAGCGTGCTGCCCGCCCCGTGGAACGTCCGCAGCCGGGTCATCGAGTACGGCGGCCGGCCCTGGGCGGCGGCCGGGCGTCCGGAGGGCGGACCGCTCGTCGTGTTCGGCCACTTCCCGGACCAGCGCCTCTACGCGTACGAGCCCGACTCCGGCCCCGGCGCCGGGCCCCGGCCCCTCACCCCCGTCTCGGACGTCGGCGGCGGCCTGCGCTGGGCGGACCCCGTGGTCCACCTCGACCGGGGCGAGGTGTGGTGTGTCCTCGAGGAGTTCACCGGACCCGCGCCGACCGATGTGCGCCGGGTGCTCGCCGCCGTGCCCCTGGACGGATCGGCGGCCGAGGACCGCACGGCCGTACGCGAACTCTCCGACGGGCGCCACCGGTTCGTGACCGGACCCCGGCTCTCCCCGGACGGGCGGCGGGTGGCCTGGATCGCCTGGGACCACCCCCGGATGCCCTGGGACGGCACCGAGGTCATGCTCGCCGAGCTCGCCCCCGACGGCACCTTCCAGGACGCGAGGACCGTCGCGGGCGGACCCGCCGATTCGATCCCGCAGGTCGACTGGGACGCGGCGGGACGGCTGCTCCTCGTGAGCGACCGCACCGGCTGGTGGAACCTCTTCCGGGCGGAGGTCGACGCGGACGGCGGGGTGGGAGAACCGCTCGCGCTCTGCCCCCGGGCCGAGGAGTTCGGCGGACCTCTCTGGAAGATCGGACTGAACTGGTTCACCCCCCTGGAGGACGGGCTCATCGCCGTCGTCCACGGGAAGGGGAGCACCGCCCTCGGCATCCTCGACCCCGAGCGCGGCGCACTCGTCGACGCCGCGGGGCCCTGGACCGAGTGGGCCTCGACGCTCGCCGCCCACGGCACCCGTGTGGTCGGCGTGGCCGCGGGACCGCACACCTCGTACGAACTCGTCGAGCTCGACACCCGCACCGGCCGCACCCGGGTGGTCGGCGCCGCCCACACCGACGCCGTCGATCCCGCCTACCACCCCGAGCCGCAGGTCCGCACCTTCACAGGACCCGGCGGCCGGGACATCCACGCGCAGATCTACCCGCCCCACCACCCCGCCTTCACCGGGCCCGAGGGCGAACGGCCGCCGTACGTCATCTGGGCGCACGGCGGCCCCACCGGACACGCGCCGCTCGTCCTCGATCTTGAGATCACCTACTTCACCTCGCGGGGCATCGGTGTCGCCGAGGTCAACTACGGCGGTTCGACGGGCTACGGCCGCGCGTACCGGGAGCGGCTGCGCGAGCAGTGGGGCGTCGTCGACGTCGAGGACTGCGCCGCCGTCGCCGAGGCGCTCGCCGCCGAAGGGGCCGCCGACCCGGCCCGCCTCGCCGTGCGCGGCGGCAGCGCCGGGGGCTGGACGACCGCCGCCTCCCTCGTCGCCACCGACGTGTACGCCTGCGGCACGATCATCTACCCCATCCTCGACCTGCGGGGCTGGGCGACCGACGAGACCCACGACTTCGAGTCCCAGTACCTGTACGGCCTCATCGGCCCCCTCGACGAGGTGCCCGCCCGGTACAAGGAGCGCTCGCCGATCGAGCACGTCGACCGCGTCACGACCCCCTTCCTGCTGCTCCAGGGGCTCGACGACGTCATCTGCCCGCCCGCGCAGGCCGAGCGGTTCCTCGCGGCCACGGCGGGCCGGGGCGTCCCGCACGCCTACCTCGCCTTCGAGGGCGAGGGCCACGGTTTCCGCCGGGCCGACACCCTGGTGCGCGCACTGGAGGCGGAACTCGCTCTGTACGCCCGGGTGTTCGGCGTGGAGCGTACGGACGTGCCCAGCCTGGAGTACCGGACATGACGGCGCCATCCGGCAGTCGGTCGGGCGGGGCCGGGCCGTACGTCGGGCAGCTCACCCGGCCCGAGCGGCTCGGGCCCGGGGCGCGGGTCGCCGTCGTCGCTCCCTGCGGGCCCGTCCCGGAGGAGCGTCTGCGGGCGGGGCTCGACGTCCTGCGCGGCTGGGACCTGGACCCCGTGGTCGCCCCGCACGTCCTCGAAACCCATCCCACCCTCGGACATCTCGCGGGCGCCGACCGGGCGCGGGCCCGGGACCTCACGGAGGCCTGGTGCGATCCCTCGGTCTCCGCCGTCATCTGCGCGCGCGGGGGGTTCGGGGCGCAGCGCATGACCGACCTCGTCGACTGGAGGGCGATCAGGGACGCCGGGCCCAAGGCGTTCGTCGGCTACAGCGACGTGACCGCGCTGCACGAGGCCTTCGCCGTCCGGGCCGGATTCGCCACCCTGCACGGTCCGATGGTGGCCGCCGGCACCTTCCTCACGGACCCGCGCACCCAGGAGTCCCTGCGGGCGACCCTGTTCGAGCCCGAGTCGGTGAGGACCCTCGGTCTGGAGACGGCGCGGGCCCTGGTGCCGGGGCGGGCCCGGGGGGTGACCCTCGGCGGCTGCGTCAGCCTCCTCGCCGCCGACCTGGGCACCCCGCACGGCCGGCCCTCCGCGCACGGCGGGCTGCTGCTCCTGGAGGACGTGGGGGAGGAGCCGTACCGGCTCGACCGGGTCCTCACCCAACTCCTGCGCGCCGGTTGGTTCGACGGGGTCGCCGGCATCGGCCTCGGCTCCTGGGAGGAGTGCGGCCCGTACGAGGAGGTGCGGGCGGTGCTCGCCGACCGGCTCGGCGGGCTCGGCGTGCCCGTCGTGGAGGAGATGGGCTTCGGGCACGGCGCCACGGCCCTGACGATGCCGCTCGGTGTGCCCGGGACGCTTGACGCGGACGAGGGCACGCTCACCCTCGACATGCCGGCCCTGCGCTGAGCCGTGCGCGGGGCGGCCCTCCGCGCGCGGCCTTCACCGAATCTCCGTCAACAACCTTCGTCAGGAGCGTTGACGGGCTTTGACACGTGTCACAGCATGGGCGCTGCCCGGGTACCTACCAGTCGGTAGGTACCCGGTCCTTCGGCGTCGTCCTCAGCGTGGAGGTCTCTGTGTCCCGTGCCGTGCCCCGATCCCGCAAGACGCTCGCGCTCGTGGCCGGTGCGGCCGCGCTCGCCGCCCCCCTCGCTCTCGCCGCGCCCGCGAGCGGAGCGGAGACGGAGAGCGGCACCGGCACGTACACCGTCACCCCGCTCCGGTTCACCGTCCAGGCGGGCGGCCGGAGTTGTGCCGTCGACGCCGACCTCTACCGGCCGACGGGCGTGGACGCCGCGCACCCCGCTCCCGCCGTGCTCGCCACCAACGGCTTCGGCGGCAGCAAGAGCGACGGCTCCACCGACGCCATCGGCAGGGCCTTCGCCGCGCGCGGCTACGTCGGCCTCGTCTACTCGGGCCTCGGCTTCGGGAAGTCCGGCTGCCTGATCTCCCTCGACGACCCGGAGACCGACGGCCGCGCCGCCTCCCGGCTCGTCGACTTCCTCGCCGGCGGCCTCGCCGCGGACGACGGCACCCGCGCCGACTTCGTCACCCGAGACGGCGCCGGAGACCCGCGCGTCGGCATGATCGGCGGCTCCTACGGCGGCGCCGTGCAGCTCGCCGCCGCCTCCGTCGACCAGCGGATCGACGCCCTCGTCCCCCTCATCACCTGGAACGACCTCGCGTACTCCCTCGCCCCGAACGCCGCGGACCGCGCCACTCCCGGCGTCTTCAAATGGCAGTGGGCCAACGGTTTCTACCTGATGGGCGAGGGGCAGCCGCTGCTCGTCCCCTCCCTCGACCCCAGCCGGATCAACTCGCTCGGCTGTCTGCACTTCGTCACCGACGCCTGCGACACGGTGCGGCTCCTCAACTCCGGCCGCTACCCGAAGGCCGAGACCGAGAAGATGCTCGCCTACGCCCGGAGCGTCTCCCCCGTGTCGTACGTGGACCGGATCACCGCCCCCACGCTCATCGTCCAGGGCCAGGCCGACACCCTCTTCAACCTCAACGAGGCGCGGGCCACCTACGACCGGCTGCGCGAGCGCGGTGTCGACACCCGGATGATCTGGCAGTCCTGGGGCCACAGCGGCGGGCAGAAGCCCGGCGAACTCGACCTCGGCCAGGGCAACCTGGAGGGCAGTTACGTCGGACAGCGCGTCCTCGGCTGGTTCGACCGCCACCTGCGGAAGAACCCCACCGCGGACACCGGCCCGGCTGTCGCCTGGTACCGCGACTGGCAGAGCGGATACGGCACGGCGGACCGGGTCCCGGCGCTCAGCCAGCGGCTGTACCTCTCCGGCGACGGCAAGCTCGTCGACAACCGTACGAAGGTCGCCGAGGGCTCCCGCCGGTACAGCAACTGGCTGGTGCCGACGAGCCACTCGGAGTCCTCGCTCGCCGGGACGATCGGGCTGCCCGACCCGCGGCCGTACGACACCCCGGGCACCTACCTCGGCTGGACCAGCGCCCCGCTCGACGCCCCCGTCGACCTGGTCGGCGCGCCGAGGGCCACCCTGAAGGTGGTCTCGCCCGCGACCGAGCGGGTCCAGGGCTCCGGTGACGACGCCGACAAGCTCGTGCTCTTCGCCAAGCTCTACGACATCGCGCCCGACGGCACCAAGAGCCTGGTCAACCGGCTCGTCGCGCCGGTGCGGGTGCCGGACGTCACCCGCCCGTTCACCGTCGAACTGCCCGCCGTCGTCCACCGCTACAAGACCGGTCACCGCCTTGAGCTGGTGATCGCGGCGAGCGACACGGCGTACTCCGGCAACCGGGGCATCAAGCCGGTCACCGTCGTCAGCGCCCCCGAGGACACGGGAACGCTCGAACTGCCCCTGGTGCGGGGGCGGGTGGGGTAGCCGACACGACCCGCCCCCGGTCGCGGTCAGAGCGCCGCGTACCCCGGGCGGATCACCTCGTCGATCAGCCGCCGCCGCTCCGGCAGCGGCAGGAAGGCGGCCTCGAGGGCGGCGACCGTGAACTCCTCGAAGACCTCGGGGCCGTATCCGAAGGCGTCCACCATGTGCTGGAACTCCTCGCTCATGGTGGTGCCGGAGACCAGCCGGTTGTCCGTGTTGAGCGTGATCCGGAAGCCGAGCCGGCGCAGCTCGTCGATCGGGTGCGAGGCGTAGTCCTTCGCCGCGCCCGTCTGGAGGTTGGAGGTCGGGCAGACCTCCAGGGCGATGCGGTTGTCCCGGACGTACGAGGCCAGCCGGCCGAGCGTGCCGTCCTCGGCGATGTCGTCCGTGATCCGCACGCCGTGGCCGATCCGTTCGGTGCCGCAGACCTGCACGGCCTCGTGGATCGACTCGGCGCCGACCGCCTCGCCCGCGTGGATCGTGAAGTGGCAGTTCTCCCGCTTCAGGTGCTGGAAGGCGGGGAGGTGACGGGCCGGCGGGTTGCCGATCTCGCCGCCCGCGATGTCGAAGCCCGCCACGCCGTTGTCCCGGTGCGCGACCGTGAGCCGCGCTATCTCGAGGGAGCGGTCGGTGTGGCGCATGCCGGTGAGGAGGGTACGGACCGTGATGCGGCCGCCGGAGCGGCGCTCGCCCTCACGGAAACCGTCGTTGACCGCCTCCACGACCTCGTCGAGGCTCAGCCCGCCCTGGAGGTGCTGCTCGGGGGCGTAACGGATCTCCGCGTAGACGACGCCGTCCGCCGCCAGGTCCTCGGCGCACTCGGCCGCGATGCGGTGAAGCGCCTCGCGGGTCTGCATGACCGCGCAGGTGTGGGCGAAGGTCTCCAGGTAGCGCTCCAGCGAACCGGAGTCGGCGGCGTCCCGGAACCAGACCGCGAGCGCGGCCGGGTCCTCGGTCGGCAGCGCGGTGTAGCCGCACTCCCGCGCCAGCTCGACGATGGTCGCGGGGCGCAGCCCGCCGTCGAGGTGGTCGTGGAGGACGGCCTTGGGGGCCCGGCGGATCCACTCGGAGACGGTGGCGGCGGCAGGCGTGGCGGAGTTGTCAGACAAGTGCATGGCGGGGAAGTGTACGCGACGCGGCAGTGCCGCGCTGTGATGGCCCTCGCACGGGTCCCGAAGGGGGTGGTCGGCGGCCCGGGCGGTGGTCAGAAGGACTGGAGCACCGGCAGGGCGGGGGTGCCCGTCGGGAGCATGTGCTTGGCCGCGAGGACGGGGACCTCGCCGACCCGCACGACCTGGGTGACCAGCACCGCGGGGGTGTCCGCGGGGCGTCCCAGCTGCTCCCCGCGCCGCCGACCGAGCAGCGTCGCCGTGATCCCGCTGTGCGCGCTCAGAGCCGTCTCGCGCGAGGCCCCGACGAGGACGGAGAGCATGGAGGCCGCCGGTCCGCGCCGCCCGGCGCCCCCGGCGCGCGCCGGAGTGTCCTCCCGCGCCGAGGTGTCCGCCTCCGCAGGGGTGTCCCCGTCCGTCGCCCGCAGGGCCCGTGCGAACTCGGGGTGCACCCGGTCGAGCAGCTCGTCGGCCGCCGCCCACTCGTGGCTGAGGGCGGCCGCCGTACCTTCCCCGGTCAGCACGGACTCCCAGAACCGCAGCTCGGCGCGGGCCGGCGCGAGCAGATGCTGGGTGGTGAAGTCGGTGGGCTCCTCGACCGTCCGGAGCAGTGCCCGCACGCGCAGCGGTGCCCCCACGCCGATCAGCTCCTCCAGCGGCTGGACGTGCTCGAAGCCGCGACGCGGCGGGCGGTCGTTGACGGTCCTGCCGACCCCGCGCCGTACGGAGAGCAGACCGTCCTCCTGGAGCAGCAGCAGCGCCTCGCGCAGGGCGGGCCGGCTCACGCCCAGCTCCGCGGCGAGCTTGGGCTCGGAGGGGAGCGTCGAGCCCGGCGGGTACGTGCCGTCGTGAACGGCGTCCGCGATCCGCTCGTAGAGGGCCACGACCGGTCGCCGCCGCTGTCCGCTGACCGTCACGGCCGCTCCTCGTCTCGTTCCCACCGGTGTCAGGACCACGTCCGGGCCGGTCTCCGGCGCCGTCTCCGCCGGCCTCCGGAATACCGTCTCCGCCGGTGTCCGGCACCACGGTAGTCGGCCCACGTTGTCTGACAAGTCACCCGTACGGCTCTCCTCGCCGTCACGGTGCCGCCCCGCTCCCCCCATTCTGGTCCCACGGCGGTGGCCGGGTACGACCGACGGCACGACGGAGGAGAGGGCGGGCATGAGTCCCAAGGAGACGTCACGGACACCGGGCCGGGGCAGGGCCCGGTTCACCGAATCCCTCACTCCGGGCCGCGTCGGGATGGCGGCGCTCGCGATCATCACCCTGGTCTTCATCTTCCAGAACACCCGCGAGGTCAAGATCCGGCTCCTGGTCCCCGAAGTCATCATGCCGCTCTATCTGGCCCTCCTCGCGACCGCGATCCTCGGCGCGGCCTGCGGCTTCTACGTCGCCGCGCGGAGGCGGAAGTGAGGCGGCGCGCCGTCGTGGGCGCGGGCGCCGTCCTCGCGCTCGCCGCCTTCGCCGTCAGCTCGACCGAGGAGACGGCCGCACCCGGCGTCGCCGGGACGCACCCGGTGCCGGACTTCCTCGGCCGGGGCCTCTGGCAGGTCTTCACCCGTCTGGACCGCCGGACCCGGATCGACGTCCACGACGTGAGCGGACGGGACCGGCGGATCCTCTGGCCGCCACGGTGGCAGGTGTGCACGCAGTACCCGGCGGCGGGCACGGACCTGGACCGCCGCACCACCGTCATGATCGGCGTCGTACGGAAGGGCGAGACCTGCCCGCCCCGGGTACGGACGGCCCGCCGCTGAGGCCCGCGGGGGTGTCGACAGGCCGCCGCTGACGGCCTGGCCATGACCCGCCCCTCCGTCCGGCATAGCCTGGCCGCATGTCCGACGACCTCGGCCCGTACCTCACCGCCGGGCCCCGCGTGGGCCTGCGCGCCTTCACCCCCGGTGACGCCGCGGAGTTCACCGCCCGCGCCCGCGAGAGCCGGGAGCTCCACCGGCCCTGGCTCTTCCCGCCGTGCACGGCGGAGGCGTACCGGACCTACGCCGGCGCCCTCATCGAGGACCCGGCGCGCGCCGGATTCCTGGTGTGCGAGCGCGGCGCGGGCGGCGGGATCGCCGGATTCGTCAACATCAACAACATCGTCCGGGGCGCCTTCCGCAGCGGGGCCCTCGGATACGGCGCCTTCGCGCACGCAGCCGGGCGCGGTCTGCTCACCGAAGCCCTCGGACTGCTGACGGCGTACGCCTTCGGGCCGCTGGAGCTGCACCGTCTGGAGGCGAACATCCAGCCGGGCAACCTCGCGTCCCGCGCGCTGGTCCGCCGCGCCGGCTTCCGCCTGGAAGGGTTCTCGCCGGCGATGCTGTTCATCGACGGGGCCTGGCGGGACCACGAACGCTGGGCGATCACCGCCCCGGAGCCGGAGCCGGAGCCGGAGCCGGAGCCGGAGCCGGAGCCGGAGCCGGAGCCGGGCCCCGGCCCTCGTCCTCAGCGCTTGTAGTTGATCTTCATGGTGTCGAGGTCGGTCACGGTCGACCGCAGCGCCCCGTACCCGTGGCCGAGCTCCCGGAGCGCGGTCTCCACCCGGTCCTCCGCGAGCGCGCCCGCCATCTCCTCGCCGTCCTCGGCGTCGGAGACGACGACCAGACGGTACGAGAAGTGCTTCAGCGTCCGGTCGTAGGCCAGCGAGCCCTCCTCCGTGAACTGCATCGCCGTCAGCCCGTGCGCGTCCACCTCGGCGAGCAGCCGGGACCGGCTCTCCTCCGACAGACCGTCGAACGTGCCGCGCACGATGACCCGGTAGGTGTGCTGCGTGCCCATGTTCTTCGTACTCCCCATGCCGTCGTTCCCCCGGCCGCCCTGGCGGCGCGCCGACCGTCCACACTAGGGCGGGGCGGCCCGCGCCGCCGGGAATATCCGGACGGCCCCGACGCCGCGCCCCCCACGCGCCCCTCGTGGAGAGCCCCTGGTCAGGACGGCCCCCGGAGTGTTCCATGGGGCGATGACGACCGTTCGACGTGCCGTACTGACGCTGCCCGCGGCCCCGTTGGGCCCGGACAACCCTCTTCCCGCGCTGAAGACCCCTGTCGGCGCCCACGCCGTCGACGCCCGGACCCTCGCGGAACTCCCGCGCGACATGGCCCGGGGCATCGGGCGGGCACCCCTGCGCAGCCTGCTGCCCGCGCCGGTGCGCGACGGCTACGGCCGCGAGCGCACCCCCACGGACCTCGACACGATCGTGATCGAGAACGACCGGCTGCGGGTGACCGTCCTGCCCGGCCTCGGCGGCCGGATCCACTCCCTGCACCACAAGCCCACGGGACGCGAACTCCTCTACCGCAACCCGGTGTTCCAGCCCGCCGCGTTCGCGCTCAACGGCGCCTGGTTCTCCGGCGGCGTCGAGTGGAACATCGGCGCCACCGGCCACACCACCCTGTCCTGCTCGCCCCTCCACGCGGCGACCGTCCGCGCGCCCGACGGCGGACCGATGCTCCGCCTCTGGGAGTGGGAGCGGCTGCGCGACCTCCCGTTCCAGGTCGACCTGTGGCTCCCGGACGGCTCCGACTTCCTGTACGTCGGGGTCCGGATCCGTAACCCCCACGAGCGGACCGCCCCCGTCTACTGGTGGTCCAACATCGCCGTCCCCGAGCACCGCCGCGTGCTCGCGCCCGCCGACGCGGCCTGGCAGCACGGCTACGAGCGCGGTCTGCGCCGGGTCCCCGTCCCCGTCGCGGAGGACGGCACCGACCGCTCGTACCCCCTGAACGGCACCCACGCCGCCGACTTCTTCTACGACCTGCCCGACGGGCAGCGCCGCTGGATCGCCGCCCTCGACACGGACGGCAGCGGGCTCGTCCAGACGTCCACCGACCGGCTGCGCGGCCGCAAGCTCTTCCTGTGGGGCACCGGGCGGGGCGGACGCCGCTGGCAGGAATGGCTGACGGAACCCGGCACCCCGGGCTACGCCGAGATCCAGGCCGGACTCGCCCGCACCCAGCTGGAGCACCTGGAACTCGCGGGCGGCGCGGAGTTCAGCTGGCTGGAGGCGTACGGCCCGCTCGCCACCGACCGCGCGGCGGCGCTCGGCGACGACTGGACGGCCGCCCGCGCCGACGTCGAACGGAGCCTCGCCGGAGCCCTGCCCCGCAGCGCCGTCGACACGGCCTACCGGGCCTGGCGGGAGGGCGCGGCCGACTCCGCGCCGGAGGAGGTCCTCGCCGTCGGCTCCGGCTGGGGAGCCCTCGAAGTCCTGCGCGGAGGCCTTGACCTGCCGGGCACGCCCTTCCCCGCGTCGACGCTCGGCCCCGAGCAGGAGCCGTGGCGGGAGCTGCTCCGCACCGGCGTCCTGCCGCCCCCGCCGAACGGCTCCGTGCCGGGCGCGCCGCTCGTCGCCCCGCCCTGGCGGGACATGCTGGAGACCGCGCCCGCCGATCCGTCCACCGAGTACCACCTCGGCGTCGCCCAATGGCACGCCGGTGACCGCGCCCAGGCGGTACGGAGCTGGGAGCGGGGACTGAAGGAGGCCGGCGTGCGCTGGCCGCTGCTGTACTGCCTGGCCGTCGCCGACCGGGAGGACGGTCACCCCGACCGGGCCGCCGAACGCTTCGCGGAGGCCTTCGCCGACCACACGGGCCGGGGCGAGACCCCCGGGACGCTCACCGTCGCACTCGGGCGCGAGGCGGTCGAGGCCCTCCTGGGCGCCGGCCGGCCCGACGACGCCAGGGCCCTCTGGGGCCGGCTGCCGGAGCGGGCCCGGCGGAGCGGCGCCTTCCGGCTGCTCGAAGCGCGGCTGCTGCTCGCCGAGGGCAGGAAGGACGAGGCCCGCGCGGTCTTCGACACCGGCTTCGAGGTCGCCGACCTGCGCGAGGGCGCCGAGATCCTGGGCGAGATCTGGTCCCGGCTCACCGACGAACCCCTCCCGGACGCCTACGAGTTCCGGATGCGTCCGAGCTGACGACGGGCGGCGGGGGAGGAGGCGCCGGCGCCAGGGCCTGTCTTCCGGATGAGGCCCCGCGAGCCCGGTCTGATCCGGAAGACAGGCCCTACCCTGGAGGCGCGGAGACCGTGGCGGGACGGGGGGTCCGGAGATGGCGGCCTGGGCGACACAGGAGTGCCGGTGCGGGCATCCGCGTTTCCGGCACGGCGAGCCCCGCTTCTCGGGCTCCTGCGCCGCCTGCGGCTGCGACACCTTCGTGCTGCCACCGGCGCCGGCCCTCCGGGAGCCGCCCCCGCCCCCCCCGAACCGGACCGCACACCGCACCCGAACTGCCCTTTCCAGGACCCGGACTGTCTCGGCGTACACCCCTTCCTCTGAGCCCTGCCCGAAAAGCCCGCTCCTGACCGTGAGCTGCGTCACTTGCCCCAGGTCTTCCCTTGTCCCGTTCGCGCGCCTTGTGCCTAAGGTGAGCGCCGCGTGCGGAGGATCCTGACCAATCCACCGCGTACGCACGTCATTTCGGCGGCCGGGGGAACACCGTCGCCGACACGGGGGAGGGGTCGTTCCGTCATGCCTTCATACGCGCCGCCCGCGCGCTCCTGGCCGGTCCGCGCCATGCCCGCGCGGCCCTGACGGCCGCCCCGAACCCCAGCGTTCCCCCTTCTCTTCCACGGCCCTCCGGCCCGCCGGTGCCACCCCCCAACGGAGAAAGGGACACCCCGTTGCGTCGCAGACCAGGGTTGTTCAGACCGGGATCGAACAGATCCGCCTTCCTCACCCCCGCCCTCACCGCCATCGTCGCCCTGGCCGTCATCGGCGGCCCCGCCGTCCAGCCCGGCCCCCTCGACCGGATCGAACCGGTCGGCAACTCCTACGACTGGTACGAGGAGACGGCGGCCGAAGAGCTGCGGCAGGACCAGTGCCTGATGGCCGAGGTGCTGCGGCTCGGCGGCCCCGCCATGGCGGCCGTCGCGCGGAACGGGCTCGACCAGCCGGCCGAGGGCCTCCACGCCGCGGCCAACCGCAAGTACTGGGAGACCACCCCGCTCTCCACGGCGTACACCAAGGACCAGGACGCCGCCGACAAGCAGCTGGCGGCCCTCCTCGCCCTCCGCGAGACCTGGAAGAAGCCCCTGGCCGGCCTGACGACCCCGGCCGGCATCAACGACGCCACCTTCCACTGGCCCCCCGGGACCAGAGACGGCGAGGACTTCCAGTCCCAGACCGGTCTCACCGGGTGGATCGCCGACCGGTTCTGGAAGAGCGAGGGCGACTTCTACGAGGACACCACGCCCCGGGCCGACGAGAAGACCCGCAAGGCCGTCATCGACCTCGGCACCCCCCTCTACGGCAAGGACCCCGACTCGACGACCAGCACCAACTGGGCCCGGGACGTCGCCGAGAACGAGGGCTTCAAGTGGCTGAGGGACGCCACCTTCGAGCCCACGGGCGCCGACAACGCCCGGCTCTTCCTCGCGTCCGGCGGCTTCGCCCGCACCGCCCCCACGCCCGGCACCGCGGAGTACCGCATCGCCGTCGAGGACCTGAAGACCCGGTTCTCGACCTGCGCCTGGCGCGACCCGATCGACCCGAACAAGGTCCTCGGTGACGTCACCGCGACGGCCGCCGCCGAGTGGCAGCAGGAGATCGCCTCCCAGGCCGTCCAGCGCAACCAGGTCGTGAACGCGGGTGACGACGCCACCAGGGCGCTCGCCGCCGGCGCCGAGGCCCTGGGCCAGATGCTGGGCCACTCGTGGGTCGCCGACCACCTCGCCCGCTGGCAGGACTTCTGGTCACCGGGAGGCGTCGGCCGGATCGGCGACGCCGTGTCCACCGTCGAGCTGACCGCGGCGAAGGGCAAGTGCCTCGACGTCCAGAGCGGCGGCACCGCCGACGGCACCCCCGTCCAGGTCTACACCTGCAACGGCTCCACCGCGCAGGGCTGGCGGATGGAGGGCGACGACCTCGGCCTGCACCTCCGTAACGTCAAGTCCTTCAAGTGCCTGGAGGTCGCCGGGAACGGCACCGCGAACGGCACGAAGATCCAGATCCGTACGTGCGACAGCTCCCCGGCGCAGACCTGGGCCTACACGCCCCGCGCCACCACGGCGCTGAAGCACGTCGCCTCGGGCAAGTGCCTCAACTTCCCGACGTACGACCTCGGCAAGGACGCGCTCCTCGCCACGTGCACCGGCACCGGCCCGCAGCAGCTCACCATCAAGCCCTCCGGCCAGACCGGCGACGTACAGCCCAAGGCCCACTTCGACCAGGCGACCAAGGGCGTCGCCGACGCCAAGGCGGGCGCCAAGGCGCAGCTCGCCGTCCTCAGGCAGAAGGCCGCCGCCGCGAAGGCGGCCGCCGCCGCATCCGAGGCGGCGATCCAGGCCGCCTACGCCATCGCCGACAGGAACGGCGCGCCGCGCGGCCGAGGACTCCTCGTGGGCCTGCAGAAGGCCCAGGTCACCAAGGGTGTCGCCGCCGCGCTCGACGCGATGGTCAAGGCCGGCGAGACCGCGGAGGCCGCCACCCGGGCGGCGGCCGCGGACAGCGCGACGATCGCGCAGCGCGCCCTCACCCAGGCCGCCCAGTCGAAGGCGGAGTTCCGCAAGGAGGCCGCTCGGACGGCTGAGCTGCAGGCGAAGGCAGCGGCCGAAGGCGCCAAGGCGCACCGCGACAACGCCAAGAAGGACAAGGAGACGGCGGAGGCGAAGCTCGCCGTCGCCCTGAAGGCCGAGGGCGACGCCAAGGCCGCGGCAGCCGAGGCGCACGCCAAGCGTCTCGCCGCCGAGGCCGAGGAGTCCACGGCGAAGGCGGAGAAGGACACCGCCGCCGCCAAGCAGGGCGAGGCCGCCCAGCACAAGAAGAACGCCGAGGCGGAGGCCACCAAGGCCGAGAACGCCAAGAAGGCGGCCGAGTCCTCCGAGGCCACCGCCGTCGAGAAGAAGAACGCCGCGGTGAAGGCCCGCGACAACGCCAAGGCCAGGCGCGACGACGCCTGGGAGGCCGAGCAGCGGGCCGATGTCGCCGCCGCCAGGGCCGCCGCGAAGGAGGCCTTCGCCCAGGCCCACGAGTCCGACGCCAACGCCAAGGAGTCCCGCGAGGCGGCCGACGCCGCCTGGGGTCACGCCGACGACGCGGAGGCCGCGGCGGGCAGGGCACGCGGCGAGGCCGACCTGGCCACCCAGGCCGCGGCGGAGGCGGACGCCGCCGCCACCCGCGCCGAGGCCGCGGCCAAGCGGTCCCGCGCGCACGCCGACGACGCACAGGCGGCGAAGCTGAGGGCCGACGCGGCGGTACGGACCGCGACCAGCGCCGCGGCCGACGCCATCGCCGCGAGCGAGCACGCCGCCGCCGAGGCGAAGATCGCGGTGCGGCTCGCCGACGAGGCGGACGCGAGGGCGAAGGAGGCCAAGGGCCACGCGGACGCGGCCGCAGTGGAAGCCGCCACCGCGCGGGCCACCGCGGCGAAGGCCGCCGGCTTCGCCTACGTCACCGCGCAGGCCGCCGCCGACGCCGGCGCCGCCGCCGCGCAGGTCGCCAAGCCCGCGAACGACGCGATCCAGCTCGGCTCCCCCTACGTCACCACCGACGCCACCGCGGGTCTCGTGGTGCTCACGGGCCAGGCGTCGAAGACGATCGCCGAACAGCAGAAGGCCGTCGCGCAGGCCCACGCCGACAACGCGAAGGCCGAGGCCGCCGTCGCCAAGGCCCTCGCGGACGCGGCCACGGGCGACGCCAAGCAGGCGTACGTCCACGCCGCCAACGCCGCCGGATACGCGGCGGAGGCCCGCGGCTACGCCAAGGAGGCCCTCGGCTACGCCGCCGACGCGGCGACCGCCGCGTCGAAGGCCGCGGCTTCCCTGGCGCGGACCGTCGACTACGGCCGGAAGGCCGCCGAGGACGCCGCCGCCGCCGACAGGGCCGCCGGACGGGCCGAGGGCCACGCCCGCGCCGCCCGGGACTCCGCCGACCAGGCCGCGCTCGACGCCGAGGGCGCCCGCGCGGCGGCCAGCCGCGCCGAGCAGTCCGCCAAGGACGCGCGGGCGGCGGCCGACCGCGCCGCCACCGCCGCGACCGAGGCGGAGGAGGCGGCCAAGGACGCCCTGAAGTACGCCAAGGAGGCCCAGGAGGCCGCGGAGTCCGCGGCCCGCAAGCAGGCCAACCAGCAGATCAAGGACGGCGCGGGCACGGGCGGGATCGGGGGCACGTTCTTCGTCGTCGACGAGGACAGCATGACCGTCACCGACGCCAAGCCGAACGAGCCCTGCGTCCTCGAAATCGGCTTCGAGGGCTGCACCGTCACGTTCACGGTGACCTTCGACGTCAAGGTCGACTTCTACCTGTGCACCAACCCGGACGTGCCGGCCACCGAGTCCGGCTGCCCGGCCACGGACACCCAGCACCTCGACACCCAGCCGTTCACCGGTCTGAAGAAGGAGGTCACCCAGTACTTCAGCAAGTGGGACCTCGCCAAGCAGACCCTCGTCTACCAGGTCCTCAAGGAAGTCCTGGTCCAGGACTTCGTCGACTGCTGGCACGGCAGCGTCAGTGGCTGCGCCTGGGCCGCGAGCAACTTCATCCCGGGCAAGGCGTTCGGCAAGGTCGCCGAGGCGATCCGCGCCCTCGACGCCGCCCTGAAGACCGGCACCGGGGTCCGCGACGCGTTCAACGCGCTCAAGGCCCTGGACGTGGACCCGGCGACCCTCGCCCGGATCGAGAACCAGGTCAACGTCTACGAGGACGTGTTCGTCGCCTGCGAGCGGAACAGCTTCCCCGGCGGCACCAGGGTCCTCATGGCGGACGGCTCGCACCGCCCGATCCGCGACGTCCGCGTCGGCGACCGGGTCCTCGCCACCGACACCCGCACCGGAGGCCTCCGGGCCGAGGACGTGACCGACACCTACCGCCACGACACCGAACGCCTGGTGGACGTCTCGGTGGCCGGTGGACAGCTCACCAGCACCGCCGGACACCGCTTCCTCGTCCTCGGCCGCGGCTGGACCACCGTCGCCGACCTCCGCGTCGGTGACCGGCTGCGCACCCCGGAGGGCACGGAGCAGACCGTGACGGCCCTGCGGGACCGCTCCGGGCTCGCGCCGCGCACGGTCTTCGACCTCACGGTCGACGGACCGCACACCTTCTACGTCCGGCCCGAGGGCGAGCGGGCACGTGACGTACTGGTCCACAACTGCACCGACATCGTCGCCGACGAGGGCCTCCTGCAGGCGCACACGCTGGGTGAGCACGTCAGGAAGAACAACGCCCAGATGCAGGCCAAGGCCGAACGGGACGGCATCGCGGGCAGGTGGACCAACCAGGCGACCGCCGCTGCTTCCGTCGACCGTGCGATGCGCGAGTGGATGCAGGTCCCCGGCAACGCCGACAGGCTGTCGGACTGGACGACCAAGATGGCCCGGCTCCACGGCCAGAATCCGAGCCGCCTCTTCGACTGCAAGAGGGACTGCTTCGACTTCGACTGGGAGATCGGCGGTCAGAGCTCGCTCGGCAGCGTGTGGCGCAGGGGCGGCGACGAGAACGCCCCTGCCGCCGCGAGCAACAAGGTCAAGGTCGTGCTGCGCTTCACGCCGAAGGTGAGGGGGGAGGGGCAGCACCTGAAGAAGTACGTCGTCTTCACGTCGTACCCGCTCCCCAGCTAGTCCAGCGACGACCATGGAACGGGCACCCCTCGCGCCGGGGGGTGCCCGTTCCGCACGGGAGGTACGTGAATGGCGCGCACGCGCGAGGTGTACTACTACGACTACGCGGGCGACTTCGGGCTCAGCGGCCTCGCGGGCACGCTGTGCGCCCGTACGACGCTCCGCCTCGACGAACCGGTGGTGCTCGCCCTGGCCGGGGCGGAGGCGGACGACGACGACCATCAGCTCGGCGGGGACGTACGCCTCCTCCTCGACTCCTCACTGCCGGACGACGTGATCCACACCGTGTGGCTCGCGGCCGTCCGGCGCTGCTTCGACCCGGCCGAGGAGGGCACGGACACCCGGGCCTGGCTGGAACGGGTCGCGGAGCTGTGCCCGCCGCGCGCACCGGAGCGCGATCCGTACGAGGCGAAGTCCCTGGACGAGGCGCGGCCGGTGGTGCCGGAGCCGGAGCTGCGGACGGCCGTGGCGGCGGAGATCGAGTCGGCCGCGGCCCGGCTCGAACGTGCCGTCGCCGTCCCGGGCATCGTCACGGCACTGCTCCGGGTCGTGCGCGAGGCGGACGCCGACCTCGGGTTCCGGCTGTTCCTGAGGGCGCTCAAGGCGTACTCCGTGCCGGTCGAGGCCGACGCGTACGACCGGCTGCTTGCCATCGGCGACCTGCTGGCATACCCACGGGCCGCCGTCCACGAGGAACTGACCGTGCGCTGGGCGCCCCTCGATCCGGGCCGCCGCGACTTCGCGTCCGGCCGCTTCGGGCTGCCGATGCTCGCCGCCGTTCTGCGCGGAACCGAATGGCACCACCTGGGCACGGTGCGGGAGCACATCCAGCGGGTCGCCGACGACGGCCCGGGACGGGCTCCGGGCACGTCCGCCGCGGTGCTCCTCGACGACGCGTGGCGACTCCTCGACTCCGCCCTGTCCGCGGAAGCGGTCGGTCTGCTCTGGCGGACCGCCTCCAGGCGCCCGCAGGCGGTCGACGAGGACGAGTTCGACGCCGACCCGTGTGCCTGGCTGGAGCAGGTCGTCCAGGTGTGCCACGCCCACCTGGACGAGGTCGACCCCGCCTACGCGCCCTTCCTGTCGCCCGCCAGGACCGATCTGACGGAGCCGGTGCTGCGGGAGGTGCGCGAGGCGGTCCGTGCCGGCGCGGCGGAGCTACGGGGCGTGGCGCGGGTCCTGGAGGACGTGGTCACGGCGGTCGACCCGGACCTCGGCTTCCGCTTCCTCCTCCAGATCCTCTTCACGTACGACGTCCCCGTCACGGGCGACCGGCGCGACCGCTACCGGGAGCTCGCCGCGCGGTTCGGGTTCGCCGCGGACCACCTCGACGACGCGCTGCCCGCCGACGCGTCATAGCCGGGACGTCGAGCCGCCCATGGGGTCCTTCGGGAGACCCGTCAGGACACCCGGCACAGGATCTCGCCGTGCGGGACCATGAACCAGGCGTCCTCCCGCGTGCCCCACTCCCGCCAGGCGTCCGCGATCGACGCCAGCTCGGCGGCGGTCGCGTGGCCGCCGGAGACGGCCAGGTCCGCGTAGGCGGAGTCGGTCGTACGGTCCGCCCACAGGCCGCTCCACCAGGACCGCTCATCGGCGGTGGCGAAGCACCAGGAGGCGGCCGTCGTCGTGATGTCGGTGAAGCCGGCCCGCCGGGCCCAGGAGAGCAGACGTCGTCCCGCGTCCGGCTCGCCGCCGTTGGCGCGGGCGACGCGGTGGTACAGATCCAGCCACCCGTCGAGGGCGGGCCGTTCGGGGAACCAGGTGAAGGCCCCGTAGTCGCTGTCGCGGGCCGCGACGACACCGCCCGGCCGGCACACCCGCCGCATCTCGCGCAGCGCCTGGACGGGGTCGCCGACGTGCTGGAGCACCTGGTGGGCGTGGACGACGTCGAAGGAGTCGTCGGGGAAGTCCAGGGCGTGGACGTCGGCGACGCCGAACTCGACGTTGTCCAGGCCGCGTTCGGCCGCCACGGCACGGGCGTTCGCCAGCACGCCGGCGGCCGCGTCGACCGCGGTCACCCGGCCGGGCGCGACCCGGGCGGCCAGGTCGGCGGTGATGGTGCCGGGCCCGCAGCCGACGTCCAGGACGTCGAGGCCGGCGCGCAGCGCGGGCAGCAGATAGGCCGCCGAGTTGGCGGCGGTCCGCCAGCTGTGCGAGCGCAGGACCGACTCGTGGTGGCCGTGGGTGTAGACGGCGGTCTCCTGGGCCGCGTCGTGCGCGGACGGGGCTGAGGCGTGCGTCATGGAAGCGACTCCCTCGCTGTGGGTGCGTGTCACCACCGTACGCATGCATGTCGCATGATGAGACCCGCGTCTTGCTATGTGGATAACCGCGCGGGTTATCTGGCCAGACTGACCGTCAGTCGAACAGGTCCCGCCGGTACCGGATTTCGTCCAGGACGAGGCCACCCGTCTCCTCCCGTACGACCTCGCCGTCCGGCCGCCAGCCCGCCGCCTCGTAGAACCGGCGCCCCCGCGCGTTCCCCGCGAACACCCACAGCGCCGCCGTACGGAACCCGGCCGCCGCGAGCGCGTCCGTGGACGCGGAGAGGAGCGCCCGCCCCCTGCCCGCGCCCCAGGCCTCCGGCAGCGCGTAGAGGGCGGCGAGCTCGCCCGTGGTGGCGGGATCCAGCCCCTCACCCGACCAGGCCCGGAAACAGGAGAAGGCGAGCACCCGCCCGTCGGAGCCCGTCGAGACCAGGACCGAGGGCCGGTCCGGAGCCGTCAGCCGGGCCCGCCACACGGCGGTGCGCTCCACCACGTCCAGGGCGTCCAGGTGGGCGTCGGGGAGGAGGCCGCGGTAGGCGGCCCGCCAGGACAGCACGTGCACGGCGGCGACGGCCGCCGCGTCCCCGGGAAGCGCTTCACGTATCGACATCCCGCATTGTCGGCCGGCGAGCGCCCCCGACGCCTCCGAGATCTCGTCCCCCGGGGCCCGCGTGGTGCGGCGGCCACGACCGTCCGCCCCGACGAAGCCTCCGGGAGCGTCACCCGTACGGCCCTGACCGCCCGCGCCGCGAACGGCCGCGGCCCCCACGAGACCCGGTCACCGTCGCCGTCCCGCCCGTCGCCTGAACCGACGCCTGGAGCGGCGGAAACGCCCGAACCTTCGTATAAAGGGCACGGGGGTGCCGTGCCCGGCGCCCCCGTGCGCTCAGGAGGTACGGGACATGCGGCAGACGGCTCCGGACGGCCGTGGCCCGGTGCGGTACGGCCCTCCCGACCCCGACACCGGCCTCCCCGTCCTGCCCGGGCTCGCCGGACTCCTCGCCGCCGCCGCCGGACGGACCGCCCCCGAACCGCCCGGCGGCGGCCCCATCCTGCGCGAGGCGGCCGCCGGCTACTGGTGGCGCCGCGGCCTGCGCACCCACCCCCAGGACGTGGTGGCCGCACCCGGCGCCCCCGCCCTCCTGCTCGCCCTGATCGCCGCCCACGGCGGCGACCTGCTGCTGCCCCGGCCCTGCCCCGCCCGCTGGACCCCGCAGGCCCGCCTCCTCGGCCGCCCCGCCTACCACGTGCCGACCCCCGCCGAGTGCGGCGGCGTCCCCGACCCGTACGCCCTCCTGGAGACGGTCCGCCGGGTCCGCGCCGAGGGCGGCACCCCCCGCCTCCTGCTGCTCTCCGTCGCCGACGACCCCACCGGCACCGTCGCCCCGCCCGAACTCGTCCGCGAGGCCTGCGAGGCCGCCGTCGCCGAGGGCCTGCACGTCGTCAGCGACGAGACCTGGCGCGACACCCTCCACCAGCCGGGCGACACCGTGTTCCTCAGCCCCGCCGAGATGTGCCCGGACGACGTGACCGTCGTCAGCGACCTCGGCGGCGCCCTCACCCCGGCCGCCTGGCCCTGCGCCGTCGCCCGCTTCCCGCCCACCGACCCGTCACGGGCCGACCGCTGGACCGACCGCAGGGCACGCGTCCTCGACGTGCTCACCGCCCTCGGGGCCGTCGTCCCCGGCCCCGTCGCCCCCGCCGCCGCGCACGCCCTCGACGAACCCGAGGACGTCACCGGACGGGCCCGGCTCGCGGCCTCCGTCCACGGCCGCCTCGCCACGGCCGCGCACCACGCCGTCCTCGCCGCCGGAGCCCTCGCCCGGCCCCCACAGGCCGGCCGGCACCTCTACGCCGACCTCGGACCGCTGCGGGCCGGTCTCGCCGCCCGGGGCGTCACCGACTCCCTGGAGCTGGAGAGCCATCTCACCGAACGGCTCGGCGCCCCGGTGACCGGCGGCCACCGCTTCGGCGACGAACTCGGCGCGCTGCGCGTCAGGTTCGACACGGGCATGTTCCTGGGAAGCACGGAGGAGGAGAGAGTCGAGACGCTGGAGTCCCCGGACCCCGTGGAACGTCCTCATGTGGCCCGTGCGCTCGCGGAGTTCGGAGGAGCTCTGGAGGAACTCCGATGACCGCACGAGCCGCACGAGCCGCACGGGTGGTACACCCCGTACACCCCGCACGCCCTGTAAGAGCCGCACGCCCCGCACGCCCCGTCCGACCCGCGCAGAACGGAGTCCGCAGATGACCGAACGGACGGCACCGCCCGCGCGCGCCGCACAGCCCCAGGCCACGGCTTCCGCGACCACCCCCGAGCCGGCTTCCGCGCCGCCGCCTTCGGCACCCGCTTCCGCGCCGCCCTCAGGGCCCGCTTCCGCGCCGCCATCCCCGCCCCTGTCCGCGCTCCAGCCGGTCGGGCGGCTGCGGTCGGACTGGCCGCGCACCTTCGCCGACCGGCTCACCGCCCCCCTCCCCGGGCTCGGGGCCCTCGCCCGGCTCGCCCGCGAGGGGGCCCTGCGCCCCCGCCCCGAGGCCCTCCGTGACACCCCCCTGCTGCCCTTCGAACCGGGCCCGCTGCCGCACGCGGGGCCCGACACCCTCGCCGTCACCTGGGCAGGACACGCCAGTTGGGTGCTGCGGCTCGGCGGGCTCACCGTCCTCACCGACCCCGTCTGGTCCCGCCGCATCTTCGGCACGCCCGCCCGGCTCACCCCGGTCGGGGTCCGCTGGGAGGACCTGCCGCCCGTCGACGCCGTCGTCATCAGCCACAACCACTTCGACCACCTCGACGCCCCCACCCTGAAACGGCTGCCCCGTCACACCCCGGTCTTCGTCCCGGCCGGCCTCGGCCGCTGGTTCGCCCGCCGCCGCTTCAGCCGGGTGACCGAGCTCGACTGGTGGGAGGCGGCCGAACTCGACGGCGTCCGCTTCGACTTCGTCCCCGCCCACCACTGGTCCAAGCGCACCCTCCTCGACACCTGCCGTTCGCTGTGGGGCGGCTGGGTGCTGACCGACCGGGCCGGGCGCCGGGTCCACTTCGCGGGGGACACCGGTTACGGCCACTGGTTCGCCGAGATCGGCCGCCGGTACCCCGGCATCGACCTGGCGCTGCTCCCCATCGGGGCCTACGACCCGCGCTGGTGGCTCAGCGACGTCCACACGGACCCGGAGGAGGCGGTCCGCGCCCACCAGGACCTGGGGGCGCGACGGATGGCGCCGATGCACTGGGCCACGTTCGTCCTGTCCTCCGAGCCCGTCCTCGAACCCCTCCATCGGGTCAGGACCGCCTGGGAGAAGGCCGGGCTGCCCCGTGAGGACCTGTGGGACCTGCCGGTCGGCGGCTCACGGGTGCTCATGCCCTGACCCCGGCTCGGAAGGTGTCGCGCGGGGCGTCCCCCGGACCCGCCGCCACAGCGCCGGGACCGTGCTGATCAGCACGGTGAGGACCACCGCGGCGACGACCCCCTGCCACGGCTCGGGGAAGAGCGAACCGCCCAGGATGCCGATCAGCTGGTACGTCGCCGCCCACGCCAGGCAGGCCGCGATGTCCCCCCGCACGAAGCGCCGCAGCGGCATCTCCGAGAGCAGGCACGCGAGCATCACCGGGATCCGCCCCGCCGGCACGAGCCGGGACAGCACGAGGACCGACACCTGATGGCTGTCGAGCCGCTCCTGCGCGTGGGCGAGCCGCTCGGGGGTCGCCCGGGCCCGCAGCGTGGCGAGCCACCGCGAGCCGTTGCGGGAACGGACCCCGCGCTGCCCGAGCCAGTAGAGCGCGGCGTCGCCGAGACACGCGGCGAAGGCCGCCACCAGGAAGACGAAGAGCAGGGCGAGCGGCGAGGTCTGGTGGAAGGCCACCACCGCCGCCGAGCTGACGATCGCACCCGTCGGCACGACCGGCACCAGCGCGCCGAGCGCCACAAGCAGGAACAGGGAGGGATAGCCGACCGCCTGCTGGGTCGACTCGGGCGGGAGCTCCCGCAGCGCGGCCGCGATCCGGGCGAACCCGTCGGTCACCGCGCGACCTCCGGCCGCACCCGTTCGCCGTGGCCGAGGAGATGCACCGCCACCTTCGGCGCGAGCCGTGCCGCATGGCGTACGAACTCGTCTCCCGGCGCGTGGAACTCGTGCGGACGGACACCGTCGAGCCCGATCGGCCAGTACGTGCCGTAGTGCACCGGCACCGCCGCCGCCGGTGACAGCGCGGCGAGCGCCTCGGCGGCCCGGCCCGCGTCGAGGTGGCCGTGCCCGAGGTACGGTCCCCAGCCGCCGACCGGCAGCAGCGCCACGTCCACCGGCCCCACCGCCTCCGCCATCCCGTCGAAGAGCCCGGTGTCCCCGGCGAAGTACGTGCGCGCCTCGCCCTCGACGACGTACCCGAGCGCGGGGGCCCGATGCGGTCCGACGGGCAGCCGCCGGCCGTCGTGGAGCGCCGGTACGGCCCGTACCGTCACGCCCTCCACCGTCACCGTGTCGCCCGGCTCCACCTCGGTCAGCCGCAGTCCGTTCCCGTCGAGCCTGCGCAGTCCCGGTACGGCGGCGGGGGCGCCGCGCGGCACGACGAGGAGCGTCCCGGGCGCGAGCCGGGCGAGCGAGGGCAGATGCAGGTGGTCGGCGTGCAGATGCGAGACGAGGACGGCCTCGGCGACCGCGGCCCCGGGCGGCGGCAGGGCTCCGCGGCGCCGCCGCAGATGGGCGAGCCGCCGGGTGAACAGCGGATCGGTGAGGAAGCGGACCCCGGAGTCCTCGACCGTGCAGGTCGCGTGACCCCACCAGGTGACCTCCACCGGCATGCCGCCTTCCGTTCTCGGGGCTCCGGCCGCCGTCCAGGAGGGCGCGGCCGTTCCATACCTCCCTCACGAGGGTAAATGTCCGGAGCGGGCGCCGGAGGATGTTCGGCCGTCCCGTCCCGCAGTAGGGTCGGCCCATGGACGACGTTCGGGTGGCGGCGATCGCCAGCCTCACCCCGCTCGAAGAGCTGGACAGCGAGCCCTTCCTTGTCGACACGCGCGGCCAGCACGCGATGTGTGCCCGCTGGGCGGACGACAAGGGGTACGTGGTGGCCCGCCAGTTGCTGTTCTACGGCATCCGGCCCGACCACGCGGCGCTGTGGGCGGACGTGGAGGCGGGCGCGGTCGACCTCTTCGTCGCCGCCAACGAGCGGGTCCTCGCCCGCGCGTTGACCTCCGTGCCCGGCTTCCGCGCCGAGTGCGCGCGGCGGGGGGTGCGGCTCGAGACGGTCTGTCCCGAGGAGCCGGTGTACGACGCGGCGGCCAAGGCGGGGGTGCACCGCCGGCTCTCCATGCCGACGGCCGGGTACGACGGTTCCTGATCCCGCACGCGACCTGACGTACGACCTGAACACGGTCCGACACGCGGCCTGACAAGGCGACCGGCGCGGTCCCGGCGCCCGGTCCGACACACGACCTGCTGCCGACCTGACGTACGACCTGACACACGACCTGACACACCCGCGCCGATCGCCCTCACCCGTTTCCCCCGCCGGTCGTGGGCGTTGTGCCACGCTTGAGGCAGGAAACAGGCGAAAGGTGAAGCGGGCGTGGGTGACGGGCGATGGGGTGGCGCCAACCGCTGGCGGTCGGCGGGCGGTGCGCTGGGGCGGGTGGTCGTGGTCTGGGCGGTGTCCACGCTCACCCTGCTGGTCCTCGCGGGGCTGCTCCCCGACTTCCAGCTGCAGTCCGCCGACGGCGACACCTTCACGAGGACGGCGCTCACCGCCGCCGCCGCGGCCGGCGCGTTCGGTCTCCTCGGCGCGCTCGTGTGGCCGCTGATCGTACGGGCGCTGCTGCTCGTCCCCGCCCTGGTCCTCGGTCTCCTCGTGTTCTTCCTCAACGGCTCGCTGCTGCTCCTCGCGCTCTGGCTGACCCCCGACGGACGCGGCGCCGCCGACCCCGAGACCGCCGTCGTGGTCGCCGCCGTCATGTCCGCCGTCGCCTCCGCCACCTCCACCGCCCTCGCCGTCCGCGACGACGACGCCTACCGGCGCCGCCTCTACCGGCTCACCGGCCGCACCCGCCCCCGCGCACAGCTCGCCGGTCCCGAGCAGGTGCCGGGCACGGTCTTCCTCCAGCTCGACGGCGTCGGCCACCACGTGCTGCGCGGCGCCGTCACCGACGGGCTCATGCCGACCGTCGCCGCCATGCTCGACGCCGGCCACCGGCTCACCCCCTGGCGTACCGACTGGTCCAGCCAGACCGGCGCGAGCCAGCTCGGCATCCTGCACGGCTCCAACGAGGACGTGCCCGCCTTCCGCTGGTACGAGAAGGACACCGGCCGGATCATGGTGTCGAACCGCCCGGCCAGCGCGGTCGAGCTCCAGCGCCGGGCCGTGCGCCGCACCGGGGACGGCGGGCTGCTCTCCTACGACGGTGCCTCCCGGGGCAACCTCTTCAGCGGTGGCGCCGACCAGGTCGCCCTCGTCCTGTCGGTGGCCGCCCGGCGTGGCCGGCGCAACCGCTCGCGGGCCGGCTACTTCGCCTACTTCTCCGACCCGGCCAACGCCGTCCGCACCGCCGGGTCGTTCGTCGCCGAGTGCCTGCGCGAGATCGGCCAGTCGACCCGGGCGCTGCTGCGCCGCGAGACCCCGAGGGTCTCGCGCGGCGGCACGTACCCCTTCGTCCGCGCCTTCGCGACGGTCCTGGAGCGGGACGTCGTGGTCTCCGCCGTGATGGGGGACATGCTGGCGGGCCGGACCGCCGTCTACGCCGACCTCGTCGCCTACGACGAGGTGGCGCACCACTCGGGCCCGCACGGCCGGGACACCGACCAGGTCCTGCGGCGTCTGGACCGCGCGATCGCGCTCATCTCCACGGTCGCCGAGCACGCCCCCCGCCCGTACCGGATCGTGCTGCTCTCCGATCACGGGCAGAGCCCGGGGGAGACCTTCGAAGGGGCGTACGGGCTGACGCTGAAGGACCTCGTCAGGGCCGGGTGCGGGCTTCCGGTCCCGCGTCGCGTACGGCGCACGAGGAGCGGTTCGGAGGCGCGGGACGCGGCCAGGGACGCGCTGCGCCTCGCCCTGCACCGGCCGGTGGACGAGACGGGCGAGACGGCGCGGGAACTGCCGGCGCGGCCCTCCGAGCCGGTCGTCCTCGCCTCGGGCAATCTGGGGCTCATCTCGTTCCCCGACGTGCCGCACCGGATGACCCGGGAGGAGATCGACCGGCGCCACCCGGCGCTGCTCCGTACGCTCGCGCACCATCCTGGCGTGGGCTTCGTCCTGGTGGCGAGCGCCGAGCACGGCTCCGTGGTGCTCGCGAGGGACGGGGCGGAGGTGCCGGTCGCCGAGCTCGACGACGGGGGCCCGCTGGCCGTCTTCGGGCCGGGCACGGCGGCGGCGGTGCGGCGCACGGACGGCTTTCCGCATGTCGCGGACATCATGGTCAACTCCATGTACGACCCGGCGACCGGCACCGTCCACGCCTTCGAGGAGCAGCTCGGCTCCCACGGTGGTCTCGGCGGTGAGCAGTCGCACCCCTTCCTCCTGTGGCCGCCCGAGCTGTCGCCGCCGGTCGCCGAGGGGGAGCAGCTGGTCGGCGCCGAGCAGGTGCACCGGGTGCTGCGGCGCTGGCTGCGGGAGTGCTCGGGGCCGCAGGTGCCGCTGTCGTCGCTGGAGATTTCCCTGCCCATCGACGAATCGGAATCAATTCTTCCGGTTGACCGCCCCGCCGTACAGGACAAAAACCTCTGATTTGGACGCCTGTTCGTCGTTACCGGACGATGGTCCGGATTTGTACGACGGAAGGCGCACCACCCCATGAGCACGGCCACCACAACTCCACAGAGCGCACCCCGGACGGACCCCGAGCCGGCCGAACGACGCTCCCGCCGCTTCGGGCTCCCCGTCGCGACCGCCCTGGTCATGGGCAACATCATCGGCGGCGGAATCTTCCTCCTTCCCGCCTCCGTCGCCCCCTACGGCACCATCAGCCTCGTCGCCTTCGGCGTCCTCACCCTCGGCGCGATCGCCCTCGCCCTCGTCTTCGGCCGCCTCGCCCACCGCCACCCCCGGACCGGCGGACCGTACGTCTACGCCCGCGAGGCCTTCGGCGACTTCGCCGGATTCCTGACCGCCTGGTCGTACTGGATCACCACCTGGGTCTCCAACGCGGCCCTCGCCGTCGCCGCCGTCGGCTACCTCGACGTGCTCATCCCCCTCCACGGCTCACTACCGGCCACCCTCGCCGCCGCCCTCCTCATCCAGTGGCTCCCGGCCCTCGCCAACCTCGCCGGAACCCGCTGCGTCGGCGCCGTACAGCTCGTGGCCACCGTCCTCAAGTTCCTGCCGCTGCTGCTCGTCGCCGTCGGCGGACTCTTCTTCTTCGACAGCGACAACCTCGGGCCCTTCCACGCCGGCGGCGGCAGCGCCCTCGGCGCCGTCTCCGCCTCCGCCGCGATCCTGCTCTTCAGCTACCTCGGCGTCGAGTCGGCCGCCGTCAGCGCCGGCGAGGTCCGCGACCCGCGCCGGAACGTCGGCCGCGCCACCGTCCTCGGCACCCTCGCCGCCGCCCTCCTCTACCTCCTCACCACCCTGTCCGTCTTCGGCACCGTCCCGCACGAGCGGCTCGTCGCCTCCAGCGCCCCCTTCACGGACTCCGTCAACCTCATGTTCGGCGGCTCCTGGGGCGGCACCGCCGTCGCCTGCATGGCCCTCGTCTCCATGGTCGGCGCCCTCAACGGCTGGACCCTGCTCAGCGCCCAGACCCCGTACGCGGCGGCCCGCGACGGCCTCTTCCCGAAGGCCTTCGCCCGCAAGCGGCGCGGCGTCCCCACGGTCGGCGTGCTCGTGACCGTCGTCCTCGCCTCGCTCCTCACCGTCTACAACTACACGGCCGGCACCGAGGGAGTCTTCGAGACTCTCGTCCTCGTCACCACCTTCACCGCCACCGTCCCCTATCTGCTCTCCTCCGCAGCCCAGTTCTTCTTCCTGCTCTCCGGACAGTCCGACCGGGTCCACCGCCCCCGACTGGTCCGCGACACCCTCCTCACCCTCGCCGCCTTCGGCTTCTCCCTCTGGCTGGTCGCGGGCTCCGGCTACGCGGCCGTCTACCAGGGCGTGCTGTTCCTCTTCGCGGGCGTGCTCGTGTACGCCGGGATGTCGGCCCGCAGGCAGCGCGCCTGACACCTGGGCCCTTCGGTACGTCGGGCCTTCCGGCAGGTCAGGTCTTTCCGTACCTCGGGCCTTCCGGTACGTCAGGTCTTACGCCGCTCGGGCGGATCTGCGCCCCGGCGGGCCTTCCCGGGGTGCTCGCGGGGCAGTACGGATCACCGTGAGCCCCGCGAACCGGACGACCGGAGCGCCCGCCACCCCGGCGGGCGCTCCGGCGCGCGCGGCCCGGGGCGGGCGCCCCTGGATCGTCCTGTTCCTCGTCCTGCTCGCCCTCGTCGGCACCGGCACGGCGGGAGCTCTCCCCGGCGGCGCCGAGTTCCGCATCGCGGCGGCCGTCCCGGCGCCCGACCCCCACGGCGAGACCCACGACCCGGCGGCCGCCGAGGCCGGACTGCCCCGCAGGGCACGGCGGCACCGCACGGGCGTCCGCCCGGCCCCCGGCCGTCGGCACCCCCGTACCGGCCGCCGCCGACCGTCCCGTACCGCCGCCCCCGCTCCCGTACCCGCCCCGCGCGGCGACGCGCTCCGGCGCGTGGTGATGCGCTGCTGAGAGGAACACACCTCCCGGCAGCCCCCACTTCACCCCGCACCACGAGGAGTTCCGTCATGCCCGTCGACCCGTTCGCCGCCCTCCAGGCCCTGCTGCGCGCCGAGGCGTCCCGCTCCCGGCTCGCCGAACGCCGCTCCGCCGAGCCCGCCGAACCGGCGCCCGCCCCGGAGCCCGAGCGGCCCGCACCCCGTGAGGAGCCCGCCCGCTGACCTCGCGGAGCCGCTGAACGCGGCGGGAGGGCCCGACGCGGGCCCGGGAAATACTCATTGCGGACCGGCGTCCGGTCGTACGAGGCTGACCCGATGACCTCGACCGACCGGAACACAAGGCCCGATCGGTCCGCCGGACCCGCGTCCGGCCCGGGCCCCGACAACGACGCCCTGACTTCCGACGCTCCGGCCTCCGACGTCCAGGCCTCCTCTGCCCGCACGACCGACGTCAGAGGCGTCGCCGCCGTCTCAGGACCCGACGCCGGCGGCCGTGGTCTCCCCTCCCGCGCCGGCGACCGGCTCCTCGCCTTCGCCCGGCGCCCCTACTGGGACCGCCCGGACCCCGCGTACCGCATACGCCGCTGGCCCGACCTCTTCGCGCTCTGCTGCGCCACCGCCTTCTTCTGGTCCAGCCTCACGCCCTCCCTCGTGCCCCGCCCGTGGCACCTCCAGGGGCTCGTCGGCGGGATCACCGCCGTCATCGGATACGCCCTCGGCTCCACCCTCGCCTGGCTCTTCCGCGCCCTCTCGCCCCGGCAGCCGCCCCCCTGGTTCCGTACCCGCTGCTGGCAGGCGTACTGGCTGCTCAGCCCGGTCCTCGCCGTGTGGCTCATCTCCGAGAGCGCCCGGATGCAGCGTCAGCTCCGGGTCCTCCAGGGCCTCCCGCCCTCCCTCACCTGGCACACGCCGGTGATCGCGCTGATCGCGCTCGGTCTGCTGCTCGCCGCGCTCCTCGTCGCCCGTGCCGTACGTCTCGGCTCCGTCACCCTGATACGGATGCTCGGCCGGCTCCTGCCCCGGCCCGTCGCCTTCGCCGTCGGCGCGGTCCTCTCGGCGCTCTTCGTCCTCGTCGGCGTCCGCGACATCGTCTACGACCGGGGAGTCGTCGACATCGCCGACCGCATCGCCGAGGCCACCAACGACGGCACCAAGGACGGCATCCGGCGGCCCGGCTCCCGGTTCGTCTCCGGCGGTCCCGGCTCCCTCATCCCCTGGGCGGACCTCGGCTACCAGGGCCGCAACTTCACCGGCTCCACGCCCACCCGGGACACCCTCGCCGCCTGGACCGGCCGGCCCGCCCGCGCCCCCGTCCGCGTCTACGTGCCCTCCGCGCCGCCCGCCGCCTTCGCGGACGACCTCCCCTTCGCCGCCCAGGCCCGGCTCGCCGTCCGTGAACTCGAACGGACCGGCGCCTTCGACCGGGCGGTGCTCGCCGTGGCCGGCACGACCGGCACCGGCTGGGTCGACCCGAATGTCGCCGAGGCCCTGGAGTACATGTACGGGGGCGACACCGCGATCGTCGCCGTCCAGTACTCGTACCTTCCCAGCTGGGTCTCCTTCCTCGTCGACAAGGAGAAGGCCGGCCAGGCCACCCGCGCCCTCCTCGACGCCGTACGCACCCGTCTCGACGCCCTGCCCGCCGACCGCCGGCCCGCTCTCGTCGTCACCGGCGAGAGCCTCGGCGCCTACGCCGTCGAGGCCTCCTTCGACGGTGTCGACGACCTCCTCGCCTCCGTCGACGGCGCCCTCCTCATGGGCGCCCCGAACTTCTCCCCGATCTCCCGGGAGATCCGCCGCGACCGCGACCCGGACAGCCCCGTCTGGCGGCCCCAGTACCGGGGCGGCGCCCACGTCCGCTTCGCCCAGTTCCCCGAGACCGACCTCGCCCGCCCGGCCACCGACTGGGCCCGTCCGCGCGCGGTCTACCTGCAGAACGCCTCCGACCCCGTCGTCTGGTGGTCGCCCGACCTCCTCCTGGACAAGCCCGCCTGGCTGGACGAACCCCTCGGCCCCGACATCACCCCCGAGATCACCTGGTTCCCCTTCGTCGCCTTCTGGCAGACCTCCGTGGACATGGCCGTCTCGTACGGGGTCGACGCCCCGCACGGCCACCGCTACGGAGCCGGGGCCGTCGACGGCTGGGCCGCCGTCCTCCCGCCCCCCGGCTGGACCGCCGCCGACACCACCCGCCTGCGCGCGTTCATCGCACACCGGCCCGCCGCGTACTGAACCGGCGTGACCGGGAGTCCTGGACATTACCTCGCACGTAACGCCGTGGCTCACTACCGGGCGCCGTATCCCCAGGTCACGGCCATCGACTAGGGCAGGAAGGGCGGCGGGGAGCCAAGTAGGGAGCCACGGCGGGCCGGTTACGCCTCGTTGGGGCGGAAGATCTCGTCCATGGCTTCCGCCCCCTCCGTGATCACGGGGCGGATCTGCTTGCGGTAGACCGTCTCCGTCGTCGCGGTTCCGCTGTGACCGACCAGCCTGGCGATGACTTCGATCGGCGTCCCGTGGTCCGAGAGGAGAGAGACGAAACTCGTTCGGAGCTCCCGGGTCGTCCAGGCCTTCGGTGTCGAGAGGCCGGCGCTCTTGAGCAGGGACCGCAGCTCGCGCAGGACATTCGTCGAACTCCGCTGCGTGCCGTCGAGGTGGCCAAAGACGAGCCGCTCCTCGGACCACTCGATCCCGTCGGCGGCGCACTCTTCCTGCTGGGTCTGGCGATGCCGTGTCAGGACAACAGCCGCATGATGAGGCATGGTCAGCGATCGCTTGCTCTTGCGTGTCTTCGTCTCGCCCTTCTTCCTGACCGACCGCCAGACATCGACGTAAGGACGGTCATCTCCATCGGTGTCGATGTGGACATGCGACCAGGTAAGGGGCCGTTCCTCCTCCGTGCGGACCCCTACGAGCAACGCCAGCACTACATAGGCGTGGATCCAGCTTCCCTGCCTGGCGTGAAGGACGGCGTGTGCCTCTTCCAAGGAAAGGGACTTACTGGGTCGACCCTCCTTCCCTTGAGGCAGTTCGACGAACTCGACTACGTTTCGCGACACCTTCCCGTCGCGCTGAGCCAGAGCGATCGACCGGCGGAGAACGGAACGGATCCTCTTCAGAGTCTCGTGGGAGACCTCTTCGGACTTCGCCGTCAGCCACTCGTCGACCTCGTCGGGGGAGAGCTCGTGAACCTTGGCTTTCCCCAGGTCGGGGATGACGTGGTTCTTGGCCAAGCTTCGGTACGTCTTGATGCTGGCTTCGTCCCGGCCGCGCAACCCACGGTCGAGCCAGGTGTTCACGACTGTCTCGACGGTGTTCTTCGCGGAAGATTTGACGCCCTTCTCCAGCTCGTTCCTGAGCTTGCGAAGCTTGCTTCGAACCTCTGTCTTCGTCTTCCCCGAGACCTTCGGACGTCGCCGATTTCCGTTCGGTTCGTATCCGAGCGAGATGGCTCCGATGTATCGATTCTTGGACTTGTCCCAGTAGATCGAGTCCTCACCGTTCGCCGCCTTCTTGCGCGGTGTGGGTTCGCTGTTGGTCAAGGTGTGAGGGCCTCTCGGAAACGGCGGAGGCCGCGCCTGACGGCGCGGCCTCCGGGGTGTCGGCTTGTCAGGCGGCGTCGGCTTCGCGCTTCAGCAGCTCGATGTACTCCTCGATGTACTCCGTGGGGACGAGTCGGCGCCGGCCGACGCGAACGGTCCGGAGGCGGCCGAGGCGGATCTCCTCCCACGCGGTGGTGCGCTCGAAGCCGAGCACGTAGGCGGCGTCGGGAACGGGGTGCAGCCGCCGCTGGAGCGGCACGGAGGTGACGGGCTGGGGCGTCGTAGCGGTTGCCATCGGGCTCCTTCAGCTCGGTCCGGGGTGTCAGAACCCCGGAAAGTGCTGACAGAACTGACAGAACCTCGCCATGTGGCCTCTGACCTGCTGCTTTGGGCGTTTCAACGGTCGTGACAAAACCTCAAAAAACTCTGACAGAACCTCGGAAACCTCGGTTCTGTCAGGGCGGGTGCTCGCCCCTGGGGGGAGGTTTTTTGAGTTCTGTCAGAGTTTCCGGAGGTTTTGTCAGAGCTCCGGAAGTGCTCGTTTGCACAGGTCAGGTGGCTGGTCGGGAGGTTCTGTCAGTTCTGTCAGCGGATCCGGGGGTTTTCAGGCAGCGGGGGTGATGCGGGGGTGGGTCTCGTAGCGGGGGGAGGGCGGTCGGCCGCCGCGGGTGGTGCGCGGCGGCGGGGGCTGCTGGCGCACCCAGCCGTGCTCCTCCAGCAGGACCAGGGCGGGGTCGAGGTCGCCCATGGCGGGGAACTCGCTGCGGGGCATCGCACGGAAGAGGTCCCGCTTGGTGAACGTCGCGGTGCGGGTCTCGCGCAGGTGGGTCAGCACGCTGTGGGCGGCTTCCTGGGCGGGGTCGGCCTTCATGGCGTCGAAGACGTCCAGGGCGTGGGCGGTGAAGTAGTCCCCCAGCCGGGTGGCGGCGGCCATCGTGGCGGCGGCGATTGGCTTGGTCCAGGCGTCCTCGGGGTGGGCGGCGAGGTGGAGCAGCCCGGCGATGCGGGCGACGGCACCGTCGCGCTTGCTGGCCCAGTTCACGATCGGCGCCAGGCTCCCGTCTTTGCGTAGGCGGGATTCGGTGACGCGCTGGTAGGCGAGCAGGACGGCGTCGGCCTCGGGGGTGAGGGTGAGTTCGACGGTCTCGGTCCAGGCCGCGAGCGTCAGCGCGAGTCGTCCGAGCTTGTGGGCGTAGGCGGCGGCGGTGTCGGGGTTCAGGAGTTCGGGGGTGAGGTTGCGATAGCCGACGAGGGATTCGGGCTTGGAGTAGAGGAACCGGGCGAGCAGGCCGCGGCCGTCGGCGCCCTTGATCTGCCCGATGGAGTCCAGGACGTCGGGCTGCACCGCCAGGCCCATGGTGATGGCGGGGTTCTCGATGTACTGGGCGTCGCGGGCCTGGCGGTTGACGCGCGCCATGTCTCCGGCGTGACCTTTGAGGAAGATCCCCATGTTCGGGACACCGGAGTAGCGCCCGGCGATGATCTCGAAGATCTCGCCCTCCGGGGACAGGATGGAGATCCGTCCGTCCTGCTGGGCGAGGAGCGTGGTCAGGGACTCGGCGGTGATGTCGTCGGCGATGAGCTGCGGCTCGGCCGGGATGACGGCCCGCTCGGCGGACCGGGACAGGGAAGCGGCCTCGGCGGTCAGCTCGGCCAGCTTCTCGGCATCGGCGCTGGCGGCCTGCTTCTCCGCCCGCTCGGCTGCGGCCTTCGCGATCCGCGCGGCGGCGGCGGCCTCGGCCCGCTGCGGCGCGGTGAGCTCGATCAGGGCCTTCTCGGCGGCGAGCAGGGGCTTGGTCATGAGCCCGAACACGGCGCTCTTGCGGTTGCCGGGCGGGAGCGCGACGGCGGTGTAGAGGTTGACCGGCTCGCTCCACTGCCCGCGCACGGTCACGGTGAGGCGTCCGCCGGCGGCGGTGCCGATGACGGCGAGCGCGAGGCACCCGGCGAGGTCGACGGGGGTCTGGGTCTCCTCGGCGACTCCGGCCGTCATGGCGCCGAGCCAGTCGGGCAGCGTGTCGACGGGGAAGACGGGGAGCTGCCCGCGGGGGTTGAGCGGTACGGGCTCGTCCCACACGGGCCCGGCGACGTCCTCGGCGGTCATCTCGTCGAATCCGGCCCACAAGTCCGGCTCGTGCGCGCTCATGCGGAGTCCTCCCGATCGGTCACGGACTGGGGGTCGGTGCGGTGGGTCGGGTGCGGCTCAGAGCCAAAGAGGACGCCTTCGGCGACGGCCATCGAGGCGCCTGTGGCCGGGAGTTGACCGGGCCGTCCAGCGGACTCGGGAGCGTCGTGGATGGGATGGCTCTTAGGAAGCGGGGGGAGGGAGGGGTTCATGCCGTCCTCCGGCCGCCGGCGGGGTTGTGGGCGATGGACCAGTCGAGGCCGCGGGTGATGACGTCGTCGTAGTAGCGCTGCGGCTGGGTCGCGTTCCCGGCCGCCGCCCTACTAAGAGCCTGCTCGACGTCCTGCCGGGTGAGGTCGCCGGACGCGACCAGCCGACCCAGAGCCCGTGCGGCGGCGAGCAGGGTGGCGTTGCGGGTGCCGTCGGCGGCGCGCGCGACGTTGTCGGCCTCGTTGCGGAGCGCGGCGGCGGCGTACCGGGACGCTCGGACGGTGAGCGGTACCGGGGGCGCCGTGGCGGCCTGTACGGGCTGGGGGCGGGTCGTGAGGGCGTCCAGGATCCATGCGGGCAGTGGTGCCGGGGGGCAGCTGTCGAGGGTCTCGTACGTGCCGTCGGGGGTGTGGCTGCCGGGGGCGACGACGTAGCCGCCCCACCCTCGGGTGTCGATGTGCTTGCCGAGCCGTCCGGCGGTGTTGCCGAGCCGGACGCCGTCGGGCTGGGTGAAGTACAGGTGCATCCCGCCGCGCGCGGTCCGTACCCGGTGGGTGAGGGGGACGGCCTGTCCGGCGCGCTCGCAGAGCGCCTCGAAAAGAGCGACGCCGTCAGGCGTTCCTTCTGCGTCTGTCGGTTTGAGCGTGTCCAGGTCGACCACGAGCAGGCCGGAGGGGCCGGTGGCGATGCCGATGTTGTACGGGGCGTGCGTCCAGGCGGCGGTGAGGAGGTCGTGGTCGGTGGTGGCGCGCTGCTCGGGGGTCTTGTGCCCGTCCGTACAGCGGCCGGTACCGGAGCAGTCGCGGTCGCGGTGGCCGGCGGGCCGCTTGTCGCGGGGCGGAGGGGGAAGACGGGCCAGCCGCGTCCGGCGGCGCTGATCGCGTGGGCGAGCAGGTCCAGGCCGGGCAGGTCGATCACGGGCAGCTCGCTCATGCGGCCACCCCCGCACGGGCCTGGGCGAGGAAGGCGGCGCCGATCCACCGGCTGTAGGCGGGCGGGATGGCCTCGGTGAGTTCCTCGCGGACGTCCGTCCAGTCGATGCCCATCGCCACCTGCAACTCCGGCACGCTCGGCTTCCCGCCGCCGTTGCCGTACGCGGCGACGTACGGACCGTCGAAGAACTCACCGTGCCGCCAGCCCCGCACGCGGCCCCGATGGGGGACGTGCGCGGGCCGGGCGACGCTCCAGCGGCCGAGTTCGAAGTTCCGGTGCCGGATCACGCCGAGTCCGAACTGTTCGCCGCACAGGGTGAGGTCCTTGCGGATCTCGGCGCGGCCGTTGGGCTGCTCGATGACGTACGGAAGCCCGGAAGCCTCCAGCAGGTTCCGGGTGGGCGGGACGAGGTCGACGTGGTCACCGCCCCACCCCTGGGACCGGTTGGTGCCCACGGTCAGGGCGCATCCGGCCTGGCAGGGCGGGGAGGAGTGGACGAACGCGTAGCGCTGGATCTCGCCGGACGCGATCAGGGCGGCGAGGTGCTCCAGCGCGTCGCCCTGGACGAACCGGTAGGGGTAGTGGGGGCGGGGGCGGATGTCGACGCCGACGACGTCGAATCCGGCCCGGTGGTAGCCGGTCGCCGCGCCGCCGGCGCAGCAGAACAGGTCCAGCAGCAGCGGCCGGGCGGCGTGCTCTCGCCGGAAGAGGGTCGGATGGGTCATCCTGGGGTTCTCCAGTTCTGTGAAAGGTGCTGGTTGACGAGGGCGGCCCCGGTCTTTGGCGAGAGAGGGGCCGCCCTCGGCGTAGCTACTGGTTGGTGATCCAGCGGGCGTACTGCTGGCGGGTGTAGTGGCGGGGGTCGCAGATGACGGCCGCGTCGTCGGCGTCCATGAGCTGGCGTGCCGCGCGGTCGGCGGCCTCGTCGGCGTCGCCGGAGGTGGACAGGGCGATGCGGTCGAGGAGGGCGGCCTTGCGCAGCCAGTACTCCCTGCTCGTCTCGCTGCCGAACGGGCGCTCGGCGGCGGTGCGGGCGGTCCAGCCGATCTCGCTGATGACGCTCGGGGCGTCGGCGTAGGCCTGCTCGGGCGTCGGCCAGTCCTGGGCGGCGGGCCGGGTCAGGAGGTTGCGGGCGGTGTCGATGCGGCGCCCGACGGAGTGGGCGATGTGGGCGGCGGCCGCGTCCAGGGCCTTGACCGCGTCGTCGTGGTCCGGCTGCCACTCGGCCACGGTGGCGCCGGCGGCGGTGATGACGTCGGCGAGGAGCGGGAGCAGGCCGGTGCCGCCGGTCGCGGGGTCGTGCAGGAGGCGCAGGAGGTGGCGCTGGTCGGCCGATTCCAGGCCGGTCCGGATCTCGCGGAGGAGGTCTTCGAGACCGGTTCGGACGATCGTGGTGGAGGCGTCGATGCGGTGCTGGACGGTCCGGGACACGGGGTCTCCTCAGAGGTTGGAGAGGGCGTCGATGACGCTGTTGGTGAGCTGGTTGATGGGCTTGGCGGCGCCGGTGGAGGCGAGGAAGAACCCGAACCCAGCGGCGATGAACGCGGAGCCGTAGGTGAGGCTTCCGGCGCGGAGGAGGAAGTACAGGACGAGTCCGAAGAGGGCGACGAGCGAGACGGTTATGGCCATGCGAGGGCCTTCCTGGTGATGGGTGGTGGGGTGGGTCAGACGATGGCGCAGTCGGGGCAGGTGGCGAGCGAAGTGGGGATGCAGTAGCCGCGGTCGAGGCGGCAGGCGGGGCAGGTGCGGCGGGCGCGCATCATCGCCTCGTGGGAGCGCCAGCGTCCCGGTGTCATCTGCCGTACCGGCTGGGCGAGTTCGGTGTCGTAGAGGTAGGCGAAGCGCCAGCCGTGGCGCCAGTAGCGGATCTGGGCGACGGGGTCGTGGCCGCCGGGGCGGAGACCGGCGGCGCGGAGCTGGCGGCGGGTCATGAGCCCGGCCGGGGCGAGGTTCTTGCGGTAGGTCGTCACCGGTCCTCCTGTCGGGCCTCCGCAGCGGCGGTGCGGACGAGAGCGAGGACTTCGGTGCGGGTGCGGCCGGTGGCGTCGTTCCAGCGGTGGTACGGCTCGCTGATTCCCCGGGCGGCGAGAACGGCTTGCAGGCGGTGGCCGGCGGAGCGGGCGGTCGTCTCGTCGCCGTAGCCGAGACGGAATAGCACGGCCTGGGCGCCGAGGATGCACCGGCGGCCGGAGGTGGAGCGGAGGGAGCCGCGGTGCCAGCCGTAGCGCTCGATGACCAGCGCGGTGAGCTCCAGGTGTTCGGCGACGCTGATCTGTCGTCCGCCGCCGTGGAGCTGGCGGAGCAGCGGGAAGTTGAGCACCCAGTCGGGCAGGATCCGCAGCGCGCGGGCCGGGGCGACGAGGACCGGCGCGGCCGCCGTCGCCGGGGAGGTGCCGAGGGCTTCGGCGACGAGCTCGGCGGTGGTCTTGGTGACGAGCGGGTGAGCGGTGGTGCGGACCCGGGCGGCGAGGTACTGCTCGATCTCACGGACCAGCAGCGCGGCCTCAACGGCCACGTCGGGGGCCGGGGTGGCGGGGGCGGTGAGGGTCTGGACGGTCACGATGCCTGACTCCTTATGTACCGGTTTGGGCTAGGACGGAGACCCGGACAGAGCCCGGACGGCTCCGCATTCGTGCAGGTCAGAGCGTTGGGCGACTCGGGCGGATCCGGGGCCGACCTGGACGCGACTGTCCGGGTCGGGGGGTCTGGCGTCCGGGTCGGAGCCCGGTCCGCCAGGGGGTATTCCGGGTTAATACGGGCACTCGTCCGGGTTGTGTCCGGGTCTGAATCAGGCGGAAAGCCCGAATCGGCCGGTGGCGGCGGCCTCGACGCGGGCGAGCGGGTAGCCCGCGAGGCGCGAACCCTTCGGGCCCCACGGCCGCTTGGCCTTCTCGTCGTCCGTGCGCTGGACGAGGGCGGCGAGCTTCTCGGCCGTGACCGTCACGCCCTGCGACTTGAGGTAGTCGAGGATCACCTGGCCGGGGAGCCAGTCGACGGAGATCTCCTCCTCCGCCTTTTCCCGGTCCATGCCGCCGTTGACGGCCCTCTGCCGGGCGGCAATGTCCTCGACGAAGAAGCAGGCGAGGACCTCGGCGAGGATCGCGGCGTCCTCGTCTCCCTCCTCCGCGTGCGTCCGAAGCTGGTCGATGAGACGGAGCGGAGCCTTGGGCAGTGTCCCGGCCGCGCGGCGCCACTCGGTGGCCCGCTCCAGGAGGGTGTCGACCTGCTCGTCGGTGTAGTAGTCGGCGCGGACCATGGTCGGGTTGGTGCCCTCGGCCCACAGCAGGCCGGCGCCCCGCATCTCGGACTGGATCGTCTTCGCGCTGTAGCCGCTCGCGGCGGCGCCCTTGCCGAGGATCGTGTCGGAGGCCTCCGGGGTGGTGCAGCGCAGCGCCCACCGGATGGACAGCAGGTCCCGGAGGCTGGTGTCGACGACGTCGGAGCCGGGCTTCTGCGTGGCGCAGAAGGTGATGATCCCGGCCGCCCGCCCACGGGAGACGAGGTTGCGGAGCTTGCGGGTGATCTTCTTCCCGTACTCGTCGTCGGTGGTGTAGAGCATCAGCTCGTCGACCCACAACAGCAGCTGACGCAGCTCGGGGTGCTTGTTGGCGAGTTCCTCGGTGACCTTGCGCTTGCCGAGCTTCTTCAGCAGCGCGTACCGGGCCTTCATCACGTCCAGGAGTTCGTCGAGCATGGCGCTGAAGGCTTCGGGGTCGGCGTCGCCCTCGTAGCGCTCGCAGAGGTGCTCGAACGGCTCCAGGTCGCCGCCGCCCTTGCCGTCGGCGAGCCAGAGGATGACGCGCGGGTCGAGCGCGGCCGCGAGCAGGATCGTGTTGCCGGAGGCGGACTTGCCCGCGCCCGGCTCGCCGCCGATCAGGCCGGAGCGCTCCACGACGGAGATGGACTGGTGGATCCCGCGCACGTCGGGGCCGATGCTGATCCGGCCCCAGAAGTCGGCGGCCGACTCCAGTGCTAGGAGCGGGCCGGGGGCGGCCTTGTCGGTGAACGGCAGGTCGCGGGAGACGTAGAGCTCGATGCGTCCGGCGCGGCCGCGCTTGGCGACGGAGACCTGTGCCTCCTCCACGCCGAACGCGGCGGCCAGTTCGTCGGTCGCGCGGATCGCCTTCTTCGCCGGGACACCCGGGGGCAGGTCGAGGACGGCCGTCCAGGCGCCGCGGGTGTCGAGCATCGGCATCTGCACGACACCGAGGGACTCGTCGGAGCCGATGACCTTCGCGGCCCGGAAGGTCTGGTCGAGCATCGGGACGGTCATCCGGTCGCCGTCGCCGAGCGAGCGCCAGTCACTCGTCCAGTCAGCCTCCTCGTCGTACGGCTTGCGGCCGACGAACGCGCCCCCGGCGAAGGTGGAGAGAAGGCCGGCGGCCAGGCCGAGGCCGCCGCCCATGACGTAACCGGTTCCGATCGCGGTCAGCGGCGGGCCGTAGACGACCCCGGCGCGCAGGTTGCGAGCCCGGTTGCGGTCCTTCTTCGCCTTCTTGTGCAGCATGACGGCTTCCTCGGCGGCCTTCGTCGCCTTCTCCGCCGCCTTCATCGCGAGCTCCTTCTTGGAGCCGAGGATGCGCGGCGTGAAGCGGGCATGCCGGGCGGCGAGCCGGGCCTCCCGCGTGAGGATGTGAGCGGTGTGGGAGGCGGACTGGACGCGGACGCCCTCGAAGCCGACGACCCACTCGTGGGCGCGGCGGGTACCCCGGCCGAACTGGCGGACGTGACCGTGCTGGGTGGGCTGGCGGCGCATCCAGCGGCGGAAGTCCCGCCGTCGGGCACGGGAGAAGACTCCGGCCCAGGCGGCCCAGCCCTCGGCCGAGCGCATCCACGCGGGGATCAGGGGGCGGTCGTCGAAGTCGTCCAGGTCGACCTTCTCGACGACCGGGGCGACGGTGGCCGGGGTGGTGGACTTTTCCAGGATGACGCGGGCGGTGTCGAGGACGACGGTGCGGTCGTCCGGGCCGATGACCGTCGGCGCCACGGTCGGCATCGGGGGAACGACGGCCGGGTCGGTGCCGTCGGGGAGGTCCGACCAGTCGTCGTCCGACGGGACCGGAGCGGGGGCGGGGAGGGTGGGGCGGAGGAAGGTGACGGTCGCGATCGTCGGCGGGGGCGGGGTGGAGGGGGTGTGCGGTTCGGCGTGGTTCTCGGTCATGCTTGCGGTGCCTCCTGGTGAGGTAGCGGGGCCCGGCCGGTGCTGCCAGGCGAGGGCCGGGCCCCGCGTACATGGGGTGGGTCAGGCGACGTGCAGGCGGCGCTGTTCGATGACGCGGTCGCGCAGCAGGGCGGCGTCCACGCGGCGGATCTGGAGCTTCTTCGCCAGGCCGTGGGCGGAGATCTGACGGCCCTCGGCGACGAGTTCGGCGGCGGCGGCCACGGCGTCCGGCAGGAGCGCTTCGAGCTCCTGCGGGGACTTGCCCTCGGGGGCGTCCGGGCGGGGGGCCGGGGCCGGGCCCTGAGGGGCGTTGTCCTCAAGTCCCGCCTGGGATGTGGGGGTCTGGGTCAGTTCGGGGAAGGGGTTGAGCCGGGCGGCCTTGAAGCCGGTCTCCAGCAGCTCCTCGCGGACGTTGTCGCCGAGCTCGAACGCCGCCCCGAGCTGGAGCACGGCCTCGGTGGCGGTGGCGTAGAGCTGGGCGGACAGGCCGGGCTCGGCGCCGGTGTGGATCCGCCACGCGGCGGCGAACGCGGCCTCGTCGTCCAGCACCCCGTAGGGCAGGGCGGCCTGGAGCTTGACGGCCTGCTCGACGATCTGCGGGTGGTGCTTGCGCCGCGCGGAGAGATGAGCGCGGCGGGCCTTCTCCGCCCGCTTCTGCTCCCGGGTCTTGCCGTGGGAGCCGTGGGTCTTCAGGTCCCAGATGTAGATCGCGAACAGTGAGGAGGCGCCGAGGACGAACGCGACCCACGGGTGCTGGTCGTACTGCTCCCAGCCGTGCCAGAAGTTCACCGCCGCCGCGACGGTGGCGACGGCCCAGGTTCCGATCCGGTACTTGCGAGGTTCGCGGCCGGTGTCCTCGGCCTGCTTGCCCATGAACGTGATGGCCCAGGCGCCGCCCTCCAGCATCGCGGCGAGCAGGCCGGCCATCGGCGCCGCCACACTCGCGCCGGTCAGGGCGCCGATCTGGGAGAGGATCGCGGGCACGATCGAGGCGACCATCACGAAGCCGACGAACAGCGTCGCCGGGTTGGTCTTCAGCCACCGGATCGCCTTGGCGCGCTGGGCGGCGGCGGCCGCCTTCTTCGCGGCCTGCTCCGCGAGCTTGGCCTTCTTCTCGGCCTGCTCCTGGCGGCGCCTGGCCTCGGCGTCCTTGCGCTTCTCCTCCGCCCGCGCCTGCTCGCGCTGCTGGGCGGCTTCGAGTTCCAGACGCCGGTCCTCGCGGTCCTGGGCGCGCTCGGCGGCCCGGTCGGCCCGGCGGTCGTCGCGGTAGCTGCTCATCGGGTACCTCCGGCAGGGGTCGTGATCCCGCACAGGACGTCGGCGAGCTCCTGGCGGAGCTTCGGGGAGACCCGGTCCAGCCGGAACCGGCGGGCGAATCGCTCGTCGAGTCCGGCGACCGCGCGGGCGATCGTCTCGGTGATCAGGCTCAGCAGCGCCACCGTCCCGGCCAGCAGGCCGAGCGCGAGCTCCAGGACGGTCAGCACGAACAGCACGGTCTGGGCGAGGGTCCTCATGCCGCGCTCCGCTGGAAGCCGAGGGCGGAGCGGCGGGGGAAGGCCAGGACCCGGGCGCCGAGCAGGCCCCGGTAGTGCGCGGCGTCCTCGGCGTCGACGTCGGTCGCGGCCTCCGTCTCCAGGACGGCGACGATGTCGCGCAGCGCGTCCTGGCCGGCGGCGGAGTCGAACTCCAGCGGTTCGGTGGGGTCGGCGTCGAAGCCGAGCGCGGCCTCGATCAGCTCGGCCTGCGTAACGATCTTCTGACCAGCAACGATCACGTTCATGGGTCGTACTTCCTCTCAGGTGGGACGGCCCGAACCGAGGCCCCGGAGTTGCACCTCCGGGGCCTCTCGCCGTCAGAACCAGGAATCTCCGGCTCCCCTCGACCCCGCCCGTACGAGACGGGCGGAGGAGGCAACCGGCCGCAGCGAGGGCTGCGGAAGTCGTGGGGTACCGCATCGGACCTCCGACTCGCGTGGGGCCGCTGACTCCGGGGAGGTCCGATTCCCGGAGCGCGTTGCGGCGTCAATGTCGGCCACGCGGTTCTTTAGAGCCGACTGCGTGTCCCCCTACGGGGTGTGGGGCCCGGTTGTGACACGGGCCCGGTCTCGGTCGGCTGGTCTCCACTCGCCACCGACCGGAGCTGTCACGGCCGTCGTACTGCGGTGGATCACGCTGTTGAGTTGAGACGCACCGGAGCCGGACCTTGCGGCTCATCTGGTGCGCACCAACAGATTGGCATCTGGTGCGCACCAGATGCAACCCCTCCTTCGGGTTGCGTGTCGGTGTGCGACTCCAGAGAACGGCCCGAGTTGGGTATCTCGGTAGCCAACTGGGGTTAACCTCAAGGGGGTTAACCAGCTCTCACCTGGGGCTTTACGGGAGGCAGTGTGGCTACGGGGTTAAAGGCAGTGAGGACCGCACGAGGGTGGTCGCAGGATCGATTGATCTACGAGATGCAACGGTTCGCGGAACAACGACTGCTCGACATCGCCTCGGCGGCGAGCCTCAAGACCTACATCTCGGAGTGGGAAAACGGTCGGCGCACCATCACGGACCGGTACGCCGCGATCCTCCGGCCGCTCCTGGGTATCACGGACGACGAACTGCGCGGCACGGCCGACGTGCAGGAGTCGCAGGCAGACGGTTACGCGGACTTGCTGAGCCGGATCGATGCGGCGGGCAGCCTGAGTGAGTCCATGGTCCCGTCGTTCCTGGCCCAGACGGAGCTACTCCGCACCATGGACCGTCAGATGGGTGCGACTGGCTTGGTCGACCAGATGAACGGCCACCTGGCGGCCATGGAAGAGGCGCTCACCTTCGCCGTACTGCCGGGGATGAGGAAGCCCATCGCGACAGCACTTGCAGGAGCGTCCACCCTCGCCGCATGGCAGGCGCTGGACGCCGGCGCCGTGGACAGGGCATGGCGGAGGTACGAGCTTGCCAAGAAGGCCGCGCAGGATGCCGAGTCCCCGCTCTACCTTGCGCACGCCATGGGGGAGCAGGCGTACGTACTCGCGGACGCCGGCCGACCTCAGCTCGCCATCGAGCTGGTGCGAGACGCGCAGCGCGTCCAGCCCGAGCGGCAATCGCCGCGGCTTCGGGCCTGGCTCGCGGCCGCTGAGGCTGAGCTGTGCGCAGCGGCCGGGGAGGGGAGGGAGTCGGAGGCGCAGGCGGCACTTGAACGAGCGGCATCCCTGCTACCCGATGACGGGGAGGTGCGTGATGCCGACATGCTGAGCATCTTCCTCAACACGGACCACCTGGCGAGGTGGCGTGGGAACGTCCTCGCCAAGCTCGGGGACGCCTCGGCGATGACTGAGCTGTACGCCTCCTTGGACAGCGCGGACGCGTCCTTCGTACGCGCGAGATCTGGACTGCACTGTGATCTCACACAGGCGCATCTGGCCCGGGGGGAGCTGGACGACGCACGGTCCCACCTGCAGAAGGCCCGGTTGCTGGCGAACCGCACGGGATCCGTGCGGTATCGCCGTCGCGTGGAGCTGCTTACCGGTCGCCTCTAGTACGGGACGCCAGGATGTGGAGCAGAGCCACGAGGGTGCCTGACCCCATGAGCTTGCCCTCGGCCATGAGCCGGGGGACGTCGTCAAGGGGGATCCAGGCGACCTCGCCGGCCTCCTCCGCGTCCGTGGGCTCACCGACCTTCTCGGCCCCACGGGCCACGAAGATCTCGTGCGGCGAGTCGACCATGCCGATCATCGGCTGGTAGCTGACGACGTGCTCTGCAGGACCGGGACGCCAGCCTGTCTCTTCCTCGGTCTCACGTACCGCTGTGGCGGCGGCGTCCTCGCCCTCGTCCACGATTCCACCGGGCAACTCCCAACCCCACTGCTCCGGCACGAAGCGGTACCGCCACAGCATGAGGACGCGGTCTTGGTCGTCGATCACGGCCGTGATGGCCACGCGGAAGAGCCTGACGACGTGGTGCTCGAAGCGCTCGACGCCGGGAGGCTCGACGTCGACCAGGTCCAGGTTCACCCACCGGTTCTCATATACGTGGCGGGAGCCGTGGATCCTCCACGGCTCCATCTCCGCCGGCGTAGGAACGCTCTGGCCGCCGAGGACGCGGTAGGAACTGCGGTCGTGAGCCTTGATGAAGTGCTCGTTCGTCAGACGCGCGAGCACCTGACGCAACGCGGTACGTCCGATCTCAAGCTCGGTACTCAGCGTCCGCTCGGACGGCAGCTTGTCGCCAGGCCCGTAGCGACCGGACTCGATCCACGAACGGATCGTCTCGTAGACCCTCTGCGTCTTGGGTCCCATCCTCGGTGCACACTCCCGAATCGTCGACTACTGCCGCTTAGCGTAGCGGCGAGCACCTGCACGCCTGACATGTGGCAGGGGTCATTAGTTGCTATAACGCAAGCATGTCCCTTTTTTTGCGGCTACAGAGCTCTCAATTGGTGTCGGATATTACGAATTGATTTAGCCAGAGCCTCGTTGTCCATGTCCCCATTCCAGTGCACAGTGTCGTGCGGTCGATGCTCAAGACGCTGAAGTTGGATGGCGAGTTCCGTATTTGGATGGTTCGTCACAGTCAGAACTGCATCGGCGATCTCGTTTGGCACACGTGGATATCTAGTGATTTCCCTCAGGCTAGTTGAGTGAACGCCATGCTTGATGCAAACTCCGATCGTACCTTCTGTGGTCTCAACGAGGGCATCAATTCCGAAATCTGCACCCCCTCCAATGTATCGCGCATTGCCAGCGGCTCGAATGAGTGCATCAAAAACCCGCTTCTCATATTGAAAGGCTGCGTCCTCGGCCCTGAGGCGAGACCTGAGAACCTTTACCGAGCGAGGTAGAACGGGGGATGGTTCAAGTTCTTCGCTCAGATCGTGGTTCATTTCAATGGGGGGCTGGTAGAGAACGTCGTCGAGTCTGGCGACCTCCTCCTGGATCACGCCCGTCACGTAGCCATTCATCGTCTCGCTCATGTCTTCCAGCGCAACCTCCGTCAGGCGACCACCACGGAGCAGCGAGATTTCCCCCTGTTTATCCTCGGGGAAAAGAATGGTTGTATCCCATACGGCTAGAAAAGGGTCTGTTCTGCCCCCTTGCAGAGCGAAGACTTGCCACGAGACTTTGGACCAGTACCAGGTGGAGTCTTCGATTTTCCGGCACTCGACCAGGTCGGATAGTTGCGGCTCCAGTCCAAGGTGTATCCGGGACGGGGGCTGCTTTGACTTCGATCCGAACACTTTGCGCAGGTGTCTTGCCCATACTTCCTGGCTGATAACTCTGGCAGTCTCGGGCGCTTTGAGGCGAGTCATCAAGGTTTCACTGATGCCTTCAGGGGATTCGGAGGGTTGAGCGAACGTCTCAAGGATCTCCTCAAATGTAAGAACATGCGTCAGTCGCGATGCATGTGCGCCTAGGTCTATATCCAAAGGGAAAGGCCATTCGTTCGGTTCCCCGAAATCTTTGGTGTTGGATGAGATGAAATATATTTCCTCGTTTGGGTTGGCTTTCATGAATTCGAGGATTGAGAACCAGATGGCCACGTCACGTCCGCCAGATTTGTTATTCGCCTCCACCTTGGCTGGCTTCATGCATGCCGCTTCCCTCAAAACTGCTGCCTGTAGAGCTGCCTGCGAGGTCGGGATAATGGTAAAAATATCTGAATACTGCTTACGCCAATGGTCGGCGAACGCGGGGCCCTGAAATTGTGGTGTTGGCCCGGCAAGGTTGGGCTCTAGGGCGCCCAGCGCTTGATGCTGTCGCCGCATGAGGTCGAAAGCACGCTGGTAATCGTAGAGTTTATGTGCGGTCAATTCCTCTACGACAGCCCATGGAGCGCCGATCTCCAGACCAGCCTTGCTGAGCAGGCGAAGCAAGTCGGCCTTGGTGCCGTGAGGGTCGAGATCCTTAACGGCGTTGGTGTCGAAGATGAGCACAGCCCCCCCTTTGTCCGACCATCGCTCCCGCAGCGGGTGAGTGGTGAGTCAAAGTGTCCCTCAGAGTGCCTGAGGATGGGGCGGATCCAGCAAGAACCGACGTCCTGATCACGTCTGCCCACGCGCAGGTCGTGCCTCTCATCCGAACCGGAGAGGGCTGGGGCGGTCTGTGGGCCGTGCCAGGGCCCGCCGATAGTAGCCGCGGATACCCAAACAACAACCACATGGGAGACGATCTCAAGTGCTCGTTTCTGCTGTAGCTGAGGTGTCCTCGGTGTCTCGTCACTCCCTCCGCAACAAGAAGCAGGGCACGGCCCGTAGATGGGACGTCGCTCTGGCGCCTCGTGCCGGAGGGGGCGCACCTGATTGACGGGTGTGGCTCCCCATCTGGCTCGGGGAGCCAGATGGGGAGCCACACGGGGCGACACGCAGCGGACGTTGGCGAACTTCGGCGAGCGCTGGGGCTCCCCCGCTGCGGGGGGACAGGTACGCGGCCGAGGGTAGGGGCGGGCTCCCATTACCTCGCACGTAATCGACCCCGTCCCGGGCCGCGCGGCATGCTCGGGGACACCGGAACCCGGGCGGCGCACTCCGCTCGGGCTCCGGCCCACCAGCCGCGCGAACGTCCCCCATGGAGGGTGATCCGCCATGTCCCAGGCCCTGCTCACCGGTCTCGCCCGCACCACCCGGCCCCAGACGGCGGTCCGCCGCTTCCTCGCCCTCGACGCCGTCGTCACCGGCGCCAACGGCCTCGCCTACGCCGCCGCCTCCGGGCCCCTCGGGGAGTTCCTCGGGATCGACGCGGGGCTGTTGCTCGAACTCGGCCTCTTCCTCACGGTGTTCGCCGCCGGCGTCGGCTGGCTCGCGAGCCGCCCGCAGCCCCCGGCGCTCGCCGTGAAGCTCGTCGTCGACCTCAACGTGCTGTGGGCCGTCCTGAGCGTCGTCGCCCTCGTCGCCTGGCTGGAGCCGACCACCGCGGGTCTGGTGTGGACGCCGATGCAGGCGGTCACCGTCGCCGGTTTCGCCGTACTCCAGTGGACGGCGCTGCGGGCCGTCGACCCTACTCGCTGACCGCCGGCAGGGACCGGAGGTACGCGACCGTCGCCGGGTCGGCCGGGAGGAACGTCTCGATGGCCAGCTCGGCGACGGTCACGTCCATCGGCGTGTTGAACGTCGAGATCGACGACACGAACGACAGCACCCGCCCGTCGTGCTCGATCCGGAGCGGCAGCGCGAAGTACGGATACGGCTCCGCGTCCGGCCGGTCCTCCGGATCGATCTCCGCCGGCAGCGGATACGCCGCCACCTCCTCGTACAGCGCGCGCAGCGCATCCGAGCGGGCGAGCGCGATCTGACGGTCCATCTGCGCCAGCAGGTGGCCCCGCCACTCCCGCAGGTTCCGGATCCGGGGCGCCAGACCCTCCGGATGCAGGGTGATCCGCATCGCGTTCATCGGTGGCGTCAGGAGGTGTTCCGGCAGCCCGTCGAGGAGCAGCCCGATCCCCCGGTTGGCCGCCACCACCGTGTACGTGCCGTCCACCACCAGGGCGGGGTACGGCTCGTAGCCGTCGAGCAGCTGCTGGATTCCCCAGCGCAGGGTGTCGAGGCGCGGCGCGTCGAGCGGCGACTCCGTGTACCGGGGCGCGTACCCGGCGGCGAGCAGCAGCGCGTTCCGCTCACGGACCGGCACCTCCAGGTGCTCGGCCAGCCTCAGGACCATCTCCTCGCTCGGCCGGGAACGGCCCGTCTCCACGAACGAGATGTGCCGCGCCGAGGAGTCCGCGCGCAGCGCAAGCTCCAGCTGGCTCAGCCGCCGCTGCTCACGCCAGCCGCGCAGCAGCGGCCCCACCCCCGTGTCGCTCACGACAGTTGTCATGGCCAGACGGTATCCCAGAGGGGGACCCGGGTACGTTTCCCCGGGGACCCTGTCCGTCACCCGCGCCACCCGACCCGAGGGAGCACCGCCGTGCCCACACAGCCGCTGTCGCAGAAGGAGATCGAGGACCGCCTGCGGGAGCTCCCCGGCTGGTCCGTCGAGGACGACCGCCTCACCCGCGTCTACCGGCTCGGCGACCACTTCGCCGCCACCGCGCTCGTCGTCCACGTCGCCCAGATCCAGCAGGAGCTCGACCACCACTCGGACCTGACCCTCGGCTACAACACCGTCTCCCTCTCCGTGAACACCCACTCCGCGGGCGGCACCGTCACCGAGAAGGACTTCGAACTCGCCGAACGCGTCGAGGGGGTCGCCCCCGGCCACGGCGCCAACTGACCCCCGCCCCGCCTCCGTACCCCTCGTAAGATCATCCGCATGGCGGAGACCGTGCTCGACTACGAGGCCGAGGCAGCGCACTACGACCGGACCCGGGGCGGGCTGCCCCGGGCCGAGGCGGCGGCCGAGGCCGTCCTGCGGCTCGTGCCGCCCGGCGCCCGCACCCTCCTCGACCTGGCCTGCGGCACCGGCCTCGTCACCGAACGGCTCACCCGGCCGGGACTGCGCGTCCACGGGGCCGACGCCGCCCACGCCATGCTGCGGGTCGCCGCCGCCCGCGTACCCGGCCGGGTCGTCCGCGCCGACGCCCGGCGGCTCCCGCTGCCCGACGCCTCCCTGGACGCGGTCAGCGCCGTCTGGCTGCTGCACCTCGTGCCGTTCGCGGCGGAGATCGTCGCCGAAGCCGCCCGCGTCCTGCGCCCCGGCGGCGTCCTGATCGCCACCGTCGACAAGGACGCGGCCCACGACGTCGGCAGCGACATCGACGCCGTCCTCCGCCCGCACCGGTCGGCCGGCGCGGCCTCCGACCGCGCCGACCTGATCACCCGGTACGCCGCCGCCCACGGCCTCGAACCCGCCCCCGGCACCCACTTCACCGGACACGGCCAGGGCGCCACCCCGCGCGACACCGTACGCAAGCTGCGCAGCGGCTACTTCGTCTCCTGGTTCGACGGCGACACCGCGTCCTCCGACGCGCTCGCCGCCGCCCTCACGGCCCTCCCGGACCAGGACCGCCCCCGTGACGACCCCCGATACCGGCTGGCCCGCTTCGTCAGGCGCGGCTGAACTCCATCACCCAGTTCGTCACCCACTCCGCCCCGTCCCCGCCGTCCGCCGGGGCGAACGCCTGCTCCCAGCGCGCCGCGTCGGGACCGATACCGGACCAGCGGAACCGCACCCGGACCGGGCGCCCCTCACAGGTGTCCGTCCCGTGGAAGGTGCCCGTCCCGTCCTCGGCGAACCGGCCCCTGACCGGCAGGTCGAGCCTTCCCGTACGGCTGCCGGACCAGTTCAGCGTCCACTCGCCGGTCTCCGGCTCGTACAGCCGCAGCGTCAGACCGCTGAACCCCTTCGACGGGAAGACGATCTCGTCGACGTGCGCCCGCCCGTCCCAGAACAGCCGTCCCGTCGTGTGCCCGTCGAACTCCTCCCAGCCGCTCCGCGGATCGAGGGCGTCGGCGAGCCGCCGGTTGCGGACGGTCCAACGGCCGTCGAGGAAGTCGAAACCACGGGCGTGGGATGAGGAAGAGAGCTTCTCGGTGAACGTCATGACCGGACTGTAGGAGCACATCCCTGACACCTTCTGTCAGTGATGTGCCACCGACTTCGATCTTTCCCTCTCCCTTTCCCTCCTCCGCTGTGGACCGGCTCAGGCGCCCTGACCGCCCCAGGCCTCCGCCGCGAACGCGGCGAACGAGCGCGGCTCACGGCCCAGGACCCGCTTCACTCCGTCCGTCACCGAGGCGTTGTGGCCGTCGAGGAGAGTCGCGAACAGGGCCGCGAGCCAGCCGGCCTCGGGCGCCGGAAGCCCGAACCCGGTGAGCAGCACCGCGTAGTCGGCCTCCGACACCGACTCGTAGACCACCGGGCGGCCCGAGACCCGCGTGATCTCCGCCGCCACCTCGGCGAAGCCGATCGGCCGCGGCCCCGTCACCTCGTGGACCCGCCCCGCGTGCCCGTCCGCCGTCAGGGTCTCGACCACCACGTCCGCCAGGTCGTCCACGTCGATGAAGGGCTCGGCCGTGTCACCCGCAGGGAAGACGAGCACCCCCTCCGCGACCCCCTCCGCGAGCATCCCCTCGGAGAAGTTCTGTGAGAAGAACGAGGCCCGGACGAGGGCCAGTTCGACCCCGTGCGCCGCCGCCCGCAGCGCTTCCTCCGCCGCCGAAGCCGCGGGCTCCCCACGGCCGGACAGCAGCGTCAGGCGCCGCACCCCGCTCTCGGCGGCGAGCCGGCCGAAGGCGGTCATGGCCTCGACGGCGCCGGGCGCGGCGAGGTCCGGGTAGTACGCCACGTACGCGGCGTCCGCGCCCCGCAGCGCCGGGGCCCAGGTCGCCGGGTCCTCCCAGTCGAAGGGGGTCGCGCCGGTACGGGACCCGGCGCGGACCGTCGCCCCGCGCGCGGCGAGCCGCTCGGCCACGCGCCGCCCGGTCTTGCCGGAGGCGCTCGTCACGAGGATCGTGCGTGCGGCGAGAGCGCTGCGGGTGTCCTGGGCCCGCGGGTCCTGGGCCTGCAGGTCCTGGGTGGTCGGCGCCTGTGTGTGCTGCGTGTTCGTCGTCATGGCTCAAGACTCCCGGCCACGGGCCCGCCCGCCCATGCTCCGCAGTCTCATCCACCTGTGTCTCCGTCTCACCCCGGACGGCCTACCCTTGCCCCTCATGGACGCACTCGCCGGACTTCTCGACGGGCCCCGCGCCAAGGGCGCCTTCCTGCTCCGCATGATCATGGAGCCGCCGTGGTCCGTGCGCATCGAGGACGGCGCTCCGATCTGCCTGATGTGCGTCACCGAGGGCGAGGCCTGGATCGTCCCCGGCGCCGGCGACCCCGTCCTCCTGCGGCCCGGGGACATCGCCATCGCCCGCGGCCCCGAGCCGTACACCGTCGGCGACGCCCCCGACGCCCCGCCGCGCGCCCTGGTCGGCCCCGACGGCGTCTGCACCACCCTCGACGGAGAGCCGCTCGCCGAGGCCATGCGGCTCGGCGTCCGCACCTGGGGCAACGCCGCCGACGGAGGCACCACCGTGCTCGTCGGCACGTACCGGATGGACGGCGAGGTCGGCCGGCGACTGCTCGACGCCCTCCCCGGACTGCTCCACCTGCCCGCCGACGCGTGGAACTGTCCCCTCATGCCGTTCCTCGGCGAGGAGATCGCCCGCGACGAACCCGGCCAGGCCGTCGTCCTCGACCGGGTCCTCGACCTGATGCTGATCGCCGGCGTCCGCGCCTGGTTCTCCCGGCCCGGCGCCGAGGCCCCCGCCTGGTACCGGGCCATGGGCGACCCGGTGGTCGGCCGGGCGCTCCGGCTGCTCCAGAACGACCCGGCCCATCCCTGGACCGTCGCCTCGCTCGCCGTGAATGCGGGCGTGTCCCGGGCCGCACTCGCCCGCCGCTTCACCGCACTCGTCGGCGAGCCCCCGATGGCGTACCTCACCGGCTGGCGGCTCGCGCTCGCCGCCGACCTGCTGCGCGAGACGGACGCCACCGTGGAGGCAGTCGCCCGACAGGTCGGCTACAGCGGGGCGTTCGCCCTCAGCGCCGCGTTCAAACGGGTCCGGGGCGTCAGCCCCCAGGAGCACCGCGCCACGGCCTGACCGGCAGGTCCCCGGTGGAAGTCTTTGCCGGACCGGCAAGCTTTCTTGCTCCGCGATCCGGGCCGCCGCACCCTTGACCCATGAGTCAGCAGAGCGAATCCCACGACGGACACGGACACGGGCACGCCCACGCGCCCGGTCGCCATCACCACCACCACGACACCACCCACGTCGACTGGAACGAGATCGCCCCGCTCCTGGAGCGGCAGGCCGAGATCGCGAGCCCCGCCTACGCGGACGCCACCGCCTGGCTCGGCACGCTCGCCCCGGCGCCGGGTGTCCGCCGGATCCTCGACGTCGGCAGCGGCCCCGGCGTCGTCACCGGTGTGCTCGCCGAGGCCTTCCCCGCCGCCGAGACGGTCGCCGTCGACGGATCCCCCGAACTCCTCGCCCGCGCCCGCTCCCGCGCCGAGGCCCACGGACTCGGCCACCGGGTCTCCACGCTCCACGCCGAACTCCCCGAGGGCATCGCGGGCCTGGGGCAGGCCGACCTGATCTGGATGGGCAACTCCCTGCACCACATCGGCGACCAGCGGGCCGCGCTCGTGGAGTTCGCCGGTCTCCTGAACCCCGGCGGCCTGATGGTCCTCGTCGAGGGCGGTCTGCCCACCCGTCATCTGCCCCGGCACATCGGGATCGGCCGGCCTGGTCTCGAGGCGCGCCTCGACGCCGCCGACGCGGAGTGGTTCGGCGAGATGCGCGCCGAGCTCCCCGGATCCAAGGAGGAACCGGACGACTGGCGGGCGCTCCTCGCCGCCGCGGGCCTCACCCCCGCGGGCACCCGCACCTTCCTCACCGACGTCCCCGCACCGGTGTCCCCGGCCGTACGGGAGTTGGCCCTCGCCCACTTCGGGCGGCTCCGGGAGGGCTGCGGCACCCGGCTCGACGCGGACGACCGGGCGACGCTCGACCGGCTCCTCGACCCGTCCGACGAGCTGTCCCTGCACCACCGCACGGACCTGTTCCACCTCACGGCCCGCACCGTCCACACCGCCCGCAAGGGCTGACGGACCCGCCCGCCCGGGTCAGGACACCGGCTCGAGCCGCCACCACTGGAACGGGGAGTCGGTGTCCTCCCACTGCCGTACATCGCCCCCGTCGGCCGTCGAACCGTCCGCGACCTCCAGGAGCCGTCCGCTGATGAAACTCACCAGCGTGACCGTCCCCGGAGACTCCAGGTCCCGCTCGATGATCCACTCCTGCGCGCCGAAGTTGTTCGCCTTCCACTGCTGGATGTTGGCGCCGTTCTCGGTGGAGGCGTTGGCGACGTCGAGCCGCTTTCCGCTGGCCGCGTTGACCAGGTGGTAGAGCCCGCCGCCGTTCGGCACGGGTCTGATGTGCCAGTGCTGCCCGGCACTCCCGTTCCCGGTGCCCTGCTGCACGTTGGCGCCGCTGCGGCTCGACCCCTCGTACACCTCCAGGAGCAGCCCGCTGGCCACGTTCCGCACCCGGTAGAGGCCCTCCTCGACGGGCCCCGGAGAACCGCTCACGTACCGACTCCTTCTGTTCGCACCCCTGTTGGACGTCGCGGCGGAAGGCCACGCGGGCGCTGGGGGTGTCTTGTCGATCAGGACAAGACACCCCCAGGGCCGTCACCGACCCTATGTCCCGGGTACGACAGCGGCGCCGCGCCACGGAGGTGGCACGGCGCCGCGGGAGTCTCCGGCTCAGGCGCCGGCGCTGAACTGCGCCGGATCCGGGCCCAGTCGGCGGTTCTCGTCGAGCGCGGCGATCGCCGCCAGGTCTTCGGCGTCCAGCTCGAAACCGAAGACGTCGATGTTCTCCTGGATGCGGGACGGGGTGACCGACTTCGGGATCACCACGTTCCCCAGCTGGAGGTGCCAGCGCAGGACGACCTGCGCCGGCGTCCTGCCGTGCTTGCGGCCGATCGCGACGATCGCCGGCACGTCGAGGAGCCCCTTGCCCGAGCCCAGCGGCGACCAGGCCTCGGTCGCGATGCCGTACCGGGCGTGCGCCTCGCGGGAGGCCTGCTGGGGGAGGTGCGGGTGGAGCTCGATCTGGTTGACGGCGGGCACGACCGAGGTCTCGCCGATCAGCCGCTCCAGGTGCTCCGGGAGGAAGTTCGAGACGCCGATCGCCTTGGCGCGGCCGTCCGCGTAGATCTTCTCGAACGCCCGGTACGTGTCGAGGTACGCGTCCTTCGCGGGCACCGGCCAGTGGATCAGGTACAGATCGACGTAGTCGAGACCCAGCTTGTCGAGCGAGGCGTCGAAGGCCTTCAGCGTCGAGTCGTAGCCCTGCTCGCTGTTCCACAGCTTGGTGGTGACGAACAGGTCCTGGCGGGCGATCCCGGACGCGGCGACGGCACGGCCCGTGCCCTCCTCGTTCCCGTAGATCGCGGCGGTGTCGATGGAGCGGTAGCCGGCCTCCAGAGCGGTCGTCACGGCTGTCGCGGCCTCGTCGTCCGGCACCTGCCAGACGCCGAAGCCCAGCTGCGGCATCCGGACGCCGTTGTTCAGGGTGACCGAGGGAACCTTGCTGTCCGTGCTCACGTGGGAGGGATCCTTACGTTGTCGCGGGTCGTGACGCCCGTACGTCCCCTGAAGGCCGTACGGGTACTCCCAGCGTCAACGATCACGGGCCGCCACGCATTCCGCGTTCGGCCTTCCGCACGCCGGGAACGGGAAAGGGAACGGGAACGGCTCAGCCGTACAGCGCCGCGACCTCCGCCGCGTACGCCCGCTCGATCGCCTTCCGCTTCAGCTTCAGGGACGGGGTGAGCAGCCCGTGCTCCTCGCTGAACGGATGCGCCAGGATCCGGAAGGTGCGGATCGACTCCGCCTGCGACACCAGCGTGTTCGCCGCCACCACCCCCCGCCGGATCTCGGTCTCCAGAGCCGGATCGCGCACCAGCTCCGCCGGTGCCAGCGGCGCCCGGCCCTGCATCGCGAGCCAGTGCTCCACCGCCTCCTGGTCGACGGTCACGAGCGCCGCGATGTACGGCCGGTCGTTGCCGACGACGATGCACTGGGCGATCAGCGGATGCGCCCGCACCCGCTCCTCCAGGCGCGCCGGTGCGACGCTCTTGCCGCCGGAGGTCACCAGGATCTCCTTCTTGCGCCCGGTGATCGTCAGATAGCCGTCCTCGTCGAGGGCCCCCAGGTCCCCGGTGGCCAGCCAGCCGTCGTTCAGGACGGCCGAGGTCGCCTCCGGATCGTTGAGGTAGCCGGAGAAGACCTGACCGCCGTGCAGCCACACCTCGCCGTCCTCCGCGATGTGCACGGTCGTGCCCGGGACCGGCTGCCCGACCGTTCCGTACTTCACGCGCTCGGGAGGGTTCGCCGTCGCCGCGGCCGAGGACTCCGTCAGGCCGTACCCCTCGAACACCGTGATCCCCGCACCCGCGAAGAACAGCCCCTGCCGCCGGTCCATCGCCGAACCGCCCGACATCGCGTGCCGCATCCGCCCGCCCAGGGCCGCGCGGACCTTCCCGTACACCGTCTTCTCGAAGAACTGGTGCTGGACGCGCAGCGCCGCCGAAGGGCCGTGGCCGGTTCCGAACGCCTTCTGCTCCAGCGCCTCCGCGTAGGCGACCGCCACCTCGACGGCCTTGTCGAAGGGACCCGCCTTCCCCTCCCGCTCCGCCCGGCGCCGTGCCGCGTGGAAGACCTTCTCGAAGACGTACGGCACGGCCAGGACGAAACTCGGCCGGAAAGCCGCCAGGTCCGGGAGCAGCTCGGCGGCCGCCATCACCGGCTGGTGCCCCAGCTTCACCCCGCTCCGTACCGCCGCGACCTCCACCATCCGCCCGAAGACGTGCGCGAGCGGCAGGAACAGCAGCGTCGACGCCTGTTCCCCCGGCCGGGAACGGAACACCGGCTCCCAGCGGCCCACCAGCATGTCCGTCTCGAACATGAAGTTCGAGTGGGTGATCACGCAGCCCTTGGGGCGGCCCGTCGTCCCCGACGTGTAGATGACCGTCGCCACCGTCTCCGGGGTCACCGCCCGACGGTGCCGGTGCACGACGTCCTCGTCGATCTCCGTCCCCGCCGCCGTCAGCTCGGCCACCGCACCCGCGTCCAGCTGCCACAGACGCTGGAGCCGGGGCAGCCGGTCGATCACCGAGCCGATCGTCATCGCGTGGTCCTCGTGCTCCACCACGCACGCCGTGACCTCGGAGTCGTGCAGCATCCAGAAGACCTGCTCGGCCGACGAGGTCGGATAGACCGGGACCGGCTGGGCGCCGAGCGTCCACAGCGCGAAGTCGAAGAGGGTCCACTCGTAGCGGGTACGGGACATCACGGCGACCCGGTCACCGAACCGCACGCCCTCCGCGATCAGGCCCTTCGCCAGACCCAGGACCTCGTCCCGGAACCGCGCGGCCGTCACGTCCCGCCACTGACCGTCCGGCCCCTTCCGGCCGAACGCGATCCGGTCGGGCTCGGCGAGGGCGCGCTCGAACACGGCGTCCGCCAGACCGCCGACCTGAGGCGCCGCCTCGACGGGCGGCACGGTGAACTCGCGCACTGACCTGCTCCTCGACGGCTCGGTGGCTGGAAAAGCCCGTTGTCGCGCTCCGTACGGCGCGGGTGACGGTACCCCACGGGACAGCCCGGTGGCAGGGCCTTCACCAAGCCGGGACATTCCCCGTTCGCACAGGTCAGCGCGGGTGACCGAACCAAGTCACAGACGGCCCGGGGCCGTTACCGACCGCTCGGTACGCCCGCCGGGCACGAATCTCCACGGAATCTGTACCGGCCGCTCACGACACCGCTGCCCCCGACCGGCTCACCCCGTCCTCGGCAGCTGCCCCCGACCGGTTGAACCCGTCCTCGGCAGCCCGTCACCGACCGGTTCACCCCGTCCTCGGCAGCCCGTCACCGACCGGTTCACCCCGTCCTCGGCAGCCCGTCACCGACGCTCGGAACACCGTCCCGCCGCAGCCGGTCGCCGCCCGCCAGGATCGCCTCCGCAAGCGCGTCCGCCGCCTCCTGCACCGCCCCGCCCCTGCGCCCGCCCCGCAGCACGAAGCCCACGTCACCCAGCTCCGGAAGCCCCGCGCGGGCCGGGACCGGCACGAGCCCCGCCGGCACCAGGCCCCTCGTGTGCGCCATCACCCCGAGCCCCGCCCGCGCCGCCGCCACGTTCGCGCTCAGGCTGGAACTCGTACACGCGATCCGCCACGCCCGCCCCTGCGCCTCCAGCGCCTCCAGGGCCCGCGCCCGGGTGATCCCCGGAGGCGGGTACAGGATCAGCGGTACCGGCCGGTCGGGATCGAGCCGAAGGCCAGGCGCCCCGATCCAGATCAGCGTGTCCTCCCACACGAGCCGGCCCTCGCTCTCCCCGTCCCGCCGCTTCGCCAGGATCAGATCGAGCCGGCCGGCCGCAAGGCGTGCCTGGAGCGTGCCCGACAGCTCGACCGTCAGCTCCAGATCGACCTCCGGATGCTCCCGCCGGAACGACTCCAGGATCTCCGGCAGCCGCGTCGTCACGAAGTCCTCCGACGCGCCGAAGCGCAGCCGGCCGCGCAGCCGGGTCCCGCCGAAGAACGCCGCCGCCCGCTCGTGCGCCTGGAGGATCGTCCGCGCGAAGCCGAGCATCGCCTCCCCGTCCTCCGTCAGCGCCACCCGGTGCGTGTCCCTCGTGAAGAGCGGCCGGCCGGTCGCCTCCTCAAGACGTCGTACGTGCTGGCTCACGGTCGACTGCCGCAGCCCGAGGCGGCCCGCGGCCCGCGTGAAGCTCAGCGTCTGGGCCACGGCGAGAAAGGTGCGCAGATGCGTCGGCTCGTACACGGGACGACCGTACGCCCATCGCGCATCGTGATGACAGTCAGAGCGCTGTACGGGATTCCCGATCACCGTGCCGTGGACCAGGATGGAGTGCACGACGCGCCGCACCACGCCGACTCGCGGTGACGAGGACGCGCCCGCCCCCGCCTCCCCCCGCAAGAGCAGTGGAGCCCATGACCGCCCGCACGACCGGCCCCGCCCCGAGCCGCCGCACCCTCCGCCTGCCGTCCCGCCTGCCCGTCGACGGCTACGTCCTCGCCCTGCTCGGCACCGTCGCCCTCGCCGCACTGCTCCCCGCGTCCGGCGCCGCCGCGGACGTCGCGGAAGGCACCTCCACCGGCGCCGTGGCCCTCCTCTTCTTCCTCTACGGCGCCAGGCTCTCCACCAGCGAGGCCCTCGACGGCCTCAAGCACTGGCGGCTCCACCTCACCGTCCTCGGCAGCACCTTCCTGCTCTTCCCGCTCCTCGGACTCGCCGCCCGGGGCCTCGTCCCCACCGTGCTCACCCCCCAGCTCTACAGCGGCCTCCTCTTCCTCTGCCTGGTGCCCTCCACCATCCAGTCCTCCATCGCCTTCACCTCTCTCGCCCGCGGCAACGTCCCCGCGGCGATCTGCGCCGGCTCCTTCTCCTCCCTCGCCGGCATCGTCCTGACCCCGCTGCTCGCGGCACTGCTCCTCGGCGGCGGCGCCGGCGGCCTCTCCGCCGAGGGACTCCTGAGGATCGTGCTCCAGCTCCTCGTACCGTTCCTTCTCGGACAGTTCCTGCGCCGCTGGGTCGGCGGCTTCCTCGTCCGGCACAAGAAGGTCCTCGGACATGTCGACCGGGGCTCGATCCTCCTCGTCGTCTACACCGCCTTCAGCCAGGGAATGGTCGCGGGAATCTGGCACCTGGTGACCCCCGCCAGGCTCGGCCTGCTGCTCGCCGTCGAAGCCGTCCTCCTCGCGGCGATGCTGACCCTGACCTGGTACGGCGCCCGCCGCCTCGGCTTCGACCGGGCCGACCGGATCGCCATCCAGTTCGCCGGCTCGAAGAAGAGCCTGGCGGCAGGACTGCCGATGGCCAGCGTCCTCTTCGGCCCCCAGGCCGCGCTCGCCGTGCTCCCGCTGATGCTCTTCCACCAGATGCAGCTGATGGTCTGCGCGGTCATCGCGAAGCGCCGCGCACATGACACGGAGGCGGAGGAGGAGCGTCCGAGCACCCCCGTAGGCCGGATCACACCCCTGACCGGACCTCGGTGATCATCCGGGCCGCTACGGTGCTCCCATGCCCGCACTCGATCCCGGCCGCACCGCGCTCGTCCTCGTCGACCTCATGGAACGCATCGTCGCGCTCCCCCTCGCCCCCAGGCCAGGCACCGACGTCCTCGCCGCGGCCGCCCGGCTCGCCGACACCTTCCGCGCCGCCGGCGCCCCCGTCGTCCACATCCGGGTCGAGCGGCCCCACGTCGACCACCAGCCCTCCGGCAGCGAGCTCGTCCCCGACCTCGTCGAGGACGGCGACCCCGTCGTCGTCAAGCGCACCATCGGCGCCTTCCAGGACACCGGACTCCATGAGCTGCTCACCGGACTCGGCGCCACCACCCTCGTCATCGGCGGCATCGCCACCAACCTCGGCGTCGAGTCCACCGCCCGCGCCGCCTGCGACCACGGCTACGAGCTCGTCTTCGCCGAGGACGCCATGACCGCGCTCACCGCCGACGAGCACCACGCCTCCGTCGCCCTCGACTTCCCCCGCCTCGGCACCGTCGCCCCGGTCTCCGCGATCACCCTGGACGGCCCGGCATGACACCCGTCCCGATACGGTACGGGGCCCGCCCCTGCTCCCTCGTCGTCTGCCGCGGCTGCTGCTGCGGCGACGCCCGGAAGAACCCCGGCACCGACCACACCGGCCAGCTCGCCCGCCTCCGGGAGGCCGCCGCGGCCTCCGGCGGCCGGCTCGCCGTCCGCACCAGCGACTGCCTCGGACCCTGCGCCCAGGCCAACATCGTCGTCGTCCAGCCCTCCACCGAGGGCCGGCGGCGCGGCGGACGGGCCGCCTGGATCGCCTTCGCCCTGGACGAGGACTCCCTCGACGACATCCTCGCCTGGACGGCCGCCGGCGGCCCCGGCATCGCCCCGCCCCCGGCCACCCTCGCCCTCCAGATGATCGACCCGCCGAAGAACTGACCCCGCCCACGCCGCCCGCCCGACGCCGCGGAGGCCGTGCCGCGCCCGGGGCCTTGTCACGGTCGGCCAAGGGGTACGGGGGAATCTTGGTGGTTTACGTCACCCGTTACCCATCAGTCGCTGGCAAGACTGGGGAGTTCCTGCCGACGATCGAATCCCTAGGGGGTCCCGAGTATGACGGGCACTCGCATTGCCGCGCTCGGGCACTACCAGCCCGCCAAGGTGCTCACCAACCAGGACCTCGCGGAGCTGGTCGACACCGACGACGCCTGGATCACCAGCCGGGTCGGCATCCGCACCCGGCACGTCGCCGGCCCCGACGAGCCCGTCGACGAGCTCGCCGCGCACGCCGCGGGCAAGGCCCTGGCCACGGCCGGTCTCACCCCCGACGACATCGACCTGGTCCTCGTCGCCACCTCCACGGCCATCGACCGCTCGCCGAACACGGCCGCGCGCGTCGCCGCCCGCCTCGGCATGACCTCGCCCGCCACCATGGACCTCAACGTGGTCTGTGCCGGGTTCACGCACGCCCTGGCCACCGCCGACCACGCCGTACGGGCCGGAGGATCGCGCCGCGCCCTGGTGATCGGCGCCGACAAGATGACCGAGGTGGTCGACTGGACGGACCGCACCACCTGCGTCCTCGTCGGCGACGGCGCGGGCGCGGCGATCGTCGAGGCCACGGAGTCGGACACCGGCGGCATCGGGCCGGTCCTGTGGGGCTCGGTCCCCGAGATGGGCCACGCCGTCCGCATCGAGGGCACCCCTCCCCGCTTCGCGCAGGAGGGCCAGAGCGTCTACCGCTGGGCCACCCAGCAGCTGCCCGCCCTCGCCCGGCAGGCCTGCGAGCGGTCCGGCATCTCTCCCGAGGACCTCGCGGGCGTGGTCCTGCACCAGGCGAACCTGCGGATCATCGAGCCGCTCGCCGCGAAGATCGGTGCCGTCAACGCGATCGTCGCCCGCGACGTCGTCGACTCGGGCAACACCTCGGCCGCCTCGATCCCGCTGGCCCTGGCCAAACTGGTCGAGCGTGGCGAGCTGGCCTCCGGCGCCCCGGTCCTCCTCTTCGGCTTCGGCGGCAACCTCTCGTACGCGGGCCAGGTGATCAGGGTTCCGTGACGGGTCCGTCGTACGCGGGCCAGGTGATCAGGGTTCCGTGACGGGTCCGTCGTACGCGGGCCAGGTCGTCCGGGTTCCCTGACGGGCCTGGTGCGGCGGGGGCGGGGCCGCACCCGTCACGGGGCTCACCCACGGTGATGACCCGTTCGGCGGAGCCCGGTGGCGGCGTGCAGGGGGCGGACCTAGCTTCGATCGCGGTGAGGGTCGTCGCCTTTCCGGCACGGAATCGCTCCGCGGCCGGGCCCTCGCGGGATCTGGAGGACACCGCCATGCGCGCGATACGTGCCGCTTCCGCCGCCCTGCTGAGCGCCGCCGTCGTCGTCGCGGTCGCGCCGACGGCCCTGGCGGGCGAGAACGACCAGAACATCACGTCGTTCGGCTTCTCCGTCACCCCCGCGACGGTCGCCCCCGGCGGCACCGTCACCCTCACCTCCGACGGCTGCGAGACACCGTCGGTGACCGTGACCTCCGGCGTGTTCGACACGGTGACCCTCGACGAGGGCCGTCCGGGCACCGCGACCGTGGACGTCGACGCCAAGGCCGGCGCCCAGTACGAGATCACCTTCGACTGCAAGGGCGAGCGCGGCACCACCACCCTCACCATCGCCCAGGGCGGCACCGGCGGAAAGACGCCGGAGCACGAGAAGGGCATGCCCCCGGGAGCGCAGAAGGGCGTGAAGGCCGGCTACGGGACCGCCGCCTCCGGCGCGGACTCCGAGGGGCTCGGCGTGACCGAGGTGGTCACCGGCGTCCTGCTCATCGCCGGTGCGCTCGGCGCCGCCGTCGTGCTGACCCGCCGCCGCGACGCCGACGGCCGCGTCTGACACCGGGAACCGGGGGGCCACAGACGGCCCCTCCGTCCCGGTGTGACGAGGTCCGGGACGGAGGGGCGCCATGACCGCTTCGGCATCGCGGGCGCCGGCGCGAGGAGGAGAGTGGACGTGGGGCGGTCGGACGGTACGGGGAAGGGAACGCCGGACGGCAGGGAAGGGCCGGAGGGCACGGCGCGGTCGGACCGTGCCGGCCGGCCGGACGGTACGGGGCGGCGCGGCGCCTGGGGCGTCATCGCCGTCGTCCTCCTCATCGGCGTCCACCTCGTGCGCGGCGGTACGGAGGAGCTCCGGGCCGAGGGACCGCCGCAGCCCCTTGCCGCCGCCGCACCCGACGGCACCCGCGCGGCCGCCGCCCTCGCGCTGCCCGTACCCGATCCGCTTCCCCCGTCCACACCGGTCCGGGTCCGCGTACCGGCCGTCAGGATCGACGCCCCCGTCACGAACGTCGGACTCGACGCCGACGGCTGGATCGAGGCCCCGCCCCCCGAGGACAACCGGCTCGCGGGCTGGTTCACCGGTGCGGTCACCCCCGGCGAGCGCGGCACCGCCGTCGTCGTCGGCCATGTCGACACCCCCGGCGGGAGAGCCGTCTTCTACGACCTCGGCGCCCTTGCCAGGGGACACCGCGTGGAGATCGCGCGCCGCGACGGCCGGACCGCGGTCTTCGCCGTGTACGGGGTGGAGGTCGTCCCCAAGGAGGGCTTCCCCGCCGCGCGGGTCTACGGCGACGCCGGCGTCCCCGAACTCCGTCTGATCACCTGCGGCGGCACCTTCACCGAGGAGAACGGCTACGCGGGCAACGTGGTCGTCTCGGCCCGCCTGGTCGACGTCCGCTGAGCGCCACGACCACCCGCGCCCCGCCCCTTCTCCCTTCAGGACCCCGCCTTTGTCCCCACTCGGGAAAAAGTCGGGGTCGATTCATGCTCATCTTCTTCCCACCCTCGTACGCCGCTGCTACGTTCCCCTCGAAAGCCCGCAGACGAGCGTGTGCGAGAGGGAGGGGCGCGTGAGACGCATGACGGCACGACCTGCCAACCGGCATCAGGCGCGACTCCTCAGGCTGTTGCGCGACGGAGGACCCAACTCCCGCGCCCAGCTGGGAGATCAGATCGATCTCTCCCGCTCCAAACTCGCCGTCGAGGTCGACCGGCTCCTGGAGACCGGTCTCGTCGTCGCCGACGGCCTCGCCGCCTCCCGCGGCGGCCGTCGCTCGCACAACATCCGACTCGCGCCCGAACTCCGCTTCCTCGGCATCGACATCGGCGCCACCTCCATCGACGTCGCCGTCACCAACGCCGAGTTGGAGGTGCTCGGGCACCTCAACCACCCCATGGACGTCCGCGAGGGCCCCGTCGCCGTCTTCGAACAGGCCCTGTCGATGGCGGCGAAGCTCCGCTCCACGGGACTCGCGGAAGGCTTCGACGGCGCCGGCATCGGCGTCCCCGGACCCGTCCGCTTCCCCGAGGGCGTCCCCGTCGCACCTCCGATCATGCCCGGCTGGGACGGCTTCCCCGTGCGGGAGGCACTCAGCCAGGAACTCGGCTGCCCCGTCATGGTCGACAACGACGTGAACCTCATGGCCATGGGGGAGCAGCACGCCGGCGTCGCCCGCTCCGTCGGCGACTTCCTCTGCGTCAAGATCGGCACCGGCATCGGCTGCGGCATCGTCGTCGGCGGAGAGGTCTACCGCGGTACGACGGGCAGCGCGGGCGACATCGGGCACATCCAGGTCGAACCCGACGGGCGTCCCTGTGCCTGCGGCAACAACGGCTGTCTGGAAGCCCACTTCAGCGGCGCCGCCCTCGCCCGTGACGCCGAGGACGCGGCGCGCGGCGGCCGATCGGAGGAGCTCGCCGCCCGGCTCGCGGCGGCCGGGCACCTCACCGCCGCCGACGTCGCCGCGGCGGCGGCCGCGGGCGACGCCACCTCGCTCGCCCTCATCCGTGAGGGCGGCAACCGGGTCGGGCAGGTCATCGCCGGACTCGTCAGCTTCTTCAACCCCGGTCTGGTGGTGATCGGCGGCGGCGTCACCGGCCTCGGTCACAACCTCCTCGCCAGTGTCCGCACCCAGGTCTACCGGCAGTCGCTGCCCCTGGCCACCGGCAACCTCCCCATCGTCCTCGGAGAACTGGGCCAGACCGCCGGCGTCACCGGCGCGGCCCGCCTCATCAGCGACCACCTCTTCTCCCCGGCGTAACCCGCCGTGTAGTTCCGCGGCTCCGCCGCCGGTGTGTGGGCATACGTTCCGCCCGGGGGTCCCCCTGGACGTACTCCTCGGGGGAGGAACGCGTGGGCACACACCACCCACGGCCCGCACCCGCCCGCCCACCTCCGCACCCACTCGCCCAGGCGCCCGCGCACGCGCACCCCGCGCACACACCCGCACCCGCACCCGCCGAGGGGACCTCCGTCATGCCCCAAGACCCCGCGCCCCAAGACCACCCACCCCTGCTCACCATGCATCGCATCACCAAATCCTTCCCCGGCGTCCGAGCCCTCGACGGCGTCGACCTCGAGGTCGCCCCCGGCGAAGTCCACTGCCTCCTCGGCCAGAACGGTGCCGGCAAGTCCACCCTCATCAAGGTCCTCGCCGGCGCCCACCAGCCCGACGCGGGCAGCATCACCTGGAACGGCGAGCCCGTACGGCTCCGTTCACCGATCGCCGCCGTCCGCCTCGGCATCGCCACCATCTACCAGGAACTCGACCTCGTCGAAGGCCTCTCCGTCGCCGAGAACGTCCATCTCGGCCACGAACCCACCACCGCGGGATTCGTCCGCTCCCGCGCCGCGCGGGCGACCACCGCCGCACTCCTGGAACGCCTCGGCCACCCCGAGATCGACCCGGGCCGACGCGTCGGAGCCCTCTCCGCCGCCCAGCGGCAGATCGTCTCCATGGCCCGCGCCCTCTCCCACGACGTACGCCTCATCGTCATGGACGAACCCTCCGCCGCGCTCGACCCCGACGAGGTCGCCAACCTCTTCCGGATCGTCGCCGACCTCACCGCCGACGGCGTCGCCGTCGTCTACATCTCGCACCGCCTGGAGGAGATCCGTCGCATCGGCGACCGCGTCACCGTCCTCAAGGACGGCCGGGCCGTCGCCCGGGGACTGCCCGCCGCGACCACCCCGACCCGTGAGGTCGTCGCCCTCATGACCGGCCGGGACGTCCCGTACGTCTTCCCCGAACGGCCCGCCCGCCCCCCGGCCGGCGCACCCGTCCTCCAGGTCCGGGGTCTCGCCAGAAAGGGGGAGTTCGAGGCGCTCGACCTCGAACTGCGCCCCGGTGAGATCGTCGGCCTCGCCGGACTCGTCGGCTCCGGCCGCTCCGAGATCCTGGAGACCGTCTACGGAGCGCGGCGGCCCACCGCCGGCCGGGTCCTCGTCGACGGACGTCCCCTGCGCCCCGGCAGCGTCCCCGCCGCCGTCGCCGCCGGGCTCGGCCTCGCCCCCGAGGAACGCAAGGCGCAGGGCCTGCTCCTCCTCGAATCCGTCACCCGCAACGTCTCCGTCTCCTCCCTCGCCCGCTTCTCCCGGGCCGGCTGGATCGACCGCCCCACCGAACGCGAGACCGCGAGGACCGCCACCCGCGCGCTCTCGCTCCGCCCCGACCTCCCCGACGCCCCCGTCCGCACCCTCTCCGGCGGCAACCAGCAGAAGGCCGTCCTCGCCCGCTGGCTGCTGCGCGGCTGCCGCGTCCTCCTCCTCGACGAACCCACCCGAGGGGTCGACGTCGGCGCCCGCGCCGAGCTGTACGCGGTCATCCGCGGCCTCGCCGACGAGGGTCTCGCCGTCCTCCTCGTCTCCAGCGAGGTCCCCGAGGTCCTCGGCCTCGCCGACCGCGTCCTGGTGCTCCGCGAAGGCCGTGTCGTCCACCGGGCGCCCGCCCGAGACCTCGACGAACACCGCGTACTCGACCTCGTGATGGAAGGGAGCCCGGTCGCATGACGCTCACCACCCCCGCCAAGGCGCCGTCGGAGGAGAGACGGTGGCGTGCGCTCGGCCTCCGGGCCGACGTCCGCAACCTGTCCCTGCTCGGCGTCCTCGCCGCCCTGATCACCGTCGGCGGTCTCACCCGGCCCGCCGAGTTCCTCGCCACCTCCAACCTGCAACTCGTCCTGACGCAGGCGTCCGTGATCGGCGTCGTCACCGTCGGCATGACCTTCGTCATCACCAGCGGCGGCATCGACCTCTCCGTCGGCGCGATCGTCGCCCTCGCCTCCGTCTGGGCCACCACCCTCGCCACCCAGGAGTTCGGCTTCGCCGGCATCCTCTTCACGGCGGTCGTCGTCGGACTCGGCTGCGGCCTCGTGAACGGCGTCCTCGTCGCGTACGGCCGCATGGTCCCCTTCATCGCCACCCTCGCGATGCTGGCCTCGGCCCGCGGTCTCGCCCTCCAGATCACCGACGGCAGGACCCAGATCGTCACCGTCCCCTCGGTGCTCGACCTCGGCGTCCCCGACTCCTACGTCTTCGGCATCCCGCCGCTCGTCCTGGTCTTCGCCGCCGTCACCGTCGCCGGATGGCTGCTGCTCAACCGCACCACCTTCGGCCGCCGCACGATCGCCGTCGGGGGAAACCCGGAGGCCGCCCGCCTCGCCGGCATCGACGTACGACGCCAGCGGCTCCTCCTCTATCTGCTCTCCGGACTGTGCTGCGGCATCGCCGCCTTCCTGCTCGTCGTGCTCTCCGGCTCCGGCCAGAACACCAACGGCAACCTGTACGAGCTCGACGCCATCGCCGCCGCCATCATCGGCGGCACCCTCCTCAGCGGCGGCCGAGGCACCATCGTCGGCTCCGTCCTCGGCGTCCTCGTCTTCACCACCATCACCAACATCTTCGCCCTCAACAACCTGCAGAGCGACGTCCAGCAGATCGCCAAGGGCGCGATCATCGTGGCCGCCGTCCTGGTCCAGCGCCGCACCGCCCGCGACGGCGACACCTGACCGGACGCCCCTCCGCACCCGCCCCTTTCACCACCACCCCTCGGAAGGGATCCACCGCCATGCCCGAAACCAGCCGCAGACACCTCCTCCTCGGCGGCGCGGCCGTCTCCGCCGGCGCCCTGCTCACCGCCTGCACCAGCAACGAACCGAAGGCCACCGGGAACCAGGCCCCCGCCGCGAGCGCCGGCCCCGCCGCCGACGACAGGCCCGGCACCCCCGTCACCATCGGCTTCGCCGGCCCGCAGGCCGACCACGGCTGGCTCAACGCCATCAACCAGAACGCCAAGGACCGGGCGAAGAAGTACTCCGACGTCACCCTGGAGATCACCGAGGGCTCCAACGACACCGCCGCCCAGATCGGCCAGGTCCAGACCCTCATCAACAAGAAGGTCGACGTCCTCGTCATCCTCCCCGCCGACGGCAAGGCCCTCACCCAGGTCGGCCTCCAGGCCATGAAGGCCGGCATCCCCGTCATCAACCTCGACCGGATCTTCGCCTCCCCGCAGGCCTACCGCTGCTGGATCGGCGGCGACAACTACGGCATGGGCCTCAACGCCGGCAACTTCATCGGCGAACAGCTCAAGGACAAGCCGAACGCCACCGTCATCGAACTCGCCGGCATGGACAGCCTCGAACTCACCAAGCAGCGCACCCAGGGCTTCGACGACGCCCTCAAGAACTACCCCAACATCCGCAAGGTCGCCCGCCAGGCCGCCGACTTCACCGTCGAGTCCGGCCAGGCCAAGATGGCCCAACTCCTCCAGGCCCAACCGAAGTTCGACGCGCTCTGGAACCACGACGACGACCAGGGCGTCGGTGCGCTGCGGGCCATCGCCCAGGCCGGCCGCAAGGACTTCCTCATGGTCGGCGGCGCCGGAGCCAGGTCCGCCATGGACGCCATCAAGGCCGACGGCAGCGTCCTCAAGGCCACCGTCCTCTACCCGCCGACCATGGCCGCCTCCGCGATCGACCTCGCCCGCGCCCTCGGCCAGAAGAAGGGGATCGGCGGCATGGCCGAGCTGGAGATCCCCGCCTCGATCACCCTCTACTCGGCCGTCGTCACCAAGGACAACGTCGACGAGTACCTGCCCACCGGCTTCAACTGACCGGCCCCGAAACCGGGCGGTCCGACCGGACCGGCTCCCGGGCGGTCCGACCGCCCCCGGGAGCAGCACCTCGCCGCACCACGAAACGGAGGAACCGTATGGAACAGACGGAGAGCGGGGCCGCACCGCCGACGCTCGGCGTCGGCATGGTCGGCTACGCGTTCATGGGAGCCGCCCACTCGCAGGGCTGGCGCACCGCGGGCCGCGTCTTCGACCTGCCGCTGCGGCCCGTCCTCGCCGCCGTCGCAGGCCGTGACGCCACCGCCGTCCGGGCCGCCGCCCGCCGGCACGGCTGGGCCGCCGCCGAGACCGACTGGCGCGCCCTGATCGCCCGCGACGACGTCCAGCTCGTCGACGTCTGCACCCCCGGCGACAGCCATGCGGAGATCGCCGTCGCCGCCCTGGAGGCCGGCAAGCACGTCCTGTGCGAGAAGCCCCTCGCCAACTCGGTCGCCGAGGCCGAGACGATGGCGGCGGCCGCCGAGGCCGCCGCCGCCCGGGGCCAGATCGCCATGGTCGGCTTCAACTACCGCCGGGTGCCCGCTCTCACGTACGCGCGCGGACTCGTGGCGGACGGGCGGCTCGGCGCCCTGCGGCACGTCCGGGTCAGCTACCTCCAGGACTGGCTGGTCGACCCCGCCTTCCCGCTGACCTGGCGCCTGGAACGCGAACACGCCGGCTCCGGCGCCCTCGGCGACCTGGGGGCGCACGCCGTCGACCTCGCCCAGTACCTGACGGGGGAGCTCCTCGTCGGTGTGTCGGCGCTCACCGAGACCTTCGTACGGAAGCGGCCGCTGCTCGCGGGCACCGGCGCGGGCGGTCTCGGCGGGGGAGCGGGCTCCGAGGCGTACGGGCAGGTCACCGTCGACGACGCGGCCCTGTTCACCGGTCGGCTCACCTCCGGGGCGCTCGCCTCCTTCGAGGCCACCCGGATGGCCGCCGGCCGCAAGAACGCGCTGCGCCTTGAGCTCAACGGGGAGTGCGGCTCGCTCGCCTTCGACCTGGAGCGGCTCAACGAGCTGTCCTTCCACGACCACACCGAACCGGCCGTCTCGGCGGGCTTCCGCCGCATCCTGGTGACCGAACCCGACCACCCGTACCTGGAGGGCTGGTGGCCGCCCGGCCACGGACTCGGTTACGAGCACACCTTCGTCCACCAGGCCCGCGACCTGGTCCACGCCGTCGCGACCGGCACCGCCCCGACGCCGTCCTTCGCCGACGGCCTCCAGGTGCAGCGGGTCCTGGCCGCCGTGGAGGACAGCGCCCGGAACAACGCCGTCTACACCGCCGTACCCACCTAGGAGGCTGCCGCCCGTGCCCCGACCCTTCACGCTCTTCACCGGCCAGTGGGCCGACCTGCCCCTGGAGGAGGTCTGCCGGCTCGCCCGAGACTTCGGCTACGACGGCCTCGAACTCGCCTGCTGGGGCGACCACTTCGAGGTCGACAGGGCCCTCGCCGACCCCGCGTACGTCAAGGGCAGGCGCGAGCTGCTCGACGCGTACGGACTGAAGTGCTGGGCGATCTCCAACCATCTGGTGGGACAGGCCGTCTGCGACCATCCGATCGACGAGCGCCACCAGGCGATCGTGCCCGCCCGGATCTGGGGCGACGGAGACGCCGAGGGCGTACGGCGGCGGGCCGCCCGCGAGCTCGCGGACACCGCGCGGGCCGCGGCGGCCCTCGGCGTCGACACCGTCGTCGGCTTCACCGGCTCCTCCATCTGGCACCTGGTGGCGATGTTCCCGCCGGTCCCCGAGCGCATGGTCGAGCGCGGCTTCGAGGACTTCGCGGAGCGGTGGAACCCGATCCTCGACGTCTTCGACGCCGAAGGGGTGCGCTTCGCCCACGAGGTGCACCCCAGCGAGATCGCCTACGACTACTGGACCACCCAACGGGCCCTCGACGCGGTCGGACGGCGACCGGCCTTCGGGCTGAACTTCGACCCCAGCCACTTCGTGTGGCAGGACCTCGACCCCGTCGGCTTCCTCTGGGACTTCCGCGACCGGATCTACCACGTGGACTGCAAGGAGGCCCGCAAACGGCTCGACGGCCGCAACGGACGGCTCGGCTCCCATCTGCCCTGGGGCGACCCGAGGCGCGGCTGGGACTTCGTCTCCGCCGGCCACGGCGACGTGCCCTGGGAGGACGTCTTCCGGATGCTCCGGTCGATCGGCTACGCGGGGCCCGTCTCCGTGGAATGGGAGGACGCCGGCATGGACCGGCTGACCGGCGCTCCCGAGGCGCTCTCCTTCCTCAAGCGGTACGACTTCGACCCGCCGGCGGCCTCCTTCGACGCCGCCTTCGGGAGCGGCGACTGAGCTGAACGCGCAGGTCCGTGCCGGGCGGCCGCGGTGCCGCCGGGCCGGTCCGGCGCGCCCGCGGAAGGCTTTGTCCTCTCGCGGGGAGAAGTTCGACCGCACCGGTGCACAAGGGCTTTCCGCGCTGGACGAACCCGGCTACGGTCCCTGATGTGTACATGACGTAAAACCCTGTTGAGCGACCAGCGTGACGGCGCACGCCGGTCCCCGGACACCCCGCACACCCGGCCCATCTCCGGAGGACACCCGTGCACAGAGAACGCCCCCGAGCCAGGAAGACACTCGCCCTCCTCACCGTCGGACTGCTCGCCCTCGGCGCCCCCCAGACCCTCGCCGCCGAGACCGACACCACCACCTCCACCGCCGAGGAATTCCAGCAGGTCACCCTCGCCAAAGGCGGCGAAGAAGTCGGCGAACCCATGTCCCTCGTCGTACTCCCCGACCGCAGCGTCCTGCACACCGACCGCGGCGGCGAACTCCGCCGCACCGACGCCGCCGGCAACACCACCGTCATCGGCACCGTCCCCGTCTACTCCCACGACGAAGAAGGCCTCCAAGGCATCGGCCTCGACCCCGACTTCGCCCACAACAGAGCCCTCTACCTCTACTACGCCCCACCCCTCGACACCCCCGCCGGAGACGCCCCCGAGAACGGCACCCCCGCCGAACTCGCCCCCTACGACGGCGTCAACCGCCTCTCCCGCTTCACGCTGAAAGCCGACGGCACCCTCGACAACGCCAGCGAGAAGAAGGTCATCGACATCCCCGCCACCCGCGGCATCTGCTGCCACGTCGGCGGCGACATCGACTTCGACGCCCAGGGCAACCTCTACCTGTCGACCGGCGACGACTCCAACCCCTTCGCCTCCGACGGCTACACCCCCATCGACGAACGCCCCGGCCGCAACCCCGCCTTCGACGCCCGCCGCACCTCGGGCAACACCAACGACCTCCGCGGCAAGATCCTCCGCATCAAGGTCGCCGACGACGGCACCTACACCATCCCCGAAGGCAACCTCTTCGCCCCCGGCACCGCGAAGACCCGCCCCGAGATCTACGCCATGGGCTTCCGCAACCCCTTCCGCTTCAGCGTCGACAAGCCCACCGGCATCCTCTACGTCGGCGACTACGGCCCCGACGCCGGCGCCGCCGACCCCCGGCGCGGCCCCGCAGGACAGGTCGAGTTCGCCCGCGTCACCAAACCCGGCAACTTCGGCTGGCCCTTCTGCACCGGCGACAACGAGCCCTACGTCGACTACGACTTCGCCACCAAGGCTTCCGGCGCCACCTACGACTGCGGCGCCCTCACGAACGACTCCCCGCACAACACCGGACTCGTCGACCTGCCCCCCGCCGAACCCGCCTGGATCCCCTACAACGGCGGATCCCTCCCCGAGTTCGGCACCGGCTCCGAGTCCCCCATGGGCGGCCCCGTCTACCGCTACGACCCCGCCAACACGTCCCCGGTGAAGTTCCCGGAGGCGTACGACGGAGACTTCTTCGCCGGAGAGTTCGGCCGCCGCTGGATCAAGCGCATCGACCACGACGCCGACGGCACCGTCCGGTCCATCAACCCCGTCCCCTGGACCGGCACCCAGGTCATGGACACCGCCTTCGGCCCCGACGGCGCCCTCTACGTCCTCGACTACGGCACCGCCTGGTTCGGCGGCGACCACAACGCGGGCCTCTACCGCATCGAGAACGCCACCGGCGGACGCTCCCCGGTCGCCGAAGCGAGCGCGAACAAGACCTCCGGCACCGCCCCCCTGAAGATCACCTTCTCCTCCGCCGGCACCACCGACGGCGACGGCGACACCCTCACCTACAGCTGGGACTTCGGCGACGGCGGCACCTCGACCGCCGCCAACCCGACGTACACCTACCGCAAGAACGGCACCTACACGGCGACCGTGACGGCGAAGGACGGCAGCGGCCGCACCGGCTCCGCCTCCGTACACGTCGTCGTCGGCAACACCGCCCCCAAGGTCACCCTCCGACTCCCCGCCGAAGGAGCCCTCTTCACCTTCGGCGACGACATCCCCTTCAAGGTGGACGTCACCGACCCCGAAGACGGCACCATCGACTGCACCAAGGTCAAGGTCACCTACGTCCTCGGCCACGACAGCCACGGCCACCCCGTCACCTCCGCCAACGGCTGCACCGGCACCATCAAGACCTCCGCCGACGGCGGCCACGACGACGACGCCAACATCTTCGCCGTCTTCGACGCCGAGTACACCGACGGCGGAGGCGGCGGCCAGGCCGCCCTCACCACCCACGACCAGGCCAAACTCCAGCCCCGACACCGCCAGGCCGAACACTTCGACGCCCAGCACGGCGTCAGCGTGATCGACAAGGCCCCGGCGAACGGCGGCCGGACCGTCGGCGACATCCACGACGGCGACTGGATCTCCCTCAAGCCCTACAACCTGAGCGGATCCACCAAGCTCACCGCCCGTGTCTCCTCCGGCGGCGCCGGCGGCTTCCTCGAAGTCCGCACCGGCTCACCGACCGGCCCCCTCCACGGCTCCGCGCCCGTGCCCGTCACCGGCGGCTGGGAGACCTTCCAGGACATCGACGTACCCCTGCGCAACGTACCGCGCAGGACCACCGAACTCTTCCTCGTCTTCAAGGGCGGCGCAGGCGCGCTCTACGACATCGACGACTTCACCCTCTCCAACACCCCGGTGAACAAGGCCGCCAAGCGCGTCCTCGTCTTCTCCCGCACCGCCGGCTTCCGCCACGACTCCATCCCCACCGGAATCGCCGCCCTCAAGGAAATCGGCGCCGGCAGCGACATCACCGTCGACGCCACCGAAGAACCCCGCCAGTTCACCACCACCAACCTCGCCCGCTACGACGCCGTCGTCTTCCTCTCCACCACCGGCGACGTCCTCGACAACGAACAACAGACCGCCTTCGAGAACTACGTCTCCACCGGCGGCGGATACCTGGGTATCCACGCCGCCGCCGACACCGAATACGACTGGAGCTTCTACGGCGGACTCGTCGGAGCCCACTTCAAGTCCCACCCCCACATCCAGCCCGCCACCGTCCGCGTCGAGGACCACGACCACCCGGCCACCGCACATATCGACGGCCCCTGGCAGCGCACCGACGAGTGGTACGACTACCGCACCAACCCCCGCGGCCAGGCCCGCATCCTCGCCACCCTCGACGAGACCACCTACCAGGGCGGCACCATGAAGGGCGACCACCCCATCGCCTGGTGCCAGACCTATGGCGGCGGCCGCTCCTTCTACACCGGCGGCGGCCACACCAAGGAGTCGTACGCCGAACCCGCCTTCCGGCAACACCTCCTCGGCGGACTCCAGTACGCCACCGGGCAGGTCAAGGCCGACTGCCGCCCCCGCACCGGCTACCGCGACCTCTTCAACGGCGAGACCCACGAAGGCTGGAAGCAGGCAGGACCCGGCGGATTCGACATCACCGACCGCGAACTCCGCTCCACCGGCGGCATGGGCATGCTCTGGTACCAGGCCAAGGAATTCCGGTCCTACTCCCTCACCCTCGACTGGAAACTCACCGGCGACGACAACTCCGGCATCTTCGTCGGCTTCCCCGCATCCGACGACCCCTGGTCCGCCGTGAACAACGGCTACGAGATCCAGATCGACGCCACCGACACCCCCGACCGCACCACCGGAGCCGTCTACGGCTTCAAGTCGGCCGACCTCAAGGCCCGCGACCAGGCCCTCCGCCCGCCCGGCCAGTGGAACACCTACGAACTCCGCGTCCAGGGCGAACGCCTCCAGGTCTTCCTCAACGGCACCAAGATCAACGACTTCACCAACACCGACCCGGCCCGCAGCCTCACCAGCGGCCACATCGGCATCCAGAACCACGGAGCCGGAGACCACGCCGCCTTCCGCGACATCCGGATCAAGGAGCTCCCCTCCTGACGGGAGCCCCACCCAGCCGACGGTGGGCGGGGAGGCGCCGTACCCCCCGCCCACCGTCACCCACCCCTCCACCACCCCAGGGAAGCCGATCGTGACCCACAGGGAGGCCGACGCCATGACCCCCGCACCCCGCACCGGAATCTGGCTCATCGGCGCCAGAGGCTCCGTCGCCACCACCACCGTCGCCGGCTGCGCCGCCCTCGTCGCCGGACTCCACCCGCCCACCGGCATGGCCACCGAAACCCCTGACCTCGCCCACGCCGGCCTCCCCCCACTCGCCTCCCTCGTCTTCGGCGGACACGACACCACCGACTGCGCCCTCCCCAAACGCGCCGAACAGCTCACCACCGCCGGAGTCCTCCCGTACGGCCTCGTCCCCGCCGTCACCCGCGAACTCGAAGCCGCCGACCAGGAGATCCGCCCCGGCGGACCCACCTCCGGCGACACCCGCACCGACGAACAACTCATCACCGCCTTCACCGACGACCTGACGGACTTCCGCCAGAGGATTGGCCTGGACCGCGTCGTGGTCGTCAATGTGGCCTCCACGGAGCCGGCGTCGGGGGGCGCCGGGCTCCCGCCCAGCAGCCTCTACGCCGCCGCCGCACTCCGCGCCGGATGCCCGTACGTCAACTTCACCCCGTCCACCGGCCTGCGGCACCCCGCCCTCGCCGCACCGCTCGCCACGAGCGGACTGCCCCACGCCGGCCGCGACGGCAAGACCGGACAGACCCTCCTCCGCGCCGTCCTCGCCCCGATGTTCCACCAGCGCGCCCTGACCGTACGCGCCTGGTCCGGCAGCAACCTCCTCGGCGGCGGCGACGGAGCCGCCCTCGCCGACCCGGCGGCCGCGGCCGCCAAGAACGCCGGCAAGGAACGCGTCCTCACCGACACCCTCGGCGCCGGCGTCGAAGGCCAGGTCCACATCGACGACGTCCCCGCCCTGGGGGAGTGGAAGACCGCCTGGGACCACATCGCCTTCGACGGCTTCCTCGGCACCCGCATGATCCTCCAGACCCTCTGGCAGGGCTGCGACTCCGCCCTCGCCGCCCCCCTCGTCCTCGACCTCGCCCGCCTCACGGCCCGCGCCCACGAACGGGGCCTCACCGGCCCCCTCGAAGACCTCGCCTTCTACTTCAAGGACCCGGAAGGCACCCCACCGGCCTCCCTTGCCGACCAGTACACCCGCCTCCTCACCTTCGGCCGGACGCTGGGCACGGCGACCCCGCGCACGGAGACGTCCCGATGACAGGGCCGGCCGGAAAGGCACGCGCCTGGGCGGAGCTCCTCCGCGTGTCGGCCCTCCTCTCGGTGCCCGGCGACGCCCTCGCGGGCGCGGCCGCCGCCGGCGTCCGCCCCGGGCGCGGCACGCTCCGCGCGATCGGCGCCTCGCTCTGCCTGTACGAGGCGGGGATGGCCCTCAACGACTGGGCCGACCGAGCGGAGGACGCCGCCGAACGCCCGCACCGCCCGCTGCCCTCCGGCCGCATCAGGCCCGGAGCCGCCCTCGCCGCCTCGGCCGCCCTGACAGCGACCGGCCTCGCCCTCGCCGCCCGGGCGGGCCGCCCGTCCCTCGCGGTCGCCACCGCCCTCGCCACCACGGTCTGGTCCTACGACCTCGGCCTCAAACACACCCCGGCGGGCCCCGCCACCATGGCCACGGCCCGAGCCCTGGACCTCCTCCTGGGCGCGACGGCCTCGACCGCCGAGAGGCCCGCGGCGCCCGGGGCCGGCGCGCTCGGCGGGACCACGGGATCCGCCCAGGCCGTGAAGCGTGCCGCTCCTTCAGCCGTTCTGCTCGGGGCCCACACCTATGCCGTCACCGCCGTCTCCCGGCACGAGACCCGGGGCGGCTCCAGCCGCGCCCCGCTCGCCGCGCTCGCCGTGACCCTGGCGGTGGCCGCTCGCCTCGGGCCCTCCTTCGCCCTGGCCTACGCCCGTACCCCCGCCACCCTCCTCCTGCACGCCGCGCTCAACCCGTCGGCAGCGCTCACCGAGCGGGCCGTCGGCGGCGGGATCCGGGCCACCATCCCGCTCCAGGCCGCGCTCGCCGCCCGTGCCGGATCGCCGGGAACCGCGCTCGCGTTGCTCGGTCTCGTCCCGGCCGCCCGCGCCCTCGCCCGGAAGGTGAGCCCCACATGAGCACCACAGGCCGCCCTACCGCACGCGCCGCCGACCGACCCACCGCAGGCCACACCGCCCGCCGTCCGACCGCACACACCGCCGGCCGCCCCACCACCCCGGCCTCCGCCGACCGCATCGAGCCCCGGGCCGACAGGCTCGCCCCGCGAGCCGCCGTTCGGCCCCGGCTTGGCTACGGAACCAACGGCCTCACCGATCTCCGGCTCGACGAGGCCCTCGGACTGCTCGCCGACCTCGGCTACGACGGCGTCGGGCTGACCCTCGACCACATGCACCTCGACCCGCTCGCACCCGCTCTGGCCGCCCGCACCGCCCGGGTCGCCCGCCGCCTGGGCGAACTCGGCCTCGGTGTCACCGTCGAGACCGGCGCCCGTTACGTCCTCGACCCGCGGCGTAAGCACGGTCCTTCCCTGCTCGACCCGGACCCCGAGGACCGCGCCGCCCGCGTCCGGCTGCTGTTGCGGGCCGTGCGCGTCGCGGCCGACCTCGGCGCCCACGCCGTGCACTGCTTCAGCGGCACCCTGCCCGCCGGCACCCCGTCCGACGAGGCCTGGAAACGGCTCGCCGCCTCATTCACCCCCGTCCTCGAGGCGGCCCGAGCCGCCCACGTCCCGCTGGCCGTCGAACCCGAACCCGGGCACCTCCTCGCCACTCTCGACGACTTCCACCACCTGCGAGGACTCCTCGGCGACCCCGAACCCGCCGTCCTCGGCCTCACCCTCGACATCGGTCACTGCCAGTGCCTCGAACCCCTCCCTCCCGCCGACTGCGTCCGAGCCGCCGCGCCCTGGGTGCACCACGTCCAGATCGAGGACATGCGCCGGGGCGTCCACGAACACCTGCCGTTCGGCGACGGAGAGATCGACTTCCCGCCGGTACTCGCCGCCCTCGCCGAACTCACCGCCGCCGGCTACCCCGGACTGACCGTCGTCGAACTGCCCCGGCACTCCCACGCCGGACCCGAACTCGCCCGCACCTCCCTCTCCTTCCTCCGCCGGGAGTCGCCGTCATGCTGACCGCCACCGCGCGCGCCTGGCTGGACTCCGCCCTCAAGGAAGCCGCCGCCCGCACCCCCGTGTGGGAGGAGCGCTTCGTCACCGCCGGACGGCACTGCGGCCGGACGGACACGGACGAGGCCCGCACCCTTCTCCTCCGCGCGGCCGACGCCGGCCCCGACACCCTGACCCGCCTCTACCACCACGGCACCGCGGCCGAGCGCCGCGCCGTCCTCCTGTCCCTCCCCGCCCTCGTCACCGGCCCCGAGGCCCTGCCCCTCGTCGAGGACGCCCTCCGCACCCACGACACCACCCTGATCGCCGCCGCCCTCGGCCCCTACGCCGCCACTCATCTCACGCCCCACGCCTGGCGGCACGCCCTCCTCAAATGTCTCTTCACCGGCGTTCCCGTCTCCGCCGTCGCCGGTCTCGCCGAGCGCGCCGCCGGTGACACCGAACTCGCCCGGATGCTCGCCGACCACGCCGCCGAACGCACCGCCGCCGGCCGCGCCGTCCCCGCCGATCTGTCCTTCGTCCTCGCCCTCACCACCACCGCCGCCGAGGAGTCCTGATGCGCATCTTCGACCCGCACATCCACATGACCTCGCGCACCACGGACGACTACCGGGCGATGTACGACGCCGGTGTCCGCGCCGTGGTCGAGCCGTCGTTCTGGCTCGGCCAGCCGCGGACCTCGCCCGCCTCCTTCCTCGACCACTTCGACTCGCTCCTCGGCTGGGAGCCCTACCGCGCCGCCCAGTACGGCATCTCCCACCACTGCACCCTCGCCCTCAACCCGAAGGAGGCCAACGACCCCCGCTGCACCCCCGTCCTGGACGCCCTGCCCCGCTATCTCGCCAAGGACGGTGTCGTGGCCGTCGGCGAGATCGGCTACGACTCCCTGACACCCGCCGAGGACACCGCTCTCGCCGCGCAGCTCCAGCTCGCCGCCGACCACGGACTGCCGGCGCTCGTCCACACCCCGCACCGCGACAAGCTGACCGGTCTGCGCCGCACGATCGACGTCCTGCGCGAGTCCGCGCTCGCCCCGGACCGCGTCCTCCTCGACCACCTCAACGAGACGACCGTCAAGGAGGCCGCCGACAGCGGCGCCTGGCTCGGCTTCTCCGTCTACCCCGACACCAAGATGGACGAGGACCGGACGGTCGCGATCCTCAAGGAGTACGGAACCGGGCGCGTCCTCGTGAACTCGGCCGCCGACTGGGGCAACAGCGACCCCCTCAAGACCCGCGCGGTCGCCGACGCCATGCTCACCGCCGGATTCACGGACGACGACGTCGACCAGGTCCTCTGGCGCAACCCCGTCGCCTTCTACGGCCTCAGCGGACGCCTCCGCCTCGACGTCCCCGCCCCGCCGGAGCTCCACGAGGGCAACTCCGTCCGCCGTGGCGGGGAATGAGGCGTCCCGATGCGCTTCCGGCACCCCGACGGCTCCACCGTCCACCTCTCCTACTGCACCAACGTGCACCCGGCGGAGACCCTCGACGGCGTGCTCGCCCAACTCCGCGACCACTGCGAGCCCGTCCGTCGCCGCCTCGGCCGCGACCGCCTCGGCATCGGACTCTGGCTGGCCCGCGACGCCGCCCGCACCCTCACCACCGACCCCGCGTCGCTCCGCGCCCTCCGCGCCGAGCTCGAACGCCGCGGACTCGAAGTGGTCACCCTGAACGGCTTCCCGTACGAAGGCTTCGGCGCCGACGAGGTCAAGTACCGCGTCTACCGGCCCGACTGGACCCGTCCCGAACGCCTCGCCCACACCACGGACCTGGCCCGGGTCCTCGCCGCGCTGCTTCCCGAGGACGTCACCGAAGGGTCCGTCTCCACCCTGCCCCTCGCCTGGCGGACCTCCTTCGACGCCGGGGCCGCCGCCCTCGCCCGTACCGCCCTGACCACCCTCGCCGGGCGCCTCGACGCCCTGGAGGAACTCACCGGGAGAAGCATCCGGATCGGGCTCGAACCGGAACCCGGATGCACCGTCGAGACCGTCGCCGACGCCGTCACCGCTCTCGCCGCCGTACCGAGTCCCCGCATCGGCGTCTGCCTCGACACCTGTCATCTCGCGACCTCCTTCGAAGACCCCCGTACCGCCCTGGACGCCCTCGCCGCCGCCGGCATCCCGGTACCCAAGGCCCAGCTCTCCGCCGCCCTACACGCCGAGCATCCGCACCTCCCCGAGGTCAGGGCGGCGCTCGCGGAGTTCGCCGAACCGCGCTTCCTCCACCAGACCCGCACCAGGACCGCCGCCGGCCTGCACGGCACCGACGACCTCCCCGAGGCCCTCGGCATCGCCGAGCGACCCGACCCGCCCGGTCTCCCCGACGCGACACCCTGGCGCGCCCACTTCCACGTACCGCTGCACGCCCCTCCCGCGCCTCCGCTCTCCTCCACGCTGCCCGTCCTCCAGGACGCCCTCGCCCTCCTCGTCGGCGGCCCGCACCCCCGCACCCACCACCTGGAGGTCGAGACGTACACCTGGCAGGCCCTTCCTGCCGACCGCCGGCCCCGGACCCGGGCCCGTCTCGCGGACGGCATCGCCGCCGAACTGACCCTGGCCCGCGACCTGCTGACCGACCTCGGCCTCAAGGAACTGCCATGAGCGACACCACACCCGCACCCACCCCCCTCCTGGTCCTCGACGTCGTCGGCCTCACCCCGCGGCTCCTGCCGCACATGCCCCACCTCGCCGCTCTCGCCCGCAGCGGCTCCCAGGCCCCGCTCTCCACCGTCCTGCCCGCCGTCACCTGCACCGCCCAGACCACCTTCCTCACCGGCACCCTCCCCGCCGAGCACGGCATCGTCGGCAACGGCTGGTACTTCCGGGACCTCGGCGACGTCCTGCTGTGGCGCCAGCACAACGGCCTCGTCTCCGGCGACCGCCTCTGGGACGCCGCCCGCCGCACCCACCCCGGCTACACCGTCGCCAACATCTGCTGGTGGTACGCCATGGGCGCCGACACCGACATCACCGTCACCCCCCGTCCCGTGTACTACGCCGACGGACGCAAGGAACCCGACTGCTACACCCGGCCCCCCGCCCTGCACGACGAACTCACCGAGAAGTTCGGCACCTTCCCCCTCTTCCACTTCTGGGGCCCCGGCGCCGACCTCGTCTCCAGCCGCTGGATCGTCGACGCCACCCGTCACATCCTCCGCACCCGCCGCCCCGACCTCGCCCTCTGCTACGTCCCGCACCTCGACTACGACCTCCAGCGCCACGGCCCCGACGACCCGCGGTCCTTCCGCGCCGCGGCGGAGCTCGACACCGTCCTCGCCCCGCTCCTCGCCGAGGCGCGGGCCGAGGGCCGCACGGTCGTCGTCCTCTCCGAGTACGGCATCACCCGCGTCGACCGCCCCGTCGACATCAACCGCGCGCTGCGCCGGGCCGGCCTCCTGGAGGTCCACACCCAGGAAGGCATGGAGTACCTGGACCCCATGACGTCACGGGCCTTCGCCGTCGCCGACCACCAGATCGCCCACGTGTACGTCCGGCGCCCCGCGGACCTGCCGGCCGTCCGGGAAGCCCTCGAAGACCTGCCCGGTCTCGAACGGCTCCTCGACGACGACGGCAAGAAGGAGCACGGCCTCGACCACCCGCGCTCGGGAGAGCTCATCGCCGTCGCCGAGCCCGACGCCTGGTTCACGTACTACTACTGGCTCGACGACGCCCGCGCCCCCGACTTCGCCCGGCTCGTCGAGATCCACCGCAAACCCGGCTACGACCCCGCCGAACTCCTCATGGACCCGCTCGACCCCTACGTACGGATCAAGGCCGCCAGGGAGATCGCCCGCAAGAAGCTGGGTATGCGGTACCGGCTCGCGGTCGTCCCTCTCGACCCCTCACCTCTTCGCGGCAGCCATGGCCGCCTCCCCACGAGCGATGACGAAAGTCCGCTCATCCTGTGCTCCACCCCCCGCGCCCTGGACGGCCGCGTCGCGGCCACCGATGTGAAGAACCTGCTGCTCAGCCTTGCCGGAGTCGTCTGAGACCCCGACTCGACTCCGTCTCGAATCCAGCTGAATCCAGTGAAGCAGGCCCCAACGACAGCCAAGGAGTTATCCACAGATGAGTCGTATCCGTCGAACCGAAGCCGTCACCGACCCCGAGCTCGTCCACAGGCTCAGCAGGCGGAACATGCTGGGCGTCGCCGCCGGCGCGACCGCCGCCGCCCTCCTGGGATCGGCGGCCACCCCCGCCGCTGCCGCCACCGCCCCGGTCCCCGAGACACAGGGCCGCGGGCACGGCCGCCCCGTCCTGCCGCCCGGCCGCCTCGGCATCCAGCTCTACTCGCTGCGCGACAAGGTCGCGACCCTCGGCTTCGCCGCCGTCTTCGCCGAACTGCAGAGATACGGCTACGACGAGGTCGAGTACGCGGGCTACGGGCAGGGAGCCGCCGGCCCCCTCTCCCTCGCGGAGCTCAGGCGCCTCACCCGTGACCACGGACTGCGTCCCATCGGCAGCCACGTCGGCTACTACTCCGGCGACCCCGCCGCGTACACCTTCGCCCAGAACCTCGACCGCGTCCTCGACGACGCCGCGGCGCTCGGCCTGCCGCACATCGGCACCGCCTCCGGGCCCTGGCGCTACGGTTCCACCGTCGACGGCTGGAAGCGCTGCGCCGAGGAGTTCAACCGGTTCGGCGCGGAGGCGAAGAAGCGCGGCATGAAGTTCTACCAGCACAACCACTCGGAGGAGTTCTCCTTCGCCACCGACCGCCCCGACGTGCGTCTCTACGACGTCCTCCTCGCCGAGACCGACCCCGACCTGGTGTTCCTGGAGATGGACATCTTCTGGGCGTACGTCGGTCAGCACCGCTACTCCACGCGCCCGGACGGCACCCCCGCCCCCTTCGATCCCCTCGACTACGTCCTCGCCCAGCCCCACCGGTTCCCGCTCTTCCACGTCAAGGACGGCGACCGTGACGACTCGGTCGTGCCCTACGGGTACCGCATGACGGACGTCGGGGACGGTGACATCGACTACCGGCGCTTCATCTCGGCGGTCAACCGCACCCACCACGGCCGGCACGCCCACCACTGGCAGACCGAGCGGGACAACCCCGTCGACTCCCTGAGCTTCGCCCGCAGGTCCAGCGCCCACCTCCACTCCCTGCGGGAGAAGAACGGCTGAGCCGCCGGCGCGGCGCGTACACGGTCGGCGACGGTCCGTGCGCGGGGCGGGGCGGCCCGGAGCCGATCAAGGAGAAAGGGGTCGCCCCACGGGCCGCCCCACCCCACTGACCACGGAAAACGCGGGTGAAAGGCACCTCGAACCCCTGGTAGAGTTACATCTGTCGCCGCGAGGGAAACCCGAAGCGACAGACACCTTGTCCGGGTGGCGGAATGGCAGACGCGCTAGCTTGAGGTGCTAGTGCCCTTTATCGGGCGTGGGGGTTCAAGTCCCCCCTCGGACACCAGCGGAAATGCCGGTCGATCTTCGGATCGACCGGCATTTTCCATGTGTGCGCGGGAGCGGTGGCCCCCTCGGCGTTGTCGGTGGGCAGCCCTAGGGTGGGCGGATGTGCGCACACCGTATTGACCGACCCGTCGATCTCGACGTCGTCCGCGAGTCCTATGACCGGGTGGCTGACAACTACGCCGACATGGTGGTGACGACGGGGATCGGTGACATCCGTCGTCATCCCTGGCTCAAGGCGTCCATCGACGCGTTCGCCGACACCGTGGGCGAGCTGGGGCCCGTCCTCGACGTCGGCTGTGGGCCCGGCACGGTCACCGCGTACCTCGACGAACGCGGTCTCGACGTGTCCGGAGTCGATCTCTCGCCCCGCATGATCGAGAACGCGCGCCGGCTCCACCCGCGGTGCCGCTTCAGCGTCGGGTCCGCCACCGATCTCCGCCTGGCGGAGGCGTCCCTCGGCGGCGTACTCGGGTGGTGGTCCCTGTTCAACCTGCCCCGCGAGGTCCTTCCTCAGGTCCTCGCCCAGTTCGCGTGGGCCCTCAAGCCGGGCGGGCAGTTCATCACCGCCACCCACGTCGGCGACGAGGACAAGGTGCGCACGGAGGCCTACGGAGGGGTACCGGTTCGCTGGACGACGCACCAATGGCGGCCGGAACAGCTCGTGGGCCTGATCGAGGAGGCCGGACTGCGCCCGGTCGCCGAACTCCGGCTCCCTCCGGAGGAGTACAGCGGTCCGGGTGTGGTCGTGATGGCGGAGCGCCCCGCCTGAGGGCGTCACCTGGTCCCGCCGCGTGGTCCCCTACTTCTTCCGTGCCATCACAAGCCGGCACCGGGGGCTTCCGTCCTCCCTGCGCCCCAGGGTCTCGACCGGGGTGAGGGACACCTCGAAGCCGGCGCTCTCCAGGCGGCTGCGGACGTCCGCGAGGCGGAAGGTCCGGTAGTACATGACGAACGGCGGGCGCCGGACGGCGTTGCGGACGCGCATCGCGGCGTCGAAGCCCCACAGGGTCCAGTAGAGGCGGGATCCGACCGGGGGTGGGGCCGGGAGCGGGAAGGCGAAGGTGCCGCCGGGACGGAGGGCGCCGTGGACCTGGGCGAACAGGGTCCGCTGGGCGTCGGGGAGGAAATGGCCGAAGGCGCCGAAGCTGACCGCCAGGTCGAAGACGGGGGCGAAGGGCAGGGCGAGCGCGTCGGCGCGGACCAGGTCGGCGGTGGGGTGGGCGGCGCGGGCCCGGTTCAGCATGCCCGTACTGAAGTCGACGCCCGTGATCCGGTCCGTACAGAGGGAGCGGAGGACGCCGAGTCCTGCGCCGGTGCCGCAGCAGACGTCGAGGCCCGATGCGAAGGGCCCGAAGGGCTCGAGGGTGCGGGTGACGGCTGCCAGGAGGCGGTCGGAGGTACGGAAGGGGGTGGCGTCGAAGGCGTCCGCGAGCAGGTCGTAGCCGTGCTCGACCGAGGAGAGGGCCTGGACGGTCAGCTCGCGGAGGGTGGGACCCTGCGGGGTGAACATGTCCCCGACCCTATGCCGTCCGCGCGCGTGCGCCGAAGCGCCAGGGCCTCACAGCGTCCGGGCGTCCGTGCGTCAGAGCACGCCGGGCCCCGGCCGGAGGTCCCTGCGGTCAGAGTGCGCTGCCCACCGGCGGTGCCGTCCAGGACGGTGCGATTCCGGTCAGCTGGCAGACCAGCAGGTAGAGGGGGATCGGCGGGGTGTACGGCGAGGTGCCGTCGGGGTGGTGGATGAGGCGCGGCCCGCGGTCCGGGATCTCGGCGCCCGGTGCGTAGCAGGCGGGCAGGGGCCAGGTCAGGTCGTGGTCGGAGCCGGCCGGGACGAGCCACCACCACCAGTCGGAGTCGGCGTAGACGCAGCCCTTGGCGGGGAGCCGGGAGAGGATCTTGAAGCCGAAGCGGGCGGGGACGCCGACGGCGTCGCAGCCGAGCCCGGTGTGCAGTCCGACGGGGACGGCGAGGCGGGTGGCGCCCAGTTCGCGGGGGCGGGCGGAGCCTGAGGTACCGGGGCGGAGTCCGGTGGACACACGGGGTTCCGGCGCGCGGTCGGGGGACCTGCGGGTCCTGGGAAGCAGCGGGATCATGCGGGTGGCCATCGACCTCAGCACGGTTCCCCCATGCCGTGGGCAAGCTCCGCCCAGACGACCTGGGCCGTGCCGTGTCCGGTGCGGTCGGCGCCCCAGGCGGTGCACAGCGCGTCGACGATGAGGAGTCCGCGGCCGCGTTCCTCCTCGCCGCAGTCGCGTATCCGCGGTCCCGCCGGGCCGCCCTCGTCGCGCACGGCTATCCGCAGTGTCTCCTCGTCCTCGCGGATCTCGCAGATGACCCGGTCGCTCGCGGTGTGCACCACGGCGTTGGTGACGAGCTCGGAGACGACCAGGGCCACCGTGTCACGTATGTCGGGGCCGCAGCCCCAGAGGATGAGCCGCTCCTCGGCGAGTCTGCGGGCGCGTGCGACGGACGCGGTGAGGGCCGGGAGCTCGAAGGCGAAGCGGCGGACGGTATCGGCGTGCGGCTGTGGGCGCTGGGCCATGACCCGAGGGGCTCGAGGGCTCATGAGACCTGAGGGCTGCGCGTTACCAGAAGCCACGACCGGTTCCTCACAACAGTGGGCAGGAGTGCCGTACGGCGCTGTCGCCGTGGCGCGGTGGCGCACGGCGGCAGCGTGTACTGGTTCACCGGAACACTGTCCTCCTGAGTCGGACACTTGGCAAGTGGCACTCTGGAAATTGCAGAGTGCCGTGTTCTCTCTGGCCCGGCTTCGTGGCACACTCATCGAAACAGTGCGTCGGGGAGGTCTGAGAGTGAGCGAGCCGCGGTCCGCCCCCACGGTGGGACAGGTCGTTCTCGGGAGGCGCCTGCAGGATCTGCGGGAGCGCGCCGGCCTGAAGAGGGAAGAGGCCGCGAAGATCCTCCGGGTGGCCCCGGCCACCGTCCGGCGGATGGAGACCGCCGAGGTCGCGCTGAAGATTCCGTATGTGCAGCTCCTGTTGAAGGAGTACGGGATCACGGACTCCGAGGCGGAGGGCTTCATCGCCCTCGCGGAGGAGGCCAACCTCCCCGGCTGGTGGCAGCGGTTCCACGACGTGCTGCCCGGCTGGTTCTCGATGTACGTGAGCCTGGAGGGGGCCGCGAGCCTCATCCGGGCGTACGAACCCCAGTTCATCCCCGGTCTGCTCCAGACCGCGGACTACGCCCGCGCGATTCTGCGCAGCGGGGCGGTCGGTGGCGGCAGCGATGCCGACAGGGATGAGGAGACCGAGCGGCATGTAGCCCTGCGGATGGAGCGCCAGGCCCTGTTGACCAGGGAGGACGCCCCGAAGTTCTGGGTGATCATGGACGAGACGGTGTTCCGCCGACCGGTCGGCGCCGGGCCCGAAGTGATGCGCGACCAGCTCGACCGGCTGCTCGAAGCGTCCGAGCTGCCGAACGTCACCCTGCAGATCGCGGAGTTCGCGTCCGGCCACCACCCCGGCACCTACGGACCGTTCGTCCTCTTCCGCTTCGCCATGCCGGAGCTCCCGGACATGGTCTACAGCGAGTACCTGACCGGCGCCGTCTATCTCGACGCGCGCCCCGAGGTGGCATCCCACCTGGAGGTCATGGACCGCATGGCGGCTCAGGCCGCGACTGCACAACGCACGAAGGAGATTCTCCGGAATCTCCGCGAGGAGCTGTGAATGGATCGCATATACAACGGCATGCCCGCCGCTGAGCTCGGTGCCGAGGGCTGGCACAAGCCGTGGAGCGGCGGGAACGGGGGCAACTGCGTCGAGGCCATGAAGCTGGCCGACGGCAGGGTCGCCGTGCGACAGTCCGCAGACCCTGAAGGACCCGCGCTCATCTACACCCACGGGGAGATCGCCGCATTCATCCAGGGGGCCAAATCCGGTCAGGCTGACTTTCTGCTCACCTGACCCCTTCCGTCGCACCCGCACCGTCGCGTAACTCTTGCTGTAGCGCCACCCGTTCATCCCGACCAGGAGAGCCGATGACCCAGGACCCCGCAGCACAGCGGAGTGAGATACGGATCGACACCAGCACGCCGCACCCGGCGCGCATGTACGACTGGTTCCTGGGCGGCAAGGACAACTATCCGGTCGACGAGGCGATGGCCCGTCAGCTGCTGACCGTCGACGCCCGGGGCAGGGACATGGCCCGCGTCAACCGGGCCTTCATGCACCGCGCCATCCGCTGGCTCAGCGCCCACGGCGTCCGCCAGTACCTGGACGTCGGTACGGGCATCCCGACCGAGCCCAACCTGCACCAGATCGCGCAGGAGGTCGCGCCGGACTCCCGCATCGTCTACTGCGACAACGACCCGATCGTGCTCGCGCACGCGGCCGCCCTGCTGCGCTCGACCCCCGAAGGGGCCACCGAGTACATCCAGGCGGACGCCCGCCAGCCCGAGATCATCCTCGAAAGGGCCGGAAAGGTCCTTGATTTCGACCAGCCCATCGCGCTGTCGATGCTCGCCCTGCTGCACTTCGTCGGGGACGAGGACGGCGCGTACGAGCTGGTCTCCAAGATCGTCGAGAAGCTCGCGCCGGGCAGCTACCTGGTCCTCTCCCATGTCACCGGGGACTTCGACCCGGAGGGCGCGGCGAAGGCTGCGGCGATGTACAAGGCGCGCGGGCTGACCCTGCGGCCCCGCTCGCGGGACGAACTGGCCGCGTTCTTCGACGGTCTGGAGTTCGTCGAGCCGGGGGTCTCGCTCACCGCCGAGTGGCACCCGGAGCTGGGCGAGCCCGTTCCGGTCCAGGGCGACGACCCCATCCCGGGATGGGCCGGGGTGGCCCGCAAGCCCTGACCCGATCCGTACGGAGGGGGCCCGCCGAGCTGTCGGCGGGCCTCCTCGCGTTCCCGGCCCGTTCTACGGCTTCACCAGCGTCACCAGGAAGCTTCGCGCCGGGCCGACGTTGCCGGCCGCGTCGATCGTGCGGTACTCGATCCGGTGCGTGCCGTAGTCGGGGGTCGCGTCGTCCCACGGTACGACCCGGCTGCGGCCCAGCTTCCCGTACACGAGGTCGTCGATCACCGTGCCGCCCGGCGTGAAGAGGAACGGCGCGGCGGCGTCCGTCGGCCAGCCGTAGTACGTGTACCAGCCGTCGCCGTCCACCCGGAACTGGCTGACGACAGCGCCCTCCTGGTCGTCCCTCGCGGTCAGCCGCATCGTGAACGGGCCGTCGTGGACGTACTCCACGGGCCGCCCGGGGCGCCGTACGGTCCGCAGCGGCTCGGACAGTTCGTACGTGGCCGTGGCAGGGCGGGCGTCCACCGTCCAGCGCAACTCCTCGTCCGTACCGACGAGTCGGGCGGTCAGGGTGTGGGTCCCGGGAGTCAGACCGAAGCGACGCAGGTCCAGGTCACGGTCGTTGGGGCCGGTCGCGACGGGACGGCCGTCGAGGCGCCACCGCACGGCCGGTGTGCCGTCCACCGGGTGGGTGGTGTCCGCGTGGACGACGGTCCGGGCCCCGACGGGCGAACCGGTGGGGGTGTGGCCGGTGAACGCGGCCCGGGTCCCGTCCGGCACGGTGGTCAGGGACGGGTCGACCGTCCAGCTCACGGTCCGGGTGAGGGCCGCGGAGGCGCGGACCGCCGGGTCGCGGACGAAGGGCGTCGGGTCGGTGACCGTCGCCGTGAGGCGGTGCGCCCCGGGGGAGAGCCGCAGCTTCCGCAGGTCGACGGTGCGGGCGCCGTCCGTGGGCAGCGTCCGGCCGTCGAGACGCCAGCTCACGGTGAGCGGACCGCCCACCGGGTGCAGGGTGTCCACCCAGACCGTCCGGTCCGCCCCGAGCGGCGCCGCGTTCGGCGTGTGCTCCTGGACCAGGTTCACCTTCGCGGAGATCGCCCGGACCATGACCTCGCGCTCCACCTGGTCGAAGGAGTAGCCGAGGGTCTTCATCAGCGAGTGCCGGCTCGGACGCCAGACACCCTTCGTGCTGTACAGGCCGCCCTCGTGGCGTCCGATGACCCCGCCCGACTCGCTCTCCTCGCCGAGCCACCGCCACCACTTGGCCCGCCGCTCCCGCATCTGAGCTTCCGTCAGGAGCGTGTGGTGGGCGGAGGAGGGCTCCGGGCCGGAGTACTCCCCGCCGGGGACGCCCCGCGCGTAGTAGTCGTACTCGTCCTGGAGGCCGCCGAGCGAATGGCCGATCTCGTGCGGGGTGATGAGCGAGGAGAGCGCGTTCCCGCCGGAAGCGGTGGCGTAACCGCCGCCCGCGCCGCCGTAGGTGGAGCTGTGCGCGAGGGCGACGACCTGCCGGTTGGCGCGGTTCGTGCCGGGGACGAGGTCGGCGAGCGCGGCCGCCTTCCCGCTGTCGACGGTCAGGAGGCGCTGCACGCTGTCCGGGTCGCAGCCGCCCCAGAAGCCCATGTCGAGCGCGGTGTCGCGGGCGGGGGCGTCGAGACCGGGGTCGCAGTCCACACCCGACTCGGCCGAAGGGGCCTCCACCGCCCACACGTTGATGTACGAGCGGTACGAGGCGAAGGGCTCGACGCTCCACAAGGTGTTCAGATGCCGTTCGAGGTCCGCCCGGAACGCCGGCATCTCCGCCGCGGTGTAGCCGTCGCCCATGAACACCAGATTGAACCGCCGGTCCGCGGGCCCGGTGGTCTGGACGGGAACGACGACCGGACCGTCCCCCCGCGTCGGTGTCTCCGCGGCCGCCGGTACGGTGCCCACCAGGCCGGCGGCCAGCAGACAGGCCGTGACGAGGCGGGCCACCTCTCGCCGAACACCCTTGTTCTGTGAGGTCATGGGGCGCGAGCCTAGGCCGCGCCCCCGGCGCCGTAAAGATGTTCGCCAGCCGTACGGCTCCGCGACGACTTCCGGGAGGGCGGGCGCCGGCTCAGTGCCGTAGGTACGCCAGACCCGCGTGCTCCGCCGTGTAGCCGTCCACGAGCCTGCGGGCCACCGCCACCGAGTCGACCAGCGGATGCAGGGCGAAGGCCTTGACCGCGGTCGCCCGCGAGCCGCTCTCCGCCGCCGCGAGGACCTCCCGCTCCACCGCCTTCACCGCCGTCACCAACCCCACCGCGTGGTACGGCAGCGGGGAGACGGACACCGGATGGGCGCCGTTCGCGTCCACGACGCAGGGCACCTCGATCACCGCGTCCGCGTCGAGCGCGGCGAGCGTCGTGCCGTTGCGCACGTTGAGGATGAGCGTGGCCCGTTCGTCGCGCGCCACCGCCCGCATGAGAGCGAGCGCCACCTTCTCGTAGCCGCCCGACTCCAGGTCCTCCTCGTCACGGTCCCCGATCCCCGCGGCCTCCCGGTTCGCCGCCATGTAGGTGGCCTCGCGGTCGGCGAGCGTACGGTGCCAGGCGGCCAGGGCCGGGGTGTCCGGCTTCGCCATCTCCTCGTAGAAGGCTCCCTGCTGGTCGCGGAGATAGGCGCCGCGGGTCCGCTCGGCGGTGCGGTAGGCGTGCACGGCCTCCCGGTTGAAGTAGTAGTAGTGCAGGTACTCGTTGGGGATCGCGCCGAGCGAGCGCAGCCATTCAGGGCCGAAGAGCCTGCCCTCCTCGAAGGAGCCGAGGGCCTCCTCGTCGGCGAGCAGCCGGGGCAGTTCGTCGCGGCCGCCGACCCGCAGGCCCCGCAGCCAGCCCAGGTGGTTGAGGCCCACGTAGTCGATCCAGGCCTCGTCCGGGTCGGCGCCGAGAATGCGGGCGACCCGGCGGCCGAGGCCCACGGGGGAGTCGCAGATGCCGACGACCCGGTCGCCGAGGATCCGGGACATCGCCTCCGTGACCAGGCCCGCCGGGTTGGTGAAGTTGATGACCCAGGCGTCCGGGGCGAGCGCGGCGATCCTGCGGGCCACGTCCACCGCGACGGGCACGGTCCGCAGCCCGTACGCGATGCCGCCCGCCCCCACCGTCTCCTGGCCGAGCACCCCTTCGGCGAGCGCGATCCGCTCGTCGGCGGCCCGGCCCTCCAGACCGCCGACCCGGATCGCGGAGAACACGAAGTCCGCCCCGCGCAGCGCCTCGTCCAGGTCCGTCGTCGCCGTCACCCCGGGCGCGTCCGGCACCCCCTCGGCCTGATCCGCGAGGACCCTGGCGATGGCCGAGAGCCGCCCCTCGTCGAGGTCGTACAGGGTGACGTGGGTGACCCGTCCCTCGGCGTGGTCGCCGAGGAGAGCCCCGTACACCAGCGGCACCCGGAACCCGCCGCCTCCGAGAATCGTCAGTTTCATGTTCGTACGCTACTCGGACGCCTCCTCCGAGCAGCGGGATTCCGGACCGGCGTCCACGGAGGCGTCCACATGCCGGGCGCCGACGCGCGTTCCCGGTGGGGGAGGCGGCCACATGCCGGACGCCGCCCCGCGTCACCGGTGGGGGAGAATGACCGCATGTCCCGACGCAAGACCCGCCCCCGTACGACCTCCGTCGCGGCCCCCGCCGTGACCGCGGCCTCGCCCTGCCCCTGCGGCCTCGACGCCCCGTACGGCGCGTGCTGCGGCCGGTTCCACGCGGGAACGGGCGGCACGGCGCCCACCGCCGAACTGCTCATGCGCTCCCGCTACAGCGCCTTCGTCGTCCGCGACGAGGCCTATCTGCTCCGTACGTGGGCGCCGGAGACCCGTCCGGCCGAGGTCGGCTTCGACCCGGGACTGCGCTGGACCGGCCTGGAGATCGAGGAGGCCACCGAGGGCACGGCCTTCCATCAGCGCGGTACCGTGCGCTTCACGGCGCGCTACGTCCAGGACGGCGAGCCCGGCGCGATGAGCGAGCACAGCCGCTTCGCCCGCCACGAGGGCGCCTGGGTGTACGTGGACGGCGACGTCACCCCGTAAGAGGGCGACGTCACTTCGTAAGACGGGCGACGTCACCCCGTAAGACTTCGCAAGACAGAGCGGTCTCTCAGCGGACCCCCGCAGGGACCCTCGACCGTCCGGACGGGATGCCACTCGCGAGGTCCTCGGCGACGATCTTCTTCGCGATGGCGTCCGTCGCCACCCGCAGCTCCGGACCGCTGGGCCGGCCGCGTTCGTGTTCGAGTCGGCCGGCCAGCCAGTCGCCCCACGCGTGGGTGATGACGTCCGCCTCGCGCTTGCCGGCCGGGGTGTGGGAGAGCAGGTTGCCGTCGCGGGTCAGGAAGCCCTCGTCGACCATCCGGTCGAAGACCGGAAGCAGCACCTCCGGTGGGATCCGCCGCCCGGCCGAGATCAGCCCGAGGCTCGCGTGCCCGACGGTCCGGGTGAAGAGCTCGACCTGCATCACCGCCCAGGCCCCCGCGGTGTCGAGCCGGGTGTCGGAGGAGGCGACGATCCGTCGGACGGTGTCGAGGTCCGTGCGGCGCAGGATCCGGCCCACGGCCAGTTCCAGGAGCTTCGCCGAGTCGCCCGCCGTGGTGGGGGAGGCGAAGCCCTCGCCCATGTCGGGCGCGGCGGCGCGCGCCGAGTCGTGCAGCGTCACCTGCTTGAGGAAGAGCGCGACGAGGAAGCCGACGGCGGCGACCGGCACGGTCCACAGGAAGACGGTGTGGAGGGTGTCGGCGTAGGCGTGGACGATCGGGTCCGCGACCGCTTCCGGCAGGGAGTGCACCCCGGCGGGGCTCTGCGCGGCCTGCGGAAGTCCGGCCGGGTCCACGCCCAGGCCTCCGGCGACGGCCGAGGCCTCGCCGACCCCCGCCGCGAGGTTGGGCGTGAGGGAGTTGACGTAGATCGTGCCGAAGACGGCGGTACCGAACGAACTGCCGAGCGTACGGAAGAAGGTGACGCCGGAGGTGGCGGTGCCGAGGTCGGCGTAGTCGACGGTGTTCTGCACGGCGATGGTGAGGACCTGCATGCACAGGCCGATGCCGAGGCCGAGGACGAACATGTAGAGCGAGGCGAGCCACGTGCTGGTCCCCGGCCCCATGAGGGACAGCAGATAGAGGCCGAGCCCCATCACCAGACAGCCGACGATCGGGAAGATCCGGTAGCTGCCCGTCTTGCTGACGACGTTGCCGCTGAAGATCGAGGCGATGAGCAGTCCGACGACCATGGGGAGCGTGCGGATGCCGGAGACCGTGGCCGAGTCCCCGTCGACGTACTGGAGGTAGGTCGGCAGGAACGTCATGGCGCCGAGCATGGCGAAGCCGACGACGAAGCTCAGCACGGAGCAGACGGTGAAGACGGGATTCGCGAACAGCCGCATGGGCAGCATGGGTTCCGCGGCCCTGGTCTCCACCAGGCAGAACAGGCCGAGGGCGAGAAGACCGCCGACGAAGAGTCCGATGATGACGCCGGAACCCCAGGCGTACTCGTTCCCGCCCCAACTGGTCGCCAGAATGAGGGCGCTGGATCCGGCGGCGACGAGCGCGATGCCCGCGTAGTCGATGACGGGCCGGCTCGCCGAGCGTACGGAGGGGATCGTGCGGGCGGCGGCGATGACGACGAGGATCGCGATGGGCACGTTGACGTAGAACGCCCAGCGCCAGCTGGCATGGTCCGTGAACAGGCCGCCGAGGAGCGGGCCGATGACGGTGGAGACGCCGAACACGGCCCCGATCGCACCCTGGTACTTCCCGCGCTCGCGCAACGGGATCACATCGGCGATCAGCGCCATCGAGGTGACCATCAGACCGCCGGCGCCGATGCCCTGGAGGCCGCGCCAGACGATGAGCAGCGTCATGTTCGTGGCGAGGCCGCAGAGGAACGAGCCGGTGATGAAGATGACCGCCGAGATCTGGAAGATGACCTTGCGGCCGAAGAGATCGCCGAACTTGCCGACGAGGACGGTCGCGACCGTCTCGGCGAGCAGATAGGCGGTGACCACCCACGACATGTGGGCGGCGCCGCCGAGGTCCGAGACGATCGTGGGCAGCGCCGTGCCGACGATCGTCTGGTCGAGGGCGGCGAGGAGGACACCCAGCATGATCGTGCCGAAGACGATGTTGCGGCGGCGGCTGTCGAGCACGGGTGGCTCTGTGGCGGCCGGGGGCGCGGGCGCTGCGTCGCTGGTCGTGGTCACTCTCGCAGCGTCACACCGGCCCCGACCCGGTGCATGCGGGGGACGGCCGAACGGGCGGGCCGTCAGGGGGTGACGGGCAGCTTCGGGTGGTGCTTGGCGAGGATCTTGTTGGCCCGCGCGAGGGCGGCGAGGGCGTGCTCGCGGTCGGCCCGGTCCTCCGCGCAGAGCGGCCCGCGGAACCGGTAGACCTCGCGGGCCGCGCAGTCCGCGTCGACCTCGGCCTGGAGGACGTGCAGCGGCAGGCAGGAACCGATCAGCGCTGCCACACGGTCGGGGATCGGGACGGGGACGAGGCGGGAGGGCGAGGTGATCACGGGTCAGTCCTAGTGGGTCAGGGTCGGGTACGGAAGGGTCTCCTCTCCATACGTACCGGATCGCCGTACGGGTTCCGGCACGGTGATGTCGCGGCGGGGCAACGGCGCGACGGCCCGGAAGACGGTCGAGCGAGGGCCGGGGCGGGGGAGCGGGCGCGGACACCTGGCGGCCGCGGGGACGTTGTCGCAGGTACGGGGGCGGGTGGCCGTCGCGGCACGGCGCACGGACCTCGTGAATCGCCCGCACGTGCGGCGAACGCCTGGCCGACACGGGGGAGTCGGGCTCAACCGGAAGACCGAGGAATGTGAAGCATCTCACGTGATGGTTCGGCGGCTTGCGGACAGCGGGCGGCCCCCCTCGGCCGGCGGACGGCGCTCGCATCGCTCCCGGCGGACGGCCGGGCGTCCCTCGCTGCTTCCGACCCGTCCAGCGGTCACCCCCTAGACCAGGATCTCCGACAGGTCGTACGAGGCGGGCTCCTCCAGCTGTTCGTATCCGCAGGACTCCGACGTGCGGTCCGGTCGCCACCGCTTGAACTGCGCCGTGTGGCGGAAGCGGTCACCCTCCATGTGGTCGTACCCGACCTCGCAGACCCACTCCGGCCGCAGCGCCACCCACGACAGGTCCTTCTTCCCCGACCAGCGGCTCGGCGCACCCGGCAGCCGCGCCCCCTCGTGCGCGGCCTCGTCCGTCCACGCCGCCCACGGGTGCCCGTCCGGCGGGTCCATCCGCAGCGGCTCCAGCTCCTCCACCAGCTCGGCGCGCCGCTTCGCGGTGAACGCCGCGCACACCCCGACGTGCTGGAGGGCGCCCTTGTCGTCGTACAGGCCGAGCAGCAGCGAGCCGACCACCGGTCCGCTCTTGTGGAAGCGGTAGCCGGCCACCACGACATCGGCCGTCCGCTCGTGCTTGATCTTGTACATGAGCCGGGCGTCCGGCCGGTACGGCAGATCGAGGGGCTTGGCGATCACCCCGTCGAGGCCCGCCCCCTCGTACTGCTGGAACCAGTGGCCGGCCAGCTCGGCGTCCCGGGTCGCCGGGGCCAGATGGACCGGCGCGTCCACCCCGGCGAGGATCCGCTCCAGGGCCTCCCGGCGTTCGCTCAGGGGAGTGTCGAGCAGGGAGGCGTCCCCGAGGGCCAGCAGGTCGAAGACGACGAACCGCGCCGGGGTGGTCTCGGCGAGCATGCGGACCCGGGAGTCGGCCGGATGGATCCGCTCGCTGAGCCGGTCGAAGTCGAGACGGCCCGCGTGCTCGATGACGATCTCCCCGTCGACCACGCACCGCTCGGGCAGCCGGGTCGCGAGCGCCTCGACCAGCTCGGGGAAATAGCGGGTGAGGGGCTTGCCCGTACGGCTGCCGATGACGAGCTCCGGCCCGTCGCGGTGCACGATCGCGCGGAAGCCGTCCCACTTCGCCTCGTACTGCATCCCGGGCGGGATCCGCTTCACGGACTTGGCGAGCATCGGTTTCACGGGCGGCATCACCGGAAGATCCATGAGGTGATTGTCCGGTATGCGGGAGTTGTCGGCGAGCCCTAGGCTGACCCGCATGGCAGGCAAGGCGGCAGCGGTGGAAGTGGGAGTCGGCGACCGGATCGTACGCGTGTCCAATCCGGACAAGGTGTACTTCCCCGAAACCGGCTACACCAAGTTCGACATGGTCAGCTACTACCTCGCCGTCGGCGAGGGCATCACCCGCGCCCTGCGCGACCGCCCCACCACCCTGGAGCGCTACCCCGACGGGGTGACCGGCGAGTCCTTCTTCCAGAAGCGCGCCCCGAAGTACCTGCCCGACTGGATCCCGACCGCGCACATCACCTTCCCCAGCGGCCGCTCCGCCGACGAGATGTGCCCCACGGAACCGGCGGCCGTGCTCTGGGCCGCCAACCTGGGCGCCGTCACCTTCCACCCCTGGCCGGTACGGCGGGACGACACCGACCACCCCGACGAACTCCGCATCGACCTCGACCCGCAGCCCGGCACGGACTACGCCGACGCCGTCCGCGCCGCCCACGAACTGCGCTCCGTCCTCGATGAGCACGGGCTGCGCGGCTGGCCCAAGACCTCCGGCGGGCGCGGGCTCCATGTGTTCGTGCCCATCCTGCCCGAATGGACCTTCACGCAGGTCCGGCGGGCGGCCATCGCCTGCGGCCGGGAGCTGGAGCGGCGGATGCCGGAGCGGGTCACCACGAAGTGGTGGAAGGAGGAGCGCGGCGAGCGGATCTTCGTCGACTACAACCAGACGGCCCGGGACCGCACGATCGCCTCCGCCTACTCCGTACGGCCGCGGCCGTACGCCCCCGTCTCGGCGCCCTTGCGGTGGGACGAGGTCGACGACGCCGTGCCGCAGGACTTCGACATCAAGAAGATGCAGGTCCGGTACGCCGAGGTCGGCGACGTCCACGCCGACATGGACGATCGGCGGTTCAGCCTGGAGTCGCTGCTCGAACTGGCGCGGCGGGACGAGGCGGAGCACGGCCTCGGCGACCTGCCGTACCCGCCGGAGTATCCGAAGATGCCGGGCGAGCCGAAGCGGGTCCAGCCGAGCCGGGCGAAGAAGGAGACCGGCTGACGTGGCTCCGAAGGCGGGCCGGTGCTCCCCGGGTGGGGCGCCGGCCCGCCTCTTCTTCGACTCTAAAACAACACGAACGATCGTGCTAGCATTTTTCCACATCCAGGACGACCGAGGAGAACCGGCATGTACCCGATGGCTCCGCTCATCCGCACCGCCCTGAACGCCACCGCCCGCGTCGCCCCCGGACCGGCCGGCCGCTGGGCCTTCCACCTCTTCGTCCGCCCCCTCGGCCGGGCGCGGCTCAAGCCCGAGGAGCAGAACCTCCTCGCCGCGGCGCGGACGGGACACCTCCGCGTACGGGGCAAGGACGTCGTCACCTACGCCTGGGGCGACGGCCGCCGACCCGTCCTGCTCGTCCACGGCTGGTCGTCACGCGCCTCGCGCCTCACCGCCTTCGCCGAGGCGCTCCTCGCGCGCGGCTACAGCCCGGTCGCCTTCGACGCCCCCGGTCACGGCGACTCCCCGGGGAGTGCCAGCAACATCGTCGAATACCGGGAGATCATCCGCGAACTGCACGCCCGGCACGGCGACTTCGACGCCGTCGTCGCCCACTCCTTCGGTGTCCTCGCCGCCCTCTTCGCCCTCCGGGACGGCGTCCGTACGGCACGGTTCGTCGGCCTCGGCGGAGTCGGCTCCTTCGACCTGCTGATCGCGGGATTCCGGGCGGGGCTCGGCATCGACGAGCGGGTGCTCCGCTGTATGCGTGACCATGTGGAGCGGCGGATCGCGCCGGACGAGCCCGGCATCTGGGACCGCTTCGGCGCCGACCGGGATCCCGGCGAACTCGCCGCGCCCGTCCTGCTGTTCCACGACGAGAGCGACGACATGGTGCCCGTCGCCCAGTCGCGACTGCTCGCGCGGTCCCACGGCGACCGGGCCCGGCTCGTCGTCACCCGGGGCCTCGGTCACCGCCGCATCCTGAAGGACCCCGAGGTGGTGGCCGAAGCGGTGGAGTTCCTGACGGCTCCGGCGGGCGAACCGTCGGGGGACCGGGTGGCGGCGGGCTGAGACACGAGGAAGGCCTATATGTCGTCGTCCATGGCGGCCAGGCCCCGGTCCGTCGCCGAGGCCCGCAGACGGGAGACGACGCCCCGCTCGGCGCGGGCGTACGACCCCGTGTCACCGAGCAGGACGGACTGCGCGTTCGCCGCCTCCATGAGGGCGATCACCTCGAACGCCACCTGCTCCACGTCCAGGTCGGCGGCGAAGTCCCCGACGGCCTGAGCCTCCGTCAGGGAGCGTTCCATATAGGCGGTCCAGTCCTGGCGGGTCCGGGCGACGGCGTCGTGGACCGGGCCCGTACGGGCGTCGAACTCGGCCGAGACGGCGTAGAAGAAGCAGCCGCCCGCGAACACCCGGTCCGAGGAGTACGTCAGCCAGTTCCGGCACAGTTCGCGCACCCGTCGTGCGCTCGGAGGCACGTCCTTCAGGGGGGTGACCACGCGGTCGGCGAAGACGGCGACGGCCGCTCTGATCGTGGCGAGCTGCAACTCCTCCTTGGAGCCGAACAGGGCGAAGACACCGCTCTTGCTGAGCTGCAGCTCGGTCGCGATCCGTCCCAGGGACAGGCCTTCGAGTCCCTCGACCGAGGCGATGTCCATGGTCCGGCCGAGCACGAGGCGCCGGGTCTGGTTCCCGCGCTCGACGCGTCCGTCCGTCTTGGTCCCGGTACCGCTTCCGGTGCTGCCGTTCATCCGCCCATGGTACTGACCGCACGGTCGTACGGAAATCTCCCGTCAACCCGCACGGCCCGAGGGCGACCGGCGAACCTCCCCGGGCTCTCGTGCGGCGGTCTTCGTCGATGTCCGAGCGCGTGACGGACTCGTTCGGCGCGCCGCATTGATCGAACGTTGATGGCTCGTTTACGCCCCTGCGGCAGCGTGTACGGCATGCAGACCGACACGAGCGTACTGACCGCACCGGAGCCCGACATGACCTGGCAGGAGAACGCGCTGTGCGCCCAGGCCGGCCCGGAGTTCTTCTTTCCGGCGCCCGGATCCTCGACCCGTGAGGCGAAGCAGCTCTGCGGGGCCTGTGAGGGGCGCGTGGCCTGTTTGGAGTACGCGCTCACGCATGACGAGCGCTTCGGCGTGTGGGGCGGGCTCTCGGAGAAGGAGCGGTTCCGGCTGAGGCGGCAGCGCGGCTGAGCGCGCGACGGGCAGGGCGCCCGCCGCGCGGTGCCCGGCCGGTCAGCCCGCCGCGCGGGCGGCCATCCGGGCCTTGCGGGCCGCGAGCTTCTCGTCGAACTTGCTGGCCTCGCTGTCGAGCCCGTTCATGTAGAGCCCCAGCTCCTCCTGGGCGCGCAGGCCGTCCGGGCCGAGGCCCTCGATCTGGAGGACCTTGAGGAAGCGCAGGACGGGCTGGAGGACGTCGTCGTGGTGGATGCGCATGTTGTAGATCTCGCCGATCGCCATCTGCGCCGCCGCCCGCTCGAAGCCGGGCATGCCGTGTCCGGGCATCCGGAAGCCGACCACGACGTCCCGCACGGCCTGCATGGTCAGGTCGGGGGCGAGCTCGAAGGCCGCGCCCAGCAGGTTGCGGTAGAAGACCATGTGCAGGTTCTCGTCGGTGGCGATGCGGGAGAGCATCCGGTCGCAGACCGGGTCGCCGGACTGGTGGCCGGTGTTCCGGTGCGAGATGCGGGTCGCGAGCTCCTGGAAGGCGACGTACGCGACCGAGTGCAGCATCGAGTGCCGGTTGTCGGACTCGAAGCCCTCGCTCATGTGCGCCATCCGGAACTGCTCCAGCTTGTCCGGGTCGACGGCGCGCGAGGCGAGCAGGTAGTCGCGCATCACGATGCCGTGGCGGCCCTCCTCGGCGGTCCAGCGGTGCACCCAGGTGCCCCAGGCGCCGTCGCGGCCGAAGAGGCTGGCGATCTCGTGGTGGTAGCTCGGGAGGTTGTCCTCGGTGAGCAGGTTGACGACGAGGGCGATCTTGCCGATGTCGGTCACCTTCGACTGGGACGGGTCCCAGGCCTCGCCGTCCTCGAAGAAACCGGGGAAGTTCCGGCCGTCGGACCAGGGCACGTACTCGTGCGGCATCCAGTCCTTGGTGACCTTGAGGTGCCGGTTGAGCTCCTGCTCCACGACCTCTTCGAGCGCGTAGAGCAGGCGCGCGTCGGTCCACTCCGCGGAGCTGCCGAGGTGGGGAGAGGTGAGTGTCACGGGGACTCCTGGGGACGGAGAGAAGGGCATACGGGAATACCTACGGATTCGTAGGTTACGAGACCGTAGGTTAAGGCTCCGTAAGGTGTCGGCCAAGCCCCTCCCGGCGATGTCCGGTTACGTTCCGTTATGTGCGCTGCTCGGGCGGGGTGGCAGAGACGCAGGTCACGTCGTGGGCGCGTCCGGCGGGACCTCCGGTCGGCCACGCAGCGCAGATGCCCGGCGGCTCAGAGCGAGTGCGCCGTGCCGCTTTCACCGGCTTGATCAGCGACCCGGCGCACTCGCCCCGTCGACGGTCTGTCGGCCGCCCCCCGCCACGCGGCCCAAGGCACCCGCATGGCCCGCCCACGCCCCGCACCCGTCTACCGCCCGGTCGACGCCATCCCCCGCACCTCCTCCGCCGTCGTCGGCCGCAGCTCGCCGTCGAGCAGCAGCCAGCGGGTGATGCCCAGCGACTCCAGGAAGGTCACGTCGTGGCTCGCCACGATCAGGGCCCCCTCGTAGGCGTCGAGGGCCGCCGTCAGCTTCCGTACCGACGCGATGTCCAGGTTGTTCGTCGGCTCGTCCAGCATCAGCAACTGCGGCGCCGGCTCCGCGAGGAGCAGGGCCGCGAGCGTCGCCCGGAAGCGTTCACCGCCCGACAGGGTGCCGAAGACCTGATCGGCCCGCGCCCCGCGGAACAGGAACCGTGCGAGCCGTGCCCTGATCGCGTTCGCCGTCGCCGTGGGCGCGAACCCGGCTACGTTCTCCACCACGGTCAGCCCGTCGTCGAGGACGTCGAGCCGCTGCGGCAGGAAACGGAGCGGCACCCGCGCCTCCGCCTCTCCCGAAAGGGGCGGCAGTTCGCCGGCGATCGTCCGGAGCAGCGTCGTCTTCCCGGCGCCGTTCCGCCCGACCAGTGCGATGCGCTCCGGTCCGCGCAGCTCGAACCCGCCGTCCACGCGCGCCCCGTACCGCAGTTCCAGGTCCCGCAGGAGCAGCACTTCGCGGCCCGGTGGCACCGACGTGCGCGGGAGCTCGACGCGGATCTCGTCGTCGTCGCGCACGGCCTCCACGGCCGCGTCGAGCCGCTCCCGCGCCTCCGACAGGCGCTCCGCGTGCAGCGCGCGGTGCTTGCCGGCCGATACCTGCGCCTCGCTCTTCCGGTTGTTCGCCACGATCTTCGGAACGACCTTGTTCTCGAAGCTCTTCTGCGCGTACCGCTTGCGGCGCGCCAACTTCTGCTGGGCCTCGCCGAGTTCACGCTTCTGCCGCTGCACGTCGGCCTCGGCGACGCGTACCATCCGCTCCGCCGCCTCCTGTTCGGCCGCGAGCGCCTCCTCGTAGGCGGACCAGGCGCCGCCGTACCAGGTGACGGCGCCGTCCCGCAGATCGGCGATCTGGTCGACCCGCTCCAGGAGTTCGCGGTCGTGGCTGACCACGACGAGGACCCCGGACCAGCTCTCCACCGCCTCGTACAGCCGTGTCCTGGCGTGCAGGTCCAGGTTGTTGGTCGGCTCGTCGAGCAGCAGGACGTCCGGGCGGGCGAGCAGCAGCGCGGCGAGGCGCAGCAGGACGGACTCGCCGCCCGAGACCTCACCGACGGTCCGGTCGAGACCGACGCCGCCGAGACCGAGCTGGTCGAGGGTGGCGCGGGCCCGTTCCTCCACGTCCCAGTCGTCGGCGAGAGCGGTGAAGTGCTCCTCCGCCGGGTCGCCCGCCTCGATGGCGTGCAGGGCGGCCCGTTTCGCGGCGATGCCGAGGATCTCGTCCACCCGCCGTGTGGTGTCGAGGACCAGGTTCTGCGGCAGGTAGCCGAGTTCGCCGGTGACCCGGACGGTGCCGGAGGCCGGGGTCAGCTCGCCCGCGATCAGCTTCAGGAGCGTGGACTTGCCGGAGCCGTTGAGCCCGACGAGCCCGGTGCGGCCGGGGCCGACCGCGAGGCGGAAGTCGTCGAGGACCTCGGTGCCGTCCGGCCAGGAGAAGGAGACGGACGTGCAGGTGATGAAGGTGGGGTGATGCGCCATGGGGGCCTCCCGGATGCGAGCGCGAGCGTGACTGGATGCGACGCGTGGAGACACCGGGGGCGCGGGCAGTGGGAAGTACGGCTCGTACGCCGAGGTGGAGAACGGCACACGCGGCACAGGGGGCACGCGCGGCACGGTGTCTCGCAACCTCAGACGAGCAACGTCCTTCTCCGATCAGGTGACGACTAGGTCGTCATGGACCGTACGCCGGGGCACGGGAGGGCACAAACGATTTACGGGGAGAGACGACCCCTGGCCCCGGACCTCGTCAGGGACGGTCGCGCAGCAGCTCCGCCAGACCCTGGTCCCAGTCCAGGTACTGGTTCTCGCGGCCCGCCGGCACCAGGTGCTCCGAGCGCTCCAGGAAGAGGCGCAGCTCCGAGGTCCGGACGTGGACCATGGCGACCCCCTCCGGGGCGTGGAACTCGACCACCGTGCGGTCGTACCCGTACGGACGCAGGCGTACGTCCCCGTCGCCGGCCGGGCGCTCGACGCCCTGGACGAGGAGCTCGCGCGAGAAGGCCCAGGAGACCTCGACGCCCTCCAGGGTCGCGGGCGGCGGGAAGGCCATGCTCACGGCGTACGGGTCCTCGCGGTCGTACCGCAGGGTGGCGGGGACCGTCTCCATCCGCGGGGTGGACGCGACCATTCGTGCCTGTACGGCTTGCTCGATGACGGCGGACATGGCCGGCTCCTCTCGCGCGGGCTTCGGATCCTGTGCGTCTCCCCGACACCAGGGCACCTGACACCTGGCAAGACGAGCGAAGCGGCCGGAACGTGCACTCGGGACCCACGTGAGCTGCGTCACCGCCCCCGCCTGTTCCGGCGCGTCGGGGCCGGGTGCACAGGTCAGCGCCGGTAGGAGGCCTCGCCGTCGTGCCCGGCGCACGGCCCGGAGCGATCTCAGTACGGCTGATTTCCGGAGGGTCCGGTGTCGCGACGGCCACGCGATCGGCCATGTGGCCTCTGTGGGAGGGACGTTGGGGGTACGCACCCTGGACGGGGAGCGGCCCGGGGTACTAGCTTCCGGCGCCATGACGTCCATGGGCAAGACGAGACGAATGATGTCGGTGGGGCTGATCGGGGCGGCGCTTGCGCTGACCGTGACCGCCCCGGCGCGCGCCGGGGAGACCCCCGCGGCCGCGACCGACCGACAGCAGGCACCGACGGGCCTCGCCGACACGGCGGCCGCGGTCCGACACGGCGTGGTGACCGACATGGCCGCGAGCGGTGGGCAGTTGACGCCAGCCGACGGGGTGTCGACCGATCGGCAGCCGACTCCGATCGACGGGGCGTCGACCGGCCGGCAGCCGACGTCGGCCGATGGCGCGTCGGCCGGCTGGCAGCTCACGCCGACCGGCACCGACGCCCGCTTCCGCGGCCTCGCGGCGGTCGACCGCCGCACCGCCTGGGCGGCCGGCTCCCGGGGCACGGTGCTGCGCACCACCGACGGCGGCCGGAGCTGGCGGAACGTCTCGCCGGCCGGTGCGGACGGGCTGGAGTTCCGCGACGTGGAGGCCTTCGACGCCCGCCGGGCCGTCGTCCTCGCCATCGGCGAGGGCGAGGCCTCGCGCGTGCTCCGCACGGAGGACGGCGGCGCCACCTGGACCGAGTCCTTCCGGAACACCGATCCGCGTGCCTTCTACGACTGCATGACCTTCTTCGACCGCCGGCACGGACTCGCCATGAGCGACCCGGTCGACGGCAAGTACCGCATCCTCTCCACCCGCGACGGCGGCCGCTCCTGGCACGTCCTGCCCGACGCCGGGATGCCGGACGCGCTCCCCGGCGAGGCGGGCTTCGCGGCGAGCGGCCAGTGCCTGGTGTCGGCCGGACCCCGGGACGTGTGGCTGGCGACGGGCGGCGGCGCCACCGCGCGCGTGCTCCACTCCGCCGACCGGGGGCTGACCTGGACCGCCACCGTCTCGCCCGTACCGGCGGGCGACCCGGCCCGCGGCGTCTTCGGGCTCGCCTTCCGCGACCGCGCGCACGGCATCGCCGTCGGCGGCGACTACCGCAAGGACCAGCCGTCGCCGCGGGCCGCCGCGGTCACCGGCGACGGAGGGCGCGGCTGGCGCGCCTCGGCCACACCGCCGCCCGCGTACCGCTCGGGCGTCACCTGGCTCCCGCACAGCAGGAGCGCGGCGCTCGCCGTCGGCCCGACCGGCACGGACCTGACCACCGACGGCGGCCAGACCTGGCGCACGGTCGACACCGGCTCGTACGACACGGTGGACTGCACGTCCGACGGCTCCTGCTGGGCCTCCGGCGAGAAGGGCCGGATCGCCCGGCTCGCCGGTCACTGACGGGGAGGGCCGGATCGCGCCCGGCTCGCCCGTCATCGACGAGGAGGGCCGGGCCGGGCGGGGCCGGGGCGTCCGGCTCACCGGTCACCGACGAGCAGCGTCAGGAAGGCAGCTGCTCCCGGTACGCGGCGAGGCCCTCGGCCGTCTTGGTCGCGTAGAACTCCGTGATCCGGTACGCGCACACGCCCTCGGCGCTGAACGGGTCGGCCGCCGCGATCTTCTCGATCTCCGCGCGGTCGACCCCGGCGGCCAGGATCACACCGCCGTCGCGCGGGTTCTTCCGCCCCGAGGCGATGAACACGCCGGCGGCGTACTGCGCGTCGAGCCACTCGATGTGCGCGTCGAGCAGCGCGTCGACCCGCTCGACGGGCGCGGTGTAGGTCAATTCCAGTACGAACATGATCGCCAGGCTACCCGTTGCCCTCCGGGCCCCGCCGGGACGTACCGGCCCCCGGACACACCGCTCCACGGCCGACCATAGGGTGGCCCGCATCATGACGATCATCGAGATTCCGGCGGGCTGGCCCGCCGACGAGACCGCCGCCCGAGCCGTCCAGCAGGAGCTGCGCGGGCGCCTCGTACAGGACGAGGAGGGGCCGGAGCCCGGCGAGGGACATGTCACCGGGCTCGACGTGGCCTACGACGACGAGCGCGATCTCGTCGCCGCGGCGGCCGTCGTCCTCGACGCGCGGACCCTGGAGGTCGTGGAGGAGGCCACGGCGGTCGGCCGAGTCTCGTTCCCGTACGTCCCCGGGCTCCTCGCCTTCCGTGAGATCCCCACCGTCCTCGCCGCGCTCGGCGATCTCACGGCCGACCCGGGCCTCCTCGTCTGCGACGGCTACGGCCTCGCCCACCCCCGCCGCTTCGGGCTCGCCAGCCACCTCGGAGTCCTCACCGGCCGCCCGTCCATCGGCGTCGCGAAGAACCCCTTCACCTTCACGTACGAGCGACCCGGCTCCGCGCGCGGCGACTTCGCCCCGCTCCTGGCCGACGGCGAGGAGGTGGGGCGGGCCCTGCGCACCCGGACCGGGGTGAAGCCGGTGTTCGTCTCCGTCGGCCACCGGGTCTCGCTCGCCAACGCCTGCGCCCACACCCTCCGGCTCACCCCGCGCTACCGCATCCCGGAAACCACCCGCCACGCCGACTCCCTCTGCCGTCGTGCCTTGAAGGAGGCGCTGGGGGACGTCTGAGCCGCGGAGGGACGGGGACGTCTGAGTAGCTGTACGGATACCGGCCCGTGACACGTTCCCGGCAGAGTGGTGCCCATGACAACACCCCTTTCCGCTCCGCCGCGTTCCGCCGGGCGCGGCCTGAACCTCGTTCTCGCCGGCGCCGGCCTCATCGCCCTGGCCTGGGTCTGCGCCATGGTGTACGTCCTCGGCGCCTGGATCCTGACGTGATCGGGCGGCTCCGCTGCCTCGTCCTCGACTGCCCGGACGCCCGCGAACTCGCCGATTTCTACCAGCGGTTGATCGGCGGCAAGGTCGAGAGCCCCGATCCCCGGTGGGCCGTCGGCGAGGGCTCCGCCGTGCTGCGCGGCGACGGCGGACAGGCCCTCGCCTTCCAGGGCGTGGCCGACCACCGCCCGCCCGTGTGGGGCGCGCCCGAGCAGCAGTTCCACCTCGACGTGCGGGTCGACGACCTGGACGTCGCCCACGAGGCCGTCCTCGCGCTCGGGGCCGTACCGCTCGGCGGCGGCGGGGTCGACGACGGGGGCGGCGACCCGGCCTGGCGCGTCTACGCGGACCCGGCCGGGCATCCCTTCCGTCTCGTACGCCCCTGATCCCTCGTCTTTACGCGGGTACGCCGCACCTCGTGCCAGGGCCCCTCGCGTGCCCGGATCCGTCGGCGGGCCCCGCTCAGCCGCGGTGTGCCACCCGGAAGCGGATCCCCGCCGCCCTCAGCCGCGCGGTGAGCGCGTCGCCCATCGCCGCCGCCGTCGTCACCTGGCCCGCCGTCTTCGGGAGCGGGTCGAAGGCGAGGCAGAGGGCCGACTCGGCGAGCATCTTCGCCGTCTCGTCGTACCCCGGATCGCCGCCCGACACCTCGGTGAAGACCCGGCGTCCGCCCCCCTCGCCGACGAAACGCACCGAGAACCAGCTGCGGGCGCGCCGTTCCTCGGACGGACCCTCACCGGCCTGGTAACGCTCCATCAGCCAGGCGCGGACCGGCGGCAGTTGGGCCGCCGCCACGCTCGCGCCGACGGCGGCGGCGCCCCCGAGCGCCATCGGGAGCGTCTTCACGGAGGCGTAGTGCCGGTAGCGGAAGTCCGGCCCGTACCGGTCGAGGGCCGCTGCCGAACGCGCCACCACCTGCGGGTCGAGCGTCGGCAGCGGCAGCGCCCAGGTCCCCGTCTCCCGGCTGAAGCGCGGGCCGCCCAGCGGTGCCCGGGCCCGGCGGCCCACCAGACGAGGTTCGTGGAGCCGCCGTTCGTGCGCGGCCCGCAGGATCTGCCGGCCCCGGCCGAACGCGGTGAGCGCGGAGGCGAACGTGCCCCCGGAGAAGGTCGCTCCGGCGCGGACGAAGCCGTCGACGCGGAGCGGTACGCCCTCCGGGAGCTGCTGGACGGTGAAGTACACCCCCAGGTCGTGCGGGACGGAGTCGAAGCCGCAGGCGTGCACGATCCGGGCGCCGGTCTCCCGGGCGCGCGCGTCGTGGCGTACGTACGTCAGGTCGACGAACTCGGCCTCGCCGGTGAGGTCCACGCAGTCCGTGCCGGCCTCCGCGCAGGCGGCCACGAGCCCGTCGCCGTACCAGACGTAGGGGCCGACGGTGGTCGCCACCACCCGGGCCGACTCGGCGAGATCGCGCAGCGAGCCGGGATCGGCGGCGTCGGCGACGACGAGCGGAAGGTCGGCGCAGTGCGGCCACCGGGCGGCGAGCCGTTCGCGCAGGGCGGTAAGACCGGCCCTGTTGCGGCCGGCGAGCGCCCAGCGGCACTCCGCGGGGGCGTGCTCGGCCAGATACGCGGCGGTGAGCTCGCCCACGAACCCGGTCGCCCCGAAGAGGACCACGTCGTACGGCCGCGCTCCGCGCTCCCGCCGGGCCGGCGCCGTCTCGATCGCCGGATCCATCACGGCCCCGCCCTCCGCGACCGCGTCCGTCCCGGCCCCGCCCCCAGTCGCGCCCGCGGCCTCCGCGGCCTCCGCGACCGACTCGGCCCCGGCCCCGTCCTCGCGTCCCACGTCCGCCCCTGTCTCCATACAGCCCCTCGTTTCGGCCGTGCCGCGCCGCCGCGCGCGGTTGTCGTCGTCGGCGGAGGATAGCGGGTCCCCGCCGGACCCCGGTCCGCGCCCCGGCCCTCGTAATTTCCAAGCGCTTGCTCGGCCGGGGGGCTTGTGCCGAGTGGAACACGTTCCTAGCATCTCCGGTGTTACATCATTGGTGTCACACACGTCTGGGGGCTCGATGAGCACGACGCACACCGCCGGGAACGGCCCGCTCACGGGGGTACGCGTGGTCGAGCTCGCGGGCATCGGGCCCGGCCCGTTCGCCGCGATGCTCCTGGCCGACCTCGGCGCCGACGTCGTCCGCGTCGACCGCCCCGGAGGACCCGGCCTCGGCATCGACCCGGCCCGCGACCTCACCAACCGCAACAAGCGCTCCGTCCTCGTCGACCTCAAGGCCGACGGCGGCCCGGACACCGTCCTCGACCTGGTCGAGCGCGCCGACATCCTGATCGAGGGCTACCGGCCGGGCGTCGCCGAGCGCCTCGGCGTCAGCCCCGACGCCTGCCTCGCCCGCAATCCGCGCCTCGTCTACGGGCGGATGACCGGCTGGGGCCAGGACGGGCCGCTCGCGGCGACCGCGGGCCACGACATCGGCTACATCGCGATCACCGGCGCGCTGGGCATGATCGGCCCCGACCCGGACGGCCCGCCCACCGTCCCCGCCAACCTCGTCGGCGACTACGCGGGCGGCTCCCTGTACCTCGTCATCGGCGTCCTCGCCGCGCTCCAGCACGCCCGCGCACACGGCGAGGGCCAGGTCGTCGACGCCGCCATCGTGGACGGCACCGCGCACCTCACCACGATGATCCACGGCATGCTCGCGGCCGGCGGCTGGCAGGACCGGCGGGGCGTCAACCTCCTCGACGGCGGCTGCCCCTTCTACGGCGTCTACGAGACCTCCGACGGCGGCCACATGGCGGTCGGCGCGCTCGAGGAGCAGTTCTACGCGGAGTTCGTCCGCCTCCTCGGCGTCGAGGAGGCCGCACCCGCCCGCCGCGACCTCGCCCGCTGGCCCGAACTGCGCGAGGCCGTCGCCGAGCGCTTCCGGAGCCGTACCCGCGAGGAGTGGAGCGCCGTCTTCGAGGGTTCCGACGCCTGCGTCGCCCCTGTCCTCTCCCTCCGCGAGGCCCCCGCCCACCCGCACCTCGCGGCCCGCGCGACCTTCGTCGAGCGCGACGGAACGGCCCAGCCGGCGCCCGCCCCGCGTTTCTCCGTGACTCCCGGCACTCTCCGTACGGGCCCCGCCCTGCCCGGTGCCGACACCGCCGCCGTCGCCCGCGACTGGGGCGTACCCGCTGTGAAGACCCAGGAGACCGAAGCATGAAGCGTCAGCTCTACACCGCCGACCACGAGGCCTTCCGGTCCACGGTCCGCACCTTCCTGGAGAAGGAGGTGCTGCCCCACTACGCACAGTGGGAGGAGGACGGCATCGTCTCCCGCGAGGTCTGGCTCGCCGCCGGACGGCAGGGGCTGCTCGGCCTCGCCGTCGACGAGGAGTACGGAGGCGGCGGCAACCCCGACTTCCGTTACGGCGCCGTCCTCGCCGAGGAGTTCACCCGGGCCGGCGCCCCCGGACTCGCCATCGGCCTCCACAACGACATCATCGGCCCCTATCTGACCTCGCTCGGCACCGAGGAGCAGAAGCGGCGCTGGCTGCCCGGCTTCTGCTCGGGCGAGATCGTCACCGCCATCGCCATGACCGAACCCGGCGCGGGCTCGGACCTCCAGGGCATCCGTACCACCGCCGAGGACCACGGCGACCACTGGATCCTCAACGGCTCCAAGACCTTCATCTCCAACGGCATCCTCGCCGACCTCGTGGTCGTCGTCGCCCGCACCACCCCCGAGGGCGGGGCGCACGGCCTCTCCCTCCTGGTCGTCGAGCGCGGCGCCGAGGGCTTCGAGCGCGGCCGGAATCTGGACAAGATCGGCCAGAAGTCCCAGGACACCGCCGAGCTGTTCTTCCACGACGTCCGCGTCCCCAAGGAGAACCTCCTCGGCGAACTCAACGGCGCCTTCATCCACCTCATGACCAACCTCGCCCAGGAACGCCTCGCCATCGCCGTCGCCGGCATCGCGGGCGCCGAGCACCTCCTGGAGATCACCACCCGGTACGTCAAGGAGCGCGAGGCCTTCGGCCGGCCCCTCGCCAAGCTCCAGCACATCCGCTTCGAGATCGCCGAGATGGCCACCGAGTGCGCCGTCACCCGGACCTTCGTCGACCGCTGCGTCACCGAGCACAACGAGGGGGGACTCGACGCCGTCCACGCCTCCATGGCCAAGTGGTGGGCGACCGAACTCCAGAAGCGGGTCGCCGACCGCTGCCTGCAACTGCACGGCGGATACGGCTACATGAGCGAATTCCCGGTCGCCCGCGCCTACACCGACGGCCGGATCCAGACCATCTACGGCGGCACCACCGAGATCATGAAGGAGATCATCGGCCGTTCCCTCCTCGGCTGACCTCCCCGCCCCACGCACACCACCCTCACCCCTCGCGAAAGGCTTTCCGTGAGCACCGAAGCGTACGTGTACGACGCGATCCGCACCCCGCGCGGACGCGGCAAGGCCAACGGCTCCCTGCACGGCACCAAGCCCATCGACCTGGTCGTCGGCCTGATCCGGGAGATCCAGACCCGCAACCCCGGCCTCGACCCGGCCGCCATCGACGACATCGTCCTCGGTGTCGTCGGCCCCGTCGGCGACCAGGGCTCCGACATCGCCCGCATCGCGGCCATCGCCGCCGGACTCCCCGACACCGTCGCCGGCGTCCAGGAGAACCGCTTCTGTGCCTCCGGCCTCGAAGCGGTCAACATGGCCGCGATGAAGGTCCGCTCCGGCTGGGAGGACCTCGTCCTCGCCGGCGGCGTCGAGTCCATGTCCCGCGTGCCGATGGCCTCCGACGGCGGCGCCTGGTTCTCCGACCCGATGACGAACCTCGACACCAACTTCGTCCCGCAGGGCATCGGCGCCGACCTCATCGCCACCATCGAGGGCTTCACCCGCCGGGACGTCGACGAGTACGCCGCCCTCTCCCAGGAGCGCGCCGCCGCCGCCGTCAAGGACGGCCGCTTCGCCCGCTCGATCGTGCCCGTGAAGGACCGCGCCGGGCTCACCGTCCTCGACCACGACGAGTTCCTGCGCCCCGGCACCACAGCCGACTCCCTCGCCCGCCTCAAGCCCTCCTTCGCCGACATCGGCGAGCTCGGCGGCTTCGACGCGGTCGCGCTGCAGAAGTACCACTGGGTCGAGGAGATCGACCACGTCCACCACGCGGGCAACTCCTCGGGCATCGTCGACGGCGCCTCCCTCGTCGCCATCGGCTCCAGGGAGGCCGGCGAGCGGAACGGACTGGCCCCGCGCGCCCGTATCGTCTCGGCCGCCGTCTCCGGCTCCGAACCGACCATCATGCTCACAGGACCCGCCCCCGCGACCCGCAAGGCGCTCGCCAAGGCCGGGCTCACCATCGACGACATCGACCTGATCGAGATCAACGAGGCCTTCGCGGCCGTCGTCCTGCGCTTCGTCAAGGACATGGGGATCTCCCTGGACAAGGTCAACGTCAACGGCGGAGCCATCGCGCTCGGCCACCCGCTCGGCGCCACCGGAGCGATGATCCTCGGCACCCTCGTCGACGAGCTGGAGCGGCAGGACAAGCGCTACGGCCTCGCCACCCTCTGCGTGGGCGGCGGCATGGGCATCGCCACCGTCGTCGAGCGCGTCTGACCGTCCCGTCCGCACCCCTCAAACGGAGAAGCATCAGTCATGAGCGAGAGCACCACCATCCGCTGGGACCAGGACGCGACCGGGATCGTCACCCTCGTCCTCGACGACCCCGACCAGTCCGCCAACACCATGAACCAGGCCTTCCGGGCCTCCATCGTCGCCGTCGCCGACCGCCTCGAGGCCGAGAAGGACTCCGTCCGCGGCATCATCTACACCTCCGCCAAGAAGACCTTCTTCGCGGGCGGCGACCTCAAGGACATGGTCAAGGCGGGCCCCGAGCACGCCCAGGACATCTTCGACGCCGCCCTCGCGATGAAGAACGCGCTGCGCCGCATCGAGACCCTCGGCAAGCCGGTCGTCGCCGCGATCAACGGGGCCGCGCTCGGCGGCGGTTACGAGATCGCGCTCGCCTCCCACCACCGGGTCGCGCTCGACGCCCCCGGTTCCAAGATCGGTCTGCCCGAGGTCACCCTCGGCCTGCTGCCGGGCGGCGGCGGCATCGCCCGCACCGTACGCCTCATGGGCATCACCGACGCCCTCCTCAAGGTGCTGCTCCAGGGCACCCAGTACGCCCCGCAGCGCGCCCTGGAGAACGGCCTCGTCCACGAGGTCGCCGCCACCCCCGAGGAGATGATGGCCAAGGCCATCGCCTTCATCGACGCGCACCCCGAGTCCCGCCAGCCCTGGGACGTCCCCGGCCACCGGATCCCGGGCGGCACCCCGTCGAACCCGAAGTTCGCCGCCAACCTGCCGGCCTTCCCCGCCAACCTGCGCAAGCAGCTGGGCGGAGCCCCCTACCCGGCGCCCCGCGCCATCATGGCCGCCGCCGTCGAGGGCTCCCAGGTCGACTTCGAGACCGCGGCCACCATCGAGTCCCGCTACTTCACCGAGCTCGTCATCGGCCAGACCGCGAAGAACATGATCCAGGCGTTCTTCTTCGACCTCCAGGCCGTCAACTCCGGCGCCAGCCGCCCCAAGGGCGTCGAGCCCCGCCAGGTCCGCAAGGTGGCCGTCCTCGGCGCCGGCATGATGGGCGCCGGCATCGCGTACTCCTGCGCCCGCGCCGGCATCGAGGTCGTCCTCAAGGACGTCTCCGCCGAGTCCGCCGCGAAGGGCAAGGCCTACTCGGAGGCGCTCTGCGCCAAGGCCGTCTCCCGCGGCCGCACCACCCGGGCGAAGGCCGACGCGCTCCTCGCCCGCATCACGCCGACCTCCGACGTCCAGGCCCTGGCCGGCTGCGACGCGGTGATCGAGGCGGTCTTCGAGGACACCGCGCTCAAGCACAAGGTGTTCCAGGAGATCCAGGGCGTCGTCGCCCCCGACGCGCTGCTCTGCTCCAACACCTCCACCCTGCCGATCACCGTCCTCGCCGAGGGCGTCGAGCGCCAGGCCGACTTCGTCGGCCTGCACTTCTTCTCGCCCGTCGACAAGATGCCGCTCGTCGAGATCATCAAGGGCGAGCGGACCGGCGACGAGGCCCTGGCCCGCGCGTTCGACCTGGTCCGGCAGATCAACAAGACGCCGATCGTCGTCAACGACTCGCGCGGCTTCTTCACCTCGCGGGTGATCGGCCACTTCATCAACGAGGGCGTCGCCATGCTCGGTGAGGGCATCGAGCCCGCCTCGATCGAGCAGGCCGCCGCCCAGGCCGGCTACCCCGCCAAGGTCCTCTCCCTGATGGACGAGCTGACCCTGACCCTGCCCCGCAAGATCCGCAACGAGACGAAGCGGGCGGTCGAGGAGGCCGGCGGCACCTGGACCACCCACCCCGGCGAGGCCGTGATCGACCGCATGGTCGACGAGTTCGGACGGCCCGGACGCAGCGGCGGCGCGGGCTTCTACGAGTACGGCGAGGACGGCAAGCGCGGCAGGCTCTGGCCCGGCCTGCGCGAGCACTTCGCCAAGCCCGGGTACGAGATCCCGTTCCGCGACATGCAGGAACGGATGCTCTTCGCCGAGGCCCTGGACACCGTCCGGCTCCTCGAAGAGGGCGTCCTGACCTCGGTCGCCGACGCCAACATCGGCTCCATCATGGGCATCGGCTTCCCGGCCTGGACCGGCGGCGTCCTCCAGTACGTCAACGGCTACGAGGGCGGTGTCGCCGGCTTCACGGCCCGCGCGCGCGAGCTGGCGGAGACGTACGGCGAGCGGTTCACCCCGCCCGCCCTCCTGGTGGAGAAGGCCGGGCGCGGCGAGGTGTTCAGCGACTCCTGAACGCGGCCCGCAGCTCCTCGCTCAGTGAGCGCTGGAAGGCGGTGACGAGGGCCTGGACCACGATCGGCTGCATATGGGCCGAGAGCGACCGCATGGCGCTCAGGTGGTCCGGGTCCTCCCCGCTCTCCCGGTACGGGCTCCACACCCGCTCCTGGAAGAGCCGGGACAGCTCCTGGGCGGCGGCGCGCGCGTGCTCCAGGAGCACGGTCCGGGAGGCGAGGATCGTCTCGTGCTCGATCGGCACGTCGAGCATCTCCACACCGAGCCGCAGCAGCGCCCCGTCCAGCCGGAAGGTGTCGGTGTCCTCGGTGTCCCCGGCCCCCGTGTCGGCGGTGCGCTCGAGGACGCCCATCGCGGCCAGCCGGTCGATGTCCCGCTCCGTCAGGGCCCGCCCGGCGCGCCGCTCCAGGTCGCGGAGGGTGATGTCCTCCGCGGACTCGGGGGCCCAGGAGGCCACGAGGGCCCGGTGGATGGCGAGGTCCTGGGCGCTGAGGTCGGGCGGCAGCTGCTCCACGTACCGCTCGATCGCCGCGAGCGTCATGCCCTGCCGCTGGAGCTCCTCGATGAGCGCGAGCCGCGACAGGTGCCCCGGCCCGTAGTGCCCGACCCGCCGCGGACCGATGACGGGCGGCGGCAGCAGTCCCCGGGTCCCGTAGAACCGCACGGTCCGCACGGTGACCCCGGCCCGCGCGGCGAGCTCGTCGACGGTATAACTCGGGACGTCCGCGTCCGGAAGGCTCGTACGGGCGGGGTCCACACCCGCCGGGCTCGTACCGGGCACGTCCCCGTCCGGCACATCCGTCTCGCCGCTCCCGACGCCCATCCGAGGTGCCCTCACTTCCCCTGCGGTCGACCCGCCGGTACGGGTCCCTTGAACAGTATTGCTGTCTCACCACCCGTGTAAAAGCCCGCCGCCCCTTCAGGAGTCCGCGAGCGCCGTGTCGTCGAGGAGCCGGCGGAGCCACAGGTGGGCGGGGTCGTCGGTGAGACTTCCGTGCCAGATCGCGCTGACGGTGTACGAGGGCATCGGAATCGGCGGCTCGGCCGTGGCCAGGTCAAGGAGGTCGGCATAGATCTCGGCCGCATGGCTCGGCACGGTGGCCAGGGCCGGCAGGGTCGCGAGCTGGAGGGCGGCTCCGGCGAAGTGGGTGGTCGAGGCGATCACCCGCCGGTCGAGCCCCCGCGCCTCCAGGACGTCGTCGACGATGCCGCGCCGGCCGTCGTAGGAGATCAGCAGATGGGGACGGGCCAGGAAGTCGTCGAGTGCGAGGGGGACGGGGAGCGGCAGCAGCCGGGGGTTGAACAGGCAGGTGTAGCCGGAGGTGAAGAGGTCCCGGCGGCGGTGGTCGGCGCGGTGCGCCGGGGCGGCGGCCACGCCGAGGTCGACCTCGCCCCGGTCGATCATGTCGGCGACGGTGTTGCGGCTGGCCTGCCGTACGGCGAGCCGGATGCCCGGGAGCCCCGCCGTGGCCCGCAGCAGGCGGGGCATGAGCGCCGCCTCCAGATCGTCCGACATGCCCAGGGTGAAGGTGCGCCGGGCGGTGGCCGGGTCGAAGCGGTCCCGGTCGGTCACCGCCCCGTGGACGAGCCCGAGCGCCGGCTCGATCCGGCGGGCCAGCGCCACGGCGCGCGGGGTGGGCGCGACGCCGCCGCGGGTACGGGTGAACAGCTCGTCGTCGAAGAGCCCGCGCAGCCGGCCGAGGGCGGCGCTGGTGGCGCCCTGGCTCAGATGCAGGGCGGCGGCGGCCCGGGTGACGCTGCGCTCACGCATCAGGGCGGCGAAGACGACGAGCAGGTTGAGGTCGGCCTTCCGGAATTCGGTGTCATAGATGTCGATCATCGTGAGAATCAGTTTGCCGGATGAGGGTGCGGTTCCTAGCGTCGACACCATGACTCCGACTCCCGCACAGCCCCGTCGCACCGTCACCGCCGCCGTCGTCCAGGCGGCCGCCCCGCTGTTCGACACCCCGGCCGCGGTGGCCCGGGCCGAAGAGCTCATCCGTGAGGCCGCAGCCCGGGGCGCCGAGGTCGTCGTCCTCCCCGAGGCGTTCATCGGCGGCTACCCCAAGGGGCTCGACTTCGGCGTCACGGTCGGCAGCCGCACCCCGGCGGGCCGCGAGCTCTACCGCCGCTACCACGCAGCGGCCGTCGAGATCCCCGGCCCCGAGGTCGAGAGCCTGGCCGCCGTCACCCGCGAACTCGGCTGTCACGCCGTCGTCGGCGCGGTCGAACGCCGGGGCGGCACGCTGTACTGCGTCGCCCTCTTCCTCGGCCCCCACGGCTATCTGGGTCTGCACCGCAAGCTCATGCCCACCGCCGCCGAGCGGTACCTCTGGGGTCAGGGCGACGGCTCCACCCTCCCCGTGGTGGACACCGGCACCGCCCGCCTGGGCGCGGCCATCTGCTGGGAGAACTACATGCCGCTGCTGCGGACGGCGATGTACGCCAAGGGCGTGGACCTGTGGTGCGCGCCGACCGTCGACGACCGCGACGCCTGGCAGGCCACCATGCGGCACATCGCCCTCGAAGGCCGCTGCTTCGTCCTCGGCGCCGCGCAGTACCTGCGCAGGGATGCCCTCCCCGCCGACCTCCACCCTGTCCAGGGCGACGAGCCCGACACCGTGCTCATCGGCGGCGGATCCGTCATCGTCTCCCCGCTGGGCGAGGTCCTCGCCGGGCCGCTGCGCGACGGCGAGGGCATCCTGACCGCCGAACTCGACCTGGACGACCTCGCCCGCGCCCGCTTCGATCTCGACGCCACCGGTCACTACGCCCGCCCCGACGTCTTCACCCTGCACGTCGACGAGACCCCGCGCGCCACCGTCACCGGCGGCTGACGGTACGGCGCACCCCGGGCCGGCAGTAGACTCGGCGTCCGTGGCGGATACACAGTACGAAGACCTGTTGAAACTGGTGCTCACCTCCGGGACGGCCAAGGCCGACCGGACGGGAACGGGGACCCGGAGCGTCTTCGGACACCAGCTCCGCTACGACCTCTCGCAGGGGTTCCCGCTGGTCACCACCAAGAAGGTGCACCTCAAGTCGATCGTCTACGAGCTCCTGTGGTTCCTGCGCGGAGACTCGAACGTCGGCTGGCTGCGGGAGCACGGTGTCACCATCTGGGACGAGTGGGCCGACGCGGAAGGCGAGCTCGGCCCGGTCTACGGCGTGCAGTGGCGGTCCTGGCCGACCCCCGACGGCCGGCACATCGACCAGATCAGCCAGGTCCTCGACACCCTGCGCGACGACCCGGACTCGCGCCGGATGATCGTCTCCGCCTGGAACGTCGCCGAACTGGACCGGATGGCGCTCGCCCCCTGCCACGCCTTCTTCCAGTTCTACGTCGCCGACGGCAGGCTCTCCTGCCAGCTGTACCAGCGCAGCGCGGACCTCTTCCTCGGCGTGCCGTTCAACATCGCCAGCTACGCGCTGCTCACCCACATGGTGGCGCAGCAGACGGGGCTCGAACCGGGCGACTTCATCTGGACCGGCGGCGACTGCCACATCTACGACAACCACGTCGAGCAGGTCACCGAGCAGCTGTCGCGCACCCCGTACGACTTTCCCGAGCTGCGCCTCCACAAGGCGGACTCGATCTTCGGCTACGCCTTCGCGGACGTGGAGATCGTGGACTACCGGCACCACCCGGCCATCAAGGCCCCGGTCGCGGTATGAGCGGCGACGGCATGGACATCGGACTGATCTGGGCGCAGACCCCCGAGGGGGTGATCGGGGCGGGCAACGCGATCCCGTGGCGCCTCCCCGAGGACATGGCCCACTTCAAGGCCACGACCCTCGGCCACCCCGTGATCATGGGACGCAAGACCTGGGACTCGCTGCCCGCGCGTTTCCGTCCGCTCACCGGCCGGCGGAACATCGTGGTGACGCGTGACCCGCACTGGACGGCCGAGGGCGCGGAGCGCGCCGGATCCATCGACACGGCCCTCGCCCTGGCGGCGGACTCCCCGGAGCCGACGGGCGCGGCCTGGGTGATCGGCGGCGGCGAGATCTACCGCGCGGCCCTCCCGTACGCCAGAACCCTGTCGGTGACGGAGGTCGACGCCCCGGTGACGGGCGACACCTACGCCCCACCGCTCGACCCGACGTGGCAGCTCACCGCCGACACGGACTGGCACCACTCGACAACGACCCTCCGCTACCGCATCCGCCGGTACACCCGCCCATAAACCCCACTCCACAGACAGCCCCGCCGACGAACCTTCCGGCGGGGCCGCGCTGTCAGTGGCGCGGCGTAGCGTGATCGACATGACCGGCATCACGTACGTCCAGGGGGACGCCACCTCGCCGCAGGCCAAGGGCGTCAAGATCATCGCCCATGTCTGCAACGACATGGGCGGCTGGGGCAAGGGCTTCGTCGTGGCGGTCTCGCGCCGCTGGAGCGAGCCGGAGGCGGCCTACCGGCGGTGGCACCGCGAGCGCTCGCGGAACGACTTCGGCCTCGGCGCCGTCCAGCTCGTCCAGGTCGAGCCGTACGTCTGGGTGGCGAATCTGGTGGGGCAGCGGGGGATACGCACCGGTCGCAGCAGCGGCGTGCCCGTGCGGTACGAGGCGATCGACGCCGCGCTCGGGCTGCTCGCCGACAGGGCGGCCGAGCTGGGGGCCTCCGTCCACATGCCGCGCATCGGCTGTGGGCTCGCCGGGGGATCCTGGGAGCGGGTCGAGCCTCTGATCGTGCGTCGGCTCGTGGCGCGGGGGATACCGGTCAGCGTGTACGACTTCGGTGCGTAAGGGGCGCGTGGCCGGGGTGTGATCGGCGGTTCGACGGGTGACGGCTAGAGTCTGCGGCTGTTCGGACCGGGGGAATGGGAACAGGGGAGTCAGATGTACACGCAACTCAGGGAGACGGCCCACGAATTGGCCGGAGTCCTGTGGCGGGAGCACACCGTCTATCGGGAGCGGGGCGGCGGTGTGGTGATACGGGGCGAGCACGTGCGGCGCTGGATCAGCCTCGGTCCGACCGGGGGCAAGGACCAGGCGCTGCTGCGTGCGGGGCGGCTTCTCGACGGCGGGACCACCGCCCCGGCCAGGACCGAGGTGGTCGTCGATCTGACGGCCGGGACGGCTGAGCTCGCGACGGTCTGCCGCCGGCTGCTCGCCGACGTCGCCGCGGTCGCCGAGCCGGCCTCCGCCCCGCGCGCGGCGACGCCCGGGAAGCGGAGCAGGCCGGGTCGGGCGGCGCGTGCCGCCCGACCCGGCCGGCCCCGCAGGGCGCGACACACGAGCCTGGGCTCCGTCGTCGTGCTGCTCTGTGTCGCCGGGGTGCTCGGTGCCTGGCTCTACAGCCTCTTCGGCGGGTACGGGTACTGAGGTCAGAACCCGGTGACCGGGTAGTGGTCGGAGAGGTTGGTGTACGTGTACCGCGTGCCCCAGCTGGAGACCGTCCAGGGGGAGCTCTCCTCCAGGATCACATGGTTGGTCCAGCCGGCGGGGCGGGCGTTCCCGGCCCGGTGGAGGACGTAGTCGAGGTCCTCGCGCGGGTCGTCCGGGTAGCGCTCGGAGGCGATCGAGTTCAGGTCGGTGTCGAAGGAGTACGGGTGGCCCGTGCGGGCGTCGGCACCGGCCAGGCCCGCGTCCGCGAGCATCGTGCCGTACTCGGACGTGTGCGAGTCGACGTTCATGTCGCCCGCGACGATCACCTGCTCGTTCGCCGGGATGTTCTTGGCGTCGAGGAAGGCGTCCATCGCCTTGAACTGGCGGCTGCGCATCTGCGCCGCCTCGCCTGCCGAGCATCCCGGGTCGGTGGACTGGGCGTGGGTGCCGACGACATGGACCCGGCTGCCGTTCACATCGAGGACGGCGTACGCGAAGCCCTTGTTCGAGTACCAGTCGGCGCCGCAGGCGTCCTTGTAGACGTACTGCTCCTTGCGGACGATCGGCCACTTGCTGAGGATCGTCACTCCGCCGTCCTCGGGCGTGGTCGTGGAGTACGCGCCGCCGGTGGCGTCCCAGCCGCTCTTGCTCCGGCCGATCACGGGCGTCTGGTGCGGGTACTGCGCGGCGGCGTTCGCCTTGAGCGCGTCCGACGCGGCGTTGTCGAAGGCCTCCTGGAGGACGACGACGTCCTGCCCCTGGAAGAAGGAGGCGGCGGGAATCGCCTTGGCCCGGTGGTCCTGGCCCCAGTTCGGGTACAGCGACTTCGAGAACAGGAACGCGTTATAGGAAAGCACCTTCAGGCGCGGGGTCTCGGCGGCCGTCGCGGAGGCGGCGGTCGCGCCCGGCGCGGTCGCCGCCAGGGTGGCCGCGGCGAGCGCGAGGGAAAGGGCGGCGCCGGGGGTACGGCGGAACGCGGCGAACGACACGTGAACTCCCATGAGGGTGTGGGGGGTTGACCTGGCGCCGCACATACAATCAGCCGTGGTTACCTTCCGGTAGCCTCTGGGTGCCGGGAATCTTGCCGAGCTCGCACAAGCACGCCAACTCTCTGACCCATGTCTGATTTGTGGTGTTTCCGTCCAGGTAGAATGCGCGCATGACCCTCGCGAGCAACTCAACGATCTTCAAGATGGACCTCGGTCCGCTCAACCCCGTCTGGGCAGAGCTCATCCTCGGCCTGGTGCTGTTCGGACTCACCTTCCTCATCCTGGCGAAGGGCATCCTGCCGAAGATCCGTCGGACCCTCGACGAGCGCGAGGACGCCATCGACGGCGGCACCGAGCGCGCCGACGACCTGCGCTCCGAGGCCACGCAGATCCGTGAGCAGTACGAGGCGGAGCTCGCCGAGGCCCGTCACGAGGCCGCCCGCATCCGCTCCAAGGCCGTCGAGGAGGGCTCGGTCGCCATCGCCGCCGCCCGCGCCGAGGGCAACGCCGAGCGCGAGGCGATCCTCGCCGCCGGTGCCGAGAAGATCGCCGCCGAGCGCGCCGCCGCCGAGCGCGAGCTCACCGCGGACGTCGACGCCTGGGCCCACGCCCTCGCCGCCCGTATCGTCGGCGAGCCGGTCGGCGCCGACCGCGCCTGATCCGTACTCCTCGCAAGGGGCCGTCACCGGGACCACAGGACCCGGGTGCCGGCCCCTTCGTCGTGGGTGGCAGCCTGGAGGGTGAGGAGAACCCCATGGAACACGCGCAGCCCGACCGCCCCGCCGCCGACCCCGTCCCGCCCCCCGTCGGCGGAGTGCTGTGGAGCGTCGCCGGCGACATCCGGGCCCTCCTGATGCTGCCCGCCGCCCTCACGATGCAGGTCGCGCACCCCGCGATCGGCGCCGGGGTGGACGCGCACTCCGTCTTCCGGACGGACCCCTGGGGCCGCGGCGAGCGCTCCCTGCGCTCCCTCCAGCTGTGGATCTACGGAGGCGAGGACGCCGCACGGGAAGGGCGCCGCCTGCGGGAGCTGCACCGCACCATCCAGGGCACCGACGCCCACGGGCGCCGCTACCACGCCCTCACCCCCGCCTACTACTCCTGGGTGCACGCGACCGGCTTCCCCGTCTACACCTGGGGGCTCCGGCTCCTCGCCCGCCCCCTCACCGAGGCGCAGGAGCGGCAGCTGTACGCCGAGTGGCTCCAGGTCGGCCGGATCCTCGGCATCCACGACCGTGACATGCCACAGACGATCGAGGAGTTCTGGCCGTACTACCGGAAGGTCCTGGCGGAGGAGCTGGAGGCGACCGTCGTCGTCCGGGAGCTGCTCGACCCCGACCAGCCGGTGCCCGCCCCCGACCGGGGCCCGCTGCCGCTCCGGTTCGCCCTGCGGCTGCTCTGGCCCGTCCTGCGCCGCCCGTTCCTGCGACTGCGGGCCTTCCTCACGGTCGGCCTGATGCCGCCGGACGCCCGGGAGGCCATCGGTCTTGAGTGGACGGCGGAGCAGGAGCGCGCCCTGCGCCGCTTCGCCCGGGTCGTCCGCACCGTCGTCCCGGTCCTGCCGGAACGGCTGCGCTATCTGCCCCTGGCGAGGAAGGCACGCGAGGCGGCCCGCCACGCGTCGCGACGCTGACGGACCGGCCGGGGTGACCGTGCGGCTCCGGTGACCGCACGGCCGGGTCGGCCGCGCGGTCCCGCTCCTCGTACCCGTCAGTGCGTGTGGCGCTCCCCGGTCTCGTGGATCGTGTTCGTCTCCGCGATCTTCTTCCATGACTTCGGCGCCACCGGCTGCGTCCGCACCGTCGCTCGCGCCGCCGGCCCCGCGGCCGGAGCGGACAGACCCGCCGCGGCCGCCGTCGACGCGGACGGCTTCGACGGCGTGTACAGCCAGGTGTCGAAGAGCCCGGCCAGCGGCTTGCCGGAGACCCGCTCGGCGTACCGGACGAAGTCGGAGACCCGCGCGTTGCCGTAGGCGAACTCCTGCGGCCAGCCCTTCAGGATCGCGAAGAAGTCCTCGTCGCCGATCTCGTTGCGCAGGGCCTGGAGCGCCAGCGCGCCCCGGTCGTAGACGGCGATGTGGAACTGGTTCTCCGGGCCCGGGTCACCCGGCTTCACCGTCCAGAACGGGTCCTCCGCCGTCCGGATGGCGTACACGTGGTCCGCCAGCTCCTGGGCGCTGCCCTCGCCCTCCTTCTCCGACCACAGCCACTGGCTGTAGCGGGCGAAGCCCTCGTTGACCCAGATGTCCTTCCAGTCGCGGACGGAGACGCTGTCGCCGTACCACTGGTGGGCCAGTTCGTGGACGACCACCGACACGTTCGCGCCGTTGGCGAACTGCCGCGGGCTGTAGAACGGCCGGGTCTGCGTCTCCAGGGCGAAACCGCTGGTCACGTTCGGCACGTACCCGCCGAGGGAGTTGAAGGGGTACGGCCCGAAGAGCGACTCCAGCCACTCCGCGACCTCGGTCGTGCGCTCGATGGAGGCGCGTGCCGCCCCGTCGTTGTCGCCGAGGTCCTTGCTGTACGCGTTGAGGACCGGCAGTCCGTTCGCCGTCCTGTCCGTCGTGATGTCGAACCTGCCGACGGCGAGCGTGGCCAGATACGTCGCCTGCGGCTTGTTGGAGCGCCAGTTGAAGCGGGTCCAGCCGAGCCGCGAGGACTGCGACTGCAGCACGCCGTTGCTGATGGCCTGGTGGCCGTCCGGCACCGAGACGGAGACGTCGAAGGTGGCCTTGTCGAGCGGGTGGTCGTTGGACGGGAACCACCAGACGGCCGAATCCGGCTCCTGCGCGGCGACTCCGCCGTCCGGGGTGCGGGCCCAGGCCGTCCAGCCGTCGACCTTCACCTCGGAGGGCTTGCCCGCGTAGCGGACGACGACCGAAACCGTCTTGTTCCGCTCCAGCGGGACTGCCGGGGTCACCTCCAGCTCGTGGGCGCCCGAGGCGGTGAACGTCGCCGGGCGGCCGTTGACCCGGACCTCGCTGACGGCCAGGCCCAGGTCGAGGTTGAACCGGGACAGGTTCTGCTTCGTCGTGGCGAGGATCGTCGCCGTACCTTCGAGCAGGTCGGTCGCGGGCTGGTACTTCAGCCGCAGGTCGTAGTGGGAGACGTCGTAGCCGCCGTTGCCGCTGGCGGGGTAGTAGGAGTCGCCGATGCCGGACGCCCCGGGCACGAAGTCGGCCGCCGATGCCGGGATCGCCAGCAGCAGGGAGGCCGCGAGGGCGCTCGGAACGATGATTCTGCGGTGCACAGGTGCTCCCCAAGTCATAAGAAACGTAAGACGCGCGGGTGGTCGTCGGTCCTTGGTCCGGACACTATTCAGCTGCCCGACGCACCGTCACGTCCAGAGGACCCCCTGTCACACGATCGCCATTCGGCCGATACGAACACTTCCCTCTCCGGGGTCACCCCGAATCCCCCCTGATTCCCTCGGGCACTCTTTTGCACGGGAGTTGACCGGGGTACGTTCCCGCCCATGCCGATGCGAATGCGGAGACCCCGCGGAGCCCGACTGCCGTACGGAACCCTCGTGGCCGCGGCCACCGCCGCCCTGCTCGCGACCCTGGTCACGCCCGCGGGAGCGCGGCCGGAGCCGGCCGCGCCCGCAGCGTGGGAAGCCTCCTCCGCGCCGCCCGTGCGGGAGTCCCGGCCCGTCCACTCGTACGCCGACGCCATCCGTGAGTCCGTCTGGGTCGACACCGGACTCGACGGCGACGGCGACGGGCGCGCGGACCGGGTCGCCGTCGACATCGTCCGCCCCCGTGAGACCGCGGCGGCCGGCCGGAAGGTCCCGGTCATCATGGACGCCAGCCCGTACTACGCCTGCTGCGGGCGCGGCAACGAGAGCCAGAGGAAGACCTACGACGCCGACGGGAACCCGGTCCGGTTCCCGCTCTTCTACGACAACTTCTTCGTCCCCCGGGGCTACGCCTTCGCCGCCGTCGACCTCGCGGGCACCAACCGCTCCGACGGCTGCGACGACGTCGGCGGGCGCTCCGACGTCCAGTCGGCCAAGGCCGTCGTCGACTGGCTGAACGGCCGGGCCCGTGGCTACACCTCCCGTACGGGCGACACCCGCGCCCGCGCCACCACCTGGACCACCGGGAACGTCGGCATGATCGGCAAGAGCTGGGACGGCACCGTCGCCAACGGCGTCGCCGCCACCGGCGTCGAAGGGCTGAGAACGATCGTCCCGATCGGCGCCATCTCCTCCTGGTACGACTACTTCCACTCCCAGGGAGCCCCCCTCTACAACGCCAACCCGAGCTGGCTCTCCGAGTACGTCAACAGCCCCGAGGCGCGGGCCCGCTGCGGCGCCGTCCAGGACCGTGTCGCCGCCGGCACCCCCTACAGCGGCGACTGGACCCCGGCCTGGACCGAGCGCGACCACGTACGGGACGCGGGGAAGGTCAAGGCCAGCGTCTTCGTCGTGCACGGGCAGCAGGACCTCAACGTGCGGGCCGGACAGTTCGGCCGGTGGTGGGACGCGCTCGCCGCCCATGGCGTCGAGCGGAAGATCTGGCTCTCCCAGACCGGCCACGTCGACCCCTTCGACTTCCGGCGCGCCGACTGGGTCCGGACCCTGCACCGCTGGTTCGACCACTACCTCCTCGGCCACGACAACGGCATCGACCGCGAGCCGGTCGCCGACATCGAGCGCGCCCCGGACCGCTGGACCACCGACCGGCACTGGCCGCCGCGCACCACCGCCACCACCACCCTGCGCCCCGCCCCCGGTGCCGAGGCGGGCCCGGGCGTCCTCGGCCGTGTCCCCGCCGCCGCCGGTTCCCGCGCGACCTTCACCGACGACCCGGCCCTCGGCGAGCTCGACTGGGCGGCCCGGATCGACACCGCCACCCCCGAGAAGGCCGGGTTCGTCACCCGCCCCCTCTCCCGTGACCTGCGGATCTCCGGCTCCTCGAAGGTGACGGTCACCGCCACCCCGACGACCGCCACCGCACATCTCTCCGCCGTCCTCGTCGACCTCGGGCCCGACACCATCCGCGACTACGGTGCCCCCGGCGAGGGGATCACCACCCTCGCCGACCGCAGTTGCTGGGGTGCGAGCACCCTGGGTGACAGCGCCTGCTTCAAGGAGACCGAGGCCCGTACGGCCGACGTCGGGTACACGGTCGTCAGCCGGGGCTGGGCCGATCTCGGCACCTGGGCCGACCCGGGCAAGGAGCGGCCGCTGACCCCCGGCAGGGCGTACACGATGACCCTGGACCTCGCGTCCACCGACCATGTCGTCCCGGCGGGACACCGGCTCGCGCTGATCGTCGGCGGTACCGACAAGGACCTGCTCGACCCCCCGTCCACCACCCCGACCCTGACTCTCGACCTCGCCCGCACCTGGGCGAAGGTGCCGCTGGTCGGAGGCGCCCCGGCCTTCGCCCGGGCCACCTCGGGCCCGCACCCGGTCGTGCCCTCGCCCACCGCCGTACCGTCCCTGAGCGGTGCCGAACCGCCGGTCGCCGTCACGGGTCCGCGTCTCCCGGGAGCGGGAGCCGCCCGATGAACCCCCTCACCGCACAGCGCGGTTCGCGGCGAGCCCTCGGCCTCGTCGCGGCCGCCGCCGCCCTCGCCCTGCCGCTCGTCACCGTCCCGGCCAAGGCGGCGGACAGCGCTCCCGCGAAGCCGCTCCCGCGCACCGGGTTCGAGACGAGCGGGGGCGCCCGGTGGACCACCGAGACCGAGGAGAGCGACTTCCTCGCGGCCGTCGACCGGGCGAGCGAGCGGGTGTCGCTGCGCCGGATCGGCACCACCGCGCAGGGCCGCCCGATCCGGCTCGCCACCCTCGGTACGGGCCGCACCACCGTGCTGCTCGTCTGCAGCCAGCACGGCGACGAACCGGCGGGCCGCGAGGCCTGTCTGAGCACCGTGCGGGACCTCGCCGACGCCCGGGACCGGGAGACCCGGCGCTTCCTCGCCCGTACGACGCTTCTCGTCGTGCCGACCGCCAATCCCGACGGGCGGGAGGCCGACACCCGGGGCAACGGCGACGGGGTCGACGTCAACCGCGACCACATCGCGCTGCGGACCGCCGAGGCGCGGGCCGTCGCCGCCGTGATCCGCGACCGGCGCCCCGAACTCGTCTACGACCTGCACGAGTACGGGGCCACCCCCCGGTACTACGACAAGGACCTGCTCGCCCTCTGGCCCCGCAGCCTCGACGCCGATCCGCACGTCCACGACGAGTCCCGGACCCTCTCCGAGAGCTACGTCCGGCCCGCCGCCGGACTCGCCGGATACAGCAGCGGCATCTACGGCATCTGGACCGACCCCCTCACCGGCAAGCCGCTCAAGCAGGTCGCCGGAGACGGCCAGGAGCGGATCCTGCGCAACACGGCCGGCATCAAGCACGCGGCCGGCCTGCTCGTCGAGACCCGCGTGGACGCCTTCGACGAGGCCGAGCAGAACGATCCGGCGCGCAACCACCGGCGTCGGGTCGCCACCCAACGCGCCGCCCTCGAAGGCGCCTTCACCTATGTCGAGGAGCGCCGCGGACCGCTCAAGGCCGCCACCGCCGCGGCCCGGCACGCCGGATTCGCCGACCGGGGACCGGTCTTCCTCGGGGGCGCCGACAACGATCCGCCGGAGCCGGGGGAGATCATCGCCGACCCGCCGTGCGGGTACCGGCTCGACTCCGGACAGTACGCGGAGGCGGGCGACGAGCTCGCCCTGCACGGCGTCACCGTCCGGCCGGAGGGGGCGGGGGTGTTCGTACCGCTGAGCCAGTCGCAGCGCGCGCTCGTCCCGCTGCTCCTGGACGCGCGGGCCACCTATCACCTCGTCAGTGGGAGTCCTGTGGAGGAGTGTTGACGGTGGCGTGCCGCCGGGCCGAAAGCGCGGGACCCCATGGTTTGCCGGTGTAAAGTTACCCACTGGTACTGACCATGCCTCGAACAGGTCCCCACGGCCTGGAAGTTGGAGAACCACCATGCGTTTCACGAAGCCCGCGCGCCGCGTCCTGCCGGCCCTGATCGCCACGACGCTGCTCGCCGGAAGCGTGCTGATCGGCCAGACGGTGACCGCCGAACCGGCGTCCGCCGCCACCGTCACCTGCAATGTCAACAAGCTGCGCACCGAAGCCCGCAAGGAGCGCGACAGGGCCGCCCAGCTCAAGCGCCTCGGCGCCACGACGGAGGCCCGCAAGGCCCTCGCCCGCTCCGACGCTCTGGAGCGGCGCGCCCGCCAGTGCGCCGACGCGGAGAACAACAACCGCCCGCCGCTCTGGAAGTAGCGAAGCACGCGGGGCGGGTCCGGTCCGAGAGGACCGCACCCGCCCCGCGGTCGTACCCGCCGCATGTCCGTTCCCGGCCGTAACCACCCGCGGCCGCGCCCGCCACCACCATCACCTCGCTCTCCCGACCGGTCCGTACCGGGACCGGGACATTTCCGGGACGGATCAGCCATGGAACAGGGCCCCTGACCGGGGAATGCTTGCGGCATGCCGGCCGCGTACACGACCCTCGACCTCGCCCCCGCCGTCCTCCCGGACGGTCTCCTTCCGGGCGGCTTCCCCCGTCCCCGGCCCGACGACGTCGATCTCGTCGTCGACGGCAGAGCACTGCTGCACCGGCTCCACGAGGCCGACGGCGCGGTCTCGCCCCTGGCGGCCGACCTCCCGCCCGCCCTCCGCGCCGAGCACGTCCGACGGCTCCTCGACCCCACGCCCTCGCTCGCGGGCGGCCGCCAGGTGATCTACTCCTGCCCCGACTGCGAGGACCCCGGCTGCGGAGCGGTCACCGCCGTCGTCGAGCGCGCGGGCGGGAACGGCGAGTCCGCCGAGGACGGCGCGGACATCATCTGGCGCGACTTCGCCTGGCAGACCGGCCCCCTCACGGACCCGGCGCGCGAGGGATACCCCGGCGTCGGCCCGTACCGCTTCCACGGAGCCCGCTACCGGGCCGTCCTGCTGCGCCTGGGGACGGAGCCCCACGCCCCGAGCCAGAGGCCCGATACTTCCGTCGCCTAGGATTCGTTCCCTGATGACTGCAACCCTCGTCGCCAAGGACCTCGCCGCCGGCCACGGCGAACGCACCCTCTTCGCCGCGCTCGACCTCGTCGTCGCGCCCGGCGACGTGATCGGCCTCGTCGGTGTCAACGGCGCCGGCAAGTCGACCCTGCTGCGGCTGCTCGCCGGGATCGACACCCCGGAGGAGGGCGAGCTCCGGCTCTCCCCGCCCACCGCCGCCGTCGGCCACCTCCCGCAGGAGCCGGAGCGGCGCGCGGGGGAGACCGTGCGCGAGTTCCTCGCCCGGCGCACCGGCGTCGCCGCCGCCCAGGCGGCCATGGACGAGGCCACCCAGGGCCTCGTCGACGGCACGCCCGGCGCCGACGACGCGTACGCCGCCACCCTGGAGAGCTGGCTGAACCTCGGCGGCGCCGACCTCGACGAGCGCGCCGAGGAGGTCGCCGACTCCCTCGGCCTCACCGTCGGCCTCGACCAGCCGATGACCGCCCTCTCCGGCGGCCAGGCCGCCCGCGCCGGTCTCGCCTCGCTCCTCCTCTCCCGCTACGACGTCTTCCTGCTCGACGAACCCACGAACGACCTGGACCTCGAGGGCCTGGAGCGCCTGGAGTCCTTCGTGAAGGGGCTGCGGGCCGGGACGGTCGTGATCAGCCACGACCGCGAGTTCCTCACCCGTACCGTCACCAAGGTCCTCGAACTGGATCTCGCCCAGCAGCAGATCACGCTGTACGGCGGCGGCTACGAGGCGTACCTGGACGAGCGGGACAGGGCCAGGCGGCACGCCCGCGAGGACTTCGAGGAGTACGCCGGCAAGAAGGCGGCCCTCGAAGCGCGCGGCCACATGCAGCGGTCCTGGATGGACAAGGGCGTCAGGAACGCCCGCCGCAAGGCCACCGACGGCGACAAGCTCGGACGCAACGCGCGCAGCGAGGCCAGCGAGAAGCAGGCGGCCAAGGCCCGCCAGACGCAGCGCATGATCGAACGCCTCGACGTCGTCGACGAGCCCCGCAAGGAGTGGGAGCTGCGCATGGAGATCGCGGCCGCGCCGCGCTCCGGCTCGGTCGTCGCGACCCTGCGCGAGGCCGAGGTGCGCCGCGGCGACTTCTCCTTCGGCCCGGTCACCCTGCAGATCGACTGGGCCGACCGGGTCGCCGTGACCGGGGCCAACGGCGCCGGGAAGTCGACCCTGCTCGCCGCCCTCCTCGGCCGGCTGCCGCTGGACGAGGGAGACGCGGTCCTCGGCTCGGGCGTCGTCGTCGGCGAGGTCGACCAGGCGCGGAAGCTCTTCCACGGTACGGAGACGCTCCTGGAGGCGTTCTGCGCGGCCGTGCCCGAGACGGAGCCCGCCGAGGTCCGTACCCTGCTCGCCAAGTTCGGCCTCAAGGCCGTCCATGTGATGCGGCCCGCGACCACGCTCTCCCCGGGCGAGCGGACCCGCGCCGCCCTCGCCCTGCTCCAGGGCCGTGGCGTGAACCTGCTCGTCCTCGACGAGCCGACCAACCACCTGGACCTGCCGGCCATCGAGCAGCTGGAGTCCGCGCTCGACTCGTACACCGGCACCCTGCTGCTCGTCACCCACGACCGGCGGATGCTCGACGCGGTCCGCACCACCCGTCGCATCGAGGTCGCCGACGGCAAGGTGACCGAACTCCGATGACGGTCTCCTTCGGCTGGGGGCCCGTCGAAGCACGGGTCCTCGCCGCCTCGGCCGCCTGCGTGGTCGTCGTGGACGTGCTGTCCTTCACCACGGCCGTGGGCGTCGCCGTCGAGGGCGGCACCGCCGTCCTTCCGTACCCCTGGCGGGACGCCACGGCCCTCGCGTACGCACGGGAGCGGGACGCCGTCCTCGCCGTCGGCCGGAGCGAGGCCACCGAGGCGCACCCGTGGACGCTCTCCCCGGCCGCTCTGCGCGCGGCGCCCGTACCCTGGCCCGACCGTCTCGTCCTGCCGTCCCCGAACGGCTCCACGATCGCGGCCGAGGCGGCCTCGTGCGGCGCGACCGTCATCGCCGCCTCGCTGCGCAACCACTCGGCCGTCGCCCGCCGGCTCACCGACCGGGGCTACGGCACGGCGGACCGCCCGATCGCGGTCATCGCCTCCGGCGAGCGGTGGCCCGACGGCTCGCTGCGCCCGGCGCTCGAAGACCTGCTCGGCGCGGGAGCGGTGCTCTCCGCCCTCGCGGGGACGCACACCCTGACCCCGGAGGCGACCGCGGCGGCCACGCTGTGGTCGGCCACGGAGGACCCGGTCGCCGCCTTGCACGGCTGCGCATCGGGCCGTGAACTGTACGCGTACGGCTTTCCGCAGGACGTGGCCGTGGCCGCGGAGGTCGACGGCTCGACGGCCGTCCCCGTCCTCGTGGACGGCGCTTTCCAGGAGGCACCATGACCGACCTACTGACCCGGCTGACCGAGATGCTGGACGATCTGGACGCGGACGTCGACGAGACGATCGACCTCGCCGACGAGATCGCGGCCTCGGGCGACGCCGGTCTGCTGCCGCGCCTCCAGGCGGAGCTGGACCGCGCCCTGGCCGAACGGAACGCCTACGCCCGTGAACTCCTCGGCGGTGTCCTCGCCGCCATCGGCGGCCCGGAAGCCCTTCCCGCGCTGATCCGCGCCTCCGCCGTCGACCTCGGTGACGACCAGGACGGCCTGGCCGCCGAGATCGTCGACCTGGTCCAGGCGGACCCCGGGACGGCCCGCGCCCGGCTCCAGCCCCTCACGGACGACGACGACCTCTCCGTCGCCCACCGCGCCGACTGGGCCATGCGCTTCCTGCCGTAGGACCGAAGACCCCCGTGACGAGGCCACAGCCCGCCGGGCTGTGGCCTCGTGTCACACAGGAGGGTCAGCGGCGCTTGCCGCCGCCCTCGCCCAGGAGTCCGGCCTTGCGCAGGGCGTCGGCCATCGCGCTGTTCGCGGGCGCGGGCGCGGAGGACCGGTCACGGCCGCCGCGCTCGGGCTGTCCGCCCCGGCCGTTCCGGTCGCCCTGGCCGCCGCCGCCCCGGTTGTCGCGGCCCCGCTCGGGCTGCCCGCCCCGGTTCCCGCGCTCGCCCCGGCCGCCGCCGCCCTGCCGCTGCTGCGGCGGCCGCCCGGAGCGCTCGCCCCGCTCGCGCCCGGGTGCCCCCTCCGGGGCCTCCGCGCCCGGCCGGTCGTCGAGCCGCAGCGTCAGTGAGATCCGCTTGCGCGGGATGTCCACGTCCTGGACCTTGACCTTGACCACGTCGCCGGGCTTCACCACGTCGCGAGGGTCCTTGACGAAGTTCTTCGACATCGCCGACACGTGGACCAGACCGTCCTGGTGCACACCGATGTCCACGAACGCCCCGAAGGCGGCCACGTTGGTGACGACCCCTTCGAGGACCATGCCGGACTCCAGGTCGCCGATCTTCTCGACGCCGTCCTTGAAGGTGGCCGTCCTGAACGCCGGACGCGGGTCGCGGCCCGGCTTCTCCAGCTCGCGCAGGATGTCCGTCACCGTCGGCAGACCGAAGGTCTCGTCGACGAAGTCGTCCGCCCGCAGCGAGCGCAGCGTGCCCGTGTCACCGATGAGCGCCGCGACCTCGCCGCCCGTCGCCTTCACCATCCGGCGCACCACCGGGTACGCCTCGGGGTGCACCGACGAGGAGTCCAGCGGGTCGTCGCCGCCCCGGATGCGGAGGAAGCCCGCGCACTGCTCGTACGCCTTCGGGCCGAGCCTGGCCACGTCCTTGAGCGCCCGGCGGGAGCGGAAGGGGCCGTTGGCGTCCCGGTGCGCGACGATGTTCTCGGCGAGGCCGGAGCTGATGCCCGAGACCCGCGAAAGGAGCGGCGCGGAGGCCGTGTTGACGTCGACGCCGACGCCGTTCACACAGTCCTCGACGACCGCGTCGAGGGAGCGCGAGAGCTTCACCTCGGCCAGGTCGTGCTGGTACTGGCCGACGCCGATGGACTTCGGGTCGATCTTCACCAGCTCCGCCAGCGGGTCCTGGAGCCGCCTGGCGATGGACACGGCACCGCGCAACGACACGTCGAGGCCGGGGAGTTCCTGCGAGGCGAACGCGGAGGCCGAGTAGACCGAGGCGCCCGCCTCCGAGACCATCACCTTGGTCAGATTCAACTCGGGGTGCTTCGCGAGGAGTTCGGCCGCCAGCTTGTCCGTCTCGCGGGAGGCCGTGCCGTTGCCGATCGCGATCAGCTCGACCGCGTGCTCCTTCGCGAGGCGCGCCAGCCTGTCCAGCGCCTGGTCCCACTTGTTGGCGGGCACGTGCGGATAGATCGTGTCGGTGGCCACGACCTTGCCGGTGGCGTCGACCACGGCGACCTTCACGCCCGTACGGAAGCCGGGGTCGAGGCCGAGCGTCGCCCGGGTGCCGGCCGGCGCGGCGAGCAGCAGATCGCGCAGGTTCGCCGCGAAGACCCGGACCGCCTCGTCCTCGGCGGCCGTCCGGAGCCGCAGCCGCAGATCGATCCCGAGGTGGACGAGGATGCGGGTCCGCCACGCCCAGCGGACGGTGTCCTGCAGCCACTTGTCCCCGGGGCGCCCCCGGTCGGCCACGCCGAAGCGGTGGGCGACGATCCCCTCGTACGAGGAAGGTCCCTCCGTGGGTTCCTCCGGCTCCAGGTCCAGGCTGAGGACGTCCTCCTTCTCGCCGCGCAGCATGGCGAGGATCCGGTGCGAGGGCAGCGCCGTGAACGGCTCGGCGAAGTCGAAGTAGTCGGCGAACTTCGATCCCGCCTCCTCCTGGCCCTCGCGGACCTTCGCCACGAGCCGGCCCCGGCCCCACATGCGCTCGCGCAGCTCGCCGATGAGGTCGGCGTCCTCGGAGAACCGCTCGGCGAGGATCGCCCGCGCGCCCTCCAGGGCCGCGGCGGCGTCGGCGACGCCCTTGTCCGCGTCCACGAAGGCAGCGGCGGCGGCCGAGGGCTCCACCGACGGGTCGGCGAGCAGCCCCTCCGCCAGCGGTTCGAGACCGGCCTCGCGCGCGATCTGGGCCTTGGTCCGGCGCTTCGGCTTGAAGGGCAGGTAGATGTCCTCCAGGCGCGCCTTGGTGTCGGCTGCCCGGATCCGGGCCTCCAGCTCCTCCGTCAGCTTGCCCTGCTCGCGTACGGAGTCGAGGACCGCCTTCCGGCGGTCCTCCAGCTCGCGCAGATAGCGCAGCCGCTCCTCGAGCGTGCGCAGCTGCGCGTCGTCGAGCATCTCCGTCGCTTCCTTGCGGTAGCGCGCGATGAACGGCACGGTGGAACCGCCGTCGAGCAGCTCGACGGCTGCCTTCACCTGTCGCTCGCGTACGCCGAGTTCCTCGGCGATCCTTGCTTCGATGGACGTCGTCACGGTGTCCCGACTCGCCTTCTCGTGCCTCAAGCTTGCGAGTGCATTGTGCCGGGTCGCTCACCCGTACGCGGCATCCGACCCGTTTACGCGCGCGCCGGGCCACCGTGCCTCGGCGCGTGCCGATCGGCTCGGCCCGTGGCGATCTCCTCAGTCCGTGTCGATCGGCTCAGCCCTGCCGATCGGTCCCTCCCGTGCCGAACAGCTCAGCTCTTGCTGATCAGGTCCGCGGGGAAGGCGCCCGCGGCGGACACCGCGGCGGCGAAGCCGCGCGCCAGTCCGGTGAGCCGCTCGACCCCGGCCGCGCCGAGGTGCTCGTAGGGGGCGGTGTCCAGCCGGTCCGTGACCTCCTCGAGCTCTTCCCGCAGTCGGGCCCCGGTCTCCGTCAGCTCGCCCTCGGCATCGAGCAGGCCGCGGGCGCGCAGCCGCTCGGCCGCCGCCTCCCAGTCGGCACGCCGCCAGCCGCGGCTGCCGAGGAACCAGCGCGGGCTCATGGCCCTGCCGGTCGCCGTGTGCGACACGACCGCCTCGATCGGGTCGAGGCCGAGGGAGAGCAGGGCCGCGAGGTGCCCGTCGCCCCGGTGCTCGCGCAGCAGGGTCGCGGCGTGCCAGTAGGCGAGGTGCGGGGCTTCCGGCACCGGCAGGTCGGCGTTGGCGGAGTAGAGCGGCCTGGCGTGCCGCGTGCAGGCCTCGGCGGCGCGCAGGGCGAGTTCGGCGGCCTCGGCCATCTCGGGGGAGGCGATCGTCTCCTCGCCGAGCAGCCGGCGCAGGGTCGCGTCGGCGGTGCGCAGCCGGGCGTCGAGGACGGCCGCGGGCGAGGCGGTCTCCCAGACGGCGGGCAGATGCCGGGCGAGGAGCTCGTGGTTGTAGTTGTAGAAGGTCGCGGCGACGGTGCCGGCGCCGACCGCGCCGAGGACGGCGCTGCGCGCGGCGAGCCGCGCCGCCGTGCCGTCGGTGATGCCGAGGCCGCCGAACTCGCGGTCCAGGTCGGGCGAGAAGTAGAGCGTGGTGTGGATCGTGTTGACGGCGTTGTGGCAGCGGCGTCCGGCGCGCGGGGGGAGAGAGGTCGTCATGGACCGAACGTTACCGACTGGTCGGTACGACGGGAACAGCGGGCGGTGAGGCAGCTTCCCGATGGCAGAAAAGGTGGGTTCCCCGTCGTTGCGGACGCCCCCGGCGCCCCGAAGGATGGAGGCATGCCGCAGCGACCCGTCCTCGTCGTCCTCTTCGACGGCGTTCAGAGCCTCGACGTCACCGGCCCCTTCGAGGTGTTCGCCGGGGCGGGCCGCGCCGCCGGAGACCCGTCCGCGTACGCGCTCCGCACCGCCTCCCTGGACGGCGGGCCCGTCCGTACGCACAGCGGGCTGCGACTGCTCCCCGACACCACGCTCGCCGAGGCCGTCGCCGACGGCGGACCGCACACCCTCCTCGTCCCGGGCGGCGAGGGCACCCGGGCACCGGACCCCGCCCTGATCGACTGGCTCCGCAGCCACGCCCCGGGCGCCGGGCGGCTCGTCTCCGTCTGCACCGGCGCGCTGCTCCTCGCCGAGGCCGGGCTCCTCGACGGACACCGGGCGACGACCCACTGGCTCGCCTGCGACCACCTCGCCCGCTGCTACCCCGAGGTCGAGGTCGACCCGGACCCCATCTTCGTACGGGACGGGCGGCTCTCCACCTCCGCCGGGGTCACCGCGGGCATCGACCTGGCCCTTGCCCTGGTCGAGGAGGACCTCGGCCGGGACGTGGCCCTCACCGTCGCCCGCCACCTGGTCGTCTTTCTGCGCCGCCCGGGAAACCAGGCCCAGTTCAGCGCCCAGCTGTCGGCCCAGACCGCCCGCCGGGAGCCGCTGCGCGACCTCCAGCAGTGGATCACCGAACATCCCGAGGAGGACCTCTCCGTCGAGACGCTCGCCGCCCGCGCCCGGCTCTCGCCCCGCCACTTCGCCCGCGCCTTCCACGCGGAGACCGGCACCCCGCCCGGCCGGTACGTCGACCGGGTCCGGCTCGAACACGCCCGCCGGCTCCTTGAGGAGACCTCACGCGGTGTCGAGGAGGTCGCCCGCGCCTCGGGCTACGGGACGCCGGAGGCGATGCGCCGCGCCTTCACCAAGACCCTCGGCACCACACCCGCCGACTACCGCCGCCGTTTCCACGCACCCGTCCACCGGACCGACTGAACAGGCACGCGTCATCGAACCGACTGAACACGGGCCTGTCACCGAACCGACTGAACACGGGCCTGTCACCGAACCGACTGAACACGGGCCCGTCCACCGAACCGACCTGAAAGGAAACACCGTGCAGATCGCCGTCCTGCTCTACCAGGGCTTCACCACGCTCGACGCCGTCGGGCCGTACGAGCTCCTCGCCCGCCTCCCCGGCGCCGAGACCGTCTTCGTGGCCAAGGAGACCGGCCCCGTCCGCAACGACCAGCGCAGCCTCGCGCTCGTCGCCGACAGGACCCTCGCCGAGGTCCCGCGCCCGGACGTCGTCCTCGTCCCCGGCGGGCCCGACGCACGGCAGGCCATGAACGACCCGGAGATCCAGGCCTGGCTCCGTACCGCGGACGAGACCAGCACCTGGACCACCTCGGTCTGCACGGGCTCCCTGCTCCTGGCCGCCGCCGGTCTGCTGAGCGGCCGCCGCGCCACCACCCACTGGCTCGCCCACGAGGAGCTCCGGGCGCTGGGCGTCGAGCCCACCGGCGAGCGGGTCGTCTTCGACGGCAAGTACGTCACGGCCGCCGGGGTCTCCTCGGGCATCGACATGGCGCTGCACCTGATCGGCCGGATCGCCGGGGACGAGACCGCCCAGACGATCCAGCTCCTCACGGAGTACGACCCGCAGCCGCCGTACGACGCGGGCTCCCCCGAGAAGGCCCCGGCCGCGATCGTCGCGCACTGGCGAGGCACGCCCGTCGAGACGCTCGCCCGGGAGGGCTGAGACTCAGCGCCCGTACGTGAAGCGGGGCGCGCGGCGCTCGAGGAAGGCGGCGACACCCTCCGCGGTGTCGCCGCTGCCGCGCGCCTGCTCGGCCCAGTGGGCGTCCCGGTCCAGGCGCCCGTCCGCGAACTCCTTGGCGGCCGCCTGGGTCAGGAGCGAGCGGGAGGCAAGCACCCGGACGAACTCGGCCACCCGCTTGTCGAGCTCGCCCACCGGGTGGAGCTCGTCCACGAACCCGGTCCGCAGCGCCCGCTCGGCGTCGATCAGCTCGCCGGAGAACAGCAGGTACTTGGCGGTCGCTGGCCCCACGAGAGCGGCGAGCCTGCGGGTCGAGGAGGCCGGGTAGACGATGCCGAGCTTCGAGGGGGTGACGCCGAAGCGGGCGCCCTCCTCGGCGAACCGCAGATCGCAGGCGGCGGCGAGCTGGCTGCCGCCCCCGACGCAGAAGCCGCGGACGGCGGCGAGGGTCGGCCTGGGGAAGGCCGCCAGGGCGTCCTCGGCCCGTACCGCGAGGGTCTGCTGCTCGTCCCCCGGCTCCCGCAGCGCCGAGATGTCGGCCCCGGCGCAGAAGGTGTCGCCCTCGCCCGTCAGGACCAGGACCCGCACGGCGGGATCGGCGGCGAGCCGGTCGAGTACGCCGGGCAGGGCACGCCACATGCCGGCGCTCATCGCGTTGCGCTTGGCGGGGTTGGTGATGACGACGGTGGCGATCCCGTCCGTGACGCTGACCTTCAGCTGCGGCTCCATGGGCCGGATGCTATCCGCCGTACCCGAACGTACGATCAGGAAGGGGTCGCCCTGAGGAGGGACCGCATGGCCAAGGACACCCGTGAGACGCGTGAGGACCCGGACCCCGTCCAGGACATGGCGCGCGAGGGGAAGAAGCTCAGCCGCAGCTTCGGCTGGCTGGCCGCGCTCGGCATCCTGCTGGTGGTCGGCGGCGTCGTCGGTCTGGTCTACACGGGCGTCGCCACCCTCACCTCGATGCTCCTCTTCGGCTGGCTGCTGCTGATCGGCGGTGCCGTGGGCCTGCTCCAGGCGATCCAGTCGCGGGGCACCAGTTACTTCTGGCTCGCCGTGGTGGTGGCCGCCCTGAACATCGCCGCCGGTCTCGTGGTGATCCGTCACCCGGAGGGCTCGGCGGAGGCGCTGACGATGTTCGCGGCCCTGCTGTTCCTCACCGGTGGTGTCTTCCGGCTGGTCGGCAGTGTGGTGGTGCGGGGGCCGCAGTTCGGCTGGACCCTGCTCCAGGGAGCCTTCGGCCTGCTGCTCGGACTGCTCGTCCTCTTCGACTGGCCGGACAGCAGCCGGTACGTGCTCGGGGTCTTCTTCTCGCTCGCGCTGCTCTTCGACGGCCTCGGACTGATCGCGATCGGCGTGGGCGGGCGACGGATCGTCAGTATGGTGACCCCGACCCCGACCCCGCCCCCGGCCGCCACCTCGACCGTGGACCCGACCCCGGACTCGACCCCGGTTCACGGGCGGTCCCCGAAGTCATCAGAAAACGCGCCCGATCAGTCGAACAACTGACATCGGCATACTCAGCCGATCAGAAAGCAGCCGATAAGTGTCGACTTCTGGTCAGTAGGCCGGTCCGCCCTCGCGCATTGCCAAGACTCGATCCGTGGCGAGAATCGAGCACGAGGGTGGGAACCGTACCGTGGAGACCCGCGGAGGTGGCCCCGCCCGGCAACCGTCCTACGAAGGAGTCTGGCGCTTCACCGCTGCCGCGGTCGACGTCTCCGTCCCGCAGGCCCGGCACGCCGTACGCGACCTTCTGGTCCGCCAGGGCGTCCCGCTCCATGAGGAGATCATGGACGGCCTGCTGCTGATCGTCTCCGAGCTGGTCACCAACGCCGTGCGGCACGCCGCGCTGCTGTCGCCGGAGATAGCGGTGGAGGTGGCCATCGGCCCCGAGTGGATCCGGGTGTCCGTCGAGGACAACCACCCGTACCGCCCCAAGGCTCTCGAGGCGGACTACGGGCAGACGGGCGGCCGCGGGCTGCTCCTCGTCCGCGAGATCGCCCAGGAGGCCGGCGGCGCCTGCGACGTCGAGCACACGGCGGGCGGCGGCAAGATCATCTGGGCGGCACTGCCCCTGGCCCCGATGGCACCGGGGCCGGAGGCAGTGATCCATCAGCCGGTCGTCACCAGCCCCCGGACGGACCCGTCAGCTCCCTGATGGCCGGACGCGCCGCGTCGAGGACCGTCATGAACCAGGCGGAGAAGGGCGCGGCGCCGTGGCGCTCGGCCAGCTCGGCGGCGGTCACGAAGGCGGTGTCCTCGATCTCCTCCGGGTCCGGCCGGGGGTCGGCCTGCACCAGACCGACGAAGAGGTGGTTGAACTCCTGCTCCACCAGGCCCGAGGCCGGGTCGGGGTGGTTGTAGCGGACGGTGCCCGCCTGCGCGAGCAGCGTGGGCGAGACGCCCAGCTCCTCGAAGGTCCGCCGGGCGGCCGCCGTGAACGGCGCCTCGCCCGGGTAGGGGTGGCCGCAGCAGGTGTTCGACCAGACGCCGGGGGAGTGGTACTTGCCGAGCGCGCGGCGCTGGAGCAGCAGCCGGCCCGACTCGTCGAAGAGGAAGACGGAGAAGGCGCGGTGCAGCAGCCCGGGCGCCTGGTGGGCGGCGAGCTTCTCGGCCGTGCCGATGGTCGTCCCGTCCTCGTCGACCAGTTCGAGCATGATCGGCGCCGGGGCTCCGGACGGCTGGACACCGTTCGACACGATCTCCGGCGAGATCTGAGCCGCGGTGGCTGGTGTGGTCGGCATACCCATCCTTCGCTTCGGTCCTCGGCCCGGTGGGGCCACCTCAGTCTGCCGTACAAAACCGGCTTGTCCGTACTTCGGCGGCCGGACGTGGCCGCTCCCGCCGCACCGGACTACCACCGGTGCGGCGGGAGCGGAGGGACGCCACGAGGAGGCTAGACCCCGAAAGCCGCCGGATAGACGATCGTGCCCGCCGGAACGGCTGCGGAGTCGTCGAGCACGAGCACCATCATCGCCTCGTCGGGGACCTCGAAACCTGGCCTGATTCCATACTCAGACGCACGTACGAACCCGAACCTCGGGTAGTACTCCGGATGGCCCAGGACGAGCACGAACGGCTCGCCCCGCAGCCGGGCCGCGTCGAGCACCGCGCGGACGACGGCCTGCCCGGCCCCCGTCCGCTGGTGTTCCGGAGCGACCGAGACCGGGGCGAGCGCCGCCGCAGGCGCGTCGCCGACCCGGCAGCGGGTGACCAGGGCGTGCGCCGCGACCGAGCCGTCGGGGGCCTCGGCCACGTACGACAGGCCGGGGAGCCAGGCGGCGGGGTCCCGCCGGAGCGCGTCGACCAGATCGGCCTCCGCGTCCGAACCGAAGGCCTCCGCCACGACCCGCCGGACGGCCGGGGCGTCCGCCGCCGTCTCCCGGCGGGTGGGCCACCGGGGATCGGCGGGCCGCAGGACGAATCCGGCGTACCCGTAGTCGGAGCCGTGGTCCCGGCGCAGGGTGATCTCGGCGCGGGCACCGGCCACCGCCTCCGCCATGCCGGGCACGGTGGTGTCCGCGGCCTCGGCGTGCGCGGCCAGCGGACCGTAGTACTCGTCCCAGTCGCTCTCCGGCTGGGTGAGGGTCCCGAGGACCCGGTAGCCGGCCCCGACTGCCGCCGCCGCGTTGCCGGTGACGGTACGAAGGGGGTAGTGCTCGTCCCAGAAGGCGCGGGCCACCGGGCCCGGCTCCCCGGTCGTCCAGACGCACTCGGTCAGCGCCAGCGTGCCGCCCGGTGCCAGGAGCCTGCGCCACTCGGCGAGCGCCCGGTCGAAACCGAGGATGAACACCGAGCTCTCGGCCCAGACGAGGTCGAAGGAGCCGTCGGGAAACGGCAGTGCGCCCATGTCGGCGCGGAGGGTGTGGAGGGAGCCGTCGAGTCCGCGGGCGGCGGCGGACCGCCGCAGTTCCGCGAGGAACGGCTCATGGGTGTCGACGGCGGTCACCTCGGCGCCCACCTCGGCGGCGAGGAGCAGCGCGGAGCGGCCGGGGCCGCAGCCCAGATCGAGCACGCGGGGACGCTCCGGAAGCTCCCCCACGAGCGTGAGGAGCCGTCGGGTGGTGGTGTCGGAGCCGGGGCCCTGCCGCGGAAGACCGTGGTGCAGGGCGAAGAAGGAGTCGTACAGAGCGTTGTCGGACAACGTGGGAAACCCTTGGTGAGAGGGCCCCGGCCGACGACGTGACGGACCGGTGGGAAGACCGGGATCAGGTCAGCCGGAGACCCGGAGGCTGAGGGACGACCGGGCGCTGCCGCTGCGGGCAGCCTCCATCGCGACGGTCATCAACCTCAGCTCCTCTCTCCATACGTGCGTACGAGGAGATTAACAGCCTGCCGGGGTCAGAGACAGAGCCTCGCCTCGTGCTCCGCGTGCCCCTCGGGCTCCAGCTGGAAGGTGCAGTGCTCCACGTCGAAGTGCGACCCGAGGCACCCCTGCAGGGAGTGCAGCATCTTCTCGTGGCCGACCGAGTCCAGCGCGCCCGGGTCCACGACCACGTGCGCCGAGAGCACGGGCATCCCCGACGTGATCGTCCAGGCGTGCAGGTCGTGCACGTCCTCGACGCCCGGCAGGGCCAGGATGTGCGCCCGCACCTCCGCCATGTCGACACCCTTGGGAGCCGCCTCCAGGAGTACGTCGAGGGTCTCGCGCAGCAGCTTGACCGTACGGGGGACGATCATCAGGCCGATCACGATCGAGGCGATCGGGTCGGCGTACTGCCACCCCGTCGCCAGGATGATGCCGGCGGCGACGATCACGGTGACCGACCCCAGGGCGTCCGCGAGCACCTCCAGGTAGGCCCCGCGTACGTTGAGGCTGTCCTTCTGGCCCCGCATGAGGAGCGAGAGCGAGATCACGTTGGCGACCAGACCGATCGCCGCGAACGTGATCGCGAGGCCGCCCTTGGTCTCGGCCGGCTCGACGAACCGCTGGACCGCCTCGTACAGCACGTAGCCGCCGACGCCGAGCAGCAGCAGACAGTTGGCGAGCGCCGCCAGGATCTCGGCGCGGGCGAACCCGAAGGTGCGGTTCCCGGAGGGCGGCCGGTTGGCGAAGTGGATCGCGAGCAGCGCCATCGCGAGGCCGACCGCGTCGGTCGCCATGTGCGCCGCGTCGGCGATCAGGGCGAGCGAGTCGGCCAGCACACCGCCGATGATCTCGATCACCATCACGGAGAGCGTGATGCCGAGTGCTATCCGCAGCCGGTTCTTGTACGCGGCCCCGGCGGTGCCGGTCGGCGGCGGTCCGCCGTGGCTGTGCCCGTGGTCGTGTCCAGCCCCCATGGAATGGCCTCCAGATCATGTGGTCGCAGGTGCCCCGAGTCGCAAGTGAACTACGGGTGGGGGGTATGTGCAACACGGTACTGAACACCGTTGTCATATGCTCTGACCTGCGGTGATGCATAAACGACCGGCCATGGCGAGAAGTCGCCCCGGCCCGTCGCCGGGGCCGGCTCCGGCCGTGGTTTGTGAGGCGTGTCGCTGATCGCCCATGATGATCACCCCGGGGCGGGGCGCACCCACGAGGACACCGGTGGGCCCGGGGGAGTCCTGCCCGCGAAGCCTCGGTGAACTCACGCTTCTGTTCATCCGATAGCCTCAGCCGACGTGTCGCCGCCCCGTGCCGGGCCGCACCGCCGCGCCCGGGGCCGCCATGGCCCCGCCGGCCCCTCCGTCAGCTCCAAGGAGTGAGTTCGTCTGTCGACCGCCATCCTCACCGGCCCGCCGGCACCCGGATCCTCGCTCGACGGAGATCTGCGGGCGCTCGGCTTCGACGTCAAGGCCGCGTCGGACGCCGACGAGGCCGGAGCCCTGCTGGCAGCCGTCCCGGCGGGTGAGCGCGTCGCGCTCGTCGACCCCCGGTTCGTCGGCCACCTGCACGCCCTGCGCCTCACCCTCACGGACCCCCGGTTCCCGGCCGCGGCCGCCCCCGGCGCCCTCGCCGCACAGCACGAGGCCCGCCCCGCGCTCACCCGCGCGCTCACCCGCGCGCTCAAGGCCGCCACCGCCACCGACGACCTCCCCGGCACCCTCGCCGACGCCCTCGGCGCCGACGGCGTCGCCGTGCACCGGCCCCAGCTCGGAACGCTCGTCGCCACCGTGCCCGCCGACCCGGAGGCCCGCCACGAGGCCCGCGCCGCCGTCGAGGCCGTCGACGAGGAGGCCGTACGCCTCCGCTCGGCCGTCAAGGCCCACGACGGCTTCTTCACCACCTTCTTCATCAGCCCGTACTCGCGCTACATCGCCCGCTGGTGCGCGCGCCGCGGTCTCACCCCCAACCAGGTGACCACCGCCTCCCTGCTCACCGCCCTGATCGCGGCCGGCTGCGCGGCGACCGGCGAGCGCGGCGGCTACATCGCCGCCGGCGTCCTGCTCCTCGTCTCCTTCGTCCTGGACTGCACGGACGGGCAGCTCGCCCGCTACGCGCTGAAGTACTCGACGATGGGCGCCTGGCTCGACGCCACCTTCGACCGCGCCAAGGAGTACGCCTTCTACGCGGGCCTAGCCCTCGGCGCCGCCCGCAACGGCGACGACGTGTGGGCGCTCGCGCTCGGCGCGATGATCCTCATGACCTGCCGGCACGTCGTGGACTTCTCGTTCAACGAGGCCAACGCCGAGAGCACGGGCGCCACCGCCAAGACCAGCCTCGCCGTCTCCAGTCGGCTCGACAGCCTCGGCTGGACCGTCTGGGCCCGCCGCATGATCATTCTGCCGATCGGCGAGCGCTGGGCCATGATCGCCGTCCTCACGGCCGTCACCAGCCCCCGGATCGTCTTCTGGGCACTGATCATCGGCTGCGCCTTCGGCGCCTGCTACACCACGGCGGGCCGCGTCCTGCGCTCCCTGACCCGCAAGGCGAAGCGCACGGACCGGGCCGCCCAGGCCCTGGCGGACCTCGCGGACTCGGGGCCGCTCGCAGGGGTCGTCGCCCGCTCCCTCGCCCGTACCCGTCTGCTCGGCCCCGGCGTCGTCCTCGCCGCGATCGCGACCGGCGCGCTGCTCACCACCGTCCTGGCCCGCCCCTTCGGCGACCGGCAGACCGTCGTCATCGCGGTCCTGTACGTGGTGCTCGCCGGCGCGGCCGTCGCCCGCCCCCTCAAGGGCGCCCTCGACTGGCTCGTCCCCCCGCTCTTCCGCGCCGCCGAGTACACCACCGTCCTCGTGCTCGCCGCCCGCTCCGACTCCCCGCAGGCACTCCCCGCGGCGTTCGGGCTTGTCGCGGCGGTCGCCTACCATCACTACGACACGGTGTACCGCATCCGCGGCGGCACCGGCGCGCCGCCCGCGTGGCTGGTGCGCGTCACCGGCGGACACGAGGGGCGCACGCTCCTGGTGGCCGTCCTCGCCGCCCTGCTGGCGGACCGCGGCGACGACTTCACCCTGGCACTGACCGCCCTGGCGGCAGCCGTCGCCCTCGTGGTGCTCGTGGAGTCCCTCCGCTTCTGGGTCTCCGCCGGAGCACCCGCCGTTCACGACGAAGGAGAAACAGCATGATCGGTCTCGTACTGGCAGCCGGTGCCGGACGGCGTCTGCGCCCCTACACCGACACCCTTCCGAAGGCCCTCGTGCCTGTCGACGGCGAGACCACGATTCTCGACGGGACGCTGAAGAACTTCGCCGAGATCGGCCTCACCGAGGTCGCGATCGTCGTCGGCTACCGCAAGGAGGCCGTCTACGACCGCAAGGAGGCCCTTGAGGCGAAGTACGGCCTCACCATCACCCTCGTCGACAACGACAAGGCCGAGGAGTGGAACAACGCCTACTCCCTGTGGTGCGCCCGTGACGTCCTCAAGCGCGGTGTGATCCTCGCCAACGGCGACACCGTCCACCCGGTCTCCGTCGAGGAGACCCTGCTCGCCGCCCGCGGCAACGGCCAGAAGATCATCCTCGCGCTCGACACGGTGAAGAGCCTCGCCGACGAGGAGATGAAGGTCATCACCGCCGAGGGCAAGGGTGTGCAGCGCATCACCAAGCTGATGGACCCGGCCACCGCCACCGGCGAGTACATCGGTGTCACCCTCATCGAGGCCGAGGCCGCCGAGGAGCTCGCCGACGCCCTCAAGGCCACCTTCGAGCGCGACCCCGACCTCTACTACGAGGACGGCTACCAGGAGCTGGTCAACCGCGGCTTCACCGTCGACGTGGCCCCCATCGGCGACGTCAAGTGGGTCGAGATCGACAACCACGACGACCTCGCGAAGGGCCGTGAGATCGCGTGCCAGTACTGACTCGGCTGATCCCCTCGCCGGTCGTCGTCGACATCCGCAGGGGAGCGCTGGACGACCTGTCCGCGCTCCTCGCGGACCAGCGGATCTCCAGCAACGGCAAGATCGCCGTCGCCATCAGCGGAGGCTCGGGCCTCAAGCTGCGTGACCAGTTCGCCGCCGAGCTCCCGGGCGCCGACTGGTACCCGGTCTCGGGCGGCACGATCGACGAGGCCGTGAAGCTCGCCGACGCCATGCGCGGCAAGCGGTACGACGCCGTGGTCGCCCTCGGCGGCGGCAAGATCATCGACGTGACCAAGTACGCGGCGGCCCGGGTCGGGCTGCCGCTCGTGGCCATCGCCACCAACCTGTCGCACGACGGGATCTGCTCCCCGATCTCGACCCTGGACAACGACAACGGCCGCGGCTCCTACGGCGTGCCCACCCCGATCGCCCTCGTCATCGACCTGGACGTGATCAGGGAGGCGCCGGTCCGCTTCGTCCGCTCCGGCATCGGCGACGCGATCTCCAACCTCTCCGCCATCGCGGACTGGGAGCTCTCCCACGAGATCACCGGGGAGCCCGTCGACGGCCTCGCGGCCGCCATGGCCCGCAGCGCCGGAGAGGCGGTGCTCCGCCACCCCGGCGGCGTCGGAGACGACGACTTCCTCGTCTCGCTCTCCGAGGGCCTGGTGATGTCCGGCATCGCCATGTCGATCAGCGGGGACAGCCGCCCCTCCTCGGGCGCCTGCCACGAGATCAGCCACGCCTTCGACCTGCTCTTCCCGACCCGCGCCGCCAGCCACGGCGAGCAGTGCGGGCTCGGAGCGGCCTTCGCCATGCACCTGCGCGGCGCCCGCGAGGGCTCCGCTCAGATGGTCGAGACCCTGCGCCGGCACGGGCTGCCCGTCCTCCCCGAGGAGATGGGCTTCACCGTGGACGAGTTCGTGCAGGCGGTGTCCTTCGCCCCGCAGACCCGGCCGGGCCGTTTCACCATCCTCGAACACCTCGACCTGTCCGACGACGAGATCAGGGACGCGTACGCCGACTATGCAAAAGCCATCGGTAGCTGAGCTCCGACCGGTCGTCCACCCGCCGGGTGTGAAGGACCGGCGGAGCGGTGAGCACTGGGGCGGCCGCCTGTACATGCGGGAGATCTCCCTCAGGATCACCCGCAGGCTCGTCGGCACCAAGGTCACGCCGAACCAGCTCACGTACGTCATGACCCTCGCGGGCGTCCTCGCGGCCCCGGCGCTGCTCGTGCCGGGAATCCCGGGGGCGCTGCTCGGCGCGCTCATGGTCCAGCTCTATCTGCTGCTCGACTGCGTCGACGGCGAGGTGGCCCGCTGGAAGAAGCAGTTCTCGCTCGGCGGGGTGTACCTGGACCGGGTCGGCGCCTATCTGTGCGACGCGGCCGTGCTCGTCGGCTTCGGTCTGCGCGCCGCCGACCTGTGGGGCCCGGGCCGGATCGACTGGCTGTGGGCCTTCCTGGGCACGCTCGCCGCCCTCGGCGCCATCCTGATCAAGGCCGAGACCGACCTCGTCGGCGTCGCCCGCCACCAGGGCGGTCTGCCGCCCGTCAAGGAGGCGGCCTCCGAGCCGCGCTCCTCCGGCATGGCGCTCGCCCGCAGGGCCGCCGCGGCGCTCAAGTTCCACCGGCTCGTCCTCGGTATCGAGGCCTCCCTGCTGATCGTGGTCCTCGCGATCGCTGACCAGGTCCGCGGCGACCTGTTCTTCAGCCGCATCGGTGTCGCCGTCCTCGCCGGCATCGCGCTGCTCCAGACCGTGCTGCACCTGGTCTCGATCATGGTCTCCAGCAGGCTGAAGTGAGGCCGGCCGCGAGCACGCCGCTCAGGGTGGGAGCCGTCGTCATCACGATGGGCAACCGCCCCGACGACCTGCGCGCGCTGATCGACTCGGTCGCCGAGCAGGAGGGCGACCGGGTCGAGGTCGTCGTCGTCGGGCAGGGCACCCCGGTCACCGGGGTGCCCGACTGGGTGCGGACCGTCGAGCTGCCGGAGAACGTCGGCATCCCCGCCGGCCGGAACGCCGGCATCGAGGCCTTCGGCCCCGGCGGCACCGACGTCGACGTCCTGCTGTTCCTCGACGACGACGGGAAGCTCGCCCACAAGGACACCGCGGAACTGGTCCGGCAGGCCTTCACCGCCGATCCGCGGCTCGGCATCATCAGCTTCCGGATCGCCGACCCGGAGACCGGGGCCACCCAGCGCCGGCACGTGCCGCGGCTGCGCGCGGCCGACCCGATGCGCTCCTCGCGGGTGACCACCTTCCTCGGCGGGGCCAACGCGGTGCGCACCAAGGTCTTCGCCGAAGTGGGCGGTCTGCCGGGCGAGTTCTTCTACGCGCACGAGGAGACCGACCTCGCCTGGCGCGCGCTCGACGCCGACTGGATGATCGACTACCGTTCCGACATGGTGCTGTTGCACCCCACCACAGCCCCGTCCCGGCACGCCTCGTACCACTTCAACGTGGCCCGCAACCGAGTGTGGCTGGCACGTCGCAATCTGCCCGCGCCCCTGGTGCCGGTCTATCTCGGCGTCTGGCTCCTGCTCACGCTGGCCCGGCGGCCCTCGCTCCCCGCGCTGAAGGCGTGGTGCGGCGGTTTCCGCCAGGGCTGGACGACCCCCTGCGGACCGCGCCGCCCCATGAGGTGGCGTACGGTGTGGCGGCTGACCCGGCTGGGTCGCCCCCCGGTCGTCTGACATCGTGGTACCGACGTGCCGCGCATCTTGAACACGAAAGTTTCGACTGTGAGTGACACACACCAGGGCGGGGCGGTCGCGACGAGCGCGCCTCCGTCCGTCGACGAGGGCCTGGCTCCGGCCGAGCTGGCCGCGAAGTACGGCCTCTCCGTCAGCGGCGCCCGGCCCGGGCTGTTCGAGTACGTCCGCGAGCTGTGGAGCCGCCGCCACTTCATCCTGGCCTTCTCCTCCGCCAAGCTGACCGCCCAGTACAGCCAGGCCAAGCTGGGTCAGGTGTGGCAGGTGGCGACCCCGCTGCTCAACGCCCTGGTCTACTACCTGATCTTCGGGCTGATCCTGGGCGCGGGACAGGGGATGACCAAGGAGGTCTATATCCCCTTCCTGGTCACCGGCATCTTCGTGTTCACCTTCACCCAGAGCTCGGTCATGGCCGGCGTCCGGGCGATCTCGGGGAACCTCGGTCTCGTCAGGGCCCTGCACTTCCCGCGGGCCAGCCTGCCGATCTCGTTCTCGCTCCAGCAGCTCCAGCAGCTGCTGTTCTCGATGATCGTCCTCGTGGCGATCGTCCTCTCGTTCGGCAGCTACCCCTCCCTCCGGTGGCTGCTGGTGATCCCCGCGCTGTTCCTGCACTTCGTGTTCAACGTGGGCCTCGCCATGATCGTGGCCAGGATGGGCTCCAAGACGCCCGACCTCGCCCAGCTGATGCCGTTCATCATGCGGACCTGGATGTACGCCTCCGGCGTGATGTTCTCGATCCCGGTGATGCTCGCCGACAAGCCGGCCTGGATCGCCGACATCCTCATGTACAACCCGGCGGCGGTCTACATGGACCTGATCCGCTTCGCCCTGATCGACGGCTACAGCTCCGACAACCTGCCGAACCACGTCTGGATGACCGCCCTCGCCTGGGCGCTCGTCGTCGGCATCGGCGGCTTCGTCTACTTCTGGAAGGCCGAGGAGAGGTACGGCCGTGGCTGACACGAACGAGGGCAACGTCCCCACCGTCATCTGCGACGACGTCCACATCGTCTACCGGGTCAACACCGGCGGCGGGGGCAAGGGCAGCGCCACGGCGGCGCTCAGCCGGATCGTCGGCCGCGGCAAGGCCGAGGTCACCCGGGGCGTCCGCAAGGTCCACGCGGTCCGCGGTGTCACCTTCACCGCCTACCGGGGCGAGGCCATCGGCCTCATCGGCTCCAACGGCTCCGGCAAGTCGACGCTGCTGCGCGCCATCGCCGGTCTGCTGCCCACCGAGACCGGCAAGGTCTACACCGACGGGCAGCCCTCGCTCCTGGGCGTCAACGCGGCCCTCATGAACGACCTCACGGGTGAGCGCAACGTGATCCTGGGCGGCCTCGCCATGGGCATGAGCCGCGAGGAGGTCCGCGAGCGGTACGAGGGGATCGTCGACTTCTCCGGCATCAACGAGAAGGGCGACTTCATCAGCCTGCCCATGCGCACGTACTCCTCCGGCATGGGCGCCCGGCTCCGCTTCGCCATCGCGGCGGCCAAGAACCACGACGTCCTCCTCATCGACGAGGCGCTCGCGACCGGTGACCGCAAGTTCCAGATCCGCTCCGAGGAGCGCATCCGCGAGCTCCGCAAGGAGGCCGGCACGGTCTTCCTGGTGAGCCACAGCAACAAGTCCATCCGGGACACCTGCGACCGGGTGCTCTGGCTGGAGAAGGGTCAGCTCCTGATGGACGGCCCCACGGACGAGGTCCTCAAGGCCTACGAGCGGGAGACCGCCCGCTGACCTCGCGCCCCGAACGGCCCCCACCCTTCCGGTGGGGGCCGTTCCGTTTTCCGCGCGTCCTGCCGCCACCTGGAATGTTCATGCGGTAAACATCGGGCAGGATGAGTCCATGGCAGCGATCTCGGGGGGAAAGACCTACCACCACGGCGATCTGCGTAACGCGCTGATCTGCGCGGCCGTCGGCCTCGCCACCGAGGGCGGCCCCGAGCGGGTCGTCCTGCGCGAGGCGGCCCGCCGGGTCGGCGTCTCGCCCACCGCCGCCTACCGGCACTTCGACGGACGCGGCGAACTCCTCCGCGCCGTCAGGGCCCACGCCCGCCGGGAGCTCGCCGCGTCCATGGAGCGGGCCGCCGCGCGCGAGCCGGGCGCCGACGACTCCGCGCTCGCGGCCGAGCGCCGGGTCGCCGCCCTCTGCCGGGGGTACGTCGGCTTCGCCGTCGAGCAGCCCGGCCTCTACCGGGCCGCGTTCTGCGTCCCCCGCCCCGCCGATGCGGCCGAACCGGCACCGGAGCGACAGCCCGCCGAGCCCGAGGTCCCCGCGTTCACCCTGCTCAGGGAGGCGCTCGAAGCGCTCGCCCGGTGCGGCGCCGCCCGGCTCGGCGCGCGCCCCGCCACCGGAGCCGCCGCGTGGTCCGCCGTGCACGGACTGTCACTCCTCCTGGTCGACGGGCCTCTTCGCCGCCTCTCCGCACAGGGCAGGAACGTCGTCGTCGAGGCGACCCTCGCCATGGTGGTCTCCGGCGCGCGCGCCGTCTGAGTCGCATCCCGGACCGAACTCCCTTGCGGGACAGGCGGGTTGGCGACACGTACGGGTGACCTTGTCCGTGCCCGCCATCCCGGAATGGCGACGGCCGTCGTACAACGTAAGCTGGACCGGTCTGTTTCGCGGCAAGTAGGGCGATACTCCACGACCATCGGGCCCCCGGGCGGCGGCTCTACGGGCAGGGGTCGGCGGCGTGTCCGAAATAGGATGGATTGGATCGGCAGTGTAGAACGGGAGACGTGACGGCCATGACGCAGAATCTCCAGCTCCACGAGGGTGTCGCCGTCCCTCCGTCGGGCAGCGACCTGTGACGGACACCGGGCGGGCGCGCCCCGACGCCTCCTCACGCGCCACACTCGGCAAGGCCGCGGACGAGAACTTCCCCGTGGCCCCCTTCTTCCTGCCCCGGGCCTGGCGCGACGACCTCATGGCCGTCTACGGCTTCGCCCGGCTCGTCGACGACATCGGCGACGGCGACCTCGCCCCCGGTGGCGCCGACGCCCGCCACCTCGGGCTCGACCCCGAGACCGCCGAGGACCGTCTCGCCCTCCTCGACGCCTTCGAGGCCGACCTCCGCCGCGTCTTCGACGGCACCCCCCGGCACTCCCTCCTTCGGGCCCTCCAGCCGACCGTACGGCGCTGTCGGCTGACCCCCGGCCCTTTCCTCGGCCTGATCGCGGCCAACCGCCAGGACCAGCTGGTCAGCCGCTACGAGACGTACGACGACCTCCTCGCGTACTGCGAACTCTCCGCCAACCCCGTCGGCCGGCTCGTCCTCGCGATCACCGGCACCGACACCCCCGAGCGGATCAGGCGCTCCGACGAGATCTGCACCGCCCTCCAGATCGTCGAGCACCTCCAGGACGTCGCCGAGGACCTCGGCCGCGACCGGATCTATCTGCCCGCCGAGGACCTCAAGCGGTTCCGCGTCACCGAGGCCGACCTCGCGCACCCCACCGCGGGCGCCTCCACGCGCGCCCTGATCGCCTTCGAGGTGGAGCGGGCCCGCGAGCTGCTCCACGCGGGCCTGCCGCTCGTCGGCAGCGTCCACGGCCGGCTCCGCCTCCTCCTCGCGGGCTTCACCGCCGGAGGACTCGCGGCGCTCGACGCGATCACCGACGCCGGATACGACGTACTGGCCGGAGCACCGAAATCCACCAAGCCGAGCCTGATGCGCCAGGTGGGAGCGGTACTGCTCCGGGCGCGGAGAGAGGGGTGAGCGCGACCGTGGAGGCACAGCCCCAGCCGTCCGCACCGGTACAGGCCGCCTACAGCTACTGCGAGGCGGTCACCGGACAGCAGGCACGCAACTTCGCCTACGGGATCCGGCTGCTGCCGACCGAGAAGCGCCAGGCCATGTCCGCGCTCTACGCCTTCTCCCGGCGCGTCGACGACATCGGCGACGGCACGCTCGCGCCCGGCGTCAAGCGGGAACGCCTGGAGGCCACCCGCGCCCTGCTCGACCGCGTCCGCGCCGGCGAGGTCGACGAGGACGACACCGACCCCGTGGCCGTCGCCCTCGCCGACTCGGCCCGCCGCTTCCCGATCCCGCTCGGCGGCCTCGACGAACTCATCGACGGCGTCCTCATGGACGTGCACGGCGCGACCTTCGAGACCTGGGACGACCTCAAGGTCTACTGCCGCTGCGTCGCCGGGGCGATCGGCCGGCTCTCCCTCGGCGTCTTCGGTACGCAGCCCGGCGCCCGGGGCGCCGAGCGCGCGCCCGAGTACGCCGACACCCTGGGCCTCGCGCTCCAACTCACCAACATCCTCAGGGACGTACGCGAGGACGCGGGCAACGGGCGGACCTACCTCCCCGCCGACGACCTCGCCAAGTTCGGCTGCGGCGACGGCTTCCGCGGCTCCACCCCGCCCGTCGGCGCCGACTTCGAAGGGCTCGTCCACTTCGAAGTGCGGCGCGCCCGCGCCCTGTTCGCCGAGGGCTACCGGCTGCTTCCCATGCTCGACCGGCGCAGCGGCGCCTGCGTCGCCGCCATGGCCGGCATCTACCGCCGCCTCCTCGACCGGATCGAACGCGACCCCGGGGCCGTGCTCCGCGGCCGGGTCTCGCTGCCGGGCCACGAGAAGGCGTACGTCGCGGTGCGCGGCCTCTCCGGCCTCGACACCCGTCACATCGCCCGCCGCGCCGTCAGGGGGCGTGCCTGATGCGCCCCCGCGCCACCGCCCACCGGGCAACCCAGGGCGCCGTCCCGGCGTCCCTGCCCGCGACGACCCGAACGGAGGCCGTGTGACCCACGACGGAACCGAGCAGCACGCCCGGCAGCCCCACGCCGTCGTCGTCGGCGGCGGGCTCGCCGGGATCACCACCGCGCTCCAGCTCGCCGGCGCCGGAGTCGGCGTCACCCTCCTCGAAGGCCGGCCCCGGCTCGGCGGGCTCGCCTTCTCCTTCCGCCGCGGCGACCTCACCGTCGACAACGGCCAGCACGTCTATCTGCGCTGCTGCACCGCGTACCGCTGGTTCCTCGACCGGATCGACGGAGCCCGGCTCGCCCCCCTCCAGGACCGCCTCGACGTCCCCGTCCTCGACGTCGGCCATCCGCGGGGACCCCGGCTCGGCCGGATCCGCCGCGACAACCTCCCCGTGCCGCTGCACCTCGCGCGCAGCCTCGCCACGTACCCCCACCTCTCCCTCGCCGAGCGTGCCTCCGTCGGCCGGGCCGCGCTCGCCCTGAAGAAGCTCGACCCCGCCGACCCCGCGCTCGACGGCATCGACTTCGCCACCTGGCTCGGCCGGCACGGACAGACCCCCCGGGCCATCGAGGCCCTCTGGGACCTGGTCGGCATCCCCACCCTCAACGCCCCCGCCCCCGAGGCCTCCATGGGGCTCGCCGCGATGGTCTTCAAGACCGGGCTGCTCTCCGAGCCCGGCGCGGCCGACATCGGCTGGGCCCACGTCCCGCTCGGCGAACTCCACGACACGCGCGCCGCGAAGGAGCTCGACGCCCTCGGCGTCCGCACGCTGCTCCGTACCAAGGCCGAGCGGATCTCCCGTACCGGCGAAGGACGCTGGGCCGTCGACGTACCCGGCGAGACGATCACGGCCGACGCCGTCGTCCTCGCCGTACCGCAGCAGGAGACCCACGGCCTGCTGCCCGAGGGCGCCCTCGACGACGCCGACCGGCTCCTCGACATCACGGTCGCCCCCATCCTCAACCTGCACGTCGTCTACGACCGCAAGGTGCTGAGGCGGCCGTTCTTCACCACGCTCGGCTCCCCGGTGCAGTGGGTCTTCGACCGCACCGAATCCTCCGGGCTACTGAGGGGCGGGCCCGAAGGGCCCTCGGACAAGGGTGGTGGTGGGCGACGGGTGGGCGGCCAGTACCTCGCCGTCTCCCAGTCCGCCGCCCAGGACGAGATCGACGAACCCGTCGCCGCCCTGCGCGCGAAGTACCTCCCCGAGCTGGAGCGGCTGCTGCCCGCAGCGCGCGGCGCCGGGATCCGCGACTTCTTCGTCACCAGGGAGCGGACGGCCACGTTCGCCCCCACCCCGGGCGTCGGCCGGCTCCGCCCCGGCGCCCGCACCCAGGCCCCGGGGCTCTACCTGGCCGGCGCCTGGACCGCCACCGGCTGGCCCGCGACCATGGAGGGTGCCGTCCGCAGCGGATTCAGCGCGGCGGGTGCCGCGCTCTCCGCCCTCGGCCGCCGCCATGACCATCCGCTGCAGGAGGCGGCATGAGTGTGAGTACCGGAACAAGAGGAGAGACCGTGCCGACTGCGCCGCCGGGTAATCCGGCCGTCGACACCGCGGACGTGTCCGCACTGCTTGAGCGGGGGCGGACCCTGTCCACCCCCGTAATGCGGGCGGCCGTCGACCGCCTCGCGCCGCCCATGGACACCGTGGCCGCCTACCACTTCGGCTGGATCGACGCCGAGGGCAATCCCGCGGACGGCGACGGCGGCAAGGCCGTCCGCCCCGCGCTCGCCCTGCTGTCGGCCGAGGCCGCGGGCGCCGCGCCCGAGGTCGGCATCCCCGGCGCCGTCGCCGTGGAGCTCGTCCACAACTTCTCGCTGCTGCACGACGACCTGATGGACGGGGACGAGCAGCGCCGCCACCGCGACACCGTGTGGAAGGTGCACGGACCCGCCCAGGCCATCCTCGTCGGCGACGCCCTGTTCGCCCTCGCCAACGAGCTGCTCCTGGAACTCGGCACCGTCGAGGCGGGCCGGGCGACCCGCCGGCTCACCACGGCCTCCCGCAAGCTCATCGACGGGCAGGCCCAGGACATCTCGTACGAGCACCGCGAGCGGGTCACCGTCGAGGAGTGCCTGGAGATGGAGGGCAACAAGACGGGCGCCCTGCTCGCCTGCGCCGTCTCCATCGGCGCCGTCCTCGGCGGGGCCGACGACCGCACCGCCGACAAGCTGGAGGAGTACGGCTACCACCTCGGCCTCGCCTTCCAGGCCGTGGACGACCTGCTCGGCATCTGGGGCGACCCGGAGGCCACCGGCAAGCAGACCTGGAGCGACCTGCGCCAGCGCAAGAAGTCCCTCCCGGTCGTCGCCGCGCTCGCCGCCGGCGGACCGGCCTCCGAGCGGCTCGGCGAACTCCTCGCCGCGGACGCCAAGTCCCATGACTTCGACACCTTCTCCGAGGAGGAGTTCGCCATCAGGGCGGCCCTCATCGAAGAGGCCGGAGGACGCGAGTGGACCTCCCAGGAGGCCCGCCGCCAGCACACCGTCGCGATCGAGGCCCTGCACGAGGTGGACATGCCCGCCCGTGTCCGGGCGCAGCTCACCGCGCTCGCCGACTTCGTGGTCGTACGGAAGAGATGATCACCATCACCCTGATATGAGTTCGCGGTCGCCGGCCGGTGCCACCCGGCGCCGGCCGACGGCAGACCCGCAGAAGCAGATGCAACCGACTGCGCAAAGGGGAAGCCATGACAGCGACGACCGACGGAAGCGCCGGGGGCATGAGCCCCCTGGCGGCCGCGGCCAGCACGACGCACGACACCGGCGCCGCCGCGCCGGACCTCGACCAGGCCGCCGCCCGAGCCGCGGAGCGGGCCGTCGAGCACCTGCTCGCCCGACAGGACCCCGAGGGCTGGTGGAAGGGCGACCTGGAGACCAACGTCACCATGGACGCCGAGGACCTCCTCCTCCGCCAGTTCCTCGGCATCCTCGACGCGGACACCACCCACGCCGCGGCCCTCCACATCCGCCGCGAACAGCGCGAGGACGGCGCCTGGGCCACCTTCTACGGCGGACCCGGCGAGGTCTCCGCCACCGTCGAGGCCTATGTGGCCCTGCGCCTCGCCGGAGACCCGCCCGAGGCCCCGCACATGGCCCGCGCCGCCGCCTGGGTCCGCGCCGGGGGAGGCATCGCCGCCGCCCGGGTCTTCACCCGGATCTGGCTCGCCCTCTTCGGCTGGTGGCGCTGGGAGGACCTGCCCGAGCTGCCCCCGGAGCTGCTCTTCCTCCCCAAGTGGTTCCCGCTCAACATCTACGACTTCGGCTGCTGGGCCCGGCAGACGATCGTGCCGCTCACCGTCGTCTCCGCGAAGCGCCCGGTCCGCCCCGCGCCCTTCCCGCTCGACGAGCTGCACACCGACCCGGCCCGGCCGAACCCGCCCCGGCCCCTCGCCCCGGCGACCGGCTGGGACGGGATCTTCCAGCGGCTCGACAAGGCGCTGCACGTCTACCACCGGCTGGCGCCGCGCTCCCTGCGCAGGACCGCCATGAACGTCGCCGCGCGCTGGATCATCGAGCGCCAGGAGAACGACGGCTGCTGGGGCGGCATCCAGCCTCCCGCCGTCTACTCGGTCATCGCCCTCCACCTCCTCGGCTACGACCTCGAACACCCCGTCATGCGCGCGGGGCTCGAGTCGCTCGACCGGTTCGCCGTATGGCGCGAGGACGGCTCGCGGATGATCGAGGCCTGCCAGTCGCCCGTGTGGGACACCTGCCTCGCCACGATCGCGCTCGCCGACGCGGGGCTCCCGCCGGACCACCCGGCCCTGGTGAAGGCCGTCGACTGGATGCTCGACGAGGAGATCACCCGTCCGGGGGACTGGGCGGTGCGACGGCCCGGACTGCCGCCCGGCGGCTGGGCGTTCGAGTTCCACAACGACAACTACCCCGACATCGACGACACCGCCGAAGTCGTGCTCGCCCTGCGCCGGGTCAGGCACCCCGAGCCCGCACGCGTGGAGGCGGCCGTCGCCCGGGGCACCCGCTGGACCCTCGGCATGCAGTCGCGCGGCGGGGCCTGGGGAGCCTTCGACGCCGACAACACCAGTCCCTTCCCCAACAGGCTGCCCTTCTGCGACTTCGGAGAGGTCATCGACCCGCCCTCCGCCGACGTCACCGCCCACGTCGTGGAGATGCTGGCGTACGAGGGCCTCACCCAGGACCCCCGTACCCGCGCGGGCATCGAGTGGCTCCTCGCCCACCAGGAGCCGAACGGCGCCTGGTTCGGCCGCTGGGGCGTCAACCACGTGTACGGCACGGGCTCGGTGCTCCCGGCGCTCACCGCCGCCGGGCTGCCCGTCTCCCATCCGGCGATCCGCCGCGCCGTCCACTGGCTCGGATCCACGCAGAACGAGGACGGGGGCTGGGGCGAGGACCTCCGCTCCTACACGGACCCGTCGTGGATCGGACGCGGCGCCTCCACCGCCTCGCAGACCGCGTGGGCGCTGATCGCCCTCCTCGCCGCGGGCGAGCGGGACTCCGAGCCCGTACGGCGGGGCGTGGCCTGGCTCGCCGGGACCCAGCGCGAGGACGGCTCCTGGGACGAGCCGTACTTCACCGGCACCGGCTTCCCCTGGGACTTCTCCATCAACTACCACCTCTACCGCCAGGTGTTCCCCCTCACGGCGCTCGGACGCTACGTGTACGGGGAGCCCTCGCCCGGCAAGGAGCGCTGATGGCGCGCGAGCCGGGCCCCGCCGCCCCGCCGCCGCTGCTCATCGCCTGCGCGCTCGGCATCGAGCAGCTCGCCCTGCGCAGCGGGGAGCGCGGCGGAGCCCCCGGCCCCGTGACCGTGCTCCGTACGGGCATGGGACCGGACCGGGCCCGCCGGGCGGTCTCCCGGGCGCTCGGCGAGGAGCGGTGGCGGGACGCCGCCGTCATCGCCTCGGGCTTCTGCGCGGGGCTCGCCCCCGGGATGCACCCGGGGGACCTGGTCGTCGCCGACGAGACCCGCGGTCCCGACGGCACGACCCCCTGCACCGGGACCGAACTCCTGGTGAAGGCCCTGGCCAGGGCCGTGCCGGGGCGGGCCGTGCACACCGGGCCGCTGACCGGCTCCGACCACGTGGTGCGCGGCCCCGAGCGGGCCGCGCTGCGGGCCACCGGGGCGATCGCCGTCGACATGGAGTCCTCCGCGACCCTCCGTACCGCCCGGGGAGCCTTCTCCGGCGCCGGCGGCGGTCCTGACGCCCGCCCGGTTGCGGCCGTCCGGGTGGTCGTGGACGCTCCAGAACATGAACTGGTGCGGATCGGCACGGTACGCGGGGGAATATCGGCCTTCCGCGTTCTTCGTGCCGTCCTTCCCGCTTTCTTCGAATGGCACCGTTCTTTGCTGCTCCCCAGGAGGTGAGCGAGTCATGGCCATGCCGCTGCGTCAGTCCATCAGGGTCGGGACCTATCTCTTCGAACAGAAGCTCCGCAAGCGTGAGAAGTTCCCGCTGATCGTCGAGCTCGAGCCGCTCTTCGCGTGCAACCTCAAGTGCGAGGGCTGCGGAAAGATCCAGCACCCGGCGGGAGTCCTCAAGCAGCGCATGCCGGTCGCCCAGGCGGTCGGCGCGGTCCTGGAGTCCGGCGCCCCCATGGTGTCCATCGCGGGCGGCGAGCCCCTGATGCACCCTCAGATCGACGAGATCGTGCGCCAGTTGGTGGCGAAGAGGAAGTACGTCTTCCTCTGCACCAACGCGATGCTGCTGCGCAAGAAGCTGGAGAACTTCACCCCCTCGCCGTACTTCGCCTTCGCCGTCCACATCGACGGCCTGCGGGAGCGGCACGACGAATCCGTCGCCAAGGAGGGGGTGTTCGACGAGGCGGTGGCGGCCATCAAGGAGGCCAAGCGCCGCGGATTCCGCGTCACCACCAATTCGACCTTCTTCAACACCGACACCCCGCAGACGATCATCGAGGTCCTCAATTACCTCAACGACGACCTCCAGGTCGACGAGATGATGATCTCGCCCGCCTATGCGTACGAGAAGGCCCCCGACCAGGAGCACTTCCTCGGCGTGGAGCAGACCCGCGAACTCTTCAAGAAGGCCTTCGCCGGCGGAAACCGGCGCCGCTGGCGGCTCAACCACTCGCCGCTCTTCCTGGACTTCCTGGAAGGAAAGGCGGACTTCCCCTGCACCGCCTGGGCCATTCCGAACTACTCGCTCTTCGGCTGGCAGCGCCCCTGCTATCTGATGAGCGACGGATACGTCCCCACGTACCGCGAACTCATCGAGGACACCGACTGGGACAAGTACGGCCGCGGCAAGGACCCGCGCTGCGCCAACTGCATGGCGCACTGCGGGTACGAGCCCACCGCCGTCCTCGCCACCATGGGCTCCCTCAAGGAGTCCCTGCGCGCGATCCGGGAGACCGTCTCAGGGAACAACGGGTGAGTGCCTCATGAAAGGTGAGGACGAGCGTCTCGTGAAGGGTGAGTTCGACCTGCGGGCGCTGCTCGCCGAGCGCGGCGGCGAGCGGTACGAGCTGCACGCCAGGTACCTCAACCACCAGCTGCCGCGCATGCTCCACACCATCGGCTTCGACAAGGTGTACGAGCGGGCCGAGGGCGCCCACTTCTGGGACGCCGACGGGGTCGACCACCTCGACATGCTCGCCGGCTTCGGCGTCATGGGCCTCGGGCGGCACCACCCCGTCGTCCGCAAGGCCCTCCACGACGTCCTCGACGCTCAGCTCGCCGACCTCACCCGCTTCGACTGCCAGCCGCTCCCCGGACTCCTCGCGGAACGGCTCCTCGCCCACAGCCCCCACCTCGACCGGGTCTTCTTCGGCAACAGCGGCACGGAGGCCGTGGAGACCGCCCTGAAGTTCGCCCGGTACGCCACCGGGCGGCCCAGGGTCCTCTACTGCTCCCACGCCTTCCACGGCCTGACCACCGGCTCCCTCTCCGTCAACGGGGAGACGGGCTTCCGGGACGGCTTCGCCCCGCTCCTGCCCGACACGGCGATCGGGCTCGGCGACCTCGACGCCCTGGAGCGGGAGCTGCGCAGGGGCGACGTGGCCGCCTTCGTGGTCGAGCCCATCCAGGGCAAGGGCGTCCACGAGGCGCCGCCGGGCTTCCTCCGCGCCGCCCAGGAGCTGCTCCACCGGCACGGAGCCCTGCTGATCGCCGACGAGGTGCAGACCGGCCTCGGCAGGACCGGCGACTTCTACGCGTACCAGCACGAGGAGGGCGTCGAACCGGACCTGGTGTGCGTCGCCAAGGCGCTCTCCGGCGGCTATGTGCCGGTCGGCGCCACCCTCGGCAAGGACTGGATCTTCAAGAAGGTCTACTCGTCGATGGACCGGGTGCTCGTCCACTCGGCGAGCTTCGGGTCGAACGCCCAGGCCATGACCGCCGGGCTCGCCGTCCTCTCGGTCATGGAGAACGAGGGGACGGTGGCGCACGCCCGCCGGATCGGCGACCTGCTGTCCGGCCGACTGAAGGAGCTGGTGCCCCGGTACGAGCTCCTCCACGAGATCCGCGGGCGCGGGCTCATGATCGGGATCGAGTTCGGCCGGCCGTCCTCGCTCGGCCTGCGCGGGCGCTGGACGATGCTCCAGGCGGCCCGCAAGGGCCTCTTCGCCCAGATGGTCGTCGTCCCGCTCCTCCAGCGGCACCGGATCCTCACCCAGGTCTCGGGTGACCATCTGGAGGTGATCAAGCTGATCCCGCCGCTCATCATCGACGAGGCGGACGTGGACCGGTTCGTCACCGCCTTCACGGCGGTCATGGACGACGCCCACGGCGGCGGCGGGCTCATGTGGGACTTCGGCAGGACACTGGTCAAGCAGGCGGTCGCGCAGCGCTGAGCATTTGCCTGTGAGGCAAGAAACTTGCCTCACAGGCACGATGCTGGCGGAATGGACGCATGGACCACGTCCCCGGGGAGACCTCCCCGGACCCCGTCGCCCCGGGCGTCCTGCCGGACGTCGCCCCGCAGCTGCGGGCCCTGCGCCGCCGCCGGGGGCTCACCCTGGAGGCCGCCGCCCGGCGGGCCGGCCTCTCGCCGGCCCACCTCTCGCGCCTGGAGACCGGCAACCGGCAGCCCTCGCTGCCGATGCTGCTCGCCCTCGCCCGTATCTACGGTACGACGGTCTCCGAGCTCCTCGGCGAGGCGCCGCCCGAGCGTGACCCCGTCGTCCGGGCCGGCCGCTCCGAACCCGTCGAGGCCGACGGCTGGATCTACCGCCAGGCGGGCGGCGCCGGGCGGGCCCTGCAGTGCCTGCGGGTCCACGTGCCGTACGCGACCCGTTCCGACATCGTGCGCGTCCACCCGGGGGAGGAGTGGATCCACGTCCTGGAGGGCCGGGTGCGGCTGGCGCTCGGCGAGGCCGTCCACGTCCTCGACCCCGGGGACAGCGCGCACTTCGACTCGCTCACCCCGCACCGGATCGGCGCCGCCACCGCCGGCGGGGCGGAGCTGCTGTTCGTCCACACCCTGATGCAGAGTCCCGCGGCCGAGCTGTGCCTCGGCGACGGGACTCCGCACCGGCGGTGAGTCCCGCGACGCTCCGTTCCTCCGAACCTTCTCCGAAAGGGTCGACATGTCCGACAAGTCACGACCGGTCACCGGCGAAGAGCGCGGGGAGGGCAAGTTCCCCAAGGGCCTTGTCCTCCGGCTCTTCGCCTATCTGGTCGCCGGCCACCTCTTCGCCGGCTTCCTCTATCTGCTCTTCATGTTGGGCGGGCAGAACCAGTAGCCGGCGGGGCTACGCCTCCGTGAGCAGGCGCTCCTTCAGCCGCTCGCGGGTCTCCGGCGACAGCTTCAGGCCCTGCGTGAGGTAGCCGTCCACCGAGCCCCAGGTCACCTCGATCGTCTCGAAGGCGCCCCGCAGATACTCCACCCGCGCGTCGAAGAGGGGGCTGAGGAGTTCCATCACCTCGGGCGACATGGCGTCCGGAGCGGTGGAGCCGCGGCGCACCTTGTAGCGGCGGTGCGGCTCGTTCGACTTCACGTAGTCGGCCTCGATCGCCTCCCGCTCGACCCCGACGGCGAGCAGGGTGATCGCGATGGAGAGCCCCGCGCGGTCCTTGCCCGCCGCGCAGTGCATCAGGGCGGGGAGGCTGTCCTCCGCCATGGAGTGCAGGATCCGGCTGTGCTCGGCGGTCCGCTCGATCACCATCTTCCGGTACGAGTCGGACATACGGGCGGCGGCCTTGCCGTCGCCGAGGATCTCCCTCAGCTGCTCGAGGTCGCCGTCGCGGACCAGCTTCCAGAACTCCTTGCCGTCCGCCGGATCGTTGAGGGGTATGTTCACGTTCCGTACGCCGGGCAGCTCCACGTCCGGGCCCTCGATCTTCCGGTCGGCCAGGTTCCGGAAGTCGAAGACGGTGTGCAGGCCCAGCGAGTCGAGGAAGGCGGCGTCCGTCCCCGTCGCGTGGGCGAGGTGGCCGCTGCGGAAGAGGCGGCCGGGGCGCACGGCCCGCCCGTCCGTCGTCGGCAGGCCGCCCACGTCCCGGAAGTTGCGGACCTCGGCCAGCTCGGGTTCGTTCAGCTCGATGGGCGGGACCTGCGGCAGCTGCTGCGTCACGGATGCTCCTGGTGGTCGACGTTCGGATGCCCGACGCGGAATGGGTTCCAGGGGCAATCATCCAGCCGGGACGGTGATGGCGCAGCCCCCTGGACGGGAATGGGCGATCTGTCCGTATTGAGGCCTTGCGTATAACGCGCCCTGTTTACAGGTGAGATGAGCCTTCGTGCGTGAGCAGGGTCATAGAAGTGACGGATCGTGGCCGAAGGCGGGATGCAATTCCCCAGCGCAAAAAGGGAATCGAAGGGCCGTCATCCACAGAGGGTGACCGGAATTCCGGGTCGAGGACGGGGCGGGGAAAGCCGGTGGAAATCAGTGGCTTGTTGATGCCGACCCGCTCGTCTAGCGTCACCGTCAATCCGGTCGGACCGCCGAATCCTGCCACCGTCCGGAATTCCCACTCATCCCATGCGTGGCAGGAGCGGGGGACCCAGGAAGTACGCCGGTCCCGCGACGCAGGACGGCTTGGGGTGAAGCCGCGTGAGAACGCGGCCGGGCATCTCCAGTCCGAACCCGACAGCTCACCTCGCAGGCGCCGGAGAGGAATTCGCCATGCCCGCGACGGGTAAGCACCGCCGTACCAAGTCCAGCCGCCTCACCCGCGGAATCGCCGCCGCCGGCACCGGAGGCGCCGTCGTCGCCCTCCCGTTCCTCGGAGCCACCGGGGCCCACGCCGCCGAGCAGGCGGCCCCGGCCGCCGCCCCCGCCAAGGCCGTCACCGCCGCCGCCCAGGTGAAGGCCGCCGCCGTCCAGGCCGCGCCGACCGCCACGAAGGCCGCACCGAAGACGTACTCCGTCGTCCGGGGCGACTACCTGTCGAAGATCGCCTCCGAGCACCACCTCGCGGGCGGCTGGCAGAAGCTCTACGCCGACAACCGCCAGGTCGTCGGCGAGGACCCCTCGCTCATCCTGCCCGGCATGAAGCTCACGCTCGGCGCCAAGAACACCGCGAAGCCCGCCGCCCCGAAGAGCGCCGCGCCCAAGGCCGCCGCCCCCAAGAGCAGCCAGAAGGCCTCCGCCGCGCCCTCCGCGAAGAACGGCGACACCCCGCGCGCCTCCCGTGGCGCCGAGCGCTCCTCCGCCCCGGCCGCGCAGACCTCGGACACCGCCCCCGCGCAGTCCACGGGCTCCTCCGCCTCCGGCGCCTCGACCTCCGCGTCCGGCTGGGTCGCCCCGGTCGGCGGCGGCGTCTCCACCCCGTACCGCGCCTCCGGCTCCATGTGGTCCTCCGGCTACCACACCGGTGCCGACTTCATCGCCTCCTCCGGCACCTCCGTCCGCGCCGTCGGCGCCGGCACGGTCGTCTCGGCCGGCTGGAGCGGCTCGTACGGCAACGAGGTCGTCATCCAGCACGCCGACGGCAACTACTCCCAGTACGCCCACCTCTCCTCCCTCTCCGTCTCGTCCGGCCAGACGGTCACCGGCGGCCAGCAGATCGGTCTCTCCGGTTCCACCGGCAACTCCACCGGCCCGCACCTGCACTTCGAGATCCGCACGTCGCCGAGCTACGGCTCCGACATCGACCCGCTGGGCTACCTGCGCCAGCACGGCGTCTCCATCTGAACCCGACGCCCGTCAACTCCCGTGTGGCCCGGCACTCCTGTGCCGGGCCACCGGCGTGTACACCGCTCTATTCCGGCTTGGCACATTCTTTATCGGTGGCATATGTCACGCACCGTCAACCCCTCCTTACGGTCGCGTAGGTCACATCCGAAAGGGAAGGATGTGTTCCCGTGGCAGACGATTCGAGATCAAGAGACAAGAACGCATTCGGGTCGTACGCGGCGATCGGTGACAGCTTCACCGAGGGCGTCGGAGACCCCGGGCCCGACGGGACGTACGTCGGCTGGGCGGACCGCTTCGCGGTCCTGCTCGCCGACCAGCTGCCGGAGCACGACGCCTTCCGCTACGCCAACCTGGCCGTACGCGGGCGCCTCCTCGACCAGATCGTGGCGGAACAGGTCCCCCGGGCGAAGGAACTCGCCCCCGACCTGGTGACCTTCTGCGCCGGCGGCAACGACATCATCCGCCCCGGCACGGACCCCGACGACGTGGCCGAGCGCTTCGAGCGCGCCGTCGCCGAACTGACCTCCGCCGTCGGCACGGTGATGGTGACCACCGGCTTCGACACCCGTGACGTGCCCGTGCTCCGGCACCTGCGCGGCAAGATCGCCACCTACACCGCCCACGTCCGGGCCATCGCGGACCGCTACGACTGCCCGGTCCTCGACCTGTGGTCCCTGAAGTCCGTCCAGGACCGGCGCGCCTGGGACGACGACCGGCTGCACCTCTCGCCCGAGGGACACACCCGGGTCGCCCTGCGCGCCGCCCAGGTCCTCGGCCTGCCGGTACCGGCCGACCCCGACCAGGCATGGCCGCCGGTCCCGCCGCGCGGCACGCTCGAAGTGCGCCGCGACAACATCCAGTGGGCGAGGGAGTACCTCGTGCCCTGGATCGGGCGCCGGCTGCGCGGCGAGAGCTCAGGAGACCACGTCGAGGCCAAACGCCCGGACCTCATGCCCCTCTGAGCCCGCCGGTCACGGACGGACCGCCGGGCCCGCGCTCTCGTCCGGCAGGTTCAGTTCCCGGGCGAGGGCGGCGTCCGCCCAGCGCAGCAGCGTGGTGCGGGGGAGGGAGCCGGCGTACGCCGTCGTCTGGACGGCGAGGCCGTCGAGGAGGGCGGTGAGCCGCCAGGCCGCCCCGGCCGGGTCCGCGCAGACGAACTCCCCGGCGGCGTCCCCCTCCGCGATCACCCGGGTCAGCGCAGCCTTCCGCTCCTGGTCGAGGGAGGCGGCGACCCGGCGCAGCTCGGGGTCGCGCAGCGAGGCCGCCCAGCCCTCGATCCACAGCCGCCACCCCTTGGCCCGACCGGTCGGCGCGTACCAGCGCACCGCGGCCCGCAGCCGTCGCACCGCCGTGGAGCGGCGCCCGAGGATCCGCCGCAGCTGGGCGAGATCGGCTTCCGCGGCGTGTGCGAAGGCGGCGGTGACCAGCTGTTCCTTGGACGAGAAGTGGTAGAGCACCAGGGCGTTGCTCACCCCGAGCGTGGAGGCCACGTCGGAGATCCGGACGGCCGCGACACCGCGCGCCTCGATCTGCTCGACGGCGGCCCGCAGCAGCTCCTCCCGCCGCTCGGACACGCTCAACCGCACTCTCGCCACGCCGCGCAGCCTACACAGCACATGACGCGGGCATGATCGTCCTGTGGCTGCGGTGGGTGGTGGAGTCAGTACCCCCCGTAGCCGTACTCACCGCTGTTCAGTACGGACGACCGTCCCGGACGTTCGCGGCGCGGGCCGCCCATAATGGAACGACCCCCAGAGATCAGGAGGTCCTGTGACCGGTACCGGCTCCGACCGTTCGCCGCGGGCCCGGCTGCGCGCACTGCGCCCCGAGTCCTTCGGCGCGGATCCCACGGGTGAGCGCCTCGCCCGCATCCGCCGCTCGCCGAACTTCGCGGACGGGATCTTCCAGAACCCCGAACCTGCCCGACGCGGCCCCTCCGGCTCCGGCGTCGAATTCGCCAAGGTCTACTTCGACAAGGACGGGCGGTCGCGCCGCGTACCCAGCGGCTCGATCCCCGTCCACCCCACCACCGTCGCCGACCTGGCCAGGCCCCCGGCCACCGGTCTCCGGCTGACCTGGATGGGCCACTCCGGCGTCCTGGCGGAGATCGACGGACACCGGGTCCTCTTCGACCCCGTCTGGGGTGAGCGCTGCTCCCCCTTCCCCTTCGCCGGACCCAAGCGGCTCCACCCGGTGCCCCTGCCGCTCGCCGCGCTCGGTCCTGTGGACGTCGTCGTGATCTCGCACGACCACTACGACCACCTCGACCTGCCGACGATCAAGGCGCTGGCCACCACCGACACGGTCTTCGCCGTGCCGCTCGGCGTCGGCGCGCACCTGGAGCGCTGGGGCGTGCCCGCCTCCCGCCTGCGCGAACTGGACTGGAACGAGTCCACCGAGATCGGCGAGCTGCGGCTCACGGCCACCCCGGCCCGGCACTTCTGCGGCCGTGGCCTGCGCAACCGGCAGATGACGCTCTGGGCCTCCTGGGTGGTGACGGGACCCGGCCACCGGATCTTCCACAGCGGGGACACCGGCTACTTCTCGGGCTTCAAGGACATCGGGGCGGCCCACGGCCCGTTCGACGCGACGATGATCCAGATCGGCGCCTACTCGGAGTTCTGGTCCGACATCCACATGACCCCGGCGGAGGGCATGAAGGCGCACCTCGACCTTCAGGGCGGCGGGCCCGCCGGCGTGATGCTGCCGATCCACTGGGGCACCTTCAACCTCGCCCCGCACCCGTGGGCCGAGCCGGGGGAGGGCACCGTCGAGGCCGCCGCCGGGGTCTCCCAGCGGGTCGCCCTGCCCATCCCCGGCGAGCCCTTCGAGCCGGGTGCCGAGCGGCTGCCCGAGAGCCCCTGGTGGCGTACGGTCGCCCGGGTCCCGGCCGAGGGCTGGGGAGGGCGGGCTCTCACCGACGGTCACATGCCGCTCACCGGCGCGTCCGGCGTGTCCGCGGGCCTGAAGGCCGGTACGGACGCCGTGCGGGCGCCCGGCGAGACCGGCACGGACGGCGGCCTGGGTGCGCCGGAGGCGGCCAGGACTCCCTGACGACGCGTGCGGGCCGTGCGGTCCGCACGGCCCCGGAGGATTCCGGTCGGGGGCGATTTCCGCAGAGGGCGGAGGCGTGAGAACGCCTCCGCCCTCTTCCGTTCCCGGTCTCCGACGGCCCTTCCGCGCCACGGTGTCGACTTTCGGCCGATGGTTCTCGGCCTGTCGTGCGGAGAGCGATACCAGACCGGGCCGCTCTCCGGGTAAGTTTGCCAACTGCGCGCCGCACATGAACGGTTGACGACTACAGTGTGTGGTTGCTGATCATCGGTAGGCTCGTCGCACTCCTGTCGTCCACCCCCAGAACAGCCCCCAGAACAGCATCCAGAAACAGCCCCCTGAACAACGCCCGTAAAGCTCTCCCCAGACCCCCTGAACAGCCCCCGCAGTACGCCGATTCCTGGGCACGTACCAAGGACACTCATGTCTCAACTTCGCGCACCCGCCTCGCGGTCAGATCGACGCGAGGGCGGGCGGCACGGCCGGTCAGGCGCCCGCTCCGCCCCCGGTACCACCAGCAACCCCCCGGCACAGTCCTCCCCGCAGCACACGACGGAAGCCCGCATACGCTCCCAACTCCTGCGCACCTCGGTGCTTCCCGCCGTCGCGGTGGCACTCGGCGGGGCCGCGGCCGTCCTCTTCACCATCCGCTCCACCGGCGCCGCACCCACCCCCGGCCTCTGGGCCGCGCTCACCGGCGCCGCCGCCCTCACCGTCGCCTCCGTGACGGCCGCCGCGCTCGGCGCGGACCGGGCGGCCAGGGCGGTGCTCGACCGCTGCAACGCCCTGCGCCGCACCAGCGCCCGCGGTCAGAGCGAACTGCACACGGTCCTCGAACAGTTGCGCAGGGGTGAGGCGCTGCCGCCCCGTCCCGCGCTGCCGACCGGCACCGCGTCCGGCGACGAGTTCGACCTGCTCTCCCAGGAGCTGACGCGTTCTCACGAGGCCGCCGTCGCGGCCGTCGTGCAGGCGTCCCGGCTCTCCAGCAGCGTCGGGAACGAACAGAAGGTCGAGGTCTTCGTGAACCTCGCCCGGCGCCTGCAGTCCCTGGTCCACCGCGAGATCCAGCTCCTCGACGAGCTGGAGAACGAGGTCGAGGACCCGGAGCTGCTCAAGGGCCTGTTCCACGTCGACCACCTCGCCACCCGCATCCGCCGGCACGCCGAGAACCTCGCCGTGCTCGGCGGCGCCATCTCCCGCCGCCAGTGGTCGAACCCGGTCACCATGACGGAGGTGCTGCGCTCCTCCATCGCCGAGGTCGAGCAGTACCCGCGCGTGAAGCTCGTACCGCCGATCGACGGTACGCTCCGGGGCCATGCCGTGGCCGACGTCATCCACCTCCTCGCCGAACTCGTCGAGAACGCGACGCTGTTCTCCGCGCCGCACACCACGGTGCTGCTCCGCGCGCAGTACGTCACGGCCGGTCTCGCGATCGAGGTCGAGGACCGCGGCCTCGGCATGCCCGTCACCGAGCAGAACAAGATGAACGCCCTGCTCGCCGACCCCGACCAGGTCAACGTCGCCCATCTGCTCCAGGACGGCCGGATCGGACTCTTCGTCGTCTCGGCGCTCGCCCGCCGGCACGGCATCGCCGTACGCCTCCAGTCCAACATCTACGGCGGAGTCCAGGCCGTCCTCGTGCTGCCGCAGGGCCTTCTCGGCGCCGACCCCGAGGGGCTCGCCCAGCACGAACGCCAGGCCGCCGCGACCGCGGGTTCCACCGCGGTCCCGCCGAACCAGGTGCAGATGCAGCCCCAGCCCCAGCCGACGGCCTCGCAGTCGCAGCCGCAGTCGCCGTCGCACCCGCAGTCCCGGCCCGAGGCACCCTCCACCGCCCCGACCGCGGCACCGGCCCACCCCCAGGCGCCCGTGCCCGCGGCCAGGAACGCGGCCGCGACCGCCCCCGTACCGCCGCCGTCCGCACCCTCCCCCGAGCGGGCCCCCGCCCGTCACGAGGAGCCCCGCACCGCCGACCCGCTCACGTACCCCCGTACGAGCGAGCGGCCGGACGGGTACGCGGACTCCGGCCGCACCACCCCGGTACCGGCCCAGTCGGCCGGCGCGGCGCCCACGGGCCCGCCGGCCTCCCTCCTGTCGCCGCTCCCCCCGGCGCCCGAGGCCCCCGGCCGGCCCGTACTCCCCAAGCGGCGCGCCCAGGAACACCTCGTCCCGCAGCTGCGCGACGAGCCCGCGGCCCGCAAGCCCGAGGAGCACACCCTGCACGACCCCGGCCTGATGGCCGCGTTCCAGCGCGGCATCGGACTCGCCGAATCCCAGCCCGCCCCCCATGAATCGCTGCGTCCCGGCGACGCGCACAAGGAGTAGACACCATGGCGAGCAATGTGCCGACCGGCCATTCCTCGGACCTCGACTGGCTGCTGAGCGGACTGGTCCAGCGGGTCCCGTACACCCGCAACGCGGTTCTGCTCTCCTCCGACGGCCTCGTGAAGTCCGTCCACGGCCTCGACCCCGACGCGGCCGACCACATGGCGGCCCTGGCCTCCGGGCTCTACTCGCTGGGCCGCAGCGCGGGCGCCCGCTTCGGTGACGGCGGTGAGGTCCGTCAGGTGGTCGTGGAGCTCGACTCCACCCTCCTGTTCGTCTCCACCGCGGGCTCCGGCACCTGTCTGGCGGTCCTCGCGGGCCGTGAGGCGGACGCCGCGGTCCTGGGGTACGAGATGGCGATGCTCGTCAAGAGCGTCCGCCCGTACCTGGTCACCCCCGCCCGGCAGGCCGCCGGCGTGGTGGGTGGCATCGGCCAGTGAACGCCACGTCCCCTCAGGAGGGGCCCTGGCTCGACGACGCGGCCGGCCGGCTGATCCGCCCGTACACCGTGAGCGGTGGCCGGACCAAGCCGACCACCGCGCTCGACCTGCTGTCCATGGTGATGGCGACCGGTTCGTCACCCCAGGCCCACATGGGCCCCGAGCACAGCCTGGCCCTCGGGCTGTGCGACGGGCCCACCTCGGTGGCCGAGATCGCGGCGCACTTACGGCTCCCCGCCGTGGTCACCAAGGTCCTGCTCTCCGACCTCGTGGACTGCGGGGCGCTCACCGCGCGCGCCCCCCGGTTCCACGCCAACCCAACCGACCGTTCCTTGCTGGAGGCAGTGCTCGATGGCCTACGACAACGGCTCTGAGCGCCACGACGGCTCCGCCGCCGACCCCTTCCCCACCGCGCTGAAGATCCTGGTGGCGGGCGGGTTCGGCGTCGGAAAGACGACCCTCGTGGGCGCGGTCAGCGAGATCGAACCACTGAGCACCGAAGAGCTCCTGACCTCGGTCAGCGCGGCCACCGACAGCCTGGAGGGCGTGGAGTCCAAGACCACGACCACCGTCGCCATGGACTTCGGACGCATCACGCTCGACGACCGGCACGTGCTCTACCTCTTCGGCACCCCGGGCCAGGAACGCTTCTGGTTCATGTGGGACGAACTCTCCGAGGGTGCGCTCGGGGCGGTCGTCCTCGCCGACACCCGCAGGCTCCAGGAGTGCTTCTCCGCCGTGGACTTCTTCGAGCGGCGGGGCATCAAGTTCGTCGTGGCGGTCAACGAGTTCGACGGCTCCTTCCGTTACGAACCGGACGAGGTACGGTCCGCGCTCGACCTCAGGCCGGAGGTGCCGGTCGTCCTCTGCGACGCCCGGATCTCCAGCTCCGGCATCCGCACCCTGCTGACCCTCGTCCAGCATCTGCTCACCACCATCCCGGCCACCGTGCCGAGCTACGGAGCCACGCCATGACGTACGACCCCACCGGTCACCTCCTGCTGACCCCCATCGACAAGGACGCGCCCGCCCGTGTGCAGCGGCTGCGCGAACTGGGTCTCGGGGAGCGGCCGGAGCCGGCGTTCGACGAGTTCGCCCACCGTCTCGCGGAGGTGACCGGCGCTCCGTTCTCGATGGTCAACTTCATCGACGAGAACCGGCAGTTCTTCGCGGGTCTGCACACCCCCGAGGGCACCCACTCGGGAAGCGACCTGGGCGCGGCCGCCGCGGGCGCCGGCGGTGTCGGCCGCTTCATGGCCCGCGACCACGGCTACTGCCCGCACGTCGTGGTGCGGCGCAAGGCGCTCGTCCTCGAAGACGTCTGCGACTACCCGCGCTTCGCGGGGAACCCGGTCGTGGACGAGATCGGCATCCGCTCCTACATGGGGGCGCCGCTGATCGACCGCACCGGGGTCGCCCTCGGCACCATCTGCGTCGTCGACACCGACGTCCGGCCGTGGGGGCGCGCCGGTCTCGAGACGATCAAGACGATGGCCGCCGAGCTGATGCAGCAGATCCACCGGCGTGAGGACGGCATGTTCTGACCGCCGCCACTCCTCATGCCGGGAGCCCCGGTACGGCCGACAGCCGTACCGGGGCTCCCGGCATGTCGGGGCGTCAGGCGTGCACCGGCTCCGGTTCCGGCGTGCGGACCAGCTCGGACAGCCGCTCCGACCAGCTGCCCTTGTCCTGACCGAGGGCGACCTCGGCGAGCCGCAGGAGCTGGATGTCGGAGGTGCCGGCCGGGGCGAAGATGTGGTGGGCGTCGCGGAGGTACCGCTCGATGGCCCGGTCGGTGAAGAGTCCGGCGGCGGCGTGGATCTCCATGGCGTTACGGCCGGAGTCGATCGCCGACTCGACGTTGACGAGCTTGGCGTTCATCAACTCGGTGTCGCAGGACAGACCCTGGTCGAGCAGGTGCACGGCGTGGTACGCGGCCAGCCGGGCCGTCATCAGCCGGGACTGCATCTGGCCGAGCTTCAGCTTGACCGTCGGCAGGTCGTGGAGCGGCTTGCCGTACCGGATGCGCTCGGAGGCGAAGCGGGTGGTCTCCTCCAGGATCGCCTGGTGGATGCCGAGCGAGACGGCGGTGAGGTTGGCCCGGCCGTAGAGCACGCTGGAGGAGTACGCGACGGAGAGGCCGTCGCCCTCGTCGCCGAGTCGATTCGAGGCCGGAACCCGGCAGTTCTCGAAGATGAGCTCACCGAAGCTGAAGCCGTGGAGCCCCATGGCCGGCTGCTGCGGACCGGTCCTGAACCCCGGGCGATCGGATTCGACCAAGAAGGCGGTGAGACCCTTCGAACCGGGACCGGTCCTGACCACGACGCCGTGCAGGTCACCGACGTGGCTGTTGCCGACGTAGACCTTGCTGCCGTTGAGGATGTAGTCGTCGCCGTCCCGCACGGCGCTGGCGCTCATGCCGAGGACATGGCCGCCGGACTCGGGCTCGGTGACGGCGATGGTGGGCAGGCACTCGCCGGCGGCGACGGCCGGGAGCCAGGTCTTCCGCTGCTCGTCGCTGCCGAAGTGCACGATCTTTGCCGTGCCCAGCTGTGAGGCCTGGACCATCGCGCCCATGGCGCCGCTGACCCGGGAGAGTTCCTCGATGATGATGGTCTTGGCCAGATGGCCGGCGCCCATGCCACCGTATTCCTGGCTGATTGTCGCGCCCAGCCAGCCCTGCTCGGCGATCAGCCGGGACAGTTCGTGGTGAACCGTACGGGACTCCTCCATCTCGGCTATCCGTGGCCGGACCTCACGCTCCGCGAACGCGCGCACCGTCTCCCTGAGCTGATGATGCAGTCGACTGCTGAAGTAGCTGTCCATACGAGTCCCTCCCTGCGAAAGCCTGATCGGTTCTCCGAACAGGTGGTGCATCGGCAGTGGTCCCGTCCCGAGCAGGCCGACCACTTCATGGTGTTGATCTTTCCGGGACGGATCAATATCGCCACGAGATTTGTCCGAAACCCGAGCGGTTGACGATTGATTCCGACTGTGTTTCGTGTGGTCTTGGCCTGCTCGGCCTGATCCGGCGGGCATTCCCGGTGGGCGTGTTTCTGCCACATGTCAACGGCAACCCCGGCATGGGTATATGTCCATGAGAGCGACTCGTTCGCCACATGAGCGCCTTCACTCCCCAAGAGGTGACATTCCGGACGCTCTGGAGGGCGAACGGCTCGCCGTCCGCGCCCGTCCGCCGGACGCCGGGAAAGGGGTTCGTGACCATCAGCGAAAGTGCGGTATTGTTCTCATGCGCGTCCAGCCAGGGGAAACCCCAGGTCAGACGGGCACCGGGACGTGGCGCAGCTTGGTAGCGCACTTGACTGGGGGTCAAGGGGTCGCAGGTTCAAATCCTGTCGTCCCGACTCGAAAGAGTCGTCGTCAAGGGGCCGTTTCAGAGCAATCTGAAACGGCCCCTTGGTCGTTTCCGGTACCTCGAGGCCGGCGCGCGGCGCACCGCCCACCCGGTCTGCGGGTCGGCGAAGGCCGTCGCATCGAGCATCCGCTCGTGGAGTGGGCCGGTAATAACCCTTGGACGGCGTGAGCGTCCGCACGGAACACTGCCAGACCTGTCCCGTTGGATACGACAAGACAGGGTTGGGATGGGAAAGTCTGAATCGCGCAGATGTTCGCCAGGCAGGGGCTCCGTGCTCCTCGCGCTCCGCTACTACGGACGGGAGCTGATCCGGCTCAGACGGATGACGGCACCGGCGATGTTGCTCCCGGCGCTGGGCAACATCGGGATCTTCTACATCGTGCCGCTGATCGTCGCGAAGCTCGTCGGTCGCATCGCGGGGGACAGCGGCGGCGTCGGCCCGATGCTGCCGTACGTCCTCGCCTTCGCCGGCGTCCTGCTGCTCGCCGAGGCGCTGTGGCGCGTCGGCCTGCACTGTCTGAACCGACTCGACGCCCTCGGCATCGAGCACCTGTACGTGATCGGCATGGACGCGCTGTTCGCCAAGGACGCCGCCTTCTTCCACGACAACTTCGCCGGCTCGCTGACCAAGCGGGTCCTGAGCTTCGCCTCACGGTTCGAGGAGTTCGTCGACACCCTCACCTTCTCGGTCATGGGCAAGTTCGTGCCCCTGGTGTTCGCGTCGGTGATCCTCTGGACGTACGACCCCCTGCTCGTCGTCGGGCTCCTGACGATGATCGCGGTGACCACCCTGTGCGTGCGGCCCCTGATCCGGCGCCGACAGGCGCTCGTCGACCGGCGCGAGGAGGCGATCGCCCGGGTGTCGGGTCACGTCGCCGACAGCCTGATGAACATGGACACGGTCCGGGCGTTCGCCGCCGAGGAACGCGAGGCCGCCGAACACCGCTCCCGCGTCGCCGAATCGCGCCGCCTCACGCTGCGTTCATGGGACTACGGCAACCTGCGCATCGACACGCTGATCGCACCGATGTCCGTGCTCACCAACGTCCTCGGCCTGGTGCTCGCCCTCTCGCTCGGCGCGGGCGAACACGGTGTCGAGGCCGTCGTCGTCGCCTTCACGTACTACTCCAACGCCACTCGGATCATGTTCGAGTTCAACCAGATCTACCGCCGCCTGGAGAGCTCGATGACGGAGGCCGCGCAGTTCACCGAACTGCTGCTGACCCCGCCGACCGTACGGGACCCGGAGGTTCCGGAGCCGCTCCTCTCCGAGGGCGCCGATGTGCGCTTCGAGAAGGTCACCTTCGCCCACGCGGGCGCGAAGCCGCTCTTCGAGGGCCTGGACCTGGCCGTGCCCAGCGGCGCCAAGGTCGGATTCGTCGGCCGCTCCGGCGGCGGCAAGACCACGCTCACCCGGTTGCTGCTGCGGATGACGGACATCGACGGCGGCCGGATCACGATCGGCGGGCAGGACATCAGCAGGCTGCGGCAGGCCGAACTGCGCGGTCTGATCGCCTATGTGCCGCAGGATCCGGCGATGTTCCACCGCACGCTGCGGGAGAACATCGCGTTCGCCCGGCCGGACGCCACCGACGCCGAGATCCGCCGCGCGGCCGAGGCGGCGCACGTCACGGAGTTCGTCGACACCCTTCCCGACGGCTTCGACACGATGGTCGGTGAGCGCGGGGTGAAGCTGTCCGGCGGCCAGCGCCAGCGGGTCGCCCTCGCCCGGGCCATTCTGCGCGACGCGCCGATCCTGCTGCTCGACGAGGCGACCAGCGCCCTGGACTCGGAGAGCGAGATCCTCGTACAGGACGCGCTCTGGCGCCTCATGGAGGGGCGGACGGCGCTCGTGGTCGCCCACCGGCTCAGCACCGTCGCCACCATGGACCAGCTCGTCGTCCTCGACGGCGGGCGCATCGTCGAGCGGGGCACGCACCACGAACTGCTCGCCGCGGAAGGCGCGTACGCGAAGCTGTGGCAGCACCAGTCGGGCGGCTTCCTCGACGGAACCCCCGCCGGGGCCGACCTGCTGTGAGGCCTGCCGATCGGGCCGGGCTTCGTCAGCCGGCCCAGCGGCCCGTCAGGAAGGTGACGGCCAGGACCGTGCCCAGGGGCGCGACCAGGCAGAGGTACACGGTGGTGGCCGTCCTGCGGCGCAGGCTCCAGACGGCGAGTCCGGTCCACAGGGGCCACCACAGGAGGGTGCTGCGCGCGATGGACATGTACCAGTACGAGGTGCCGAGCGCCCACAGCGTCAGCGCGATGTAGAGGGCTTCCGCCCAGCGGCGCCGGCGGACGAGCACGGCGAGCAGCAGGAGGCCGAGGAGCATGGCGACGAGGTCGGCCTGGAACAGGGCGGCGTAGCCGGTGGCCTGGGTGTGGGCGAAGGCCTCGTGCCAGGTCTGGGCCCAGGCATCCCAGGGAGCACGGAAGGTGCGGTACCAGCCGCGTTCCTGGGCGTGCTTCCACGCCATCAGGTCACCGGTCCGCTCGTACAGGAACCAGAAGTAGAGGAGCGCGGGCAGTACGGGCAGGGCGAGCAGCGCGGCACGGTACCGCCTCGTGCGTACCGTCGTGAGGAAGTGGACGGCGAGGGCGGCGGCGAGGAACAGGCCGCTGATGCGGACGGTGGTGGCGCCGGCCGCGAGGAGCGTGGCGAGGGGCCAGCGCTGCCGCTGGGCGGCGAGCCAGGCGGGCAGGGCGAAGGCGAGGAACAGGGCCTCGCTGTATCCGGCGGCGAGGAAGACCGCGCAGGGGGAAAGGAGCAGGAACAGGGCGGCGCGGCCGCCCGCGCGCGAGCCCGGCAGGTGGAGTTCGGCGATCCTGGCCAGCGCGAGCACGGCGACGGCGCCGGCCACGAAGGAGATGAGCAGCCCGGCGGCGGTCCAGTCGGGGACCACCGTGTGCACGGCCCGCAGGAGCAGGGGGAAGCCGGGGAAGAACGCCTCCCTGTTGTCCCGCGTACCGGCGCCGTTCGCCGTGCCGGATCCGTCATCGCCGGGGAAGTAGCCGTCCCTGGCTATGTGGAGGAAGTGTCCCCAGTCCCAGTGCTCGAAGGACGCGAGCACCGGTTCGGGCTCACGGGCGTCGCCGTGCGCGGGGAACAGCCAGCGGGTGCAGTAGGCGGTCGTCCACAGGGCCGCCCGGGTCAGCAGGTACAGCCACAGGACCTCGCGGTCGACAGGCCGCAGCCGGGCCCACGCCCGCCCGAGCGGAGTGTCCCGCGGGCGTGGACGATCCGCCCGCCGTACGTCCTCGGGCGCCTCGGACACGGCACTTTCCGCCCGTACGGGGGCATGCCTGGGGGAAGGGGGTGCCGTGACGGGCATGGGTGATCGTCTCTCCGTGGGTACGTGAAAGGGCGGGGCGGGCCCTGTGGCGCGGGCCGTCCCGTGAGTGGGGGAGCGGTGGGTCAGCTGTGAAGGCTCGTGACGCCCGGGCTGGGCGGCGGCGACGTGCTCAGTGCCGTCTCCTGGGGCCCCGGCCCCGGAGGGGTGGAGCTGGGGCCGGGCAGCGGTGCGGAGGGGCTGGTGGCGGGCATGACGGGGGCGGGTCCTTCGGGCACCAGCGTGGCGGCCGTCGCCACGCCGAGAGCGGCGATGGCGCTCGCCGTGACGACGGCGAGGGCCAGGTGACGCCGCCGGGACCGTCTGCCCCGCTCGACGACCCGCTCGACCGGCAGCGGCACGGCCTGCCGCCGGCCGTGCTCGGCGGCGGCCCGGAACAGGGCCCTCAGGGACGGGTCGTCGATGTCGTCACGCATCGGGAGCCTCCTGCGCATTGTCCCGCAGCCGGTCGGCCAGGGCGGCACGCCCGCGGCCGAGATGAGTCTTGACCGTGCTGGCGGACAGCCCGGTCTCGCCCGCGATCTGCTCGACGGTGAGGTCGCACAGATAGTGCAGGGCGACGGTGCGCCGCTGCTGGGGCGGCAGGGTACGCAGCGCCTCGACCAGGACCACGTGCTCCGGGCCCGGCCCCGCCACCTCGGGCGGGACGCCGGCCCGCCGCGTCCACGCGTCGGCCGTGCGTCTCCGGAAGCGCCACTGGCTCACGGCCAGACGCCAGGCGACCTTCCGGATCCATGCCTCCGGTCCGCCGTCGCGGTCGAGCTGCCGTCGCCGGTTCCAGCCCTTGACGAACGCTTCCTGGACAACGTCTTCAGCCTCCTGCAGATCGCCGAGCATGACGTAGAGCTGCCCGGTGAGCCGCCCGACCGCCTGGACGTAGAACGCTTCGAACTCTTCGACGGTCAACGGCAACTCCCGGGTCTCTCGCTTCACCGGGCATACGCCTGGGAGGGCCGCGACGGTCTACACCGCCGCCGAAAAGGGCATGTGAGGCCCGTCACACCCTCTAGGCTCTACCCGCACTCCGGGGAGGGGGTGGGCGTCACGTCCTCCGGATTCACCGTGTCGAAATACAGGAGGTCCCGCGCGGGCGCCAGATGGAACCTGCCCTGATAGCAGGACGCGGTGAGCGTCCTGTCGTAGCCGGGACTGTGCAGCCACCCGGCCTCGTCGGGCAGGAACTCCGCGAGTTCCTTCGGCGGCTGGGCGGGAACCCGGGCCTTGAAGCCGTACGCCGGTTTCTCGACGATCGAGCGGGCGGCGCCGGCGGTCAGCCGGACGACGCCCACGACACGTATCCGTGGATCCTGGTCGGGGATCCCGCGGTCCGAGTCGTTCGGGTTCCGGACCAGCCAGTGCGGGTCCGACAGCGTGCCGAGCGTGGGGAACCAGCGCTGCAGCGGCTCGACGTCCGTCCGTACGCGCGGAGGCGCGGCATCGCCCTCGGCCGCACCGGTCGCGCATCCGCCGGTCCCGCCGCCCAGGACGAGGAGCCCCCCGAGAAGGAGCCACCTGCGCCGGCTCAGAGAAGTCGACGTCCCCATGCGTCCCGCCTCACGTGTGGTCCGAGCGTCCGATGGTAGCGAGGGCTCCCGCCCGGCCGCACCGTTTGCGGAGCGGGCGGGCCCGGGTTTGAGTGGACGAGGCCCCGTCGTCACACTCCCGTCGTCGCCCGAAGGGCAGGCGGGAGTGCGACGACAGGGCCAGGCCCCCACTCGTTCGTCAGGAGCTGGCATGTCGATGGCATTCGGTTCTCCCTTCGGTTCGTCGGATCCGTTCAGCGACATGCTGAATCGCTTCTTCGGTATGTCGCCGGCGTCGTCGCCCCCGGCCGTGCAGCGCGTGCCCATCGGACGCCTTCTCACCGAGTCCTCCCACGAACTGCTCAACGCCGCCGCGGCCAAGGCGGTCGAGGACGGGACGAGCGACCTCGACACCGAACACCTCCTGTGGGCGGCCACCCAGGTCGAGCCCACCCGCAGGCTGCTCGCCCAGGGCGGGGTCGACCCCGAAACCCTCGCCGGACGGATCGCCAAGGTCCTGCCCCACGAGGCTCAGGAGCCGTCCTCCGAGCCCGGCCTCACTCCGGCGGCGAAGCGCACCCTCGCCCTCGCCCACGCCAGGTCCCAGGCGGCCGGCGTCTCGTACATCGGCCCCGAGCACATCCTCGGCGCCCTCCTCGGCGACGCCGACTCCGGCGCCTCGCGCTTCCTGCGCGCCGACGGCCTCGACGTCTCCGGACTGCGCGGCACCGCCGACCGCGCCGCCTTCGGCGAGAGCGGCCCCGCGGCCCCCAAGCAGCCCGCCACGACCCTGGACGAGTTCGGCCGGGACCTGACGGAGGAGGCGAGGGCGGGCAGGCTCGACCCCGTCGTCGGCCGGGCCGAGGAGATCGAGCAGACCGTCGAGATCCTGTCGCGCCGCTCCAAGAACAACCCCGTCCTCATCGGCGAACCCGGCGTCGGCAAGACCGCCATCGTCGAGGGCCTCGCCCAGCGGATCGTGGCCGGAGAGGTGCCCGACACCCTCAAGGACAAGAGGGTCGTCTCCCTCGACATGTCCGGGATGGTCGCCGGCGCCCAGTACCGCGGCCAGTTCGAGGAACGCCTGAAGAAGGTCATCGAGGACGTCCAGCAGGCCGAGGGCCGGATCATCCTCTTCATCGACGAACTCCACACCGTCGTCGGCGCGGGCGCGACCGGCGAGGGCGCGATGGACGCCGGCAACATGCTCAAGCCCGCCCTCGCACGCGGCGAGCTCCATGTCGTCGGCGCGACGACGATCGACGAGTACCGCAAGCACGTCGAGAAGGACGCCGCTCTCGAACGCCGCTTCCAGCCCGTCCTCATCCCCGAACCGACGGTCGAGGAGACCGTGCAGATCCTCGAAGGGCTGCGCGACGCCTACGAGGCCCACCATCAGGTCCGCTTCGCCGACGGGGCGCTCGCGGCCGCCGCCGAACTCTCCGACCGGTACATCAGCGACCGCTTCCTGCCCGACAAGGCCATCGACCTGATGGACCAGGCGGGCGCCCGCGTACGGCTGCGCAGCGCGGGCCGCTCCACCGAGGTCGTCAGCCGGGAGGACCGGCTCGCCAAGCTGCGCCGGGAGAAGGAACAGGCCGTCGCCGCCGAGGAGTTCGGGAAGGCCAAGGCGCTGAAGGAGGAGATCGCCGAGGTCGAGGGCGAGCTCGCCGGCATCGAGGAGCGCCGCGAGGGCGTCGTCTCGGTCACCGCGGCCGACATCGCCGACATCGTCTCGCGCCGTACGGGCATCCCGGTCTCCCAGCTCACCGCCAGCGAGAAGGACAGGCTCCTCAGGCTCGAGGAGGAGATGCACGCCCGGATCGTCGGCCAGGACGAGGCGGTCACCGCCGTCTCCGAGGCCGTGCGCCGCAACCGGGCGGGCATGGGCGACCCCGGCAGGCCCGTCGGATCGTTCCTCTTCCTCGGCCCCACGGGCGTCGGCAAGACGGAGCTCGCCAAGACCCTCGCCGAGCTGCTGTTCGGCGAGGAGGACCGGATGATCCGGTTCGACATGAGCGAGTTCCAGGAGAAGCACACCGTCGCCCGGCTCGTCGGCGCGCCTCCCGGATACGTCGGATACGAGGAGGCCGGCCAGCTCACCGAGAAGGTCCGCCGCAACCCGTACAGCGTCGTCCTCTTCGACGAGGTGGAGAAGGCGCACCCGGACGTCTTCAACACGCTGCTGCAGATCCTCGACGACGGGCGCCTCACGGACGGGCAGGGCCGTACGGTCGACTTCCGGCACTGCGTGATCATCATGACGTCCAACATCGGAGCCCACCGCATCCTCGCCCACGAGGGCGACGCCGCCGAGCTCAAGGACGAGCTGATGGAGGACCTGCGGGGGCGGTTCCTGCCCGAGTTCCTCAACCGCATCGACGACATCATCGTCTTCCACAGCCTCACCGAGAAGGATCTGTCGGAGATCGTCGACCACCTCCTGGACCGCAGCAAGCACCGCGTCCACGCCCAGGGCCTGACCCTGGAGGTCACCGAGGCCGCGAAGAAGCTGCTCGTGGCCCACGGCTACCAGCCGGAGTTCGGCGCCCGCCCCCTGCGCCGCACCATCCAGACGGAGCTCGACAACCGGATCGCCTCCCTGCTCCTCGGCGGCGAGGCCGAGCCGGGCGACACGATCGTCGCCGACGTGATCGACGACTCCCTCCACTGCACCATCCGCGCGAGCGCCGGCGCCGGAACCGGGACGGCACCCGTGGCCGACAAGGCCCCGGTGGCGGCCGCCACCCCCGAAGGCCACAGCCATGGGAAGCCCCGCCGCCCGGCCGAGGAGGAACTCGACGAGCGCCTGGAGGAGGACCGCGAGGACATGGGCCTTCCGCCGGACCAGGAGCGACAGGCGGACTAGGCCGTGTCCGGAAAGTCGGTGGCTCGTTACTCCGTTCGTGGTGCGTAGACATGAACTGACGGATGAGTCGTGGGCGTTGATCGCTCCGCTG